>JBJMMR010000018.1:0-22167 GCA_045804645.1 Chloroflexota bacterium | reverse complement strand
CGACGTCCGGCGGATGGGCGTGTGGACGAACGCCGACAAGCCCGAGGAGGCCGCCCAGGCCAGGAGCTACGGCGCAGAGGGGATCGGGCTGTGCCGGACCGAGCACATGTTCCGCGAGGGCGATCGGCTCGAGATCGTCCGAGGCGCCATCCTCGTCGCGAACCAGGCCACGCGCGCCAAGGCGAAGGAGGCCGCCGCCGACACGCTGACGGCGGACGAGCTCGATTCGATCGCGACCTTCGACAGTGCGATGGCCAAGCTCGAGCAGCTCCAGCAAGGGGACTTCGAGGGCATCTTCCGGGCGATGGACGGGCTGCCCGTCGTGATCCGCCTGATCGACCCGCCGCTCCACGAGTTCCTGCCGAACCTCGAGGACCAGCTCGTCAAGGTCACCCGTGCCGAGGCGACCGGCGGCGCGAGCGAGGAGGACAAGCAGCTTCTGGCCGCGATCAAGTCGATGCACGAGCAGAACCCGATGCTCGGGCTTCGTGGTTGCCGGCTCGGCCTGATGATCCCGGACTTCGTGAAGATCCAGACGCGGGCGATCCTGAACGCGCAGATCGCCGTCCGGAAGGCGGGTGGCAACCCGATCGCGAAGATCATGATCCCGCTCGTCGGGCACGTGAACGAGCTGACGCGGACCCGCGAGATCCTCGAGGCGGAGGCCAAGGCCATCGCGGACGCGGCGGGTGTCGACGTCGACTACAAGTTCGGGACGATGATCGAGGTGCCGCGCGGTGCCTTGACGGCCGACGAGATCGCTCGCGACGCGGCGTTCTTCAGCTTCGGCACCAACGACCTGACGCAGATGACGTTCGGCTACAGCCGTGACGACGCTGAGGGTGGCTTCCTCTTGAAGTACGTCGAGGAAGGCATCCTGCCGGTCAACCCGTTCCAGACCCTGGACGACGCGGTCGCCGGGCTGATGAAGGTCGCGGTCGACAAGGGTCGCGCGACCCGCCCCGACCTCGAGATCGGGATCTGCGGCGAGCATGGCGGGGACCCGGCCTCGATCATGAAATGCGAGAAGCTCGGCCTCGACTACGTCTCGTGCTCGCCGTTCCGGGTGCCGGTCGCGCGACTCGCCGCGGCGCAGGCAGCGCTCACCTCGGCGGCCGAGCGCGACAAGTAGCGAGCAGCGGCTGCTAGCGAGCAGCGGCTGCACGGTGCTGGTGCGGCAGCCGCATATCAAAACGTTCCGGAGCACGGAATCGAGCGCGTCGATGGGTTTGCAGCGGTGGAGAGCGGTGTAGTCTAGGCCCGTGCAGGGGGCGTAAGCGTGCAGGTCGACGTCGAACAGTGGGTAACTGCGCTGCGAGCCGGGATCGGTCTCGTGCCGCCCATCTTGATCGCCATCGTCCTGCTCGGGGGTCCCACCTCCGTCTGGCTCCTGTACCGGTTCGTCGTCCAGCCCCGCAACAAGCGCATGGGCGGCATGGACGCGTCCTCGATGTGGGTGTGCGCCAACTGCCGGTCCGTCAACGAGCTTCGGATGTCGCGCTGCTACCGGTGCGACTCGCCGGCGGATGAGGATCTCGAAGTGATCGATGCCCATCCGACTGGCCCGATCCGACTGACGCCCGTCGGTCCTGGCCTCGATCTCGGCGGCGGGCGGATGGCCGAGCCACGACCGATGAGCCGCATCGATCGCGCCGAGGACGTCTGGGTCGAGGACGAGGCCCTCGAGGCGTTGCAGGCACGACAGGATCGAGCAGCACTCCCCGACGTCGCCGCCATGACCGAGGTGGCAGAGGTCTCGCATGGGCGACGCGTCGCACGACCGCCGAGCCCCGTCCCGGTCGGACCCGGCCATCCCGTCGGTCGACCCGCTGTCGCACGCCCCCGACGTGCCGTCGTCGCCGGCCCGGGCCCCGTACCGGATCCTGACGATACGCCTGCGGCGTGACAGCCGCGCCTGGGGGCTGGGCCCGCCACCGGGTCCTGATCGTCGGTGGTGGGTTCGCGGGCCTGTACGCCGCACGTAACCTGCGCAGCGACCCGGAAGTCGCGGTCACGCTGCTCGACCGCCGCAATTTCCACCTCTTCCAGCCGATGCTCTACCAGGTCGCGACGGGTGCCCTGGCCCCGGGCGAGATCGCCCAGCCGCTCCGGTCGGTCCTCGCGCGACAGCGCAACGCGACGGTGATCCTCGGGGAAGCCGTCGGCATCGATGTCGAGAAGGGCGAAGTCCAGGTCTCGGACGGCGGCACCATCGCGTACGACACGCTCGTCGTCGCGACCGGTGCGCATCACACATTCTTCGGACACGACGATTGGGCCGAACACGCCCAGGGCCTCAAGACGCTCGAGGACGCGATCGAGATCAGGCGGCGCATCCTGATCGCGTTCGAGGCCGCGGAACGGGAAGCTGACTCGGAGCGACGACGCGAGTGGATGACCTTCGTGCTGGTCGGTGGCGGGCCGACCGGCGTCGAGCTGGCGGGCTCGCTCGGCGAGATCGCCCGCGACACGCTCCGAAGCGACTTCCGCGCGATCGATCCGTCGGACGCCCGGATCATCCTCATCGAGGCGATGGATCGCGTGCTGCCGACCTTCCCGCCCGGTCGATCGGCGTCGGCCAAGCGCCAGCTTGAACGGCTCGGGGTCGACGTTCGTCTCGAGATGACCGTGACCCACATCGACGAGTCGTGCGTCCGGGTCCGCCCGACCGCCGATCGAGAGGCCGCCGAGGAAACGATCCCGACGCGAACGGTGCTGTGGGGCGCCGGCGTGGTCGCGTCCTCGTTCGCGAAGAAGGTGGCGGCGGCAACGGGCGCCGAGACCGATCGCGCAGGACGTGTCCTCGTCGGTCCCGACCTGACGATCCCCGGCCATCCCGAGATCTTCGTCGTCGGCGACGCCGCGGTGCAGCCGTGGAAACCGGAACGCGCGACGCCGGGCGTCGCCCAGGGCGGCATCCAGGGTGGCTCGTATGCGGCAAAGGTGATCCGCCGGCGCATCCTCGGCCGTCCCTACGAGCCGTACCGCTATAGCAACCACGGCGATGTCGCCGTCATCGGCCGCCTGTCGGCGGTGACCGACATCCCGTGGATGGGCCCGTTCGGACAGCAGGGCGGCTTCACCGCATGGCTGCTCTGGCTTGGCATCCATATCGCGTACCTGATCGGGTTCACGAACCGGCTGGTCGTCCTGACCCGCTGGGCGTGGTCGTTCCTCACGCACGGGCGCGGGTCGCGGCTGATCACCGAAGGCGATCTGCTGCCACCCATCGCAGAGCCGGAACCGCCCGTGATCCCACCACCCGATGCCGATGCTGTCCCGCCGCAGGCGTCGACGATCGACCAGCGGGACGGTTCGACGCCGGCGACCGCGCGACCGTCTAGAACTCGATGACCTGGCGGACGTAACGCCCAGCACGCATCTGTGCGAAGGCGTCTTCGATGTCGTCGATGCGGATGCGCCGATCGATAAGGCGCTCGACCGGAAGCCGCCCCTCGACCGCCCATCGCGCGTACCGCGGAAAGTCGATCGCTGGCTCGGCTGAGCCGTAGTTGGAGCCGATGATCCGCCGCGCGCCGTCGACGAAGGGGAAGACCTCGAACGCGGCGCGTTCGCCGATGGGCGTCATACCGACGAGCACCGCGGTCCCACCGACCGGCAGCGACGAGATCGCGAGCTCGACCGTCGAGGGTCGTCCGATCGCCTCGAACACGAAGTCCGGTCCGCCGTCGGTGAGGTCGCGAAGCGCAGCCGCTGTGTCACCCGGATCATCGGCGGCGAGCAGGCCGTCGGTCGCGCCCATCGAGCGAGCCGATTCGAGCTTCGCTTCCATCCGGTCGATCGCGACGATCCGAGAGGCGTTCGCGAGGACGGCGCCCATCACGACGGACAGTCCGACACCGCCGAGGCCGATCACCGCGACCGATGAACCGGCAGGGACCGCGGCGGTCTTGAGGACGGCGCCCACGCCGGTCGTCACGCAGCAGCCGATGAGCGCAGCCGCCCCAGGGTCGACGCCATCGGGGAGTGGGATGGCGGCCGCAGCCGGCACGACCGACGCCTCGGCCATGGTCGCGATCGCGCAGTAGGAGCGGACGCCGCGGAACGCCGTCTCGCCGTCGGACAGCGTGTGGCGGTAGGACGGGGAGTCGGGACACTCCCAGATCCGGCCGCGACGGCACGATCGACACACACCGCACGGGATCAGCCACGACAGCGCGACCAGTTCGCCGACTCGTGGCGACGTCACGCCGGGGCCGATCGCGTCGACGACACCCGCCCCTTCGTGGCCCATCACGATCGGTGTCGGTCGATCCCACTCGCCGTCCCGGACGTGGAGATCGGAGTGGCACACGCCGGACGCCAGCATCCGGACGCGAACCTCGCCGGCGCGTGGTTCGATCAGCTCGAGCTCACGCACCAGCGCGGGGCGTCCGATCTCCTCGAGCACGACCGCGCGAACGCCGTCGCCGCGTCCCGGTTGCGCCCTCACCGATCTCGTTCCGCCATCACTCCCGGTTCCGCCCGCATCGACCCAGTATCGTTGCCGCATGGACGCATCGCCCCCCGGTTTCCGCTGGCCCGACGGCTACCGCGCCGCTGCGATGTTCACGTTCGATGTCGACGCGGAAGCCGTCATGTTGACCGACCATCCCGAGGTCATCGACTACCTCGATGTCATCGGCCACCAGCGCTACGGGCCGAAGGTCGCGGTGCCGCGTCTGCTTCGGATGCTCGACCGTCGCAGGCTCCGCACGACGTTCTTCGTCCCGGGCTGGGTCGCAGAGACGTGGCCTGATGTCATCAGGTCGATCCGCGACGCGGGTCACGAGATCGGCCACCACGGGTACATGCACGAGAGCGTCCGCGGCAAGGACGAAGCGACGGAGCAGGGGTATCTGACGCGTGGTCTCGAGGCGCTCGATTCGGTCGCCGGCATCCGGCCGATCGGTTATCGCGCTCCGTCGTGCGATATGAACTTCCGGACGCCGGATCTGCTCGCCCGCAACGGCTTCACCTACAGCTCCGGCATGATGGATTCCGACCACCCGTATCGCTGGGCGTCGGGCCTCATCGAGCTGCCGATGCATTGGAGCCTCGACGACTGGAACCGATACAACTACGTGCCCGGCTACGCGACGTCGCCGATCCTCGCGCCGTCGGTCGTATGCGATGCATGGTTCGAGGAGCTCGAAGGGATCGTCGACGTCGGCGGCCTGTTCGACCTCACCATGCACCCATTCATCAGCGGTCGACCGGCCCGCGCGATCGCGCTCGAGGGCCTGATCGAACGAGCGCAGTCGATGGACGGCGTGTGGGTCGCCGCGGCCGACGAGATCGCCCGATGGGTCGCGGGGCTTGACCTCCCGCCTGTCACGCACGAGCCACCGAAGCTCGATCCTCGCTAGGGGCTTCCCGTCGGCGTCGCGCGCGACGCCGGGTTTCGTCGGACCCATTTCGTCGGGCGCATTTGGCGGCGATCGGCCGGCTCATCAGTTGATGCATACATTTCGACCGAGGGCGGAACCTTCCTCGTTGATGCATCTCGCCTGCGCGACTCACCCCGCCGTGATACCCCCCGTCCGTGACGGCCGCGAGCTGGCGTTCAATGCAGCCGAAGTGCATCACGGAAGAACCTCCCGCCGGGCGCGGGGAAATGTGCATCACGCTTGCGGGGTGGGGAACCGGCGGGACGCGCGGGACGACACGCCAGACACCGCCAGACCTATGGCGCCGGCAGCACCTTGAGCACGCCCGCCATCCCGTAGGCCTCATGGCCCGGCAGGTGGCAGATGTACAGGTATTCCCCAGGTGCATCAAAGACGACGGTCGTCGTCTTCGACTCGCCCGGCGCCAGCGACACCTCATTCGGACGAACTCCGTGATGTTGCTCGGTTCCCGTCCGGTGCCGCTCATGGAACGCGGCGTCCCCGACCAGCCATTCATGGTCGATCGGGTCCGTATTGATCAGCGTGACGGTGATCGGGACGCCGGCGGTTGCGACGATCTCGGCAGGCGTGTACCGCGAGAAGTGGATACTGATCTCGGCCGACGTCGAGCCGCCGCCGCGCGCCGGTCCCCCGGTCCACGCGGCGGCGAGCACGGCGAGCCCGACCGAGGCCAGGATCAGCCCGAGAGCTCTCACGCGGGGTTGAGCCTCGAATCGATCTGGTGCTTCGCGACGAGCCAGATGACGGCGCCGATCCCGAGGCCGACGACCGACGCGCCGGCGAACCACCGGATCGACGCCATGACGGCTGGATCCGTCGCATCGGGCATCTCGAGACCCGCCGCCACGCGCGACGGCGCATTCGCGCCGGACACGTCGACCGCGAGGTCATAGCCGAGCTGCGGCGCCTCGGCATCGATGCCGATCTTCGTCAGCCAACCCGCCTCCGGAACCCAGTCCATCCCACGGTCGGACCGCAGATCCGACAGGAGCTGGTCGGTCGCCGGAGCGGAATGCTGCAGCGTCATGCCGTTTGCCCCGTCGGGGTAGGGGAGCATCGCGGGCGACTCGTCGGTCAGCATGTACACGTCGGCTTGGACGATCTCGCTCGCGGTCTTGCCGAGGGCGAGGATCCGCAGCGGCACCCACGGGTTGTCGGTCGGGATCGAGATGTGGACCGGCGTTCCGTCGCCGATGTTCTGGCCGCGGGCTTTGGCCGCGTCGCCGTCGAACGCGGCGGCAAGGAAGATCGGGCTGCGCTGCGCGTAGAAGTCGAGGACTTCGGGCGCATCGGGCGGGAGGCGGAAGCCATGGTCCGTCGCCCACGTTCCGACTTCCTCGGCGCCACCTTTCAGCACGGTGAGGTCGAGCGCATCGATCTTCACCTGCATCAGGACCTCGGCGCTCGCCGCGGGCAGCGCGGCCGCGCGCAGGAACGCGTCTGGGGCGGGTGGATCGGTCTCGCGGATGAGCCGCTGAAGGGTCCAGTCGCCGCCCTTCTCGACACTCGTCGGTACCCCGGGGAGTGGCGTGAGGCTGCCGAACTTGCCGCCGCCTCCCGCGAACTGGAAGGCCGTCACGTAGTGCTCGACCCCGTCGTGATAGCCCGCGAACGTCGTCGTCCGCAGGAGATTGACCGCCCCGTTGGGACCGATGAGCCCGCCGCAGGCTAGAGCGGGGGCCGCGCTGAAGGCGACCAGGAGGAGGCCGGCGGCGAGGGCGATGGGCCGCCTGCCGGCACGGGTGATCGATCGCATCAGCGATCCTCCTGTGGGACGGGCCCCACCCCCCATGGGTCGGCTCCGTCAGGTCCCTCCGACGTCCGAGGGGTCGGCGATGTTCCAGTACGTGCGTCGCGTAGTCCCATCGCGGCGTGACGCCGGGCGCACGGAGCCGTCAGACTGCCCGCCATGCGTCGCGTCCCCGCCGCCCTTGTCGGACTCCTGTTGCTCGCGCTCGCCGCGCCCCTCGGGGTCCGCGCTGCCGACTTCCCGCCCGCCGACTCGCGGTATCACAGCTATGCCGAGATGGTCGCCCAGCTCGACAAAGCGGTCGCCGCGCACCCGACGATCGTCCGCAAGTTCTCGATCGGCGAGAGTTATCAGCACCGTCAGATCTGGGCCGCGAAGATCTCGGACAACGTCGCGACCGACGAGAACGAACCCGAAGTGCTCTTCGATGCGCTGCACCACGCTCGCGAGCACCTCACCGTGGAGCAGGCACTCGCCGTCCTGCGCTGGCTGAGCGACGGCTATTCGACCGACTCGACCATCAAGCGCCTCGTTGATACCCGCGAGATCTATATCGTGTTCATGGTCAACCCCGATGGAGGCGAATACGACCTCACCGGTTCCCCGTACCGTGGCTGGCGCAAGAACCGTCAGCCGAATGCCGGCAGCACGAACGTCGGGACGGACCTCAACCGGAACTACGACTACCACTGGGGCTGCTGCGGGGGCTCGTCCGGGTCGACCGCGTCCTTGACGTACCGCGGCCCGAAGGCGTTCTCGGCGCCCGAGACGCGAGCGCTGCGCGACTTCATCAACAGCCGCGTCGTCAACGGGCGTCAGCAGATCCGTGCCGCGATCACGTTCCACACGGCCGGCGAGCAAGTCCTGTGGCCGTACGGCTACACCTACGCCGATATCCCGCTCGACATGACCCGCGACGATCATGCCGCCCTGGTGGCGATCGGTCAGAAGATCGCCGGGAAGAACGGCTATCGGCCGATGCAGTCGAGCGGGCTCTACATCACCGACGGCGACGAGATCGACTGGGCATACGGTCGCCACCGGATCTTCATGTACACGCTGGAGATGTACCCGCGCTCGTCCGGTGAGCTGAGTCGGTTCTACCCGCCCGACGAGGTCATCGGCCGAGAGACGTTGCGAAACCGGTCGGCGGTCCTCTATCTCATCGATGTGGCGGGCTGCGTGTGGTCGCCGATCGGCAAGGTCCAGACGAACTGCGGCCCGTTCTACGACGACATCGAGTTGAGTCGCGGCTGGCAGGTCGACCCACTCCGGAACGACACCGCGACGAGCGGTCGCTGGCAGCGAGCGGATCCGGGTCCGACGAACTACCAGTCGGGGACCGCGGCGTCCGGTCGCTACGTGCTCGTGACCGGCGCGAGTGCCGGTTCGACGTCGAGTGCCAACGATGTCGATGGCGGCCGGACGAGCATCAGGTCCCCCGCCATCGCGCTACCCAGCGCCGTGGGCAGGTTGACGTTCCGCTACTACCTCGCGCACGCCTCGAACGCGTCGTCCGCCGATTCGTTCCAGGCCTTCGTCGAGGAGGGTGACGGCACGCGCACGCTCGTGCGGGCTGAGACGGGCGCCGCGAACACCGATCGCGCGGCGTGGGCTTCGGCCTCGATCGCCTTGACGCCATGGGCCGGCCAGACGATCCGCATCGTGTTCGTCGCGACGGACGGCGGCCCCGAGTCGTTGGTCGAGGCCGCGGTCGACGATGTGAGGGTCACGCGCCCCTAGCGACCGTAGCGCCCGTAGGGGCTGGCTTAATGCATCCTGTCGGTCTTGCCGTAGACGTCCGGGCTGATCTCGTACGCGTGCGCCTCCATGGCGCGGGCGATGTCGTCGAACTTCTCGAGCGCGGCGCCCGTGAGGACCGCCGTCGACTTGAGGGAGAGGTCCTCCTGTGAGTCGCCGCCACCCCGGGCGCCCGTCCGGATCTCGCCGATCCCCTTCGCGTACGACTTGAGCTGGAAGATGCCCGCCTCCTCGTCGCTCGACTCGGCGAAGCGGTAGACGTCGTCGAAGCAGCCGGCGGTCACGCAGTCCTGGTCTTCGTGCTCGTCGAGGCGCCCGTAGTCGTTCCAGTCGACCTTCGGCGCCCAGCCCTGATACAGCGCCTGTGTCTGCATCGAGGGGTCACCGAGGACCTTGATCCCGGGCTTCGCGTCCGCGATGCCGGCGATCCAGGTCGGAGCCGCGGCGAACTCGCCTTCCTCGTACTCCTCCGGGTGCTCGCCGAAGTACCAGACCGCCCCGTCGTCGTCCTGCGCGTAGAAGGCGATCTCCTTCTCGACGAGCTCGCCCTCGGCGTAGTCCTCGACGTAGGCGACGACCGTGGGGACGCCTTCGATCGTCTTCGTCAGGTTCGTGACGGTGAAGACGATCCTGTGCGGCATGCGCTCGCCTTCCTCGATCGTCACGCCGTCCTCGATCCAGCGCCGACCCGGCTGCAGCGGAAGCCACGCATTCGTGATGTTCGAGCCGTTCGAGAACTTCGAGGCGTCGAACGCAGGGAACTGTGGCTTCGCCGGATCCCCGGACGGGCTCGACTCGGCGCTCGCGGAGGCACTCGCGGACGCACTCGGCGAGACGCCTGGCGAGGCCGATCGTCCGGTGTCGGGGAGCGTCGGAGTCGGCGCAGTCGATGGCGCGATGACGGCCTGGCTCGCGCCCGGGATCTGCGTGCAGCCCACGATGAGCAGGCATGACACGACAAGGGCGCCGCGGGCGCCCGTGAACGTCCGAATCATCGGTGACCCCTCTATCCCCCAGGCCGGCCCCCCGGCTGGCAGCAGTACTTTCGTACTACGGGGTCATTGCGCGAAGTCGCGTACGCGACATGTGGTGCGCGGACGCACCAGATCGTCAGGTCGGCAGCGTCACCCGGAACGTCGAACCGGCAGTCCCGGTCGCCTCGACGACCAGCTCCCCGCCGTGTGCGACGACGAGGTTGCGCGCGATCGCGAGGCCGAGCCCCGACCCTGTCGAGTCGGCACCCTTCGCGAATCGCTCGAAGACGTGGGGGAGCAACTCGGGATCGATGCCGGGGCCGGTGTCTGTGACGCGGAGCGCCAGTCGGCCGCCTTCCAGCTCGCCCTTTACCACGACCGTCCCGCCCGACGCCGTGTGCCGGACGCCATTCGCGACGAGGTTCGCGAGCACCTCGCGGATCCGGACCGGGTCGACATCGAGGATCGGGAGGTCGGATGGGACATCGGCACGAACCGTGACGCCGGCACTCCCCGCCGAGCCCTCGAACGATCGGACCACCTCCTCGACGAGCAGGTCGAGATCGGTCGGTTCCTTGTGCAGCGTGAGTGTCCCCGCCTCTGACAATGCCACGGTCCGCAGGTCGTCGATCAGTCGCTCCATCACGCGCGCTTCGTCGAGGATCGCGCTGAGGTGCGCCTCGTCGGCTGGGTGGACGCCATCGATCATCGCCTCCACGTTGCCGGCGATGACGGTGAGGGGTGTCCGCAGCTCGTGGCTCACATCGTTGAGCAATGTCCGACGCTGGTCCTCGTCGCGTTCGAGCCGCTCGACCATCGTGTTGAAGCCGCGGGCAAGCTGGCGGATCGGCCGCCAGGCACGGGACGGCGTACTGACGCGTGTCGTGTAATCGCCGCCCTCGACACGTCGGGTCGCATCGACGATCGAATCGAGGACGCGCGCGGACCGCCGGACCGGACCGCTCGAGCCGAAGAGAACGACGAGCACCACGATCGCAGCGATCAGGACGGGGACCGGCCCGAGTTGCGCGAACGCCGTCGCGACCAGGGTGACGATCGCCCACGCGATGACAAGGAAGGCGAGCGCGAACAGGCACCCGAACGCCGGCCACGGCGGACCGTGCCACTCCCTGCCATCCCGACCCGCACGGCGGTCGGCCCGTCGTCGCCGCCACATCTCGCGCCTGTAGGCGCGCCAGTCCGGTCGAGGTTCGGTCATCGATCGTCGGCCAGTCGATAGCCGACGCCGTACACCGTAAGCACGAAGCGCGGCTGGCGCGGGTCGGGCTCGAGCTTGCGCCGCAGGTTCTTGATGTGCGAGTCGATCGCCCGCTCGTAGCTCTCGAATGCGACGCCGTGGAGCGCGTCGAGCAGCTGGCTCCGCGTGAAGATCCGCCCGGGCTGCTGCGCGAGCGTCGCGAGCAGCGTGAACTCGGTCGGGGTCAGATCGATGCTCCGGCCCGCGACCTCGGTTCGCATCTTCGGAACGTCGAGCTGCAACTCCCCGACCCGGATGACGTCCGAAGGATCCGGGGGTCGATCGGTTCGACGCAGCACGGCCTTGACCCGCGCGACGAGCTCCCGCGGCGAGAACGGCTTCGTGAGGTAGTCGTCGGCCCCGAGTTCGAGCCCGAGCAGCTTGTCGAGCTCGTCGTCCCGCGCCGTGACCATGACGATCGGGATCGAACCATCACGCCGCAGGTCTCGAGTCACCTCGAGCCCATCGAGCCCTGGCAGGCCGAGATCGAGCACGACCAGATCCGGTCGCTCCCGCCGAGCCGCCTCGACGGCCCGGCGACCGTCGTCCGCGGTGATGACGCGGAAGCCGGCGTGTTCGAGGTAGTCGCGTGCCAGTTCGACGATCCGTGGCTCGTCGTCGACGACGAGGATCGTGCGGCTCATGACGGCGTTCTCACCGGAGGCATCCTAACGACATGGCTACGCCCTCCCGAAGGGTTCGGGAGGGCGCTCGTCGAGGTCGGGCGCGTCAGGCGCCAGAGTCCTGCTGCGTCGGCGTGGTCGGGTCAGATCGCGTCGACGATGCCTCGCCGTGTGACTGGCGATGCATCTCGTCGAACGCCTCCTGGAAACGCGCCCGATGGTCGTGGTCGCCCGACTTGCTAGAGCCGCCGGGCCCGCCGTAGCCGTAGCCGCCTGGGCCGTAGCCGCCAGGGCCGCCCCAGCCTCCTCGACCGCCGGGCCCACCCCAGCCGCGGCCGCGCCAGAAGATCGCCCGCATCACCCCGAAGATGAGGAATACGAAGAGGAAGAACCCGATGAACCCGAGGAACGGGAAGCCGTGACCCCAACCCCACCCGCCGTAGTACGGATACGGATAGGGCGCGACGGGCGTGACCACCGTTCCAGCGGGCGCGTTCGCGGCGGCCGTCGTGACTGCCGTCGAGAGCCCGGCCTGGTAGGCCGTCTGGGCGATGATCCCGCCGCCGATGACGAGGGCCGCGACGACGAGAAGTCCGATGAAGAGATTGCGCATGGTTGCGTGAGCTCCTTTCTGTTCGGGATGCTCGCGCCGGAATGTGGAGCGGCGATGGAGCCGCGATGCATACATCGCGCCTTCGCAAGGGGGAGGGTGTTGTGATGCAGCTCGGCTGCATCACGGCGGTCGCGATGGCAGGCGGTAGGCGAGGGGGCCGGCCGGAAGGACTTGGGGCGCGATGCACCACACGCATAACGCCATGGCGTGGTGACGTGGCCTCGAGCGACCCGGCTACCGACCACCGCCGCAGGACGGACGACGGCGTGGGGCGCCGCACGCACCTGCCCATCGGGATCTGACGGTGCGACCGTCCTACCATGAACGCGATGGTGGCGATGCGCGGAACGACGTGTAAGCGAGGCAGGATCGCGGTCTCGTGACGCAGGCCGCGCGATCCCTGATCGCGGCCATCGATCAGGGGACGACCAGCAGTCGATGCCTCCTGATCGACCACTCCGGGCACGTCGTCGCGAGCCACCAGCTCGAGCATCGACAGATCGCGCCTCGACCGGGTTGGGTCGAACACGATCCCGACGAGATCCTCGAGCGCGTTCGGACCTGCGCGCGGATCGCGATGCGCGAGGCTGGCGTGGACGCGAACGCCCTCGCGGCGGTCGGGATCAGCAATCAGCGCGAGACGACCGTGGTGTGGCATCGACGCACGGGTCGCCCCGTCCACCCGGCGGTCGTGTGGCAGGACACGCGGACGGCGGACGCGGTGGCACGGATCGGCGACCTCGATCGATTCCGAGCGAAGACCGGTCTTCCCGTGTCGACCTACTCGAGCGCCCTCAAGCTGCAGTGGATCCTTGACGCGGTCGACCGTGATCCCGCCGAACTCGCCTTCGGCACGGTGGACACGTGGCTGCTCTGGAACCTGACCGGCGGCATCGATGGTGGGGTCCACGCGACCGACGTCACGAACGCGAGTCGGACGATGCTCATGGACCTCACGACGTGCGAGTGGGACGACGAGATCCTCGATGAGCTTGGGATCCCGCCGTCCGTGCTCCCCGAGATACGCAGCTCGTCCGACGTGTACGGAACGGGTGTCGACGACTTCGCCGGCGTTCCGATGGCGGCGATGCTCGGCGACCAGCATGCCGCGCTGTTCGGGCAGACCTGCTTCGAGGCCGGGAAAGCGAAGTGCACCTACGGCACCGGCGCCTTCATGTTGATGCATACAGGCATCACGCCCGTGGCGAGCAGCCACGGGCTGATCACGACCGTCGCCGCCCGGCTTGGCGGCCGTGATGCCCCGACGACCTACGCGCTCGAAGGCTCGGTCGCCGTCGCGGGCGCGCTGGTCCAGTGGCTGCGCGACGACCTCGGGATCATCGACTCCGCCGACGAGATCGAGGCCCTTGCCCGTTCGGTGCCGGACTCCGGGGACGTCGTCATCGTCCCCGCGTTCTCCGGGCTGTTCGCGCCGTATTGGCGACCCGATGCCCGCGGGACGATCTGTGGGCTGACCCGGTACACCACCAAGGCCCACATCGCTCGAGCCTCGCTCGAGGCGACCGCATACCAGGTCGCCGATCTCGCGGAGGCCATGGCGGCGGACCTCGGGACGCCACTCCCCGGGGAACTGCGGGTCGACGGCGGCATGACCCGGAACGGGTTACTGATGCAGACCCAGGCCGACATCCTCGGGAGTGCCGTGGTCGTGCCCGAGATGACCGAGACAACGGCCCTCGGTGCTGCGTATGCCGCGGGCCTTGCCGTGGGGTTCTGGGACGACCTTGACGAGCTGCGATCGATGTCCAGCTCGACACGTCGCTGGGAGCCGCGGATAACAGGCGAGGAACGCACCAACGCCCTGGCGCGATGGCACCAGGGCGTCGAGCGCTCGCTGGGCTGGGTCTAGGGTCCTTCCGGCTCTACCGCCGCTCCCTCCGGCGCGGCTCTCGCAGAAAAGCCATCGCGATCACGACGACGCCCACGACGACCAGCATCATCGGCCAGAAGCCACCCACCCCGAACGGGACCGCGCCGGTCTGGAAGATCGTCTCGAAGAAGAACGCGCCGACCCCGAACATCACCAGCGAGATCAGGATGAGCCGGCTCCCCGCTCCGATCTTGCCGTGATCATCGGACTGGAACCCGTGGATCAGTACGCCGATGCCGGCCGCGCCTGGGATCAGCGTCCACGCATACGCCCACGCCTCGTAGTGTTCCGTTCGGTCCATCGCGAACAGCATCGCGGCGACCGTCATGACGATCGAACCGGCGATCGTGAGCCCGACAGCCGGCTCGTCCTGGGCGAACAGCCCACTGACGAAGAGGACGAGGCCGGGGATGAAGATGAACAGCGTCCAGCCGCTCCCACCGAGCCACTGGCTCGGGTCGACGTCAGCGACCGTCAACGCCCACGAGATCGCCCCGATCGTGATCAGCACCATCCCGGCGATCACTGGGTTGCGACGGTGGTGCGTTTGCGTGGACACGGCAGTCATGGCCGGTCTCCCGTGCAGTTTCCCTCACGCTCGATGAGACCACCGGCAGGCCGGCAAGGCCAGTGCCGAACGTCCTTCGATCGCGGGACCCGACGGTACGCGGAACGTCCAACGTCGTGGGGCGGGAACACTATCCAAACACTTGACAGTATGACGAGTGAGCACCTAGACTATGTACAGACCTTGGACATCGGAGTCCAAGAACCGAAACGTACCTGGAGAGTCGGATCATGAAATACCTCAAGGCGCTCGCGCTGCTACTCGTCATCGTCGGTGGCGTGAACTGGCTGCTCGTCGGTGTCGCGCAGATCGACCTCGTCGCCGCGATCACCGGCTCCTCGTTCGGTGATACGAACGTGATGTCGTCGCTGATCTACATCCTGGTCGGGCTGGCGGCCCTGACACTCGTCCCGACCCTGTTCCGGTGGATCACGGCCGACTCGGCCTCCGCGACGGTGGCCTGATCCGTCAAGCCTCCGCCACCCCCGTGGGCGCACTCTGGGGCGTGCGCCCTCACGCCCGAGCCCGCGACGACCGGACCCTCCCGGGTCGTCGCGGGCCTTTGGCTGCCTGTTACGCGTTTGCAAGACCGGCAGCGGTACGGTGGCCCAACCCCGGACGACAGCCGCACCCGAGGACCGTCATGACATCGACCGTTCGCCGCCTCGCCATGCTCGTCGCCTTCGCGATGGGCATCTCGCTCGCCGTTGCCCCGGCCGTCGCTGCGCACGACTCCGGCGCGGCCCTGCCCACTCGGATCGACCTACCGAACGGCTGGCAGCCGGAAGGCATCGCCTCGTGGGGCAAATGGCTCTACGCCGGCTCGCTCAAGGACGGAGCGATCTGGCGAGCGAACGCCAAGAACGGCACGGGCCGAGTCCTCGTTGCCGGCGAGACGGGCAAGGCGGCCACCGGGCTGCATATCGACCGCTGGGGTCGACTGTGGGCGGCCGGGGCGTCGACCGGCGAGGTCCGCGTCTTCGATGCCCGGAACGGGAAACTGCTGCAGACCTACACGTTCGGTCCCGGCCCGATGTTCCTCAATGACCTGGACATCGCGCGCAACCGCGTGGTCGTCACCGACTCGATGAACGCGCGCGTCGGCGTGATCCCGCTCGGCAACCACGGCACGCTGCCCGACCCCTCGAAGGCGTTCTTCATGCCGCTGACCGGCGACTTCCAGCTGCAGATGGGGTTCAACGCCAACGGGATCGCTGCGCGCGGCGGTTGGCTTGTGATGGTCCAATCGAACACGGGTTTCCTGTTCCGCCTCAACCCTCGGACCGGCGACACGAAGAAGATCGATACCGGCGGCTACCTCGTCACCAACGGTGACGGCATCCATTTCGCGGGTCGGACGCTCTACGTCGTCCGGAACCAGGACGGCCTCGTCTCGGTGCTGCGCGTCGGCGAGTTCCTGCGCCACGCGCGGCTCAAGGGCGAGATCACGCCGGCTCCCGATACCGTCGATGTGCCGACGACGGCGACGATCACCCTCGGCGGGCTGTACGTGGTGAACTCGCGATTCAACACGGCGCCAGGCCCCGACGTCCAGTACTGGATCACACGGCTTCCGCTGAAGCCGTAGCAGTTCGACGCGCTCGCGCATCGGCCGGTCTCTCAGGGAGGGGTCGGCCCGATGCATGCCGGCGGAGGCCGTCGGCCGATGCATATTTCCGCGCGCCCGGCGAGGTTCTCCGGAGTGATGCACTTCGGCTGCATCAGCTCGGCGGGGAGGACCGGTCGACGCCCGGTGGGCGGGTCGAGCGGGGCGGCCCCACCGGGTCGATGATGCCGCCGAGCTGCATCACCGAGGGATAGTCCGCGCAGTGCTCGGAAATGTGCATCACGCTGACGCCAGCGCCGCGCCTCCTGCGACTCGCGCGTCTGCCACTTGCGCGTCCTACCCCGCCGCGTCCTGCCACTCGCGCCTCCGGCCGCCCATGCCGCCGGCCGATCGCGCCGCGACCGCGGCGCTAGCCTGACGAGGTGAGGCGAGTGACGACGGCGATCGACATCGATGCTTCCGCCCGCGACGTCTGGGATCTCTACGCCGACGTCGGGCACTCGCCCGACTGGGTCCCGTTCTCCGAGGAGATCCTGTACGTCAGTGGCCCGCCGGGCGTCGGGCAGGTCTACCGGGAGCGCACGAGGCTCCTCGGTATCAGCGACGTCGCCGAGTGGCGGATCATCGAATGGGAGCCGCCGCGGCGCCAGGTCCAGCTCTCGACCGACAAGGGGATGGACGCTCGCCTCGTCATCGAGGTCGAGCCGCTCGAGCCTTTCGATGCCGGCCGCTCTCGCGTCCGACAGGACGCGATCTTCGAGTCGCGCCTGCGCGGCCCGCTGGGCTGGGCCCATGAGCTCGTCTTCTCGACCGTCGGACGGCGCGGGATCACCGCGGCCGTCCGAGCGGCCAAGGCGCACTTGGAGCGCGGAGCGCCCGACTGATCAGCCGGGCGCTCGTCGCTGGCCGGGAGCGTTATGCCCCCTGGGTGACCTCGAAGAGGTCCTGGGCGACGAGGCCGTGGGCCTCGCGGTGGACCGCGATCGCGGCCTCACGGTCGGGCGCCTCGACGAGGCAGAAGACCTTGCCGGCGGCCTCGTCGACCCAGTAGTGCTGGTAGTCGACGCCGAACTTCGGACCGACCCGGACGTCGGCCTCGTGGGCTGGGACGACATCGCCGGCCTTGACGCCGGGGAGGTCGTGGATGTCGATGAAGGTTGCCATCGATGGTTTCTCCTGGTCACGGACACGTTGATCGGGCACTGTGCCGCGATGCCGTCACTACGCCGATCGGATGCCGGGTGGTTTCACGGGCACGGGGCAGGGCAGGGGACGGCCGGGCCGACCATCGATGGCGTCGGCGCGACGAGCGAGGTCATCTGCTCCCTGAGGTGCCGAAGCGCCCGACGGGTGCGCGTCTTGACCGTCCCGATCGGCCACCCGAGCGACGCGGCGATCTCCGACTGGCTGAGGCCCTCGTCATAGGCGAGGACGATGACCCGCTGTTCGACAGGGTCGAGCCCGGCGATGGCGGCGTCGATCGATGCACGCGTCTCCATGTCCGAGACCGCTACCTCGGGGAGTGGCTCTGCCGATCCGACCGCGATCAGATCGCCGGTGCCGGCGAGCCACTCATCGACGGGCGCCTCGGTCGCAGGGCGCGCGAATGCTGAGAAGCTCGACGCGCGCTCGTGGCGGCCGGCGGCCCGCAACCGGTCGATCGAGCGATTGCGCGCGATGGTCATCAGCCAGGAGCGCAGCTCGCCGCGGTTCGGGTCGAATCGATCGGCGTGATCCCACAATGTGAGGAACGTCTCCTGGACGACCTCGGTCGCGAGCCACTCGTCGCGGCTCGTCTGCATCGCCGATGCAAAGACGGCGCCCGAGTGCCGGTCGTAGAGGCGCTCGAGTGCGGGCTCGGACCCGTTGACCATGGCGGCGACGAGTGCGCGGTCGCTGGTTGCAGGGCCAGTCGATTGCAGGTCGCCGTTATGAGTGGCCGGGTCGGCCTTCAAGTCCATGAGGAACTCCCCTCTGGATACTCTCGCTGATATAAGTATCTCGCGAGTAAGATAATAGCGAAGGAGAGGACGGTCTGCTAGTGTCCGGTGTATGACAGATGACCTCGTCGACGAAGTGCTTGGCAGCTGGCGTTCGACGAGCCCTGAGATCGATACGGCCCCACTCGAGGTGACGGGTCGACTGAGCCGCATCGGGCCGCTGCTTGCGCGCCGTCAGGAAGGCGTGTTCAGCCGCTTCGGCGTAAACAGGGGAGAGGTAGGCGCGCTCAGTGCGCTGCGCGTGGCCGGACCGCCGCACCGCCTGTCGCCGACGCGTCTCGGCCGGGGCCTGATGCTGTCGTCGGCGGGGGTGACGAGCCGGATCGATCGTCTCGAGCGGCGCGGCCTCGTCCGACGACTACCGGATCCGGACGACCGCCGTGGCGTGATCGTCGAGCTCACCGACGAGGGCGCGAAGCTGGTCGACGCCGCAGTCGTTGCCGTGGCCGAGAGCGATCGACAGCTACTGGCCCGCCTCGATGCTGACGAGATGGCGGAGCTCCAGGGCCTCCTCCGCAAGCTCCTGGCGGCTCTCGAACCGGCCGACTGACCGCACCGGGGTCGCGCAAGGGCCCCGCCGTCCTCGGGCGAGGCCTCGGCGTCGTCGGATATTCCCGCTGTGACGTGCGGGAGTGTGCGTCGCCACCACCCGGCCGCCGCCACCACCCGGCCGCCGCCGGCGCCATCACTCCTTCGCGCGGCGCGTCCGGCGGCTGGCACGGGAGCGGAGGTCGGCCTCGAGCTTGTCGACCTCCTCGTCCGACATCTCGTCGATATTGATCAACGAGCGGCGCGCTCCCTTCACGTGGTTGAGCAGCTCGTCATGCACGACCTTCGACTCCTTCGCCTGGCGATTGGCCTCGAGCAGGATCAGGACGCCGAGCACGAACGTGAGGATCGTCGTCGACGTGTTGATGACCAGCTGCCACGTATCGCTGAAACCGAAGAGCGGCCCCGTGATCGCCCACAGACCGATCGCGATGAGCGAGATCAGGAAGAACTGCCACGAACCCGCGGCCAGGGTCACCCGATGCGCGACACTCCGGAAGAACTCGGCCACTCTCGATCACCTCCGATGCTGTGCGCGCATCATCGTCGGCAGTCGATCCTCTTGCCACCGCCGAACGAGGCGACGAACGAGGGCGTGTCTCCCCCGGGAATCAAAGAAGCCCGGCATATCGCCGGGCTTCCGTGCGCTAGCCGCGAAGCTCAGTAGCTTCTGCGCTGCGACTTGAAGCAGTCGCTGCAGTAGACCGGCTTGCCGCTAGTCGGCTGGAACGGGACCTGCGCCTCGCGGCCGCAGTTCGAGCACGTCGCGCTGAACATCTCGCGCGGGCCCCGGTCGTAGCCGCCGGAATACCCGCCGCTTGAATAGCCACCGGAGCCACCGCTGTCGCCTCGCGCAGCCTTACGGCTCGCCCGGCAGCTCGCGCAGCGTCGCGGTTCGGTGAACCCCCGATCCGAGTAGAACTGCTGCTCGCTCGAGGTGAATACGAACTCCTGACCGCAATCGGCGCAGGTCAGGGTCTTGTCTGCTGTGAACAAAGAAAAACACTCCTTCTCGTGCGACTTCAGCGAACCTGTCTCGCTGAAATCATCGAGAGGAGTGATCGTGTCGCCGCTGATCGGTTGGCGTCGTCTTCGGCGCCGGATAGGAGTCTAGCACGCGCTAGCAGGTGTCAAACCGGAATTCTTCCCCTGGCGCACGATCGTTTTTGACGGTCCTCGGGTCGTATCATCGGCCGATGGTCGACGTCACGGTGACCGGCATCGTCCGGGCGGCACCTGATGACGTCTTCCGCTTCCTCGCCGACCTCGAGAACTGGCCGCGATGGCAGAGCGACATGAAGTCGACGTCGCTCGTGTCCGGGGAGCGAGGCGCCGTCGGCGCCGTCTACCGGTATGTCTCCAAAGCGATGGGTCAGACGTTCGATTCGACCGTCGTCGTAACGCAGGTCGACGTCCCGCGCGAAGTCGCGTTCGAGGGCGAATGGTCGCGCATGATCAAGCCCAGCGGCCGGTACCTGGTCGAGCCGGCGCCCGAGGGTTCACGCGTGACGCTGAACCCACACCCTGAGGTACGCGGCGTGGGTCGCCTGATGGCACCGCTCATCACGTTCATGGGTCGGCGGCTCAATCGCGAGCACCTCGAGATGCTCCGCGAGGTCCTCGACGCCGGTTGATCGCTCAGGCGTGAGGCCGCCACACCGCACCCCTGGAGGCTGACCGAGAAGGCGCGAAGGGTCCTTTTCGCCCCTCCGCTACGTCGGTGCTCGACCGCACCGCTACTGCCTCGCGTGTCGGTAACGCGACACGAGATAGCCCGTTAGTACTGCTACACCACGGTACCTCCGTGGTCGGTCGCTGCGCCGGGGGGCGCGCTCACCCGGAGGATCCATCGCCGCGTCGTGCGGAGTCGTGGCGAACCAAGGGCTCGTCCGCGTAGCCCAGTCGAATCGCGGATGGCATCCGTCACCGAGGAGGTTGCCGAGACACGACCGAGCGCGCACTTCGGGGACGCAGGACGTCTTCAGCAACGGTCTACCCGGGGGAGAGGGGTGAACCAACCGTGAGATCGAACACGAAACGAAGCACCGGCATACGGCACAGGGCGGCGGTGATGCTGGCGACGGCATTGGTCGTCGCAGGAGCCATCGCCGTCCCGATGACCGCGCTAGCGGCGGACGGCCCATTCACCATCGACGGCTCGGTACCCGACACCGGCACCGCGAACCTGCCCGATATCTTCGGAAGCACCAAGGAGCTCGGCCCGCTCAACTCGAACACCACGAAGATCGGCGTCATCCACAGCGATGGCCTGCCGACTCTCGGGCTGACCAACCCGAACGCGCAGGTCGATCTGCGCCAGGCCTGGCTCGCGACCGCGCGAGACAGCAGCACCAGCCATGACTGGCTGTACTTCGCGTGGGAACGCGATTCAAACAGCGGCAGCGGCTTCATCGCGTACGAGTTCATGAAGAACGCCGCCCCCGCCGGGTGCGCCTATGACACCGCCACCGATGCCCAGCTCACCGCGAACTGCAATCCGTGGGCCAACCGGACATCGGGCGACTTCATGATCCTCTGGGATCAGCAAGGTGGCAGCAAGGACCTGTACCTGCGGACCTGGAGCGGGACGGCGCCGAACCTCACGCTTGGCGCACCCGCGCTCCTGAACTCGAACGTCTCACAGGCGCAGTACAGCGCCGACGGCTTCTTCGGTGAGGCCGCGGTCGATCTGACGGCGACGATCTTCGGCGGGAGCACCGCATGCCGGACCTTTGCGAACACGATCCCGAGCACCGTGACCGGCAACTCGGACACCGCGGACTACAAGGACACGATCCTGAAGACCGCGCCGCCGATCACGAACTGCACGTCGACCACGGTGACGACGCCGAAGATCGTTACCAGCACCACGCCTGACCCCGACACGACCGCGGCCATCCCCGCGGGCGGCGCGTCGATCGGCACCGGCGTCCTCGCCGTCGCTGACTCCGCCGTTGTCAGCCTCACCGGTGGCACCGCCACCCCGGCGGGATCGGTCGCCTTCTCGCTCTGCAAGGTCGATAGTCCCGGGCTGTGCACGACGGGCGGGACGAGCGTCGGCTCGACCGACCTGTCCGGCACGGCGTATCCCGTCACCGTCCAGTCGCCGACGGCCTACGTGACGTCGGCGGGTCGATATTGCTGGCGCGCCACGTTCAGTGGCGACTCCGCCAACGGGATCTCGGGCTCGTCGGACTCGCGT
>JBJMMR010000017.1:0-20711 GCA_045804645.1 Chloroflexota bacterium | reverse complement strand
CCAACGTCACGCTCTGGATGCCGCCGATCAGGTCGGACAGTGTCGGATTGAGCATCAGGTTGTCGAGATTGTTGCCATGCGCGGTGCCGATGAGCTGCACACCGCGCTCGGCGATGGTGCGCGCCGCGGCAGCCTCCAGCTCGGTCCCGATCTCGTCGATGACGATGACCTGTGGCATGTGGTTCTCGACCGCCTCGATCATCACCTCGTGCTGCAGCGACGGCGTGCGGACCTGCATCCGCCGCGCCCGTCCGATGGCCGGGTGGGGGATGTCCCCGTCGCCGGCGATCTCGTTGGACGTGTCGACCACGACGACGCGCTTGTCCAGCTCGTCTGCCAGGACGCGCGCGGCCTCGCGCAGCATCGTGGTCTTGCCGATGCCCGGCCGCCCCATGATCAGGATCGATTTCCCGGTCTCGACGAAGTCGGCGATGATCTCGATCGTCCCGTAGACGGCGCGCCCGACGCGCAACGTCAGGCCGACGACCTTGCCGTTGCGGTTCCGGATCGCGCTGATGCGATGGAGCGTCCGCTCGATGCCGGCCCGGTTGTCGTCGCCGAACGAGCCGATGTGGTCGATGACGAACGCGATATCCGCTTCGGTGACTTCGCGATCCAGGAGAGCGACCTCGGCGTCCGGGAACCGGCCCTCGGGTCGGCGACCGAGGTCCATCACGACCTCGATGAGCTCCTCACGGTCCGGGAGTCGATGGACCGCTTCGACGATCTCGAGCGGCAGCGACGCCAGCAGCACATCGAGGTCATCGATGGTCTCGTGCTGGCGGTCATCGGGACCCACGCTGGCCTCCTGTCCCACGGCTATCGAACGCCCGCCGGGACGAGCGCGGGCTCGGCGACGCGAACCAGCGTCTCCTTCATGAGCAGCGTGACGCTCGCGATGGTTCCGAAGGCGGCTTCCTCCAGGCGGTGGTCGATCGGACCTTCATAGGTTCGCACGGGGGCGATGACGCCGTGATCGTGTCGATGTTCGCTCCCTTTCGTCGTCCGTGCCTCGATGATGCCCAGTCCGAAGCCGATGAGTGCTGTTGGGTCGGCGTCCGGCCTTGCGAGGACCTTCAAGTAATGCGGCTGGTCCTCCTTGGCGACGCCGACCTGCACGAAGCCGTCGAGAGCGGTGCCGTCCTTCCCGCCGCCGGGTGCCTCCTGCACGAACGCCTCGATATCGGCGAACCGCAGGATGGGCGCGAGACTCGATCGCGGCACCCGCCAGTGGTTGCCCTGGCGTTCCCAGTCGGGCAGGCGGATCGCCTCGAGGCGGGCGACGGGCTGGGGCGTCGCGGCGGTATAGAGCCGCTGGAGGGCGAGGGCGTCGGTCTGCTCAGCCGGCCTGATCCGGGCTGCGGCTGTCGCCTTGTCCGACCAGGGCTTGGGCAGTTCCCCGTCGGGCCGGAACATGATCTGCTCCTCGCCGTACCGGATGAACCCGGCCTGCATCATCAGCTCGACGTTCCCGTCGACATCGGCGCATGCCACGTGGAACCGGGCCGCGCCGCGCTTGGCACCCTCGCGGAGCAGCTGGTTGACGAGCCGGTAGCGGATGTCCCCGGCGTCCGCCATCCCGACGCCGTCGAGCTCCACGATCGTCCACTCGTCCCGCGTCGACTCACGCTCGACGCGGATCAGCCCGGCGATGCGCCCGCCCTCCTCGTACACGTACATGAGGTCGTTGGGACGGAACGCGCCGAGCGGCAGCCGGAACAAGCTGAACACGCCGATCGGCGGGCCACTCACCGGCAGCCCTAGGGACCGGGCGCCCGAGTCGTCGGTCTGGCACAGGCGCGACAATTCCCCGAGCGCCGCGAGATCGGTCAGGCGCGCGGGTCGGACCTTGCCCTGCTTCTTGGGGCGTGTGACGGTCATCGGGTCTGGGCGCGGCGGGTCGGGTGCGGTCGGCGCCCTGACCCCTCGCCCGGGTCATCATGCTCCGCCGCCATGGTCGCGAGCAGCCGATGGAAGCGCGTCTCGCCGGCGAGCTCGGGGTGGAACGACGTCGCGAGCACGTTCCGCTCTCGCACGGCCACGATCCGTCCGTCGTCGAGCCGAGCGAGGACGTCGACATCGGGGCCGGTCGCTTCGATGATCGGCGCCCGGATGAAGACCGCATGCACGGGCGTCGAGCCGAGGACATCGACCGAGAGGTCGGCCTCGAACGAGTCGAGCTGACGGCCGAAGGCGTTTCGCTCCACGCGCACGTCGAGCAGCGGGAGCACCGGCTCCTCGCCGCCTGCGATGTCACGCGCGAGGACGATCATCCCCGCACACGTCCCGAAGATCGGGGCGCCCGACCGGGCAAGGTCGAGGATCGGCCCGCGCAACCCCCAACGCTCGAGGAGCTGGCGCATCGTCGTGCTCTCACCGCCGGGCAGGATCAGCCCGCTGACGCCCTCGAGGTCCGCGGGTTCGCGCACGCGCACGCCCTCGACGCCGATGGCATCGAGCGTGTCGAGATGCTCGCGGAACGCGCCCTGCAGGGCGAGGACACCGAACTTCACGAGGGCAGCGTAGCGCGGGGGCGAGGAACGTCTACCAGCCGCGGACGGCCAGGCGCTCCTGCTCCGGGATCTCCTCGAGAGCGATGCCGCGCATCGGTGCGCCCAGGCCCTTCGAGACCTCGGCGATCTTCTTGGCGTCGTCGAAGAACGTGGTCGCCTGGACGATGGCGTTCGCCATCCGCGCGGGATCCTCGCTCTTGAAGATGCCCGACCCGACGAAGACGCCCTCCGCCCCGAGCTGCATCACGAGCGCGGCGTCGGCCGGCGTCGAGATGCCACCGGCGACGAAGTTGACGACAGGCAGTCTGCCGTTCTCGGCGACGTCCTTCACGAGCTCATACGGCGCCTGCAGCTCCTTGGCGGCGACGAACAGCTCGTCCTCGCGCGCGTTCTGGAGCCGACGGATCTCGCTGTTGACGTCGCGGAGCTGGCGGACCGCCTCGACGATGTTGCCGGTGCCGGCCTCGCCCTTGGTCCGCATCATCGCCGCGCCCTCGTTGATCCGCCGCAGCGCCTCGCCGAGGTTCCGGCAACCGCACACGAACGGGACCTTGAACGCGTGCTTGTCGATGTGGTTGCTCTCGTCGGCCGGCGTCAGCACCTCCGACTCGTCGATGTAGTCGACGCCGAGCGCCTCGAGGACCTGCGCCTCGACGAAGTGGCCGATCCTCGCCTTGGCCATGACCGGGATCGTCACGGCGTCCATGATCCCCGTGATCATCGCGGGGTCCGACATGCGGGCTACGCCACCGGCCTTGCGGATGTCGGCGGGCACGCGCTCGAGCGCCATCACGGCGACGGCGCCAGCGTCCTCGGCGATCTTCGCCTGCTCGGCAGTGACGACGTCCATGATGACGCCGCCCTTGAGCATCTGGGCGAGACCCTTCTTGGTCGCCCAGGTAGAGGTTTCGACGGTCATCGGAGCTATGGGTTCCTCATGGTTCGGGCCGCGCGGCGTGCCTGCGGAGGCGTCTCGCGCGCGGTCCGATTATCGCATGGGGTCCGTTCGGACCCAAACGCCCCGTCGGATGGCCCGCGCTGCGCGCTCTGGACTCGAATGGACCGGTGGAGTCGCGGTTACATACCGCGGCCGAGAGCGCTGTCCGCGCCGGTTCGCGCCGGTTCGCGCCGCCAGACCGTAGGCCGCGAGGCAGGAGGTGCTTCACAGACAACACCTTCGGGCCGAGGCCGGAGATCGCGTGCCCTCGGACTCACTTGGTGCCCGTGAGGCACCGGAGTGCCGTGGGAGCGGCTCCGGTCGCCCTTGAAGCCGCTGGTGTTGCCTGACAGGCACTGCAAGCCCGCGGCAATGCAGCCGGGCGGCCGAGCGGCCGGAAGGCGATCCGGCGGGTCTGCCGCTACCTCACCTCGCCGAACGTGAACCGCGTCATGTCGTCGGGGAACGTCGTCCAGGCGAACGCCTTGGTCGGATGCAGCTCCCACAGCCCGCCCTGCGACCAGTGGTCAGCCGACGCCTCGTAGCCGGGCTTGTACTTCGCGTAGCCGGCGAGGATCCGGTCCGACAGCGGCGACGGAGGCGCCGTCAGTTCGACGGCACTCCCCTCGACGATGATCACCTCCGCGCCCGAAACGCCGGAGCGCGCGCCCTCCACGTGGATGGCCATCCTCGGGTTCTCGTGAAGGTTCCGCTGCCAGCGGGTCGGTCCGCCCTCGACGTACCAATGCCCATCGACCCACGCGCCCCAGATCGGGATCAGGTGCGGCTCCCCCGACGCCGAGGCCGTCGCGAGCCAGTAGATCTCCGCCCGCTCGAGGCGCTCGACTGCCCACGACCACGACAGCACGCCGTCGCTCGACGTCGGGATCCCGTATCCCGGGATATGGGGCCGATCGACGTGCGGATCGGTCACGCCCTGCTAATGCGCGACGGTCCGGACGACGCCCGACATCAGCTTCGTCGCACGGCGTGCGGCGGCTGGCGACAGCCGCGAGACCGCCTCGACGAGCTCGAGTACATCGCCGTCATCGAGGCCGTCGAGCAGATCGAACAAACGCAGCACCGTGGCGTCGGGAACGCGATCAAGCAGCTGGAGTGCCCGTTCGAGCTCACGGGGTTCGAGCTGCGGGACGAGCCCGACAGCGCGGTCGAACAGGCGGACGAACGCCACGAACGACGAGAGCCACTCCTTGAGTGCCGCGAGCTCGCCATCCTCGGGGTCCGCCGCGGAGGCCAGGGCCGCTTCCTTGGCCTTTTGCTCAAGGACGGCCACGACCGGATCGCCCTCGCGCAGTTTGCGTTCCGCGATCACGCGGCCGAACCACTGCCAGTGGTCGTTCACGGCGAGGAACGCGGTGCCTGCAGGACCTCGACGCCCGACGCGTCGCGGCTCCGAGACCCGCTGGACGAGGCCCCAGTTCTCGGCTTCGGCGAGTGCCAGGCTCGTCGCCCGATGCGACAACCCCAGCGCCTCGCGCACCTCGCGCTCGGTCAGCGGCTCTTGCCGGGCCATCAGGTACGCCTGGACTCGCGCGATCGCGGGCGTGACGCCCCACGACGCGCCCATCTCGCCCCAGGCATCGGCCAGCTCGAGACGGATCGACTCCGCGGTCGCACTGCCGCCGGTCGTATGGCCGCCGTTACTTTCCTGCGCCTTGACAGTAGCGAGTTTTGGGTCCATAACTTGCTATGGAAGAGTAGCACGCTTATTTCGAAGGACATGTGATGAAGGTTGCGATCGTGGGAGGTTCCGGACTCGTCGGCCGGGCATTGGCGCGCTCGCTCGTTGACGACGCCCACGAGGTCCTGGTGCTGTCGCGGAACCCGTCCGCCAAGGCGAACAAGGTCGGTGCGCCGGCGCGGATCGCCGCGTGGTCGAAAGACGACGTCGATGGCCTCGCCCGTTCGATCGACGGTTTCGATTCCGTAGTGTGTGTCGCCGGGGCGCGCGTCGCTCCGCTGCGCTGGACGCGGCGCCGGAAGGCGACGATCGCCGGGAGTCGCCGCGACGCGATCCGTGTGATCGTCGATGCGCTGGCACGGCTCCCCGCGGACCGACGCCCGAAGAGTCTCGTCGTAGTGTCCGGCATCGACGCCTACCCCGAGTCACCGCCAGGCGATGACCCCGGGCCCTGGACCGAAGCGAGCCCGATGGGCGACGAGTTCCTCGCGCGGGTCTCGAAGACCGTGGAGGATGAAGCAACCCGAGCGGAGGGCCTGGGGGTCCGGGTCGCCAAGCTGAGACAGGGCCATGTCCTCGCCCGGCATGCCGAGCTCGTGTGGTACCTCGCGCTGCCGGTCCGACTCTTCTTCGGTGGTCGGCTCGGGTCCGGCCGGCAATGGATGAGCTGGGTCCACATCGATGACGCCGTCGCGCTTTTCCGTCGCGCGATCGAGGGCGTCGACGGCATCCTCAACGTCACGAGCCCGGGCGCGGTCCGCCAGATCGACTTCGTTCGTGCGGTCGGGCGGCGCGTCCATCGACCGATCTGGTTCCCGACGCCGGCGTGGCTGCTGAAGCTCGTCCTCGGCGAACAGTCAGTGCTGTTGCTCGGCTCCCGGCGCGTCGCACCCGCGCGCGCACAAGACGAGCTCGGCTTCACCTTCCGGTATGCGACGCTCGACGCCGCGCTCGACGAGGTCTTCGCCAAGACTCCTTAGAGCGTGGTCGGCCGACCTATCATCCGGCCATGCCCGTGCTGCGCAGTCGGCTGGACCCTGCCGCGGCCGAGACGCGCGCAAACCACGACGCGATGGCCACGCTGGTCGACGAGCTGCGGCGGCGCCAGTCAGATCTCGCGGATCGCGGAGCCGGCGGCGATGACGCGTCGATCCAGCGCCACCGAGAACGCGGCAAGCTCCCGGTCCGCGACCGGATCGATCGCCTGCTCGACCCGGGCTCCCCGTTCCTCGAGCTGAGCCCGCTCGCTGCGAACGGCCTGTACGACGACGACGCACCTGGCGGCGGGATCGTCACTGGGATCGGGCAGGTCGAAGGCACGACGTGCGTGATCGTCGCGAACGACGCCACGGTCAAGGGCGGCACGTACTACCCGATGACGGTGAAGAAGCACCTGCGCGCGCAGGAGATCGCGCTCGAGAATCGGCTGCCCTGCATCTACCTCGTCGATAGCGGCGGGGCGTTCCTCCCGCTGCAGGCCGACGTCTTCCCGGACCGCGACCACTTCGGCCGGATCTTCTACAACCAGGCGCGGATGTCGGCCGCCGCGATCCCGCAGGTCGCCCTGGTGATGGGCTCCTGTACGGCTGGCGGCGCCTATGTCCCCGCGATGAGCGACGAGACCGTCATCGTGAAGGGCACCGGGACGATCTTCCTCGGTGGTCCGCCGCTCGTGAAGGCAGCCACGGGCGAGGACGTGTCGGCCGAGGAGCTCGGCGGGGCCGAGGTGCACACCCGGCGCTCCGGGGTCGCCGACCACGAGGCCCTGGACGATGAGCACGCGCTCGCGCTCGGTCGCTCGATCATCGCGAATCTCAACAGGAAGGCGCCGGCCCTTCCGTGGGACCGCCGCGAATCAGAGGCGCCGTCCGCGGACCCATCAGGCATCTACGGCGCGGTGTCGGTCGATGCTCGCCGACCCGTGCCGGTTCGCGAGATCATCGCCCGCCTCGTCGACGGCTCGCGCTTTCACGAGTTCAAACCGCTCTACGGGGAGACGCTCGTCACGGGCTTCGCCCACATCGATGGCTACCCCGTCGGCATCCTCGCGAACGACGGGATCCTGTTCAGTCAGTCGTCGCTCAAGGGCGCCCACTTCATCGAGCTCGCGTGTCAGCGCCGGATCCCGCTGGTCTTTCTCCAGAACATCACCGGCTTCATGGTCGGCCGTGAGTACGAGGAGGCAGGCATCGCGAAGGACGGTGCGAAGCTCGTCACCGCGGTCGCCAGCGCCGAGGTCCCCAAGTTCACGATCCTCATCGGCGGCTCGTTCGGCGCTGGGAACTACGCGATGGCGGGCCGGGCGTACCAGCCACGGTTCCTGTGGTCCTGGCCGAACGCGCGGATCTCGGTGATGGGTGGCCAGCAGGCGGCCCGCGTCCTCTCGACGGTCCGCGGCGAGTTCCCGGACGACGCGGCCCGGGACTCCTTCGAGGCCCCGATCCTCGAGACCTACGAGCGGGAGGGGTCGCCGTATTTCGCGACGGCCCGCCTGTGGGACGACGGCGTCATCGATCCCGCCGACACCCGACGGGTCCTCTCGCTTGGCCTCGACGCTGCGCTGCATGCCCCCATCCCCGAGACAAGGTTCGGGGTCTTCCGGATGTGACATCGGCGCGACCCAGACGCGCCCGGCAGGGAGGAGTCGATGCTCAAGTTCTACAGCGAGATCCCGTCGGCACGCCTCCGCGAGATGCTCGCCGACGTCTCGACGTGGGTCTGGGTCGCGCTTTGGACGCTCATCGGTCTGCGCATCCACGACGCGATCGCCCAGTTCGCCGAAGCCGGCCGCGTGCTGCGCGGAGGCGGTGAGAACATCGCCGCGGCCGGGACCCAACTCGGCAACGCCTTGAAGGGACTGCCGCTGATCGGCGGCGGCATCGACGACGTCACCCGCCGCACGTTCGAGACGGCCGGCGAGCCGTTCCAGTACGTCGGCGGGGAGCTGGAGTCGCTGCTGATCCTGATCGCGCGGCTGCTCGCGATCCTGGTCGTCGCCGTGTTCCTCGTCCCGTGGCTGCTGCGCTACATCCCGTGGCGGGCATCGCGGCTTGCGACGGTGCGTGCCGCCCATCAGGCGATCCGGCGCGCGCCGATCGACGTATCGACCGCGATGCTGCAGCGCGAGCTGGCGACCCGGGCGATCAATCGGCTGTCGTACCCGGAACTGCTCGAGCACACCCCCGATCCGTTCGGCGACTTCGCCGCGGGCAGGTTCGATCGTCTCGTGAAGGCGGAGCTCGCAAGCGTCGGGTTGCGGTGAGCCGACGATTCGTCGCCCTCGCGGCCGCCACCATCGCGGTCGCTGCCGGGTGCTCGATGTTGCCGATGACGACGGAGTCGAGGCAGCCGAAGCCGTGTGCCGTCGTGTACAGCGTCGCGCGCTGCGACGCGATGACCGACATCGTGGCCGCGGACGTCGACAAGAACCGCGACGACGTGACGGCCGTCGCGATCGTCCCGGACGCGCCGCCTGCGGGAGTCCATCTCAGCGCCGGATGGCACGTTCGCGTCCGGATCGCGCTTCGAGATGGGTCGATCCACGACAAGGAGATCTGCGGCGGCGTGCTGCACGAACCGGCCTGCCTGGACGACCCGCGCCTGGAGGTTCGTTCTGCGATCGACGGTTACCGCGACGTCCCGGAGGGATCGAGCCCGATCCCGGCGTTGGACTCGTCCGCGAAGCAGACGGCGTCGCCGATCCAGCTCGCATCGGTGTCGATCCCGATCGATCGGAGGGGCGAGCAGGAGGTCGTCATCGGGGAAGGGTCGATCCCGAATGGCGTCTGGAGCGTCGGCACGGTCGAATTCGCGGATCCGTGGCCGGACGACATCGCGCTCCGCGACGCGAACGTGACCCTCGAGGTCCGCTCGCTCGAGCCTGACGGCAAGCCGTTCGAGAACATGTACGTGCACGGCTGGCGCGACGGGGTCGAGCGCGTTCGGGCGATCGTTCGCTTCGATGTCCTCTGGTTCCGGCCCGGAGCGACGCTCGAACTACGGAACGTGTCGGTCGGCTAGCATCGGGTCATGCCGCGCGTCGCCCGCTTCTCGATCGCTCCGGTCCGAAGCCTCGGGCTGCAGCATCCGACCGAGATCGAGCTGACCGAGCTCGGGGTCGTCGAGGACCGCCGGTTCTTCCTGACGAACGACGCCAACCGCCTCGTCGATCAGCTGATCGTGTTCAAGCTCGTCCAGGTAGCCTCGCGCACGGATCCCGAGGCCACGACGCTGTGGATGCGGTTCCCGGACGGCACGGTCGTCGACGGCGAGGTCGAGCTCGCGGAGGCGGTCGAGACGCCGATCCACGGCCGGACAGGTGTCGGCCATCGCGTCGTCGGCCCCTGGAGCGAGGCACTCACCGATTTCGTCGGTATGCCGATGCGGGTCATCCGTTGCGATCTACCGGGTGGCACCCGCCGCGGCAATCCGGCGAGCATCCTCTCCGACGGCTCGGTCCGGGAGCTCGCCGCACACGCGCGCCTCGACTCGGTCGACGCGCGACGCTTCCGGATGCTGATGGACCTCGAGGATGCGGCGGCGCACGAGGAGGACACGTGGATCGGGAGGCGGATCCAGGTCGGCGATGCCGTGCTCCGGGTTACCAAGCCCGACGCCCGATGCGCGATGACGACGCACGACCCCGACACGGGCGAGCCCGACCTCGACACGCTCCGGACGATCATCTCGTACCGCGGGCTGAGCGAAGGCAAGAACGCCGACTTCGGCGTGTTGGCCGATGTCCAGCAGCCGGGCCGCGTCCGGCTCGGCGACGAGGTCGTCCCGCTCGACTAGCGCGTGAACCGGCGCTCGAGCTGCCGGATCCCGACGACCCACAGGGCGGCCGCGACGGCCAGCATCGGCGCGACACGCATCGCAGCACCGACGCCGGCTCGGATGACGTCACCGACGGCTTCTCCGGTGAGGGTGGTCACGTCGGGATTCATGCCGAAGTAGATGAAGACGGCGATGGCACTCGACAGCGCCGCCGCGACCGGTGCTCCGACTGCGAACGCTACGCCGGCGACGGCGGCATCGACGCGCGACCCCGTGGCCGCGGGCGCGAGTCCGGCGCCCAGCAGCGCTAGAGCCGGGATCGCGGCCATCGTGACCGTAAGAGGGATGATCAAAGGGAGGCCGTCCGTCTCCGGAGCGACGAGCGCCGCGACCGTGGTCACGCCGCCGAGGAGGACCGCGGCGAGCAGTGCGCCGCGTCGGGCGGTACGGATCGCGGCCAAGCGCCGGCCTGTCGGATCAGGCCGCCAGTTCGGTGACCAAGGGTTACCGGGACCCATGGTTCGAAATGTACCCTCCGATGTGCGTGTCGAGACGGCCATCGGTGCCTCATCGCACCATTCTTCTCGTCACAAGACCGAACCGTCGGCGTGGTCGCGGTCGGTACGATGGCTGCGTGAACGCCCTGCGGATCGAGCGGACCGGACGCGATGGCGTCGTCGCGCGCGTGACGCTCGCTCGCCCCGACGTCCACAACGCGTTCGATGCCTCGCTCATCGCGGAGTTGCGTGCCGCGTTCGCCGGGTTCGCACGCGAAGAGCCCGCCGCGCTCCGCGTGGTCGTGCTCGCCGGCGAAGGTTTGTCGTTCTGCGCCGGGGCCGACATCGCCTGGATGCGGGCGGCGATGACGCTCGACGTCGAGGGCAACGAACAGGACGCGATGGCAATGGCGGACATGTTCGAGGCGATCGATGTCTGTCCCGTGCCGGTGATCGCGCGTGTCCACGGTGCGGCGCTCGGTGGCGGGATGGGCCTGTGTGCCGTGGCGGACCTCGTGTTCGCCGAGAGCGGCACGCGGTTCGGGTTCACCGAGACGCGTCTCGGCATCCTCCCCGCGGTGATCTCCCCGTTCGTCGTCGCCAAGATCGGTGAGTCGCACGCACGGGCGCTGTTTCCGGGTGGCAAGCGGTTCGACGCGGTCCGAGCTCAGCGGATCGGGCTCGTGCATGAGCTCGCCGAGGGCGAGGAAGCGCTCGACAGCGCCGTCGAGTCCGCCGTCGCGGATGTGTTGGCATCAGGTCCGACGGCGGCACGGGCAGCGAAGGCCGTCATCCGCGAGGTACGCGGCCTCGGGCATGGATCCGCGAAATGGCACACGGCGCGCGTCGTCGCGCGACAGCGGGTCAGCGCGGAGGCGCGCGAAGGGTTCGAAGCGTTCGCCGAGAAGCGGCGACCGTCCTGGTCGCCAGACATCGAGGACTGAAAGCTCGTCGTCGCGACGCTCGTATGCGACACTCGCGACGAAATGGCCGAGGAGCTGAGTCCGAGCGAGGTCGCACGGCGGCTTGGAACGTCGACTCGCTCCGTCCAGCGCTGGATCACCACCGGAAGGCTCCCGGCGAGACGCGTCGGCGGTCGATGGCGTGTCGCGTTTGACGCGTTTGACGCTCCTCTACACGAGTCGGAGGCGCCACACTCGATCCGGACGGTCTTCATCGCAAACCGCGGTGAGATCGCGAACCGAATCTCTCGAACGTGTGACGCGCTCGGCATCCAGGCCGTCGTGCCCGAGACGACCGGCAGCGACGCGCTCGACCTCCTCGACCGGAGTGCGGTCGTCGCAGCCGCCCGGGCGTCGGGAGCAGACGCCGTCCACCCAGGATTCGGGTTCCTTGCCGAGAACGCCGCCTTTGCCCAGGACGTGATCGATGCTGGCATCGCTTGGATCGGTCCGCCTCCAAGTGCCATCCGGGCGATGGGCGACAAGGCCGAGGCTCGCCGGCTCGCCGCGCAGCTTGGCATCGCGACCCCGATCGGATACGACGAGGCGGACCAGTCCGACGCGGCACTGACCTCCGCGGCCCAACGCATCGGTGTCCCGCTGCTCATCAAGCCCGCCGCCGGTGGAGGCGGCAAGGGGATGCGCACGGTGCGCGACCTAGAGCGGCTGTCGGCGGAGCTCGCTGCCGCACGCCGCGAGGCGCTGTCGGCGTTCGGCGACGACCGCCTCATCCTCGAGCGCCTTCTCGAAGGTGCGCGGCACGTCGAGATCCAGGTTTTCTTCGATCGGCACGGGAACGCCGTCCACCTCGGCGAGCGCGACTGCTCACTCCAGCGGCGACACCAGAAGGTGCTCGAGGAGGCCGGTTCTCCGGCGGTCGATGCGGCGCTTCGGGAGCGGATGGGGGCGGCGGCACTCACCCTCGCCCGCGCCGTCGGGTATGAGAGCGCCGGGACGTGCGAGTTCCTGCTCGATGAGCGCGGCACCTTCACGTTCCTCGAGATGAACACGCGACTTCAGGTCGAGCATCCCGTCACCGAGCTCATCACTGGCAGGGACCTCGTCGCCGACCAGATCCGGATCGCGGGCGGTGAGCCGCTCGGGCTCACGCAGCCCGACATCCGCTACGACGGTCACGCGGCGGAAGTCCGCATCTACGCGGAAGACGCGGAGCACGACTTCCTACCCGCGACCGGCCGACTCCTGAGGCTGGGGTGGCCGACGGGCGACGGCATCCGCGTCGATGCCGGGGTCGCCGAGGGCGACGACGTCGGCGGCCGGTTCGACCCCATGCTCGCGAAGGTCATCGCGCATGGCTCCGACCGAACTGAAGCGCTCGATCGCCTCACGCGCGCGCTCGACGACACCGTGATCGTCGGGCTCACGACCAACCTTCGGTTCCTGCGCTGGCTCGTTCGCGAGCCGGTGGTGCGCGACGGTGCCGCCCGGACCGATACCCTCGAACGGATCTGGCCACCAGACGATTGGACGCGCCGAGCCAGCATCCCGGGTGCCGCCTGGACGACGGCCGCGCGCCTCCTCCTTGGCGGTCGCGCGTCGACCGACGGCTTCCGGCTGAACGCGTCACCGATCATCCGGCTCAGCGCGGAGGATCAGACGCGGACCGTGCGTCTGACGCCCGGGACCGCCAGCTTGCGGACGATGACGGCCGTCGTCGACCAGGTCGCGCATGTGGATGTCGCCGGCCGGAGCATCGCCTTCCGCATCGCGCCGCCGCCCGACGTCGACCGCGCGGCAAGTGCGGCGGCGGCCGCTCACGGCAGCGGCCCGGTCGAACTCGTCGCGCCGATGCCCGGCCAGGTCCTCTCGATCGCGTCGGCTCCCGGGATGACGGTCGAGGCTGGCGACACCGTCGTGATCCTCGAGGCGATGAAGATGGAGCACGCCGTGACGGCCCCGCGTGCCGGGATGGTGAGTGACGTCGATGTCAGAGAGGGTGACCAGGTCGCGCGCGGTCAGCGACTCGCCGTCGTCGAGCCCGCATGAACGCGACGCGGTAGGCTTCGGAGATGGTGACCGACGCCGAGACGCCGCTGCCGCAGACCCGCGAGGAGCTCCTGGCCCTCCACCGGCAGACACGCGCCCGACGGAACGCCGCGGCGTGGGGCAGCCCGGAGCATGTCGCGGCGATCACGCTCATCCAGCGCATCGAGGTCGAGATCGCCCGGATCGAACGGGCGATGGATCCGCCTCGCGTCTGACCGTCGCACGATGAGCGCGGTGCGCGACGATCGACGCGTCCGGATCTACGAGGTCGGGCCGCGCGACGGGCTCCAGAACGAGTCGCTCCTGGTCCCAACGGAGACGAAGCTCCGATTCATCGAGTTGCTGGTCGATGCGGGATTGCGCGAGATCGAGGCGACGTCGTTCGTGTCGCCCACCGCGATCCCGCAGCTCGCTGACGCGGACGAGCTCATCAGCCGACTCCCCCACCGCAGCGATGTGCGCTTCCCGGTCCTCGTCCCCAATGAGCGAGGGATGGCGCGAGCGGAGGCGGCGGGGGTCGACGCGATCGCCGTGTTCACCGCGGCGACGGACGCCTTCACCCAGCACAACATCGGCATGACGGTCGACGCATCCCTCGCGGCATTCCAGCCCGTCCTCGCGCGCGCACAGGAGCTCGGGTGGTGGCGGCGCGCCTACATTTCGACGGCATTCGGCTGTCCGTATACCGGTCGGGTGGAGCCGGCCGCAGCGGTCGCGGTTGCCGAACGGCTGGTCGAGCTCGGCGTCGACGAGATCTGCTTCGGCGACACGATCGGGGTCGGCGTCCCGGACCAGGTCGCCGAGCTCGTGTCGCTCGCCGAGGCCGCGGGGATCCCTCGGGACCGGCAGGCGTACCACTTCCACGACACGCGCGGCACGGCACTGGCGAACGTGGCGGCGGCGCTCGCAGCCGGGATCCGGACCTTCGATTCCTCGACGGGCGGGACCGGTGGATGCCCGTACGCTCCGGGCGCCGCGGGCAATCTCGCGACCGAGGACCTCGTCTACCTGCTCGACGCCTCGGGCTACGAGCACGGCGTCTCGCTCGGCGGCGTCCTGGCGGCCGCCTGGTTCATCGCGGGAGCCCTCGGGAGACCACTCGCGACGAAGGTCGGCCAGGCCGGCGGCTGGGACGACCGGACGGGCCGCCCCACGGAGCGGCAGCCCTGATCGCCGCCCTCACATCGCACTCGAAGCAGGCTCCGGTGGACTTGTTATCCTCCGCCCACCATGGACGGCGTCGTTCTCGTTCTCAACCAGAACTACGAGCCGCTCAACGTCTGCAATCTGCCAAGGGCCTTCCGCCTGCTGTTCGGTGAGAAGGCCGAGGTGATCGAGTACGACCACCAGATGATCCGGACGCCGCGGACGGAATTCCGCGCGCCATCGGTCATCCGTCTGCAGTACCTCATCAAGCGGCCGCGCCCCCGCGTGAAGCTGTCGCGGCGCGAGGTGTTCGCGCGCGACCGGCACACGTGCCAGTACTGCGGCCGGCAGAGCCACGACCTCACCCTCGACCACGTCATGCCGCGGCACAAGGGCGGTGGACACACATGGGAGAACCTCGTCACGGCGTGCAAGTCGTGCAACCACCGCAAGGGCGGCAAGACGCTCGACGAGGCGCGCCTGCGACTGAAGCACGACCCGTTCGAGCCGCGCAACGACATCTACTCGGTGTTCACGCCGTATCTCGCCGACGAACGGAACGACGCGTGGCGGACGTACCTCTTCCTGGGGAGGAACTGACGCCCGACGGGGGTCTCCGCGTCGATCGGCCGCCGGCGCTGCCCGGCGCGGTCCAGGACATGCTCGATCGACTTTGGACCGCGGGTCACGCCGCATACGTGGTCGGCGGCTCGCTACGGGACACGCTGCTCGGGCGGACGCCGGCGGACTGGGATCTCGCCACGTCCGCGCGGCCCGAGGAGACCGCGGCCCTCTTCCCCGAGGCTGCCTACGAGAACGCCTTCGGGTCGGTCGTCGTGCCGTCGGGCGACGACGCGATCGGCGACGTCGACATCACGACGATGCGATCGGATCACGAGTACGCCGATTTCCGGCGACCCCATCGGGTCGACTTCACCGATTCGATCGAGCTCGATCTGGGTCGACGGGACTTCACGGTGAACGCGATCGCCTGGGGCGCCGAGGCCGGTGCGACGTCGCGTCTCGTCGACCCGCATGGCGGCCGCGACGACCTTGCGCGACAGACGTTGCGTGCCGTCGGCGACCCTGCGACGCGGTTCGGCGAGGACGCCCTCCGGATGTTGCGCGCGGTCCGGCTCGCGGCGACGCTCGGCTTCGTCGTCGAGCCGGGGACCCTCCAGGCGATCCGCGACAAGGCGGAGCTCGTCGAGCACCTCTCGGGGGAGCGGATCGCGGCGGAGATGCGGCTCCTGCTGGCGGCGGATGACAGCGCGACCGGTCTGCGGCTGCTCGCCCATACGGGGCTCCTGGATCACCTCGCGCCGGAGCTCGCGGCGCAACGGGGAGTGCCGCAGAACAAGGTGCCCGGCGAGGACCTCTGGGATCACACCGTCCGCTCGGTAGACGGGGCCGTGGCGGAGCCGCCCTACCTCCGGCTCGCGGCGCTGCTCCACGACATCGGCAAGCCATCGACGATGGCCGATGGGCGGTTCGTCGGGCATGAGACAGCCGGTGCGGAGATGGCGCGCACGCTGCTCGATCGATGGCACTGGCCGACGGCCGAGCGCGACCGCGTCGTGCATCTGGTCCGCCAGCACATGTTCGGCTACGTCCCGCGCTGGTCCGACGCCGCGATCCGGCGGTTCATCGTCAAGGTCGGCCCGGACGCCATCGGGGACCTGTTCCTGTTGCGCGAGGCCGACAACGTCGGCTCTGGATTACCGCCGGAAGCGGGCCGGCTCGCGGAGTTGCGGGCGCGCGTGACGCGCGAGCTCGCTTCGGGCGCGGCATTGGACCTGCGTTCCCTCGCCGTCGATGGCACGGATCTGATGACCGAGTTCGGCTGGCAGCCGGGCCCGATCGTCGGCACGACCCTGCAGCGGCTGCTCGACAGGGTGATCGGCGACCCGCGACTGAACACGCGCGATCGGCTGCTCAAGGTCGCGCGGTCGATCGTCGCCGCCGATGCACGGTCGTGATCGAACGGCTGCTCGATGCGGAGCGAGCGATGTCGTTCGGTCAGATCGACCTGGCGCAGGGAATATATGAGCAGGTCTCGACGTCAGACCCGAAGAACTCGATCGCCGTGGTCGGGCTGGCGCGTGTCGCCCTCGAGCGCGGCGACGAGCTCGGTGCGTACCTGCTCGCGCGGCGTGCCCTCGGCATCGATCCGGAGAATGACGCTGCTCGACGGATGGCTGTCCGCCTCGAGGAAGTGTTGGCGACCCGGGGGCAGCCGGTCGACGACCCACTTCCGGCGGACGAGGCCGAAGTGATCGTGTCCGATGCGGCGCCTGCACCCCCTCCACCCGAGTCGGGCGGGCACATCGCGAAGCCGCCTTCGGCAAAGAAACGGAAGCGGCGTTCGCTGCTCGGCCGTCTCCGCCGCCGCTAAGGTTCGGCGATGACACGGATCCTGGTGACCGGCGGCGCCGGCTACGTCGGGGCGGTTTCGGTCGAGGCCTTCGTCGCGGCGGGCCACGACGTCGTGGTCCTCGACGACCTCTCGACGGGGCACCGCTCGGCGGTCCCCGATGGCGCACGCCTGATCATCGGCGACTACACCGACCGTGCGACTGCCGCCGCGGTCTTCGGCGAGGAAGCGATCGACGCGATCCTTCATTGCGCGGCACGCTCGCTGGTCGGTGAGTCGATCGAGCAGCCCGCGCGCTACTTCGGCGACAACGTCGGCGGCGGGATCGGGTTCCTCGAGACCGCGCGCACGGCCGGGGTGAAGCGTTTCGTCCTGTCGTCGAGCGCCGCGGTCTACGGCGTGCCCGATACCACCCCGATCCCGGAGGACGCCCCGCTTCGACCGGTCAACCCGTACGGCGAATCCAAGCGCAGCCTCGAAGCTGCGATGGCCTGGTACGGCCGGGCGTATGGGATGCGGAGCGTGTCACTGCGCTACTTCAACGTCGCGGGCGCGACCGATGCCATCGGCGAGGACCACGAGCCCGAGACGCACCTCATCCCGGCGATCCTCCGTTCGGTCGAGGCGGGCCGGACCGTGACGATCTTCGGTGGCGACTACCCGACCCGTGATGGCGCGAACGTCCGCGATTACATCCACGTCTCCGACCTCGCGGACGCTCATCTGCGCGCGATCGACGCGACCGCACCAGACGCCGCCGCGGTCGAGGACGGGCTCCTCGTGTGCAACCTCGGCAACGGCGACGGGTTCACGAACCTCGAGGTGCTGCGTGCTGCCGAGGCGGTCGTCGGGCGGGCGATCCCGCACGAGATCGGCCCGCGGCGTCCCGGCGATCCACCGGCCCTGGTCGCGTCCGCGAGCCGCGCCGCGGAGATCCTCGATTGGCGCCCCCAGCGGCCGAGCCTCGAGCAGATGGTCGGGTCGGCGTGGGCGTGGCGCCAGGCCCACCCGGGCGGATACCCCGACTAGCCCGGCATCTCCATCCCCGGCGGCAATTCAGTGACCGCGAGGATGTTGGCCTCCGAGTCGGTGAACCATGCCGACGCCCCGCCCTCGGGCCCGCGGGCGACGCCGTTCTCGGTCGTCGGGCCTTGCTCGCCCATGTCGTAGTCCTCGAACACGACGCCACTGGCGCCCATGTCGCGCATCGCGTCGTCGATGTTCGGAACGACCCAGCTGGCGACCGTGTGCTTGCCGGTGCCGGCGGCCGCGGTCTCGTACATCAGCCAGAACACCCCACCACTCTGGTACAGCTGGCCGGCGATCCCGAGGTCCATCGTCGGCCGCAGGCCGAGCTTCTCGTCGTACCAGCGCATCGCCCGTTCGATATCCTGCGCCGGGATATTCGCGACCAGCCGCGCATCCGAGAGATCCATCGTCGGCCTCCTTGCAAGAAGTGAGGCCGCCATTGTCCCCCGCGGTCGTCTCGGCGGCGCCTAGCCCTCCGCGGGGAGCGGCGCGACGGGATCGGCGAGGACATCGGCGCTGCCCGCCCAGTCGTCGCGGACGGGCCACACCAGCCACACGCCGATGAGCATCGTCACGAGCAGGCTCAGGACCGCGATCTCGTAGGCGCCGATGCCGATCCGGTCGACGAAGATGAACAGGATCAGGCCGTACAGGAGCGTCCCGATCACCTGTGAGCCCTTCCCGACGAGCCCATACAACCCGAAGAACTCGCCGACGCGCTCGGGCGGCGAGAGCCGCAGCATCAACACGCGATCGGCGACCGTCACCCCGCCCAACCCGGACCCGAGGATGGCCCCGGCGAACAGGAACGGCGGGAGGCCGCTCGGGCCGAGCCCGATCGCGACGCCCCCGATGACGAGGCCCACCGCCCACGACCCGAGGACGACGAGGAGCGTCCGCTTCGGGCCGATCCGGTCGCACATCGCGCCCCACACGAAGCTCATCGCGATGGCCACGATCGTAAGCCCGAGCAGGATCGTGTTGGCGTCCCGATCGGACACGCCCAACGCCTCCGTCGTCACGACGCTCATGACCACGATGACCGTGTTCACCGCGTCGCTGTAGAAGAACCGCCCGAGCAGGAAGCGACCCAGACCAGGCACCGTCCGCGCGTGCTGGATCGTGAGCCGGAGCTGGCCGAACGACTCGATGACGTCATGTGCGGTCATCGGGGGTTCGTCGGCCCGCCGCGCCTCGCGGACGAACACGAAGATCGGGATCGCGAACACCGCGAAGAACAGCGCGGCGAGGCGGAAGCGGTCGACGACCGGCACGTCGAGCAGGAAGATCGTCAGACCGACTGCGACCGTCCCGCAGTAGCCGATCGCGGTGCCGATGCCCGATAGCCGGCCGCGCGACTCGGCGTTCGACACCGTCCGCAGGGTCGCGTCGTAGTAGATCAGGGCTGCCTGGTACGAGAAGTTCGCGATGACGAACAGGACGAGACCCAGGACGGGTGCGACGGTGGCGATGAAGAACGTGGCAGCGATGCACTGCACCGTGAACAGCAGCAGGAACGGCATCCGACGCCCACCGCGGTCGGAGAGGGCGCCGAGGATCGGCGAGACGATCGCGTTGACCCCGACGCTGACCGCGACCGACACGGCGAGCAGCACGCCGCCGTCCCGCCGGCCGAACTGATCGTTCAGGTACAGCCCGATCGCACCCGACACCACCGCGAAGCTGAAGATCGTGTTGGCGAAGTCGTACAGCGCCCAGGACGCCGGGACGATGGCACGGCCGCTCGGCGTCAGGGCCCCAAGGCCTCGGGCGCGATTCGTTGGAGCGACCGACGGTGCGGCGCTGGCCACGGTCCGATGATAAGCACCGGTTGTCGGGCTACGATGCCGTGCCATGGAGCAACGCGAGGTGAGAGAGGACGACCCGCACGAGCTGGCCCGCGAGCTCCGTCTCCAGGAGTTCGGCAAGACCAGACCGACGTCGATCGACGATCCCCTGATCGAACCGGCATGGCTCGGACCGCGCGTCGTCGCGGCCGTCGCCGGCGATCGAGCGACATTGTGGTGGGACGGTGAGGCGTTCGACGAACGACCCGAGGTCGCGGCCGCGCTCGCTCGGGCGACGGATGCCGCGGTTGAGGAGGGCGCGATCTTCGAGGGCTACCTCTCGAAGCAGCTGGCACCCGAGGGAGTCGGGGCCGACATCGGCGTCTCGACGGTCACGCCGACCAGCGCGATAACGAAGATGTTCGTCGGTGGACGGCGCGACCGCGCGGCCGAGTACGAGGAACGGCGGGCGGCTGAACGGGAGGCGCTGACCTTCGCACCCGAGGACGTCGTCAGCCTCGTCGTGGTCGACCTCCTGTGGCTCGACGGTCAGTGGCTGCTCGACGTCCCGCTGCTCGAGCGAAAGCGCGTCCTCGAGTCGATCGTGCCGTCCGAGCAGCTGGTCAGGCCCAGCCCGTACGTTCGCGAGCCGCTCGGGTCGTGGATGGGCTCGTGGCGAGCGCAGGGCTTCCGCGCCATGTCGTTCAAGGCCGCGAACTCGCGCTATCGACCGGGCGAGACCGCGCGCGACTGGACGCTCGCGGACCTCCCGCGCCGCTGACGGCCAGCTGCCGCGCGGTTGACGGCCAGCCGGGCTAACGCCCGGCAAGGTCCGTGCGGTGGTACGGTCTAGGGGATGCCCTCGACGGTGCTTACCCCCAACGTTCGAGATCAGATCGCCCGGCTCGGCAGCGCCGACATCATGGTCGGCATCCCAAGCTTCAAGAACGCAGCGACGATCGGCTACGTCGTCCGTGCTGC
>JBJMMR010000016.1:0-36522 GCA_045804645.1 Chloroflexota bacterium | reverse complement strand
GCGCCGGCCGTGACCGCCCCGGCGCCGGCCACCGCCCAGCGCATGTCGTCGACCATGAAGCTCGAGCCGCGTAACAGGCCGAGGCCCTGGCCGATCCAGACCAGCCCGACGAGGACGAGCAGGACGCCGAAGATCACACTCGCGCGCATCGTCGCCCTCGGGATACGTCAGCGGGTGGCATCCTTCGCATCGTGACCGATACCCCGGACCGCCGTCGCCTCGGCCGCCTCACGATTCGGCCCGAAGCAGGGCCGCTCGCCGGCCACCGGATCAAGAAGACCGAGGACGAAGCTCTCCTCGAGCGATCGACGCCGCCCGAGTTCCTCGATACCGACCCGTGGCGAGCGCTTCGGATCCTGTCGGAGTTCGTCGAGGGGTTCGACGCCATGGCCGAGGTCGGGCCGGCCGTGAGCGTGTTCGGGTCCGCCAGGATCAGCCGCAACCATCGCCACTACGCGATGGCGCGCGAGCTCGGTCATAAGCTGGCCGAGGCGGGGTACGCCGTGATCACCGGCGGTGGACCCGGGATCATGGAGGCGGCCAACCGCGGGTGCCAGGAGGGCGGCCAGCTATCGATCGGGTGCAACATCGAGCTGCCAAGGGAGCAAGGACTCAATCACTACGTCGACCTCGGCATCGAGTTCCGGTATTTCTTCGCACGCAAGGTCATGTTCGTGAAATACGCGGACGCCTTCGTGATCTTCCCGGGTGGCTACGGGACGCTCGATGAGCTCTTCGAAGCACTGACGCTCATCCAGACGCACAAGGTCCAGGACTTCCCGGTGATCCTGATGGGGTCGGGATACTGGGGCGGGATGATCGATTGGATCCGCGGGACGTTGCTGGCGGAAGCCGCCATCAACAAGGACGACGTCGACCTGCTGCGGCTCACCGATGACACCGGAGAAGCCGTGAGGATCATCCAGGCCTACGCGCGAACCCACCGCGACGACGCGGCCGATACCGAGCCGCACACGAAGCCGATCAAGGAACGCGACGTCCAGAAGCCGGCGAGGAAGACTGAGCAGGCCGAGACGTAGCGGGCCCGCTGCTCACGGTTGCGCGCCGGCACCGCGGCCCGGGGCTCGCGGTTCAACCCGGGATCGCCACGTCGATCGCGTCAGCCATCCGGACCAGGTAGTAGAGAAGTCGGCGCACCGGCGGGAGCCTGCGCGCGGGCGCCTGCGCGCGCCGCGGCGGGGCAGCTCACCCGGGCGGCCCTTTCGCGTGGCCTGCTCGCGTGGCCTGCTCGGGCGGCCCCCTTCGGCCTTTGTGCACCGGGTGATCGAAGCAGCGACGGAGCCAGGTTTCAGCTCGCTTCATGGGCCGCATCAGCCGCCCGGTGGTCGAAGCAGCGACGGAGCCAGGTTTCAGCTCGCTTCATCGGCCGCATCAGCCGCCCGGTGGTCGAAGCAGCGACCCAGCCACGGGTGAGCGCCGTTCATCGGTCCGTTCGTGCGCCGGGTGATCGAAGGGGCGACGGAGCCACGTTTCAGCGCGCTTCATCGGTCCGTTCGTGCACCCGGTGATCGAAACAGCACCCAGCCACGGTCAAGGCCAGTTCATCGGTCGGTTCGTGCGCCGGGTGATCAGACCATCCGCGATACCGCGTTCTCCGGCGGTTCATCGTGCGCGATCCCTGCCAGATGCTCGTCACACGAGCACACGTCACAAGATCTGTGACAGATGTCTCCAGAACGTGTCATCTGACACTCGAACGCGTGCCGTGTCGGCCAGGACGTGCGCCGCGGATGCGCACGCGGGACCGCGGAGTCCCTTTACGGTCTGACGAACGCTCGCATGGTGGACATCTGTCACTTCGTCGGCGCTGCCGCCGGCGCGCTATCCGGGGATCGCCACCTGGATCGCCCCGTTCTCGATCCGGACCGGGTAGTAACGCAGCCGCCGGACACGGGTCAGCCGGCGCGCTACCCGGGGATCGCCACCTCGATCGCCCCGTTGGCGATCCGCACCGGGTAGTAACGCAGCCGCCGGACACGCGTCAGCCGGCGCGCCTCGGCCTTCTTCCCGGGAGGATCGACCTTGGGATCCTTGCCGGCCGGAGACCACGTCGGGTGATACGTCCCGTCAGCGTCGAGGCCACCGGTCGTCGGCATCTGCGCGGTGTCCCCGCTGACTAGGTCGAACTTCCCCTCGTGTAGCGGGCAGTGGACGATGCAACCGTCGAGATCGCCGATCGAGAGCGGCGCCGACATGTGCGGACATCGGTCGTCGGTCGCGAAGACGCCGCGGTCGGTGTTCACGAGAAGCACGTCAAGTTCCCCCACGGTGACCCTCCGCATCGTGCCTTCGGGCAGCGCCGAGGCGTCGAGCAACGGGCGGAACGGTGCGTCGTCCGTGCCGATCGCCTGGAGGCGTGGCGGGAAGGCGGCGGCATGCATATCGCTCGCGGAGGTCATCGCCGCAATCGTAGCCCGGAACCCGACGACCGCCACGAGTGAAGTGCGCGGGATGACGAGCCCGCCGGCGCCCGAGGCGCGGAACGAGAAACCGCCCCCGTGGGGATGCCACCGGGGCCCCAGGCGCGGAACGAGAAACCGCCCCCGTGGCGGTGGCACCGGGGCCCCAGGCGCGGAACGAGAAACGGCCCCGGTGGCGATGCCACCGGGGCCGTCGACGAGGAACGACGAGCGGTTGCCGGGACCGACCTCAGTCGGCGGCCGGCGCGCTCTTCACCGGGCCGGCCTGGCCCTGGACCTCGGCCCGGGCCACAGGAGCAGCGTTCGACGCGCGGAGCGGCAGCTCCTTGATCGCCAGCGCCGCGACCGCGGCGATCGCGGCTCCGAACACGCCGAGGTAGAACGTCTGGCCGACCGCGAGGCTGAACGCCCCGTGGATGCCCTCGACGATGTTCGGCACGAACGGCCGAACCACCTCGACGAACTGCGGCGGGACGGCTGCGAGGATCGCGTTGGCCATGTTCCCGACGCCGGTCAGGGAGTTCAGGTCGAACGAGCCCTGGCCCTGCTGGAAGCCCTGGATGATCTGGCCCGGCACGCCCGCCGCCGTGAGCTGCGGGACGAGGTCGTTTTGGAACGTATCCGCGAAGATCGTCCCGACGAACGCCAGGGCGACCGAGCCGCCGATCTGCCGGAAGAACGTGAGGTTCGATGTCGCCACGCCCATCTGCCGGAACGGCACGGAGTTCTGGATGACAATCGTGAAGACCGAGAACGTCGGGCCGACGCCGAGGCCGGCGAGGAACATCCAGAACCAGACGATCGGGAGGGGAGTGTCCTTGGTGAGCTGCGTCATCAGGGCCGTCGCGATGCCCAAGAGCGCGATCGCCCCGAACAGCAGCAGCTTGTAGCGGCCGGTGCGCGCGACGAGCACCCCGGAGACGATCGAGCTGAAGATGAGCCCGATGACCAACGGGAGTGCGGCGAGGCCCGAGTTCGTCGGCGAGAAGCCTTCGACGACCTGGAACCAGCGCGGCAGGAACACGATCGCCCCGAAGAACGCGAACGCGGCGAAGAAGACCGAGACCATCGATGCCGAGTAGGCGCGGCTCTTCCAGAGGTCGAGCGGGACGATGGGCTCCTTGGCTCGCGACTCCACGAGCGCGAAGATCACCGAGCCGATGATGCCGATCAGGATGAAGCCACCGACGGTCGGGTCGCTCCAATCGCCGAACTGCTTGTTCGTCAGGCCGATGAGCAGGAACGAGATGGCGATCGTGAAGATCACCCCGCCGAGGATGTCGAAGTTACGACTCGCGTTCCTCGTCTTGACGGTCGGCAGCAGGCGCTGGATCACGGCCAGGGCGGCGATGCCGATCGGGATGTTGACGTAGAAGATCCAGTGCCAGCCGACGTTCTCGGTGAGCCAGCCGCCGATGAGCGGACCCGCCACGAAGGCGACACCGAACACCGCGCCGAACAGGCCCTGGTACCGACCGCGTTCGGCCGGGCTGAACATGTCGCCGATGATCGAGAGTGCGACCGGGAATAGCGATCCCGCGCCGACGCCCTGGATGCCGCGGAACAGGATGAGCATCCCCATGTTCTGGCTGAGGCCGGAAAGGGCCGAGCCGATGAGGAAGATCACGATGCCGATCATGAAGATCGGCTTGCGCCCGTAGACGTCCGAGAGCTTGCCCCAGAACGGGACGCTGATCGTGCTGGTGAGCAGGTAGATCGTGACGGCCCAGACGTAGTAGTCGTTGCCTGAAAGCTGCGTCACGATCGTCGGCAGCGCCGGACCGACGATCGTCTGGTCGAGGGCGCCGAGGAACAGGCCGAGCATGACCGCGAAGAGGATCTCCATCTTCGCGCGCCGGCTCAGGCCTAGGGCTGGGTCATCCTCGAGCGACGGAGTCCGCTCGTCGGCGACCGGGAATGCTTCCATGAAGTCGGTCCTTCCCTACTGCTGTGGCTGCGTGGGTCGCTCGCCACCCGGCAGGGTCGACGAGGATCGTGGAGAGGGGATGGAGGCCGCGTGGCGATCGGGCAGCCCGCCCGCCGCGTCGACGAGGGCATCACGGATGGAGCTGAAGGCGGTCGCAACCGCGGTCAGCTCCGTTCGACTGAGGCCTCCAAGCGCGGAGCGGAGCAGCTCGTCGCTCAGGATGTCGAAATCCCGAAGCATCTGCTCGCCGGCCGCGGTGACGCGGATCAGGACGATCCTGCGGTCTTCAGGGACGCGTGATCGGTCGACGAGCCCGCGTTCCTCGATACGGTCGATGAGCCCGGTCGCGTTCGACAGCGATACGTTCAGCATCTCGGCGAGCCGGCTCATCGGCATCTCGCCGCACCGCTTGAGCGTGTACAGGATGTTGAGCTGAGCCATGCTCAGGCCGACCTTCAGGACCCGCTCGTTCGAGAGCACCTTGAGCGTCGTGATCGCGGCGCGGAAGTCGGCGATGATGGGCGCCAGCGGATCGTCGGCCGGGGAGGTCGCGAGGTTCGCGTCCTCTCCCGGAATCATTCGTGTCACGTGAACTATCGTAGCAGAATGGAATATCGAGTCAAGCACGATGATTGACGCCGCCCGCAGGAGTATTGGATGCGATATGCCCTGATGCTCGAGCCCCAGCAGGGCATGAGCTACGCGGACCAGCTGGCCTCGGCGAAGCGTGCGGAGGCAAATGGATTCGACGCGTTCTTCCGATCGGATCACTTCGCGAGCTTCCCGGGTGAGACCGGACGACCGACGACCGACGCGTGGGCGGTGCTCGCCGGCCTCGCCCGCGAGACCGAGCGGATCACCCTGGGCGCCCTCGTGTCACCGGTCACGTTCCGCCATCCCGGAGTGCTTGCGAAGGTCATCACGACCGTCGATGAGATGAGCGGTGGACGGGTCGAGGTGGGCGTCGGGGCCGGCTGGAACGAGCTCGAGCATCGGCAGCTCGGTCTCGCCTTCCCACGGATCGAGGAGCGGGCCGACATGCTCGAGGATCAGCTCGCGATCCTCCATGGGCTGTGGGGCGAACCCGACGGGTGGTCGTTCGAGGGGCTGAGCGGGGTCAGGATCGAGGACGCGCTGTTCCGCCCGCGCCCGGTCGACGTCCCCGGCAGGCCTTCGACCACGGTCGGCGGCAAGAGGCCACGGATCATCGTCGGGAGCGGCGGGTCGCCGCGCTCGTACCGGCTCGCGGCCCGCTACGCCGACGAGTACAACCTCAGCTCCGCGTCACCCGATCGCGCGATCGAGGTCAGGGTGAAGCTCGATGAGGCTTGCCGGGCGATCGGACGCGATCCCGACACGCTTGCCCGCTCGACGATGGCCGGCGTCCTCGTCGGCCGGACGGAGGACGAGGTCGTCGAACGCGAGCGGACGCTACTCGCGGCGTTCGGGAACGACGCCGAGACGGGCGAGGCGTGGCTCGAGGAGCGTCGACTCCGCTGGGTCTACGGGACGCCCGATCAGGCGCGAGCGCAGGTCGAACGTTTCGGCGATGCCGGCATCGAGCGGATCATGTTCCAGGACTTCATCCCGTGGGATCTCGACATGGTCGACGTCATCGGCGAGGAGATCATCGCGCGGCTGTGATGGTCGCGGGCGCGACCTCAGCCCTCCGCGGCGTCGGCGGCGTCTCGGTAGCGGTCGACATCGCGATGGATCGCGTCCGGGTTGACGCCGCGGGATCGGGCGATCCGCTCCGTCAGCAGCTGGAGCGGCGTGGCCGTCCCGAGCAGTGCCGCGACCGGCGAGGGAAGTGACGGCGCCTCCGGGATGACGATCCGCCCCGCGGGCGTGAGCTCGGTCGGCACGTCGACCGCAGCATCGGCCGTCAGGATCGCGGCAGCTTCCATCCCGATCGTCCGGGCCGCGCGAAGTGCCCCGGTCGCTCGTTGGAGTCGCGCGTCGCGGGCCACCCGGTCGGAGAGGATCAACACCAGCCCCTGGGCCTCATGCGTCGCCGCGAGGTGGCCGTGGAGGAACGTTTCCAGGTCCCGATAGGCGGTCGGGATCCACGTCCCCTCCTCGATCTTGAGCGTCAGCTCGCGGCCAGCCGTCCGATCCGCGCCGGACGCGATGACCACGATCGACCCTCGCTCCGCGAGGCGACCCGCGACCGCCTCGGTCACGTTCGCTCGGTCGACCCCGGCGGCGACGACGGCACGAACGGCATCTCGCAACGAGGCGTCGACATCCCCGCCCGTGAGATGTGCCGCGACCCCGCTGGCCGCGACCAACGGGCTCAGATAGCCCACCGTGTGGCACCAGCTCTGGTCGAGCTCGCCCGTCTCGACGACGAGGTCTGCAAGCGCCCCACCGGGCGAGCGAGCCGTGCACGTGATGATCGCTGTCCGGGCGCCGGCCGCCTTGGACGCCTCCAACGCCGCGTTCGTTGCTGCGGTGCCGCCCTCGTGCGAGATGGCGATGACGAGGCCCGACGACGCCGGGTCGAGCGACAGCTCGAACGCCTGCTCCGCGACCGGCTCATGGCGGGCGGCATGGCCCGGCGGGCGGACGTCAGCTCGACGGATGGCGTCACGCAGGATGTCGGCGACACCGAGTGCCGCGTGTTCGGATGTCCCGCAGCCGGTCACCACGACCCGATCGCCTGCTCGAACGGTGCGCTTGATGACTCGCGCCAGCTCCGCCGCGCCGCTGCCGACCGCCTCGTGGCGCCCCAGGATCCGTGCCGCGATGGCGGGCTCGGCCTCGATCATCTCGGTCATGTGGAACGGCGGACCGGATCGTGGGCTCGGCTCGGAGGTCGAGACCCACGGATCGGGCATATCGGGCAGGGTTAGCTCTGGGTCGAAGGCGGTCATCTCCATGCGCCGGAGGATACGGGCCGCCGGTGGGCGGCCGCCGGCTGGGCCCGCAGCGCAGGCCGTCTCACGTCGACCGCATCCGTGGCACGATTCGCGACCCCGGGGCGCGATGATGGAGGTACGACATGCAGGTCGGGCTCATGGCCCCGCAGGGCTGGAAGGGCGACTACGACGGCTGGTCGCCGGCGGACGCGTGGGCACGAACCGTCGAACTCGCACGCGAGGCCGAGGAGCTCGGCTTCGAGTCGCTCTGGGTCTTCGACCATTTCCACACGGTTCCCGAACCGACCGACGAGATCACGTTCGAGTCGTTCTCCGTGCTCGCGGCCCTCGCGATGGTCACCGACCGTGTGCGCCTCGGGCACATGGTCGTCTGCACCGGTTTTCGGAACCCGGCGCTGACTGCCAAGCTCTCGTCGACCATCGACGTCATCAGCAAGGGCCGTTTCGAGCTCGGCATCGGTGCCGGCTGGAAGAAGGACGAGTGGATCGCCTACGGCTACGGGTTCCCGCCCCTGGCCGAGCGGCTCGATGCGCTGGGCGACCATCTCGAGATCATCAGCGCGATGTTCCAGCCCGGGCGATCGAGCTATGACGGCGCGAACGCGCAGGTGCGCGGCGCCATCAACGTCCCCCGTGGTCTTCAGGAGCCCCGTATCCCGATCATCGTCGGTGGGAACGGACGGCAGCGGACGGCGGGCTACGCGATCCGCTATGCCGACGAGCTCAATTTCGTCTTCCTCGAGCCCGATGACATCGTCGAGCGGATGCGCGACGTCCGAGCGCGCTGCGAGGCCGAGGGACGCGATCCGGCGACGCTGCGGTTCTCGCTGTACGAGCGCGACGAGCTGATGCGCGACGCCGGTCAGGCGCGCGTCGATCGACTCGCGCGTATGCGGGAGATCGGGCTCGACCGGCTGGTCGCCTTTCCGACCCGCTGGTCGCCTACGCTCGAGGCGCAGGCGGCCTTCGCGGACGACTGTAGGGCGGCCGGGATCAGCCTTGCGGCCGCCTCCGAGCCCGTCCGCGCTTGACGAGCGACCCGGTCAGGGCCTCACGAGCCAGCCCGTCCGCGCCGAACGGCCGGCCCACCGAGCCGCTTCCCGCCTAACGGCTGGCCCCGGGGCCCCGTCCGCCTACGAAAGCAGCTCGATCGACTGCGCGATCGCGGACGACTCGGCCCCGGACGCGTTCGTCATGCTCACGACGAGCTGCTTGTCCCCGTTGATCAGCATGTACTGCTCGATCGTCGGCGACGGCGCGCCGGTCGCCGTGGACAAGGCGTAGCGCAGGTGAAGCGCCTCGCCCGCCGGCAGCTGCACGCGTTCCGATGTGACCGCACCGTTCGCGAGTGCCTTGACCTGGGCAAGGTTCGCCTGCTCGAGGAAGTCGAGGCTGAGGCCCATGTTCGGCGTCGAAAGCACGTTGAGGTTCGTGCCGCTGGTCATGTCCGGACCGAACGCGAACAGGACGAGACCCTGCGCGGCCATCGCGCGGATCTGGGCCGTATAGGACTTGGCGAGGTCGGGGTTCTGCGCCCCAGCCGCCTCGATGAGGGCGTCGATGTCCTGTGACGCGAGGTCGATCCGCGTCCAGCCCTCGGGTAGCGTGACCGCGAAGTCGTGGTCCGGGATGACGATCCGGCCGGTCGTCGCCACGCTCGCGGCGGGGCTTGCTGACGCGGCGGCGGACGCACTGGCCGATACGCTCGCCGACGGTCCCACCGAAGGCGCGCTCGACGCGGTCGCCGCGGGCGACGCCGAAGCCGATGCCGGCGTGGATACCGGCGGGGTAGCGCCACACGCGGCGGCCACGAGCGCGATCGTGGCGATCCCAAGGAGACGGGCGCGGCCGTTGGTCGAGGAAGTCATACGGGTAGGGGCCCCCAGTCAGGGCTCGAGCCGGTCCTTGGCTCGATGCCTCGGGGGACGCTACCCGCGCTGGTCTCGCACGTCCACACCCCGATGGTCCCGTCGGCCCGCGATCGGCCCGAGCCGCTGGAGCGGCCCGTACCGGAACCAGACCCGCCCGACGAGGAGCTCGACCGGGACCGGCCCGAATTGGTTCGAGTCGATGGGAGCGCCGTACCCCGCGGCGTTCGTCATCGCCTCGTCGGCGTCGGCGACCAGCCATGCCTCGTCGTCCGCCAGCTCCAGATAACCCTCGCGGAAGGGGATCCGGTCACCCGGCGTCCCGGCGACGCGCTTCACCGCTAGCGCGCCGGTATCCGGCTGGTGGAACGCGACGAGCGACCCGCGCCTCGGCCAGCGCGCCGTCGTCGGGTCGATCAGGAGCCAGTCGCCCTCCCTGAGCGTCGGCTCCATGCTTGCCTGGCGGATCGCGATCCGCCACGGGCCGCGGAGGCGGGCGCGGAGGCTTTCGATGCGGCGAGGCCCCGCCGCTCGGCGGGGCCTCGGGACGCGCATCGGGGAGGACTCAGGCAGGGCGGCCAGCGACCCGCGTCTTCTCCTCGCCACCGGTCGCCTTCCAAGCGGCGTCGATGTCATCGATCATGTCGAGGAGCTTCTGGCTGTCCGCTGTGTCCGTGGACGCCTTCACCTTCGAGACCTGCTTGTTGGCGTTCCAGAACATCTCGTGCAGATTTGGGACCTTCTCGAGGTGCTCGGGCTTGAAGTAGTCGTGCCACAGAACGTCGAGGTGGTGCTTCACGAGGTCGGCGCGCTCCTCCTTGATGTGGATGGCGCGCGTCCGGAAGGCCGCGTCCTCATTGGCGGCGTACTTCTCGAGGATCTTGTGGCAGGACTCCGCCTCGATGCGGGCCTGCTCAGGGTCGTACACGCCGCACGGCAGGTCGCAGTGGGCGCTGGCGATCGTGGTCGGTGCGAGCCAACGAGTCAGTCGCGACATGGGACTCCTTCTCTCACTGGGTCGAGGGGCATCCACCCTAGCGTCTCGGGAAGCGCCTCGAAGTCTCCGAGCCGTCCCCGGCCATGTCAAACGCCTGAACCGTCACCATCCGCGGGCGAAACAGGGATCGCCGCAGGACGTCTCACAGACGGGCGCGGTCTAGAGTCGCGCGACGAAGCTCGCCCTAGTCGCCAGCGGGCGGCGGACGAGGCACCAGGAGGGGTGGGAATGGACCGCGTCAGGTATCGCATCGCGCTGCTCGTCGGGGTCATGTTGCTCGCGGCCCTGCTGCCGCTCGGACCGGCGGCGCTCGCCGCGGGGACCGCCGACTACATCGTCGTACTCAAGGACGCGGTGAGCGCGCCGAACGCGGTCGCGAGCGCCCACAGCCATCGATACGGCGCCGACGCGACACGGATCTACAGCCATGCCCTCAAAGGCTATGCCGCCCACCTCGACGCGAACCAGGTCAGGGAGCTGCGGGCGGACTCGTCGGTCGACTACATCGTGCGCGACGGCATGGCGAGCATCGATACGACGCAGACCGGCGCGACGTGGGGGCTCGACCGGATCGACCAGCGGCGGTTGCCGCTGAGCGGCACGTTCAGCTACACGCGCACTGGTGCCGGCGTCACGGCCTATGTCATCGATACCGGTGTCCGGCTCACTCACAGCCAGTTCGGTGGCCGCGCGACGTCAGGCTATGACTTCGTCGACAACGATAGTGACGCGACCGACTGCAACGGGCACGGGACGCACGTCGCGGGCACCATCGGCGGCTCGACCTATGGTGTGGCCAAGGGGGTCTCGATCGTCGCGGTCCGCGTGCTCGACTGTGGCGGCTCCGCACCGTGGTCGGTGATCGTCTCCGGCATCGATTGGGTCACCGGGCAGCATCATCCCGGCGAGCTTGCTGTCGCGAACATGAGCCTGGGCGGCAGTGCGAACCTCGCTGTCGATCAAGCGGTCCGCAATTCGATCGCCGACGGGGTCGCCTACGCCCTGGCGGCCGGCAACTCGAACGCGGACGCGTGCGGCTTCTCACCGGCGCGCGTCGGGGAGGCGATGACGACTGCGGCGAGCACGTCGTCCGACCGAAAGGCTTCATTCTCGAACTGGGGCAAGTGCACGGACTGGTTCGCCCCGGGACAGGACATCACCTCCGCGTGGGGCGGCAGCGACACCGCGACGAACACCATCAGCGGGACCAGCATGGCCTCGCCGCACACCGCCGGCGTGGCCGCGCTGTATCTCCAGGGTCATCCCTCCGCATCACCGGCGAGCGTCCAGTCGGCGCTGAGATCGGCGGCCACGAGCAAGCGCATCTCCGGCCTGAACAAGCTCCTTAACCCCGGTACGCCAAACCTGCTCCTCTTCACCGACCAGTAGGCGGCCGCCGGCCCACGGTGGCCCATCGGTCGCCACGGAAAGGAGGCATGCCGGGCGGCCCGTTTCGAGCCTTCGCTCGGAAGGCATCAGCAAGGATGGATCCAGTTTCAGAGGGAATCTCAATGATCAGAAAACGACTTCCCATCCTCGCCGGACTCTTGGTCGTCTGGAGCTTCGCGTTCGCCGTTCCGGCGTTCGCAGCCGCCCCATCGAACGACACGCTGGCGGGCATCAAGCAGGTCTCGGCGCCGTTCAACGAGACGATAAGCACAACGGACGCGACGACAGACGCTGACGATCTCGATATCGCGGCGGGCTGTGACGGCGTCCCAGCCCTTGACGCGAGCGTCTGGTACGAGATCACGCCGGCCAGTGACCAGTTCCTCGTGGTCGACATGTCGAGTTCGAATTACTCGGCCGGCGCGATCGTCGCGACGGGAAGTTCGGGCAACTGGACCGTCCAGGCCTGCGGACCGGGCGCGGTGGTCTGGGAAGCGGTCGGTGGCGAGACGTACACGGTCCTCGTGTTCGACGACCAGCAGGATGGCGCCGGGAACGGTGGAAGCCTCACCGTGAATTTCGAGCAGGTGCCGCCACCCCCGGATGTCTCCCTGACCGTCAACCCGAAGGGGACGTTCAACGCGCATACGGGGTCAGCCACCATCAAGGGCACCGTGACGTGCTCCGGTGGTCCCGCCTCGGACACGTTCATCGATGTCTTTGTTCGCCAGAAGACCGGCCGGCTGTTCATCGACGGTGAAGGCTTCATCGAGGGCTTCGCGTGTGACGGCAGCACGCAGCCGTGGAGTGTCGAAGTGTCCGGGTTCAACGGCATCTTCAAGGGCGGCAAGACGGCGACGGTGACGTTCGCCGTCGCCTGCGGTGAGTTCCTGTGTGGCGAGGGCTTCGACGAGTCGGTCGTGTCGCTGTCGTCGAAGAAGAAGTGACGGGCTGATCGCCGAACGCTCTCCGAGCGTCGACATCGAGGTGGCGTCCGCCCGGGCGTCACCTCGAACCTTGTCTGCGTGACTCTCGTGAAGGCGCCGCGGGTATCATCGGCCCGATGACGGACCGAGGGCTGCCCAGCGCGGACGGTTCACCGGCCTGCCCCTTCGTCGCGTTGGAAGACGACCGGGACGCCCGTGCCGACCGTCCGGACCATCGCCATCGCTGTTTCGCCGAGGCGCAGCCGGCTCCCCGTGCCCTTGCCCATCAAGAGGCCTACTGCCTCTCGTCGGCCTTCCCCGTCTGCCCGACCTTCCAGGACTGGGCGCGCCGCGAGGCTGCGCGCGCGGTCCCCGGCGCGGAGGGCCACGACGTCGAACCTGCGGTCGCCGCGTCCGCTGCCGCCATCGGCGCGAGCGACGACGACGCAGGCGCCGAGGACGACGTGGATCCCTGGAGCCAACCGCCGCAGGACACGCCGATCGAGGAGCGACCCCGACGGAACCCGCCGCGCGATTGGGCCGCCCCGCCTCCGTGGGCATCGTCCGCCGGTGCGGCGGCCGCCGCCGGGGCGTCCGTGGGGACACCTCGTAGCGGGGTCCCGGCGCAGGGCAGCATCCCCGAAGAGGCACAGGGACTGGCGGGGAGTCCGGCGGACCGCCTCGCTCGAGGGGAGGATCTCGACGCGGAGTGGGCGGCGCGACCGCCGACGTGGTCAGGACCAGCGGCTGACGGACCTTCGTCGCCGGCAGACCCCGACCTCGCTGGCCTCGTCGGGCAGGCCGCACGCCAGGCAGAGGCATCCGAGTCGCACGTCGAGGTCCGGCCGCCGCCGACCAAGGCGGGTCGCCGCCCGACGGTCAGCTCGACGCGGGACCGAAAGCGGGAGCGGGATCGAGCCGCGGGCGCCGCCGCTGGCGCCGCTGCGGCCAGCCAGCAGGAAGGGCCGTCATGGGAGAAGGCCCGACGCTATGAGGCCTACCCGTCGATCAAGACGCGGGCCGGCCTGTCGGGCATCTCCGGCGTCCCGACGATCGCGATCCTGGCCGGGGGCGTCGTTCTAGCGGCGGTGATCCTGTTCTTCCTTCCCGGCGTGCTTGGCGTGGGACGGGACGGCGGCTCCGGCGCCGCATCGAGCGCCAGCCCCTCATCGGCGGTCGAGCAGTCACCCTCGCCGTCGCCCACGGCGATCCCGGAGCCGACCCCACAGGTCTACACGATCAAGACCGGCGACACGCTCTCGAAGATCGCGCGGAAGTTCAACGTCTCGCTTGACGCATTGCTGGCGGCCAACAAGGAGACGATCAAGAACCCGAACCGTATCCAGGTCGGCGACGAGATCGTCATCCCGCTGCCGGAGACCGAGCAGGTCCCGGCCGAAGCCTCGACGTCGCCGTCCGGCTAGAAGCCTCGACGTCGCCGTCCGGCTAGCTGCCCGTGCGTGCGACGCGGGACGCCGAACGAGACGCCGGACGCACGGCTACCTCGGCGCGATGTTGATCGCCGTGATCCGCCCCGCCTCGACGCGGAACGTGGCGTCGATGTGCTGGGTCGGCGCGCCAGGCCGGACAACGAGGACGTCCGCCTCGTAGGTGTTCCCCGTGTCCCGGATGTCGCCTGGGATCATGCGGAGCCCGGCGTCGCTGCGCAGGAACCAACCGCCGACGCGCTCGACGCCGCGCAGGGTCTGCACGTTGTCGCCCACATGCACGCGCATCTCGGTCTTCTCGTCCATCATCGCGACCGCGCCCTCACGATCGCCCGAATTGAGCTTCTCGAAGAACTCTTCCATCGTCTCGACAGCACCCATGGCCGGAGTGTAGCGTCGGGTGCCCATGGTCGCCGCCGACCCGTCCGTCGCGTCCCTCGAAGCGGTCTGGCCCCTCTTCCAGCTCCGGATCCGCTCCGCGCAGCTCGTCCTTCGCCTCCCGACCGATGACGATCTTGCCCCGCTGCTTGCTGTCGCCAAGTCGGGCATCCACCCGCCCGGCGAGATGCCGTTCGGGGTCGCCTGGACGGCGGTCGAAGGACCGGCGTTCGACCACGGGTTCCTCGCGCATCACTGGGAGGGCCGGGCCGCGTGGTCCGTCGACGACTGGCGCCTGAACCTGATGGTCGAGATGGACGGTCGACCGATCGGCTCCCAGACGGTCGTGGGCCGCGGGTTTCCGATCCTTCGCACCGTCGAGACCGGGTCGTGGCTCGGTCGGGCGTTCCAGCGTCGCGGACTTGGCAAGGAGATGCGCTCGGCCGTGCTCGCGTTCGCCTTCGACGGGTTGGGTGCGCGGTTCGCCGACTCTGCGGCGTTCCTCGACAACGCCGCGTCCAACGCGGTCTCGCGTGGGCTCGGCTACGACGAGAACGGGCGCGGATCGCTCGCGCCCGAGGGCGTCGCGCGCGAGACGCAGAAGTTCCGGATGTCGGCCGACTCGTGGCGGTCGAGACCGCGCCCCTCGGTCACGATCGACGGGCTCGACGTGTGCCGGGAGATGTTCGCGATCTAGTCGCTCGCGCCCGTTCCGCTAGAAGCCGCCGCCGGCGCCCCCGCCGCCACCGCCGGAGCCACCACCGCCGAACCCGCCGCCGCTACCACCGGATGACGAGGGCGAGTTCCCGATCGTGCCGAGGGCGGACATCATGCCTCCGATGTCCGGTACTGGCGACCCCGAGAAGACCGAACCGCCACTCCCCGTGGCGAGTCCGCCGGCGAACGATGAACCGGACGACGTCCGATACCAGGTCGGGAAGTACGTCGACGACGCCAGCTGCGGCTGCCGGCTCACGTCCTCGAGCGAGCGCTGGAGAACCGTCTCGATCGACCCTTGCAGACCGAGCGCCGTGCCCCACACCACCGCCTGGTCGGGCGTCTCCAGCCACGGCAACCCGGCCTGGTCGACGACCTGCTGCATCGAGCGAGCCTGCTGCATCGTCTTCTCGAGTGTCCGTTTGTACGCGGCGAGCATCGCGCGCACCATGGCTCCCGGCATCGTGACCCGCGGCATGCTCCGGGCGAACAGGCAGACGACGATGCCGCCCGCGATCGCCGCGCCACCGATGATCACGAGCCCGGATGCAGGCAGGTTGACGCCCAGGAAGATCGCGGCCGCGCCCGCGATGATGGCCAGGACGCCCTTGCCCACCCAGCGCGCGACGACGCGGCTGGGCTTCTCAACGACCCATCCGCCGGCGACGACGTGGTCCTCGAGCTTCGTGTCGAACTGCGAGACGCTCGGGCCGAACTCGGGGAGCTTGTCGGGCTCGATGAAGCCCCGCTCGTCGTCCCCGAGGACCCGTAGCTTGCGCAGTGCGTAGTCCTCGGCGGGACCGATCGGCTTGCGCGCGTTGCGCGCACGCTGGGCTTCCTCGACCGCGTCCCCGGCGGTCGGCGACGTCTCGATGCCGACCTTGTGCGAGAGGCCGAGCATGCCCTTGTCCTCGCGGAACGAGATGAGGCCGCGCGACGCGAGGTCGAGCATCGCGGTGGTCAGCGCGCGTCTCGAGGAGTGCCCGTCGATGACGAACGCGCCGGATGCCGCGGTCAGGTCCGGCGGTGGCGCGGGCATCAGGATCGACGGGTCATCGAGGTAGACGGGGTCCTTCCCGAAGCGCCGCCACGAGAAGAACGCCCAGCCGGCCAGCCCGAGGAACACGATCGGCGCGCCGATCAGCCCGATGACCGCGTTGGCCTGACGGCCCACCTGCAGGCGAGCGGCGTTCTCCGGCGTGGCCGCGGCGTCGATCCGCTGCATCGCGATGTCGAGCGCACCGTCGAAGTTGGCGTCGCGGAGGAACGGGACCATGTCGTCTTCGAAGATCTTCTGTCGGTCCGCGTTCGTCAGGTAGGTCGCCTCGAAGCCCGGTGCCGCGTAGAGCTGGACCTGGCCATGCTCACCGGACGGGTCGATGTCGAAGAAGACGACCATGCCGTCGTCGAAGCCCTTCCGGCCGATGCCCCATTGGTCGATGAGCGCGCGCGCCCGTGCTTCGGTCTCCTCGGTACTCGGGTCGTAGCCGACCGGCTGCGTGTAGACGACGACCTCGGCACCCGTTCGCGCCTCGATCGCGTCGATGGTCGACTCCGCCTTCGCGATGGAGGCCGGCGAGAAGATGCCGGCGTAGTCGTAGACGGCCCGGTCGATCTCGGGATCGGGGAAGGGCGGGCCGGGTTCGGCAGCGAGCGCCGGTAGCGCGAGGCCGAGCGCGAGCGTGATCGCGACGAGCGCGGGCACGAAGCGGGGAAGCGATCTGGACCTGACGGGGCGCGCCACGTCACGCAGCATACCGGCGGCTCACGCGAGGCTGGCGAGCGATCCGCGCCGGCGGCCGAGGGTAAGCCGGCGGTCCGCGGCGAGCAGCACCTGCGGCGGCCGGGGCCGCCCGTTGTAGGTCGAGGCGAGTGACGCGGCGTAGGCGCCTGTGTCGGCGATGGCCACGAGGTCACCGCGCTGGAGTGGCGGCAGGTCGTGGGTACCGAGCGCGTCGGTCGACTCGCAGATGGGGCCTTCGACGCGAGCCCGCGACAGGTCGGGCGGGCGTCGGTCGCCGAGCGGGTCGACCGGCCGACCGAGCGACGTCAGGGCGTGGATCGGGTGGCGTGCGCCATAGAGTGCCGGTCGGATCAGTTCGGTCATGCCCGCGTCGAGGACGACCTGCCGGCCGCCCCGGTCCCGGACATGCAGGACGCTCGCGACCAGCCAACCCGCGCGGGCGACGAGCACGCGACCCGGTTCGATGGCGAGGCGGACCGGTCGACGATCGACCGGAACGGCGTCCAGCGACGCGCGGAGCTCTCGGGCGAACCGCTCGGGTCCCGGTGTCGGGTCACCGGCGGGACCGACCGGGAACCCGCCGCCGAGATCGACGGTGTCGAACGTCTCGATCGAGCCGCGCCACAGGGCCGCCAGCGCCAACGCCTTACGGGCGCCATCGCGCCACGCGTCGACGGCGCCGAGCTGCGAGCCGACGTGGACGTGGATACCCCGGGGGCGGAGCCGCCCGTCCGGGCCGCCCCCGGCATCGATCGCGGTCGCGATCTCGGTCTCGTTCATGCCGAACTTCGCGCTGCCCGCGCCGACGGCCAGCCCGCTCAGCGTCTCGGGGGCGACGTCCGGGTTGAGCCGGTAGAGGACATCGAGCACTGGCGCTCCGACCCGGGTCGCCTCGTCGGCGAGGGCCGCGGCCTCCTCAGGCGACTCGACGGCGATCCAGCGGAGCGGCGCGCCTTCTGACGCGGCGCGCGCTGCGGCCGCGAGGTCTGCCGCCGTCTTGCCGATCCCCTCGAGCGTCGTCCGCTCGTTCGGCACACCGGCGCGGCGCGCCTGCGCCCACTCGCCACGTGACACGACGTTCGCTCCGAAGGCATTCGCCGTGACGGCGGCGATCACCGCCGGGACGTCGTTCGCCTTGACCGAGTACTGGCGGATGATCGGGTCCGGGAACGCCGCTGCGACGTCACGGCAGGCTGCGTCGAGCGTCGCGAGGTCCGTGACGAACGCCGGCGTCCCGTAGCGTGATGCGGCGTGGCGAAGGTGAGCGGCGAGCTCAGTCAGGGATCGCGAACCGGATGACGGACGAGATCACGCTCAGGATGATCGCGCCGAGGACCGCGGCGATGAGCGTGTCGGCCGTGAGGAGGTCGGGCGGGAAGTCGCCGACCGTAAAGCTGAAGCCGACGAGATCGGCGATGAAGGCGGTCAGCAGCAGCAGTGCCCCGTTGATGACGAACCCGATCAGGCCGAGCGTCATCAGCCGGACCGGCAACGCCAGCAGTCGGACGATCGGACCGATGACCCCGTTGACGATCCCGAAGATCACCGCGATCACGACGAGGCCGACGACCTCGCCGTCGTAGCCGAACATCGTCGGGAAAAGCTTGACGAGGATGAAGAACGCTACGGCCGTGACGGCCGTGCTGACAACGAAACCCCTCACATCGTCCTCCGTCTCAGGCCACTCGCCGAGTGAGCATAGCCGGTCAGCGCAGCAGGAAGCCGGTCCCGAGCGGGTCGCGGGGGTCGAGCGAGAACATCGATTCGCCCGTGCGGAAGGCGGATCCCTCGACCTCGGTGATGACCGATGGATGACGGCCGACCGCCGGGCCCTCGTCGACGATCCACGCCTCGAAGACCGAATCGACGAGCGAGCGATGCCGGAACGACTCCCCGATCGCGAGCCCCCCCCGTGCTCGCAGGACCGCCAGACGCGCCGATGTGCCGGACCCGCACGGCGACCGGTCGATCTCGCCGTCGGCGAACACGGTGATGTTGCGTTGTTCTGTCGGTCCGAGGCGCTCCCAGAAGATGACGCCGTAGATGCCGGCGAGATCGCGCTCCGCCGGATGGATGACGTCGACCGACCGTTCCAGCGCCGGCCGGAGCTCGCGCTGCAGGGCGATGAGCTGCGGCAGGTCCGCGCGTGTCAGTCCGAGGCCGACGCTCGACGCCTCGAGCGTGGCGTAGAACGCGCCACCGAACGCGATGTCGACGGTCACCGGGCCACGCGACGTGCGAACCGTCACGTCTCGCGCGAGGACGAACGACGGCACATTGCGGAACCGGACCGCGTCGACTTTGCCGTCGGCGTCAAGCCGCGCCTCGCACGCGAGGCGGCCGCTCGGCACGTCGACCGTGACGGGAATGACGCGCGCGCCAGGGTCCACCGTGATCCGGCCGGACTCGATCGCCCAGGTCACCAGCGCGATCGTCCCGTGGCCGCACGCGGTCGAGTAGCCCTCGTTGTGGAAGAAGACGACACCGAGGTCGGCCCAGTCATCGTCAGGGGGCGTGACGAAGCAGCCGTACATGTCGGCGTGGCCTCGTGGCTCATTGATGAGGAGGCGACGGACCTCGTCGATGTTGTCCTTCGCCCAGCGTCGTCGATCGAGGATCCGGCGGCCCTCGAGCTCAGGGACGCCGGCCGTCACGATCCGGAAGGGCTCGCCGGCCGTGTGATAGTCGACGGTCCGGATCGGGCGGTCGAGCGTCGTCACCGGGCGACGAGGGCTTCGAGGTGCGCCTTCACCGCTGGCCATTCCGGGGCGATGACGCCGTAGAACGCGGAGTCTCGGTTCGACCCGTCGGGCATGATCGTGTGGTGGCGCAGAACGCCCTCGAACGCGGCCCCGATGCCGAGCAGTGCCGTCCGGGACGCGACGTTCCGTGCGTGGGTCTTGAACTCGACGCGCTCGGCACCGAGCGTCTCGAAGGCATGCGTCAGCTGGAGCAACTTCGCCTCGCGGTTGGCCCCGGTCCGCTGGAACGCGACGCCCAACCACGTCCAGCCGATCTCGAGCCGTCGATGCTCGGGCGCGATCGTCATGTAGCGGGTGCTGCCGATCGCGCGCGCGGACGCGAGATCGATCGTCGCGAAGGGGACCTCGCCGCCGTCATCGGCGGTGGCGCGCGTCGTGTCGAACCAGGCCCGTAGGGCGGCATCGTCCATCGGCCTGTTGGTGATCCAGCGGAAGACGACATCGTCCGCGGCGACGCGCCCGAGGTCGTCGAGGTGCCGCTCCTCGAGCGGCTCGAGACGGACCCGCCGACCCGTCAGTGTGACCGGGGTAACCCATGTCTGGCCCACGCCGGGATGGTAGCGGGCGACCGCCGCCTCGCAGCACGCTGCGCGCCTACACTGCCGCCCATGTCCGTCTTCTCCGACACCTTCACGGCGTTCCTGGACGCGTTCTTCGAGCTCGAGCCCGTCGTGGCGACCGCGATCGGCGACCATCGACGTGACGGGCGATGGCCAGACCGGTCACCCGCCGCGCGGGAGGCGACGCTCGCCTTCATCGACGCGTGGGAGGCGCGCTTCAGCGATCTCGACCCGGCCAACCTGTCACCTGACGAGGCGATCGATCGGGATCTCGTCCTCGGCGAGCTGGAAGCGATGCGCTTCGGCGAAACGGAGCTTCGCGAGGAAACGTGGGATCCGCTGACCTGGGTGTACCTCCTCGGTGACGGGCTCTTCACGCTTCTGTCGCAGGAGTTCGCGCCGCTCGCGGAACGGCTCGTGAGCGTCGCTTCGCGCCTGGAGTCGATCGACGTCGTGACCGACGCGGCCAAGGCGACCCTCGTCGGTGCAGGACCTGGCCGGCCCGTCGGGCGACTCCAGACCGAGACCGCGATCGAACAGCTGCCCGGGATCGGCGATCTGATCGACGACGCGCTTACAGCCGCTGCCGGATCGGACGAGCCCGCGGTCGTCGCGGTTCGGCCTCGGCTCGAGGCGGCAGCGACTTCGGCTCGCGCCTCGCTCGACGACCTTGGTCACCATCTCCGGGAGGTCGTGCTGCCCGGTAGCGACGGTGATGCCCGTTTGGGCCGAGACCTCTTCGCGCGGAAGATGCGCTACACGATCCGCTCCGAAGCGCTGACACCCGAGCACATCCTCGCCAGCGCGGAGCGTGAATACGAGGCGGTCCGCGGTGAGATGGTCCGCCTCGCCGGGGATCTCTGGTCCACCTGGCGACCCGGCGAACCCCGCCCGTCCGAGGACGGTCCGCTCGTTCGCGGGGTGCTCGACGCGATCGCGACCGAGCACCGGGACGCCGACGCGCTGCTCGATTTCTGTCGCGCGGAGAACGCGCGGATCGAAGCCTTCTGCACCGACCACGATCTCATCGGGATCGTCGATGAGCCGCTCGACATCCGCTGGACGCCGACGTTCCTGCGGGCGTACGGCGGCGCGATGCTCATCTCACCGGGGGTCCTCGAGCGGGGCCTCACGACGTTCTTCGCGATCACGCCGATCCCGGACGACTGGACGCCCGAACAGCGCGAGTCGTACCTGCGCGAGGACAACGACCGCATGCTTCGACTGCTGACCATCCACGAGGCGGTGCCCGGCCACTATCTCCAGGGGATCTACGCGAACAGGACGGCGACGCTGCCACGCGGCGTCTTCCAGAGCGGCCTCTTCCACGAGGGATGGGCGGTCTACGTGACGCAGGTGATGATGGACGTCGGCTACGGCGCCGACGACCCCGCGCTGCTGCTGAACCACTGGAAGTTCTACCTGCGGTCGACGACCAACGCGATCATCGACGCGCGGATCCACTGCGACGGGATGACCGAGCAGGAGGCAGTCGACCTCATGGTCGACGGCGGATTCCAGGAGGAGTCCGAAGCCCGGAACAAGTACCGGCGAGCACGGCTGTCATCGACGCAGCTCTCGACGTACTTCGCCGGGTCGATGGAGATGTGGGATATCGAGCTGGAGGCTCGTCGGCGGGCGGCGGCAGCTGTCGGCGCCGACCCCGCGTCCATCCGGCCGGGCGCCCTACCCGGCGGTCTTGGCGATACGCCCGGCTTCCGCTACCGCGACCATCTCGAGGCGGTCATCAGTCACGGGGCGCCACCGACAACGATCTTGCGGCGGGTGCTGTTCGACTGAGCCGCCAGACATGACGACGCGGCCGGCGCTTCCACCGGCCGCGTCGAGTGCGCGTACGCGAGGGATCAGGCGAGGGCCTTGGCCTTCAGCGCGTTGAACTCTTCCTCCGAGAGGACGCCGGCGGTGCGCAGCTCCTGGAGCTTCGCGATCTCGTCGGCGGGCGAAACGGCCGCTGCCGCCTTTGCGGCCGCCTCGGCCTGCGTCATCAGCTGCACGTCCTGGGCGGTCACCTTCGGGCGCGCGACCATATAGATGATCGCGCCGAGGAACGGCAGGATGCATAGCACGATGATCCAGACGGCCTTCATGCCGCCGGTCAGGTCGTTGCGGCGGAAGATGTCGCCGAAGATCGTGATGAAGATCCAGATCGCCATGAACCAGAAGAAGAACGCGACGAACGACCAGAAGATGTCGCCGAACGAAGTCGTCGGTCCTGCGATCGACGTACAGCCCGCCAACAGGACCGGCAGGCCGATCAAGAGCGGGAGACCCGAGCGACCAGCCAGTAGGCGTCGCAAGCGCACCACCTAGTTCCCTCCAGACATCAAGGCGCGCCCCGGACGCCAACGCGTCAGCGGGCTCGCGGTACCAGACGCGAATGCTGCGCGACTTCGGGCCGCTCGGCATCATCCGAGTCGGGTGATGCCGAGGGAGTATCTAAGCCTTCGTCGGAGGGTCCGAGCGATCGGTCGCCGTCCTCGATGGCGTTGGCGGCCGGACGAGCGAGGCGAGCAGCGCGTCGACCCGGTAGCCTGCCGCTTCGGCTACGGCGCCGAGCCTGCGCACGATCTTGTCGTCGGGGCGCCGACCGGCCTCGATGGCGTCGAGGCGGGTGGCCCAACGCAGGAGGTTTTCGAATCGGTCGCGGTCGAGCCACTCGACGCCTTCCCACGTGTTGACGCCCATCGCCGCACGGACGGTGTCCCGCGTGAGCCATGCCTCGATGAGACGCAGGTCGGCGTTGCGACCGCGGCCCCGGATCGCGGACGGTCGCGGCAGGGCCAGGAGGACGCGGACCTGGTCCGCGATCCACCACGAGGCGGCCTCATCGAGGCCGGCGGACCGGAAGCCGGCGGCGATGACAGGCGCCAGCCGCAGCTCGTCGTACCAGGCGAGGCTCGTCGCCGCGACGTCGGCGCCGGGTGCCAGCTCGCCGATCCTCGACAGCACGAGCCAGCCGAGGAGCGCCGCGCGGTCCTCACGCGACAGCTCGCCGGCCGCGTCGCCGTACGCGGCGGCGGCGTCTTCGCGGATCCGCGCCGCCGTCGTCATCGCATCGCCCGAGACCCCGGTCGAACCTGCGACCGCGGCGAGGAGCGTCGCCAGCCGATCCTCCAAGGCATCCAGGTCACGTTCCGTCGCGATCGTATCGAGGACGGCGGCGACGTGCCCGTCGTCGAAGAGGGCGCGCAACGGCGCGTGGACGGGCTCCAGCTGCAGTTCGACGAGCGCGTCCTCGAGCGATGCGACGCCGCGTTGGCCCAATCGCTCCGCCAGGCGTCGCCACTGGCCCGACACGCCGTCCCGAACCTCGCGGAATTCCCAGAAGACGTGGCCCTGATACGCGTCGAGCGTCAGCCAGAGCCCCCGTTCGTGGATGTCCCGACACGAACGCAGGTAGGCGAGACCGGTCCGCGCATCTCGGAAGGTCACGAACATCGCCGGGTCGTCCGGCAGGGCGAGGCCCTCGGCCAGCGAACGCCGGACGAGTCGCTTCGCGCCGCTCGCGGATTTCCGTGCATACGCCGCCGACTCCCGGATGGTCCCCGCGGTCGATGCGAACCGGTCGTGGAACACGACCAACGAGCGGGTCGGCCCGTTTCCGTTCGAGTAGGCCAGCACGTTCTCGTCGACGCCTCCGCCGTCGGTGTGGAAGTCGAACATCAGGAAGTCATGGACCTCGGCGAACCACGCCCGCCGATGGAGGAGCGGGAAGATCTCGCGCTGGTGCCGCTCCAGTAGCCAGGGGTCAGCGTGCTCGTCGAGGGTGGCGCGTCGGAACTCCATCCCGTACTTCTCGCCGAAACCCTCGACCTGCCCGTGGCCGAGCATCGGCAGTCCGGGCATCGTCGCCATCACGGTCGCGACGCCGAAGTACTTGTCGCCCTTGCCGAACTGCTCGACGGCGGTCCTCTCGTCGGGGTTGCTCATGAAGTTGACGTAGCGCTTGAGGATCTCGGGATCGAACTCGAGCGTGTCCCGCATCAGCTTCCGGTAGCCGGCGCCGTTCTCGTCACGGAGCATGTGCATGAAGGCGCTGTTGTAGACGCGGTGCATCCCGAGCGTGCGAACGAAGTAGCCCTCGAGCATCCAGAACGCCTCGGCGAGTAGCAGCGTGTCGGGGACTTCGGCGGCGACACGATCGACGACCTCGCGCCAGAACTCGACGGGCATCCGCGCATCGAATTCGGCCTGGCTCATCGCATGCTCAGCACGCGACGGGATGCCGTCCCCGGCACCTGGTTCGGGCCACCACAGCCGCCGGACGTGCCGCTTCGCCAACACCATCGCGGCGTCGAACCGGATGACCGGGAACCGCTGCGCGACGGCGACGATGGTCCGGATGACCTGTTCGCGGACCTCCGCTTGGAGGAAGTCGAGCTGCGCCGTGTCGTTCCACGGGAAGCTCGTCCCGTCGTTGCCGTGGTAGATGAACCGCTCTGCGCCGCTCGCCCGGTCGAAGCGCTTGAAGACGACCGCGGCATCGCTGTCGTTCCAGTAGTGGTCCTCGAGGACGATCCCGGCGGGCTCGTCGGGAGCGAGATCCGGTCCGGTGAAGCTGTACGAGGGGTAGGGAGGGTGGGGGAGCGACAGGAACCACTCGGGATGATCGATCACCCAGCGCGAGTCGATGCCCATGTGGTTCGGCACCATGTCGCTCGCGAGCCGGATGCCGCGCGTCCACGCTCGGTCCCGCAGATTGCCGTAGGCGGCTTCGCCGCCCAGGTCGTGAGCGATCCTGTAGTCGTCGAGTGAGTAGGCCGACGCGACGGCGTCGGGATTGCCGCGCATGCGCTTGATCCGCTCCGACGCGACGGACCGTTCCCACAATCCGATCAGCCAGAGGCCGGTGACGCCCCACGAGGCGAGTGTGTCGAGTGCCTCGTCCGGCACGGCGTCGAGCGTCCGTATGTCGCGCCCGAACTGCCGCGACAGCTGGTCGAGCCAGACATAGGTGCTCTTAGCGATCAGCACGACGCGCGGCATCCACGCCGAATCGATCGAGAACCGCTCCGGCTCGTCGGCAAGGCCACGGAACGATGGGGCGTGGACCTCGCGGCCGTCGGACGGGCCGCCGAAACGCTGGTGGAGCGCGTGCTCCTCCTCGGCGAGGATGCCGATCGCGATGTCGAGGCGGCCGATGAGGGCGTCGAGCTCCGGGCCAAGCAGCCGACCCCAGTGATCGCGGACGTAGCGGAGCTGGCCAGCGAGTGACGTTGGGGCGTTGCGGGCCGGGGCACGTAACAGCTCCACGAGCGACGCCTGCGTCCCGTCGCCGACGTCGAGCGGTTCCCCCTCGGCGAACACCTCCTCGAGGCCCGCGATGGCGTCCTCGTAGCGCGTGCCCTCGCCGAGGATCCGGTCGTCCACCAGCTCTCGAAGCGGGCCGATCGCAGGGTTCTCGTTGCTGACTCTCGTGAGCAGGAGCTCCTCGAGCTGGACCGCCCGTGGCTCGGGTTCCGGCCCGTTCCCGGGGAACGCGGCCCCGAAGCGATCGAGCAGACGATCGAGGTCCTCGTGGAGCCGCCGCCGGACGTCTCGCATCGCGGTGCCGATGTTCGGCTCGCCGCGAGCGGCCTGGAGCGAGATGAGCAGGTGACCGATCTCGTGGAGCAGCCCCAGGGCGCCGATCTCGCCCGCCGTGACTCCCGGGGCTTCGGGTGGGCGCGCGTCGTTCATCCGTTGGGCGACGACGCGGATGGCGGCGAGGTCCGCGACGGCCAGGTCACCGCGGATGCCGAGCAGCGTTTCGTCGATGCCGTAGCGCTCGCGCGCGGTCCTGCGAACGTGGAAGTCGCGCGAACCGTGGAGGCTCCGGACCGCGTCCATCGCCGAAGGATGGCACGCGCCGGTCGGCGTCGTCAGACGGGCCGTTCCGTCAGACGGCGGACACCTCGCTCGGTCGCTCGGCGGCGACGTGCTCGATGGCGCGTCGCAGCAGCTCGAGCCCGGCGGGGTCGAACTCGTACGACCACTGACGGATGCGATGCTGGTCGTGCATCTGGCGGTCGAGGCCCGCGGACAGCGCCTCGCGCGACATCAGGATCAGGTCGGCGGTGTCGTCCACGACGCGAAGCTCGTCGGTCTCGCCGATCAGCGCTGGCACGATCTCGACGCCGGACGTCCCCGACAGCTGGAGCGTCTCGAGGATGTTCTCGGCGCCGCGCTCATTCGCGCAGACGAGGCCGACCCGCGATCCGGGGCGAAGACCGGCGATCTCGTGGACGAGCTCCAGGTAGCCCGGTCCGACGAGCATCGCGACGACCGGCAGTCGGCCGGCTGCGAGCACCTGTGCCTCGTCGGCGTGGAACGTCGTCGTCGCGACGAGGTCGTAGTGGAACTTGTCGAGGCGCTCCGGGAGGTCGTCGATGAGCGCCCCTTCGGCCTCGATCATGCCGGGGAAGGCGTCGACGAGGCGCTCGGCATCGTAGCCGGCGTCGGCGTTCGTGCATTCGGCGAAGAGGACCCGGACGAGCGGGCCCGGTCGCTTCCGCTCCGTCGCGGCAGCGAACGTCGCAGCGGCGACCTCGTCGGCCGTGAAGCCGGCGTGCGCAGCCCGACGCAGCAGCTCGGCAACGATTCCCGCCAGCGCCTCGCTGGCGCGACGCTGTGGCGGACGGTCGGCGACATGCGTGCCGGCGCCGTGACGACTGGTGACGTAGCCGCCGTCGGCGAGCCGCCGGTAGACCGCGCGGATCGTGTTCGGATTGACACGGAGGGCGGCACCGAGCTCCCGGACCGGCGGCAGCCGCGACCCTGGTAGCAGACGCCCCGAATCGATCTGGTACGCGAGCTGCCAGAAGATCTGCGTCGAGATCGGTACATCGGAGTCGCGTTCGACGTCGAGGCCGCCGCCGGCGACCGACGCCGGGCCAGACGAAGGGTTGCCTGCTTCCATTGACATAGTCAGATAGTCCAAATATCCTCGTGGCCAGACGACTATAGCAATCCGAACCCCTGTCAGCCCGTGGCGCGCAGGCCGCGGGCTGACGGATTCTCGGGACGGTCGATGTTCGGCGCGGTGGCCGCTCCGACGGCGCCCATAGCCATGAGCGCGAGACCCGCACCGTCCGCCGTCTCACCCTCGACGAGCCGAAGGTCATCGATCAGCCGGCGCTCGAGGTCGGTGTCCGCGAGCGAATCGATGAGCCGCGCGGCGCGGATCGCCGCGCGCAGGGCGCTTGCCGTCTCGACCCGGTCTGGCACGTCCCAGAACCAGCTGCAACTCGCGAACATGGCGAGTCGCCATCGCTGGGCGTCCATGAGGTCGATCAGCGTCCGCCCCGCCGCCGCCGCTGCTTCGTGACCGAGGACGTTTCCGACGAACGAATCACGTGATGCCGCGCCGATGACGACGTCGACGTAGGCGTCTCGAGCTACCCATGGGTCGGGTGCGCCGGGCAGTGACGCGGCGATATGGTCGGTCGCCGTATCGATCCCACCCGCGAGCCGGTCGAATGCGGCTCGGAGCGGCGTCTTCCATGAGCCGTCCGAGACACACGGGCAGTCGGTCATCCACCGAGCGACCCCGTGATGACAACTCCAGGACGTTCGCTCGCGCAAACCGGCGGTCGGGAGGCCGTCCGCTTCGGCGGCGGCGATCGCGTCCAGGAGCGATGGTGTCGCGTACGGCCGGTCGACGGGAGCCGTCGCGCCGACGAGCCGAGCCAGGAACCGCTCGCGGAACGGCTGATGGTGTCCGTACAGCTCACCGTCGGTGGCGATGACGGCGAACCCGCCCTCGTCCACATCCGACTCGAATGGCGGCATCAGCCTCTCTCTCACGAACGCATCCGCGTCGACCGTCGAGGACGGGTCGAACGAGATCGCAGTCGACAGGCCCTCGTCGTAGAGGACCGCCAGGATCGAGGCACCCTCGCCGAGGTCGATCCGAGCGGGCCGACGCGTGTCGACCGCGGGACCACCGTCGACCTGCCACGGCGCGAGGACCGTGTGCGTGATCCCTGCACCCGCCAGCAGTCGGAGCGTATCGAGGTCCACGGCCGTCTCGGGCAGCCACATCCCCGTCGGTCGGCGCCCGAACCGGAACTCGAAGTCGCGCACGCCCCAGCGGATCTCGGTCCGCCGATCCGCTGCGCTCGCGAGCGGGAGGATCGGGTGGTGGAACGGCTGGGCCATCCCGTTCACGCCACGGTCGCCGTCGACGAAGCCGCGGTACGCGACCCGGTCACCGTCCTGCAGCCAGCCGGCCAGCGTCGGTCCGAGGTCCCAGGAGATCGCCCCGAGATTGCCGAGCTCGGCATTCGGTCGGTAGCAATCGGCGCTGATCCGCTCGTTCCAGTCGTGCGCCGGCGCGGCCGTCGGGTCGCGTGGCATCGTGCCGGTGAACGGATCCAGCCGCGGCGGCTGATAGAAGTGGCCGTGGACGACGAGCGAGGGACGGCTCATCGATCCGTCGTCGTCGTCGTGACGGTATTGGCGATCGTCCGGGACCAGCGCTCGCCGCGACGCAATGTCACGGGCCACGACAGCAGCAGGCCGCTCCCCTGGTAGACCCGCTCGAACCCGTCCTCCGAGTTGGACACCGTCTCGATCGGCGCCCACCAGGCGTCGGCACTCGCCATCGAGGACGTCACGCTGACCCCGATGTCGTCGTTGCCCTGCGAGATCTGGTCGAGGGCGCTCGCCGCTCCCCGACCGTCGTGGGCGGAGCGCTCCCCGTCAACCTCCCACCAGGCCGCGGGATTCCCGCCGCCGCCCAGCATCGTCAGCGACCATTCGAGGCCGACTCGCGCCTTGAGGTCCGGCCCGCCGCGATGTTCCAGCTCGACGGTCACGGCCACGGTCGGGGCACGCCGGTCGCCGCCCAGTTCGAACCTCTTTGTCGCCGTGATGCTCGCGCGGCCGATGGTCGTGTCGCGATGGACGACCGATCGTCCCTCGTGAAGCCGGTCGACCTCGAACGCCCCGCTGACGAGATCGCCGAGGTCCGTCGCCGCCGCGCTCGACCACGACTCCGGTGTCGTGTCGAGCGGGAGCACCCGGATCAGCGCGGACCGTCGCTCGTAGGCGTCATACACGAGCAACTTGGCCAGGCCGGGCTCCTTGAGCCGGACCGCCTCGTGGATCGACACGGGCGCTTCGCCACCGTGGTCCGTGCGACTCGCGGGGAGGGCACGCAGCTTCTCGTGATAGGCCTCAGGTCGGCGGCGCATCACCGCCGTGACCGCGTGCCGGACAAGACGGATATCCCACGAGCCGATCCCGGCGCCCTCGGCCACGTCGACCACGACGACCTGCCCATCGCCGGCGAGCCGGACCTCGTCGATCCCATCCAGGTCGGTATCCCGCCGCTCGGCGCTGACGAGCGATCCCGCAGCGGTCTCTGCGAGGTCCTCGGCGGCGATCAGGTGTGCCCAGGTAGCGAGGCGCATGTGGCTGATGTACACGCCGCCGAAGAGCCCGTGCCAGTACACGTCGTTCGACTGCCCCTGATAGAGGTGCGCCAGCGCTTGATCCCGGGCGAGGCCGTCAGGCATCGCCGCCACGAGGTCTGATACCGCCAGCATCCGCTTGTGGAGGTCGTTGATCTCGCGGTACTTCACCTGGAAGTTGCGCCACGACGCACCGCGCAGCCAGCGCGCTTCCGGCAGGTGCTCCTCCTGCGCTCGATGCAGGACGCCCTCGAACGTTCGACCCTCGCCCGGCGGCAGCGCCCACGCGCCCATCTCGGCGTACGAACCCGTCGGGACATAGACACGGCCGATCGGCGCGTGCTCGGCCAGCCACGCGGAGGGTGTGGTCGTCGCCAGCCAATCGGCGTTCTCCTCGAGCGCGGTGAAGAACCGGTCGACCCACTGACGCTCCCCCCAGCAATGCTCCCAGGTCGTCGGCCAGCCGCCGAACTTCTCCCCGTCATCACCCATCACCCCGAGGCGGTCACCTGCATCGGTCGCGTGGGCGCGCAGGTGGTCGATGACGTCATCGACGTCGCGGAACGGGATCCTGTAGCGGAGTCCCTGCTCGGTCCCGAAGACGTCGAGCCGTCGGCCCTGATCCTCAGTGGTATACGGGCCCCACAGCTTGTCCTCCGGGACGGTCGCCGCGCGGAAATGCGCGTCGTCCAGGATCGTCCACTCGTAGCCCGCGGCCACAAGCGAGGTTGGCAGGTCCGGCTCCCACACTCGTTCCGCGAGCCAGGCGCCCCGCGGCCTGCGCCCGAAGGTGTTGTCCACAGCCGCCGCCATCCGCTCAAGCTGGCCGACCCGGTCACGTTCCGGAAGCGCGGCGAGCACGGGCTCGTAATAGGCGCCGCCGAGGATCTCGACCTGGTCGCGCTCGACGAGCGCGCGGAGCCGATCGACGGTGTCCGCTCGCTCCGCGATCAGCCAGTCGAGCAGCGGTCCGGTGTAATGAAGCGACAGCCGGACGTCGGGATGCCGTTCGAGCGCATCGACCATCGGGGCGTAGGCCTTCTCGAAGACCTCCGCGAAGACCCAGCCGAAGTTGCCGACCGGTTGATGGTTGTGGAGTGCGAGCGCAAGCGAGATGCGCGGCGGCACGATCCTCAGCCGGCCTCGGTGACCAGCGGTTCCAGCGGTGCTGCGGCGACCTCGATGCCGGCCGCCGGCAGGTAGAGGCGCTCGGTGTACTCCTGGAGCATGCGCGTCGTCGAGAAATCCCAGAGCGACGACGCCATCGCGTGGCGCATCACCTCGACCCACTTGCGCGGGACGCCGTCCTTGTCGCGGTCGTAATAGGTAGGCACGAGGTCCTGCTCCAGCAACCGGTACAGGTCCTCAGCGTCCGACCAGTCCTGCGCGGCCTCGTCAGGGTTCTGCTCGCGACCACCGATCGCCCAGCCGTTGTCGCCCTCGTAGCCCTCGTCCCACCAGCCGTCGAGGACGCTGATGTTCGGGACGCCGTTCTGCGCCGCCTTCATCCCTGACGTCCCCGACGCCTCGAGCGGTCGGCGCGGGTTGTTCAGCCACACGTCGACGCCCTGGACCAGGAACCGGCCGACCCGCATGTCGTAGTCCTCGAGGATGAAGACGCGACCACGCAACCGGGGCGCGCGGGAGTGCTGGAAGATCTCCTGGATGACGCGCTGACCGGGCCGGTCGGCGGGATGGGCCTTTCCGGCGAAGATCACCTGGACCGGTCGATCGGCGTGCCACAGCAGCCGCGCCAGGCGGTCCATGTCGGTGAACAGCAACCCCGCGCGCTTGTAGGTCGCGAAGCGTCGGGCGAAGCCGATCGTCAGCACGCCGGGGTCGAGGACGGTCTCGACCTCGGCGAGGACCGCGGGTGCTTCGCCATGGCGGGCGAGCTGGCTGCGGAGCCGGCCGTGGACGAAGATCGCCAGCTCGCGCTTTTGGCGCAGGTGGGCTTCCCACAGCTCATCGCCCGGGATCTTCGGGAGGCGGTCCCAGAAGTGGTCCTGGCGCGAGCCAGCGTCAAGACGAGCGAGATCGGCATCGAGATGGCGCGCGAGCAGCTCGTCGACCGGCTGGCCGACCCACGTCGGGTCGTGCACCCCGTTCGTCACGGCGGCGATCCCGTCGTTCTTGATGCTGTTCCACGTCGCGTTCGCCGTCGCAGCGTGGAGCTTGCTCACCGCGTTCGCGCCGTGCGTCAGGCGAAGACTGAGCGCCGTCATATCGAATTGACCGCGGTCGCCGTCGGTCCCAAGGCCCAGGTCGAGGACGTTCTCGACCGGCACCCCCCCGGCATCGAGGAGCGGTCCGGCGACGCGCCGCACGAGGTCGGCCTCGAAGCGCTCGTTGCCGGCCGAAACCGGTGTGTGGATCGTGAACACGGCGTTCCGCCTGACTTCGGACCAGGCGTCGTCGAGCGACTTGCCGGCCGCGACGAATTCGCGCGCGCGTTCCGCGAGCAGGAACGCCGAGTGGCCCTCGTTGAGGTGCCACACCGCCGGCTCAAGGCCGAGGGCGCGGAGCGCCCGAACGCCACCGATGCCGAGCACGAGTTCCTGATGGAGGCGCATCTCGCGGCCGCGGACGTAGAGGATGTTCGTGATCGGCCGATCCTCGACGGCGTTATCGACGATGTCCGTATCGAGGAGGAGGACAGGCACCCGCCCGACCTGTGCGAGCCACACCGCGACCGCGACCCTTCGACCGGGCAACGGCAGTTCGACGGTGAGTGGTAGCCCCTCGGCGTCCTGGACACGAGACAGCGGCAATCGGCTGAGGTCGTAATCGGGATAGGCGTGCTCCTGGTGCCCGTCGGCGTCGATGGTCTGCCGGAAGTAGCCCTTGCGGTAGAGCAGCCCGACCCCGACGAAGGGGAGTGCCATGTCGCTCGCCGACTTCATGTGGTCGCCCGCGAGGACGCCGAGTCCGCCCGAATAGATCCCGAGCGACTCGTGGATCCCGTACTCCGCGCAGAAGTAGGCGATCTGCCCCTCGATCTTGTCGCCGTACTTGCGCTGGAACCAGTGACCCGCGCCGTTGGCCATGTACCGATCGAACTCGGCGAGGACATCCTGGTACTCCGCCAGGAACTTCTCGTCCTCGAGCAATCGACCCCAGTCGGTCGGCCCGCTGATGACCGGGATGGGATTGCGGTACCGGTTCCACGCCGTCCGGTCGACCAGGCTCCAGAGGTTCCGCGTCCGCGGGTTCCAGGCCCACCGCAGGTTGTACGCGAGGCGTCTCAGGCCCTCGAGCCGCGGGGGAAGTGGGAACGACGCGGCCGGGATGGACGGGATGGAGACGAGGTCCATGGCGGCGCATCATACCGGGTCGCTCTGCATGTGAACCGGTTTAGCCGCACGGGACGGGCGCGCGCAGGATGCCGCCGACTACCATGCCGCCCGTGGGTCTCCGCGTCGCGTTCCTGTCGTCCGAGTGCGAGCCGTGGGCCAAGACGGGCGGTCTCGCGGACGTCGTCGACGCGCTCGCTCGCGCGGTCGGTTCGCTCGACGAAAACGGGATCGACGGACCTGTCGATGTCTTCCTGCCGCGCTATCGGGGCGTGCCCGATCCGCGCCCCGAGTCAGTCCTCGCCGAGCGTGTCGTCGCCGTCCCCGATCCGCGAGCGCGCACCGGGTCGAGTGAGGTCACGGTCGTCGATGTCCAGGCCGACGGTTACCGACTGCGGCTGATCGACCATCCCGCGGCGTTCGACCGTGCGGGGTTCTACGGTGACGGTGCAGGCGATTACAAGGACAACGCGTGGCGGTTCGGGCTGTATGTCCGCGCCTCGTTCGAGACGTTGAGAACGGAGGACGTGCCGGTCGACGTCATCCACGCGCATGACTGGCAGGCGGGCCCGGCGGGCATCTTCCGTCGCGGCGCGTATGCCGGCGATCCGATCATCGCGCGAGCGGCGATCGTCACGACGCTGCACAACCTTGCCTACCACGGGTGGACATGGAACTCGCAGCTGCCCCAGCTCGGGCTCCCAGTCGGCGGCGACGCGCCTGGTCAGAACGCCGACGGGGTCGACTTGCTCGCCGCCGGCATCGAGGCCGCCGAGATCGTCAACACCGTCTCACCGACCTACGCTCGGGAGGCGTTGACGCCCGAGTTCGGGATGGGTCTCGACGGTCTCCTCCGCGCCAAGGGCGACCGGTTCCTGGGGATCCTGAATGGGTTGGATAACAGCGTCTGGGACCCGTCGAACGACCCCGCGCTCGCGGCACCGTTCTCACGCGGGGACCCGTCGGGCAAGGCCGCCTGCCGCGCCGACCTGCTCGCAAGGAATGGGATGGACCCGGCGGACGCCGGACCGGTCATCGGGATGATCGGCCGGCTCGATCCACAGAAGGGGTTCGACCTGCTGGCCGAGGCAGCGCCCGATCTGCTGCGCCGTGGCGCCCGCCTGGTCGTCCAGGGCGCGGGGCACCGAGAGCTGGCCGATCCGTTCCGCGAGTTGGCCGCGGCGTCGCCCGACAAGGTCGCCCTCATCGAGCGGTTCGATCGCGAGATGGCGCGACGCATCTATGCGGGCTCGGACTTCTTCGCGATGCCCTCACGCTTCGAGCCATCGGGGCAGGGACAGATGATCGCGATGCGCTACGGCACCCCGCCCATCGTCCGCCGGACCGGTGGCCTCGCTGACACCGTGGTGGACGTGACACGACAACCGGGTTCGGGGACGGGTTTCGTCTTCGACGACGCGACCCCGGAGGCGCTGCTCGAGGCGTGCGACCGCGCGTTCAGGCTCAGGACGACGGGCGGGATGGTCTGGGACCGTTTGATCGACCGGGCGATGGCGATGGATTTCGATTGGTCGACCGGACCGGCGCCACGCTACATCGAGGCCTACCGGCGGGCTGTCGCGATCCGCGGGGGAACGGCCGAAGGACGCTGAGGACAACCCTCAGGTCTGCCCGAGGCCCTCAGGAAGCACGCGACCGTCTCGTTCGGGTGCGTTCGTTGCGGTGAGTGCGGTGCTCCGGCGATGGTCAAGACATGGTCGCTCCCGATGATCTCCCCGAAGGCTGCCGCGGCGGCGTCGTCGACATACCCACCGCTCGCCGGATCGCCACGGACGAGCCAGACATCGAGCCCGTTCGCGGCGGGATCGCGAAGGTCGGCCATCCCGCCGTCCCAGTCACCGTTGTCGAGGAGGACGGCTCTCGCGGCCTCGAAATCGAGCTCCATCACCGCTTCTGCCTTCGCCTGCACGTCGCCGTCGGTCCAGCCAGGTTCGGCGGCTCGAACCGCGGCCGCGGCTTCGGCCAGCAGCACGGCCGGCTGCTGGCTCGGATCGCTCGCCTCGAGCGAGATCCGGTCGAACGGCAGCACCGGTGGATCGAGCAGCACCGTCGTCGCCGGTCTGATGCCCGCGACGGGGAGGGCGGCACTCGTGACCGCGCCCCAGCTATGGCCCACGACCTGCAGCTCAGGCCGGTCGAGGCCGGCTGCACGGATGAATGCCGCGATGTCGGCCGCGTTGTCGCGGAACCGATGATGGCCCTGCCAATGACCGGTCCGGCCGTGGCCGGCCTGATCGACGGCGATCACCCGGCGACCCGTCACTGCGAGCGCGGGACCGACCCGCCACCAAACAGCCGCCGATGACGTGACGCCGTGGATCAGCAGGAGCGGACGCGCCTTGGGGTCGCCCCAGGTCAGCGCCGACCAGGAGATCGCGGCGGCCGAGACCGTGATCCGATCACCCGGCATGGGCGCGTCGAGAGCGGCGGAGACGGCGTCTGGCAGACGAGTCAGCGTCACGCGTCGAACCTAGCACGCTCGCCGATCCGGTCGCCTGCAGGTTCGACGTCCGCGTGGTGTACTGCGGCTTGTGTCCGTCCTGAGCGATGACCGCTACCGGGTGCCACTCGCCATCCTCGCGCTGGCGTGCATCGCGGGGTTCTTCGGCGTCGCCCTCCTCGTCGTCGGCGGGACGACCGCGACGGTCGATACGACCGGGCTCGACGCCTTGCGGCGGTTCCACGGCACGCCGCTCGATCCGGCCTTCGTCGCCATCTCCGAGCTCGGTGTCGCGAACATCCTGGCCTTCTTCTCGATGATCACCGCCGGCTTCGTCTGGGCGGCGGGTGCCCGACGGGCCGCTGTCTACATCGTCGTCGGCTACGTCGCGGCAGCCGTCGTAAGCGATGCGATCAAGGCGGTCCTGCCACTCGCCCGTCCGTCGGTCACGTACCAGATCCCGCTGAGGATGTCCGAGACCGAGGACCTGCTGTGGGTCGGGCTGGCCATCGTCCTTGTGATCGCCTTCTGGCGGACGCGCTGGCGGTGGGGCGCGGTGATCGGCGCGGCACTGTTCGCGATCGCGCTGTTCTGGGATCCGACACCGCTCTCGACGCCCGGCATGGACTCGTTCCCGAGCGGCCACGCGCTGCGATCGATCGTGCTCGTTTCGAGCGTGCTGTTCGCGCTGCCGGTACGCATCTCGCGCAAGGCGACGGCTGCACTCGTCACTATCGTGATCCTGATCGGGGTGTCGCGGGTCTACCTCGGTGAGCACCACCCGAGTGATGTCGTCGCCGGCTGGCTGCTTGGGTTCGCGTTGATCGCCACGCTCACGATCGTGCCCTTCTTCCGATCGCCCGAGGAGGCGATGCGGCTCGAGTCGGTGCGGGCAAAACAGGCGCCGACGCCGGCCACGGCTCCATCGCGGTCGTCGAAGACGAGGTCGGTCGTTCGACTCGGGTCCTGACCGTCCGCGCCCCGCATGAACCGCGGGCATCCGCGGGATACGATGGCGAGGCCCACCGCCGCGCTGAGGACGTACCCGATGGCCAACCAGTTCGTTGTCCAGCTCAAGAACGAACCGGGTGCGATGGCGAACCTCGCCGAGGCGCTCGCGGCGCGCGGCGTGGACCTGCGAGCGATCGGCGGCGGCAGCATCGGTGACTCCGGCCACGTGATCATGACTACCGCTGACGACGATGCGACCAAGGCCGTCCTCGACGAGATGGGCTACGTCTACATCGAGGGTGAGTCGCTGGTCACCGAGGTCGACGACCGGCCGGGCGGGATGGCCCGCCTGTCGCGCGCGC
>JBJMMR010000015.1:0-19474 GCA_045804645.1 Chloroflexota bacterium | reverse complement strand
GATGTTCTTGACGTTCATCTCCTTGACGATCCGGTCGCGTTCCTTCTCTGACTGGGCGTACTTCGTCACCTTGCCTGTCGACACGCGATACAGCGGCGGCTGGGCGATGTAGAGGTAGCCGGCCTCGATCACCTCGGGCATGTGCCGGTAGAAGAACGTAAGCAGGAGCGTCCGGATATGCGCTCCGTCGACGTCCGCGTCGCTCATGAGGATGATCCGGTGGTAGCGGATCTTCGAGACGTCGAACCCTTCGCCGATGCCCGCTCCGAGCGCGATGATCAGCGGCCGGATCTTGTCGCTCGAGAGCACCTTGTCGAGGCGTGCCTTTTCGACGTTCAGCATCTTGCCGAACATCGGCAGGATCGCCTGGAAGCGGCGGTCGCGCCCCGCCTTGGCAGAACCGCCGGCCGAATCGCCCTCGACGATGAACAGCTCGCTGCGGGCGGGATCGCGCTCCTGGCAGTCCGCGAGCTTGCCAGGGAGCGAGAGGCCTTCGAGGGCCCCCTTGCGTAACACGAGGTCGCGCGCCTTCCGCGCCGCCTCGCGAGCGCGCGCAGCCGTGAGGCATTTGTCGATCACCCGCCGGCCGTCGGCGGGGTTCTCGTCGAGGTACTGGCCGATCGCCTCGCCGACAGCGGTCTGCACCTGCCCCTTGACCTCGGCGTTACCGAGCTTGGCCTTGGTCTGACCCTCGAACTGCGGGTCCGTCAGCTTGACGCTGATCACCGCGGTCAACCCTTCGCGGACATCGTCCCCCGAGAGGTTGCCGTCGCTGTCCTTCAACGTCCCCGAGCGCCGCGCCCAGTCGTTGAGCGAGCTCGTCAGGGCCGCGCGGAACCCGGTAACGTGGGTACCGCCGTCGACGGTGTTGATGTTGTTCGCGAACGCGAGCACGTTCTCGGTGTACGAATCGTTGTACTGGAGAGCGACCTCTACCGCGGTCGAGCCCTCCCTCCGCTCGACATAGATCGGGCGGTCGTGGAGCGCTTCCTTGTTCCGGTTCAGATGTCGGACGAAGGACTCGAGGCCGCCCTCGAAGTAGAACGACCGTTCGCGATCGGCACGTTCGTCGATGAGGGTGATCCATACCCCCTTGGTCAGGTACGCCGATTCGCGCAGCCGCTGGCTGATGACCTCGAACGAGTAATCGGTCGTCGAAAACATCGTCGGATCGGCCCGGAAGATGGTGGTCGTACCGCGCCGGTCGCCCTGCGGCCCGATCTTCTTGACGGCCGACGTCGGCTTGCCGCGCTCGTACTCCTGTGTCCAAACGGCGCCGTCCCGAGCGGATTCGACGCGCATCCATTCAGACAGCGCGTTGACGACGCTCACGCCGACGCCATGCAGGCCGCCCGAGACCTTGTAGCCGCCGCCGCCGAACTTGCCGCCCGCGTGCAGGACGGTGTGGACGACCTCAAGCGCATCCTTCCCGGTCGAGTGCTTGCCGACCGGGACGCCGCGGCCGTCGTCCTGCACCACGACGGTGTCATCGGTCTTGATCGTCACGCGAATGGTCGAGGCGTGCCCCGCCATCGCCTCGTCGATGGAGTTGTCGACGACCTCCCAGACGAGGTGGTGGAGGCCACGCTCGTCCGTCGAGCCGATGTACATGCCCGGCCGGCGACGAACAGCCTCGAGGCCCTCGAGGACCTGGATGCTCGCGGCCGTGTAGTCCGCGCCCGAGCCGCGCGCCTTTCGGGTGCGCCCGTTCGTGCTCACGGGCGGGTCCTGCGCCGCTTCCTCGGTCACGCCGTCCCTCCGGTCAACCGGTCGTACAGCCGACCCAGCTCTTCATCGCTGTAGTACTCGATCACGATCCGTCCGCCCCGCCGCGACCGGGCGAGGCTGACCTTGGTCCCGAGTGACCGCCTCAGGTCCTCCTCGATGCGCTCGAGGTCGGGGTCGGCAGCCGGACGGTCTTCGGGCCCTTGCCCGATCGTCGTCTTCGACTCGCGAAGACGCCGAACGAGCTCCTCGGTCTGGCGAACGGAGAGGTCCTGATCGATCACAGCGCCGAGGACGTGTTCCTGGTGCTCGGACGGCAGGCCGCCAAGCGCCCTGCCGTGACCCTCCGTGATGCTTCGCTCGGCGATCGCGGCCTGGACGACCGGTGCCAGATCGAGGAGCCGAAGCGTGTTCGCGACGGTCGACCGTGCCCGGCCGACCCGTTCCGCGATGGCCTCGTGCGTCAACCCGAAGTCGTCGATCAGCCTGCGGAAACCGTGCGCGGACTCGATCGGGTCAAGATCCTCGCGTTGGAGGTTCTCGATCAGCGCGAGCTCGAGACGCTCACGGTCGTCGAGATGGCGTACGACGGCCGGGATCCGGTCTAGACCCGCCGCTACGGCTGCTCGAACGCGACGCTCGCCGGCGATCAGCTGGTAGCCATCGAGTGTCTCGGTGACAAGGACCGGCTGGAGCACGCCATGTTGGCGGACGCTCGCGGTCAACGTCGCCATCTCAGCCTCGCTGAATCGGCGCCGTGGCTGATCGGGGTTCGGGCGGATGCTGGCGATCGGGAGATCTGTTGCGGTCGCGCGTGTCTCGATTCGCTGCGGGATCAAAGCAGCAAGCCCGCGGCCGAGGCCTTGGGCGCGTTCGGGTCGAACGGTCACGACAGCACGACCTCCGGTTCAGGCTGGGCGCTAAAGGCAGCGAACCCTGGTTGGTGGTTTCGAGCGAGCCGGTCCCGGAACTCTTCCGCGAGCGCCGCGTACGCGCGGCCACCCTTCGAATCGGGAGCATAGGAAGCGATCGAGAGTCCGTGGCTCGGCGCCTCAGACAGCCGGACGCTCCGCGGGATGACTGTCCGATACACCGCTGTGTCCAGGTGCCGCCGCGCCTCCGCCTCGACCTGCGAAGAGAGGTTCGTCCGCTTGTCGACCATCGTCAGGATCACGCCGTCGATCGCGAGGCGCGGGTTCAGATGATCACGAACAAGGTCGATGGTTGCGAGCAACTGGGTCAGACCCTCCAGGGCGTAGTACTCGGATTGGAGCGGGATGAGGACCGCGTCGGCGGCGGTCAACGCGTTGACGGTGAGGAGCCCGAGTGACGGCGGGCAGTCGATGAAGATGACCTCGTATCGATCCGCGACGCCCGCGAGGGCGTCGCGCAGACGACGTTCACGTCCGGTCGAGCCCGCGAGCTCCACCTCCGCACCCGCCAGCGCGATCGCCGACGGGATGACATCGACACCAGGCGATGTGCCCTGAATGACGAGGTCGGCCAGATCGACACCGTCAAGAAGAGCGTCATACGTCGAGCGCTCGACCGCGGCGCGGTCGATGCCCAAACCGCTCGTAGCGTTTCCCTGGGGGTCGAGATCGATCAGGAGGACAGCGTCGCCGGAGATGGCGAGAAGGCTCGCCAGATTCACCACCGTCGTGGTCTTGCCGACGCCGCCCTTCTGGTTCGCGCAGGCGATCGTCCGCCCCACTCAGCGATCCCCTCGGACTGGGTTCACGGAGACTGATTCTACCATCGATGGCCGGTTCACCTCGGGCGCCACTGGGTCGGGACGCACGGCAAAGCGTGACCCCAACCGCTTATCCGACGCTTATTGCTGGCTCACTACGGCTCCGCGTCGGGCCGCGCGCCGACACCTGTTTCACGTGAAACACAAGGTGCCGTTGACACGCCTCGCATCGGGTGCGCGCTTCGCCACACCGCTTCGTTGCCCGTTGTGGAGGTCCGTGGGATACTCCGCCGAGACGTCGCCGCCGTGCTGGTCGCGATCAACGAGCCGGGCAGGTGGGCGCGGGACCTTTTCTGGCCGCTCCGCCGAGGAAACGACCCGTCCGATGACCCTGCTACTCGCTGCGGTCGGCGCTGTGGTGACGGCCCTCATCGAACTCACCGTCGTCCCATACCTCAGGATCGGCTCGGCCCATCCCCATCCCGTGCTCGTCCTGGCGGTCATCGTCACGATCGCCATCGGCGTAGAGGCCGGCCTGGTCTGGGCATTCGTCGGAGGCCTCGCGCTTGACGTCCTCGCACAACGCCCCCTCGGCTCGACAGCCTTCGCTCTCCTGCTGTGCGTCGGCGCGACGGCGCTCCTGTCCCGGGGCCTGGCCCACCTGCGGCCCATCATCCCGATCGTGGCTGTCTTCCTCGCCAGCCTCGCCTATTCGATGATCCTGTATGTGCTGTTCGGCGCTCTCGGCGTGCCACCCGCAACGACCGATCCCCTGGGGGCCGTGTTTCCGAGCGCCGTGTATGACGGGATCCTCGGCGTGATCATCGGCCCGCTGACGATCGCCGTTCACGACCGGCGCCTAGAGCAGGAGCGGGTCGACTGGTGAACACATACATCGACGGGAAGCCGCTCTCGACGCGCCGGTTCTCGCGGTACCTCGTCTTCGGGTTGATCGTCGTGTTCGCGGTCGGGACGCTCTCAGCGCGCCTGTTCTACCTCCAGATCACGAACGGCACGGAATACGCCGCGATCTCGAACCGGCAGCGGACGGTCGATGAGCCGATCCCGGCGCCTCGCGGGTACATCTACGATCGGAACGGCCGCCTCCTCGTCAAGAACGTACCGACCTTCGCGGTGAAGATCCGGCCCGCGGACTTGCCGGACGCCCGACGCGACGAGGTCGTCGCGCGCCTCGCTGCACTGCTCCGGATGGACCCGGCCGAGATCAACGGCACGATCGATGGCAACCCGGGGTCCGCGTTCGACCTCGTCCGCGTCGCGCAGGACGTGGACAAGCGGACGGCCCAACTGATCTCGGAGGCTGGATTCGAGCTACCGGGTGTTGACGTGGCCGTCGAGGCGCGGCGCCAATACACCGACGGGCCCCTGATGTCCCAGCTGCTCGGCTACACCGGTCCCGTGTCCGCAGAGCAACTACCCGACCTTCGCGACAAGGGCTACCAGCCCGATGACCTGCTCGGCAAGGCCGGCCTGGAGGCCGAGTACGAGACCGCCTTGCGGGGGACGTATGGGGTCCAGACCGTCGCCCGGGACAAGACGGGTCGCCGGACCCAGGTCCTCCAGACGGTCAAGGACGCGGTGCCTGGTGCGTCGCTTCGCCTCACGCTCGACAGCAAGACACAGCGCGAGGCACAGAAGGCCCTCAAGTGGGCCATGGACAAGGTCGGCATGACACGCGGCGTCGTCATCGCGATGAACCCGCAGACGGGCGAGATCCTCGCGATGGTCAGCCTCCCCACGTACGACAACAACAAGTTCGCGCGAGGGATCAGCCAGACGGAATACAAGAAGCTGCTAAAGAACAAGGACAAGCCGCTCCTCAACCACGCGATCCAAGCGCACTACGCGCCAGGCTCGACCTACAAGCTCGTCACGGGTACCGGCGGCCTCGCTGACCGTGACATCACCGAGTCGACGCGGGTCCTGACCAAGCCGTTCCTCACACTCGGCGAGACGAAGTTCTACGAGTGGAACCATCGCGGCTGGGGTCCGTGCGACATCTACTGCGGCTTCGGCCACTCGAGTGACACGTTCTTCTACCAGATCGCCGGGATGCTCGGGATCGACCGTTTGGCGTACTGGGCGCGGCAGTACGGGTTCGGCGAGAAGACGGGGGTCGACCTGCCGGGCGAGGTCGGTGGCATCGTCCCTGACAACGCGTGGAAGCAGGAGGCGCTCGGCGCTCCGGTGTTCCCGGGCGAGACGTACCAAGCCGGTATCGGTCAGGGATACGACGCCGTCACGCCGCTACAACTCATCAATGCCTACTCCGCGCTCGCCAACGGCGGGACGCTCTATCGGCCCCAGATCGTGCGCGAGATCGTCGGTCCGGATGGGAAGGTCGTCCGGCCGTTCTCACGGAAGGTGCTCCATAAGCTGAAGGTCAATCCGAGCGTGCTCCGCGTCATGCGCGAAGCGGCCCGATCGACGGTCACGCTGCGACATACCTACAACCTGGTCGATCTGCCGATCAAGATCGCCGGCAAGTCCGGCACGGCCGAGTTCGGGACACCGGACGCGCAGGGTCGCCTCCCCTACTCGTCGTTCTTCGTCGGGTTCACGCCGAAGGATCCCCGCAACGGGTCGTTCGAGAACCACGACTCCCGACTGATCGTCATGGCCTTCGCGCACGACTCCCGAACGAAGGGCAACACGGCGACCGAGATCGTCAAGTACTTCTTCCAGCTGCACTACGGGATCGAGAAGGACTACCGTCTCCCGGAGAACCTCGAGCGGACGAACTTCTACTCGAACGACTGATGGGCGTCATCCGAGCCGAGCCAGCACGCGTCACCGATTGGGCTGCGAAGTCCGTCGGAGCGGCGTGGCGCGCCTTCGACCTCCAGCTCGTCGTCTACGCGGGGCTGTTGGTCGCGGTCGGCCTCGTCATGGCCTACACGAACAGCGTGGAAAACGGCTCGACGCCGCTCGATGCCGGTACGACGTTCACCCGCGGGCTGATGTGGGCTGGTATCGCGACCGTCACCTTCATCCTCGCCACAGCCTTCGACTACCGATGGCTCAGGACCCTGTCGTGGCCGGTCTACGCGCTGCAGCTCGGTCTACTCCTGCTGACACTCGCGATCGGCGACGGGATCGGGAACTCGGCACGCTGGATCACCCTCGGGCCGCTGACCTTCCAGTTCAGCGAGCTCGCCAAGATCCTGATGATCATCGTGCTCGCGAACTGGCTGGCTGGTCGTGGCCGCCGTCTCGACTCGATCACGACGATCCTCGGCGCCGGCGTCCTCGTCGCGCCACCGCTGGCCCTCGTGATGCTCCAGCCAGACCTGGGGACGTCGCTCGTTTTCGGCGCCATCCTCGTCGGCATGTTGTGGATGTCGGGGACGAGCCTCAAGTGGCTCGGCGCGATGGCTGCCGCGGTCATCGCGATGGTGCCGATCGCGTGGACGTACCTGTTGCGCGACTATCAGAAGGAGCGTCTGACCTCGTTCCTGAATCCGAAGCCCGACATCACGGATTCCGGCTACCAGCTCTATCAGTCGCAGATCGCCGTCGGCTCTGGCGGCTGGTTCGGGCGGGGTCTGACGAACGGCACCCAGGCGCAGGGCGACTTCCTCCCGGTCCAGTCGACCGACTTCGTCTTCTCGGTCCTCGCCGAGGAGCTCGGGTTCATCGGCGCGACAGTGCTGTTCCTGCTGTTCGTCCTGTTGCTGTGGCGCGTGCTCATGGCCGGCTGGCGCTCACGGGATCCGTTCGGGACGTTGTTCTCTGCAGGGATCGCCTCGATGGTGCTCTTCCAGCTCTTCGTGAACGTGGGCATGGTGATGGGGATCATGCCGATCACCGGGATCCCGCTCCCCTTCGTTACGCACGGAGGTGCGTCGCTTGTGAGCATCGCGATCGGCCTCGGCATCCTCCAGAGCATCAACATCCGGCAGACTCGAGCCGAGTGGTAGGAGTCGTCCTGTAGATCGCTACCGATACGCCCCACCAGGGGGCGATCACCGTCGCCGGAACAGCCCGCGTCGATCCGCAGATTCCGCATCCGCGCTTCGTCGACGCCCAGCGCTTCGAAGGATCGAGTCGATCTCGTCCCGGTACGGGCGACCGATGGTCATACGGTCGAGCCACTCGATGTATTCGAGATCGCTGCGCGCGATCTCTCCGAGCGACCACCCGACGTAGCGCCCGAAGTTCAGGACACTGCCTGCGGGGTTCCCAGGCGGCGGCCCCGCGGCGCCCTCGCCATCGGGCCGGTGCATCGACGCGTCGTATCCGCCGCCCACGGACGAACGCCCGCTGGTCCAGTCTCGCGACACCGTCTCCGGGGGGCGGGGGACGGGCGGTGGAGGATCGGCGCGTCGAGGATCCACGGGTCGTGGGCTGTCGGCGCCCTCGGTCCCGCCGCCAGGCGCTGTTTCCGTCGCACGACGGCTCATCGCTTCGCGGAGCGCGCGATCGCGATCGAACGCGGCTCGACGGACCGGATCGCCGATCACCTCCCAGGCCGCATTGAGGCCGGCCATCTTGGCCGCAGCCGCTGGATCGCCTCCTCCGGTCGAATCGGGGTGGTACTTGCGCGCGAGGCGTCGATACGCGGCGGCGATGACCTCGTCTTCGGCCTCCGGATCGACCTGGAGCGCCTTGTATGGATCGACGAGCGGATCCGTCACGAGGTGCTCGGCACGCCTCGGTCGACCTCGAGGCCGAGTCCCTCGATCGACGTCACCAGCGCGGCGGGCTCGTCCGGGCTGAGGCGCCGGAACAGGTATCGGCTCACGTCGCGGATCGCCGCGGCGACGGGCAAGGCGAGGATCGCGCCGAGCAGTCCCGCGAGTGACCCGCCGATGACGATCGCGAACATCACCAGCGCTGGGTGCAGTTCGATCGCGTCCCCCTGGATCTTCGGAACGAGGAAGTTGTTTTCGACCTGCTGGACGATCAGGTAGAGGGCGAACGCGGCGATCACCGCCTCGACGCCGGCCGTCGCCGCGAGGAGGACTGCTGGGATCGCGGAGATGATCGGCCCGATGATCGGCAGCAGCTCGAGGATGCCCGCGGTCACCGACAGCAGGATCGCGTAGCGCCCGAAGACCGGATCCACGGTGGCGCTCAGGATCAGCAGCCCGATGAACGTGAATACGCCGACCGTCACACCGAGGATCAGCTGCGCGCGCACCCACTGGCCGAACAGGCGCCGGATGATGCGCAAGATCGCCCACACGTCGAACCGCCACGCGGCCGGCAGGCTCCGGTCGAACTGGCGGGTCAGGGCGACGCGGTCCTTGAGGACGTAGAAGACCCAGACCGGCAGGATGACGTACGCGAACAGCCCTCCGACGATGCTCGTCACCCCGGTGAGTACCGGGATCAGATCCGTCGGGTCGAAGGTGGAGCCGCCGGCCGCTCCGCCCTGCGTGACCGACGCGATCATCGATTCGAGCCACACACGGATCGAGGCCGGGATCGCGAGGCGGTCGTAGATCTCGGCCAACCGGTCGGCCTGGTCCTGCAGCTGTCGCGCGAGCGCGGGCAGATCGCGGAGGAGCCGGACGATCTCGTCGATCAGCGGCGTCAACGTCAGGTTGAGGAACTCGAGGAAGAGCACGAACGCGACGACGTACACGACGATGATCGCGATGCTGCGGCGCACCCCGCGGCGAGCCAGCCAGCGGACGGGCGGATCCAGCAGATACACGACGAGCAGCCCGAGCACGAACGGGCGTACGGCGTCCCGCGCCATCCACAGCAGGACGCCGATGAGGATCGCCGCGCCGATGAGCACCGCGACGCGCGGAGACACCGACACGAGACGAGGGTGGGCGGGATACGACGCCGCATCGACGAACGGGGGAGGGGGCAGCGCGGCGACCCACTCTGGCGACGGGGCGGTCGCCGCCCGCTCGGGCTCGTCCATCGTTCCGGCAGACTAGCAGACGTGTCGGAGCTTCCGGATGCCGCCGCCGAGCCCCGTCAACGTTGGCGTCTGATCGCCGCCCGCGATACGGCCGCATCACAGGTCACGCAGCGCGAGGTCGCCGCTGCGTGGACCACGGCGCTCGAGGACGCTGGTGTTCCGCTCGTCGAGCCTGGCGGTGGACGCGGCCGGGCGAGGTTGAGCTTCGGCGCGCCGCTCCCTGTCGGGATGGCGGCCGAACGTGAACTGATCGACATCGTCCTGACCGAACGGTGGCCAGGATGGCGGTTACGCGAAGCACTGGCGCGTCGCCTTCCCGAAGGGTGGCGGTTGATCGATGCGTTCGATGTCTGGCTCGGGGGGCCGCCCCTGGCGGGTCGAGTCGTCGCCGCCGACTACCGGATCGAGCTCGCCGATGGGGCGGACGTCGCTGGACTCGAAGCGGCCGCGAGCGATCTGATCGCCGCGACGTCGATCAGTCGCGACCGGGTCCGGGGTGGATCGACCGTCACCTACGACCTCCGGCCGCTGTTGATCTCCATCACGATCCAGCCCGGGTCACCCGCGGTCGTCCGCACGCGGACGCGCTTCGACCCGGAGCTCGGGACAGGGCGACCAGAGGAAGTCGTCGCTGCGCTCGGCGACAGACTCGGCCGGGCGCTCGATGTCGCGACCATCGTCCGCGAGCGGCTCCTCGTCGCGGACGACGTGGACGACTAGGCCAGGCACGATCCTGAGCGCACGGATAGGCGTCCCGGCACGATCCGGAGCGCACGGATAGGCGTCCGCGCCGGGACCGATCGGTTGACCATGACCCCCGGTCAGCCGTACACTCCACCGTCCGCGTCGCGGTCCATGCCCGACGTCACCCCATGTCCGACTGCCCGATCGCCCCGCGCATCTGTCGCCGTCGTCACCACCTCCTGAGGATCCATGTACGCAGTCATCGAGACCGGCGGGAAGCAGTACCGCGTCGAGGTCGGCACCGAACTCGAAGTCGAGCTGCTCGACGCGGAGCCCGGCAAGACCGTCACGGTCGGGCGCGTCCTGCTCGTCGCCGACGGCGACGACGCGTCGATCGGGCAGCCTGTCGTCGATGGCGCCGCGGTCAGCGCAGAAGTCGTCCGTCAGGGTCGTGGCGAGAAGGTGATCTCCTTCAAGTACCGCCCGAAGGCGCGCCGCCGGGTCAAGAAGGGCCATCGGCAGGAGCTGACCGTCCTTCGGATCTCCGACATCACGCTCAACGGGAAGAGCGCCGCGAAGTCGGCGCAGAAGACCGAGACCGAAGCCAAGGGCGAACGGGCGCGTCTCGAGGAAGCCGCGGCTGCGCAGGCCGCGAAGGACGCCGAGCTCGCCGCGAAGCTCGCCGCTCAGTCGAAGGCGGCTGTGAAGAAGACCGAGACCACCACGAAGTCGACCGCGACGAAGCCGGCCGAGGCGACCGCGCAGGCGGAACGGAAGGGCCAGGCCGGGGCGGTGGCGAAGGCGCCGGCCAGGCGCGAAGCCAAGACCGCCGACGAGGACGAGACCAAGACCGAGGCGAGCGCCGAGACCTCCGCCGCGACGGCGCCGGCCGCGAAGAAGACCACGACACGGGCGAAGGCGTCCGACGCAGACGCGTCGACTGCCAAACCCGCCCATAAGAAGACCCCCGCCAAGCCGCGGGCGACCAAGAAGGACGAGTAAGCCATGGCGCACAAGAAAGCCGGCGGCAGCGTCAAGAACGGCCGCGACAGCGTCGGTCAGCGACTAGGCGTGAAGGCCGGCGACGGGCAGACCGTGACGGCGGGATCGATCATCGTGCGGCAGCGCGGGATGACGTTCTCGGCAGGCCCGGGCACCGGACTCGGCAAGGACTACACCGTATTTGCGACCGTCGACGGCACGGTCAAGTTCGAACACAGCACCAAGAGCAAGAAGCGCATCCGGGTCGAGGCGCCCGAGACCGCGTCGACGACGGCCTAGCCACTGCAGCAAGGCGCACCGGAATAGCCGGCGATCACCGGCGGGGCGATGGTCCTGCGCGGAAGACGTCGGAGGAGAGAGCACCCGTGAAGCCGGATATCCACCCCAAGTATTACGAAGCGAAGGTCCATTGCGGCTCGTGTGGTCGCGAGTGGACGGTCGGGTCGACACGGCCCGAGCTGCGCGTCGACGTGTGCAGCAACTGTCACCCGTTCTTCACGGGGACGCAGAACATCATCGACACGGCCGGCCAGGTCGAGCGGTTCCAGAAGCGCCTGGAGCGGCAGGTCCGCAGCTAGCGCCACACCGCATCTGATGGCTGATCCACGGCCGGCCGGCGGGCCGGCCGTTCGGATTCCGGGGACGGTACCGTCGTTCGGAAGCCACGCCCATCCATCGCCGGTAGACTTCCCTCGATGTCAGCGAATCCGGCGCCGCTGGCGGCGGACAGCGCGCCCCGCAGCGGTTCCCCTTCCTTCGCCTACGGAGGACAGGCCCTCATGGAGGGCGTCCTCATGCGCGGTCGCAACGTGATCGCGGTCGCCCTGCGCCATCCGGACGGCCGGATCGTCACCGCGACCGAGCAGCTCGACTCACGCGTCCATACGGCGCCGATGGGAAAGTGGCCGTTCGTTCGCGGTCTCGTCGTCCTGTACGAGACGCTCGTCATCGGCACTCGCTGGCTGGTCCGCAGCGCGAACGTCCAGGCCGAGGACGACGACGTCGAACTCGGCAAGGGGACGATCGCGATCACGCTGCTGATCACGTTCGGCGTCGCGATCGCGGTGTTCAGCCTGCTCCCGCTGTTCATCTCGAGCATCGCGACGTCGAAGGCGAGCCAGGGCTGGCTCCAGCCCGCGGTCGAGGGCCTCATCCAGGTGGCCCTGTTCCTCGCCTACCTGACATTCGTCTCGCGGACGCCGGACATCCACCGCGTCTTCCAGTACCACGGCGCCGAGCACATGACGATCCACGCGCTGGAAGCCGGCGACCCGCTGACGGTCGACGCGGTCCGCAAGTACCCGACCGCACACCACCGCTGCGGCACGGAATTCCTCGTGATCCTCGTGCTGCTGTCGATCTTCGTCTTCTCGCTGATCGGGCGGCAGCCGCCACTCGTCATGGTGCTGAGCCGGCTGATCGGTATCCCGATCCTCGCGGCGGTCGGCTACGAGGTGCTCAAGATCGGTGCGAAGTTCCGCCGCTATCGGCTGATGCGCGCGATCATGTTCCCAGGCATCCTCGTCCAGAAGATCACGACGAAGCGGCCGACCGACGACATGATCGAAGTGGCGATCTCCTCGATGCAGGAGGCGCTCACCGCCGACGGGAATCCGATCCCCGCCGGATCGACGCTCTTCGATCATGACCCTCTCCGCCTCCCATCCGGCGACCCGCCCGCGCCAGCGACCGAACCCGTCGCTGCCGCGACGACCGACGAGCCGCCCGCGGTGCCATGACCGATCTCGACGCGAAGCTCGCCGAGATCGCCGCCCAATACGACGACCTCCAGGCAGATCTGGCCCGCCCTGAGGTGACCGCGGACCCGAACGAGATACGTCGGCTGGGCCGCGAGCTCGCTCGTCTTGAGCCCACCGTCGCCGCCTTCAGGACACTCACGGCGACACGTGACGAACTCGCCGGGGCCCGCGAGCTGCGCGATTCCAGCGACGGCGACGACGACCTTCGACAGATGGCCCGTGACGAGGTCGCCCGCCTCGAGGGGGACGAGTCGCGCCTCCTGGAGGACCTGCACGTCCTGCTGCTGCCGCGTGATCCGAACGACGATCGCGACGTGATCGTCGAGGTCCGCGGCGGAGCGGGCGGTGAAGAAGCGGCGCTGTTCGCCGCCGAGCTGCTGCGCATGTACCTCCGTTACGCAGCACGCCATCGGTTCAACGCGGAGGTCCTGAGCCTGAACGAGACTGGCATCGACGGCATCAAGGAGGCGATCGTCCAGCTCCGCGGCGACGGCGCGTACAGCCGGCTCAAGTTCGAGGGTGGCGTCCATCGTGTCCAGCGCATCCCGGCGACGGAGTCGAGCGGCCGCATCCATACCTCGACGGCCACGGTCGTCGTGATGCCGGAGGCCGACGAGGTCGAGGTCGAGATCGACGAGGACAAGGACCTTCGGATCGAGGTCAAGCGCTCGTCGGGTCCCGGCGGTCAGTCGGTGAACACGACCGACTCGGCCGTGCGGATCACCCACCTTCCGACAGGGCTGGTCGTCGAGATCCAGGACGAGAAAAGCCAGCACAAGAACAAGGCGAAGGCCCTGTCCGTGCTCCGCTCGCGCCTGCTCGACCTCGAGATCCAGAGGCAGCGTGAAGCCGGATCAGCGACCCGCCGCTTGATGGTCGGTTCGGGGGACCGCAGCGACAAGGTCCGCACGTACAACTTCCCGCAGGACCGCGTCACCGACCACCGGATCGGCAAGACCGTCCACAACCTCCCTGGTGTGATGGACGGCGACCTGGACGAGCTTATCGATGCATTGATCATGGCCGATCAGGCCGATCGCCTCGCCAACCTGATGGGTGCCGATGACGCAGCTTGAGACCGCCCGCCTGCGCTTTCTGCCCGCCCGCTCCGTGCCGATCGTCAAGGCGACCGATCTCGGCTCGGTCCAGGTCCTGAAACACGGGAATCGCTTCCTCCTCACCGACTCGTTCGGCGACATCCATCCGGACTCGCGGGGTCTGGGCCTGTACGACGGCGACACCCGCGTGCTCGCGTGCTCCGTCCTGCGCATCAGCGGCGTCAGGCCGGTGCTGCTCCAGGCGTCCGTCGGCGCGAACTACCGGGGCGGGATCCAGATGACGAACCCGTCCGCGGACCGGAACCCCGAGGCGAAGGTGCATCCGCTGGACGAGCTGGTCGGACGGACCCTCGGCATCAGTCGGGACCGGCTACTCGGCGCAGAGGGCATCGCCGAGCGGGTCCGGATCGTGAACCACGCCGCCCGCGACACCGAGGTGGCGATCGACCTCGAGCTCGGGTCCGACGGCGCGGACATCTTCGAGGTTCGCGGCTATCGGCGACCGGAGCGCGGCGAACTGCTGCCCATCGCCGTGACCGATGATCGGGTGACGTTCCGCTACGTCGGTCTCGATGGGGTCGAGCAATTCACCCACGTCGCGTTCTCTGAGTTCGCCGCGTCGATCGAGCCCGTCGACCAGCCACTGCCGGACGGCTCGGATTCCGGTGCCGCGGTGCGGCTGCGTTGGACGCTCCAGCTGGATCCGGGGTCGACCAAGCACCTCAGCTGGACGATCTGGTGCACCAGCCGACCCGCGCCTGGGGAGCCGGTGCGCGAGCCGACCGGATCGGCGGATCACGAGGCGATGTTCCCGCCGGTACCCCGCGTTTCGGCCGACGAAGGCGCCGCCGCGTATCACGCCTGGGAGCGCGGGACGACCTCCGTCGCGAGCGATCACGAGCTGTTCAACCTCGTCATCAAGCGATCGGTGTCGGACCTGCGCCTGCTCATCAATGAGGGCCCCGGGTCGGACGAGCGGTACGTGTCCGCCGGTGTCCCATGGTTCGCGACCCTGTTCGGCCGCGATTCGATCATCTCGGCGTTCCAGGCGCTTGCGTTCCGCCCGCAGATCGCGGTCGAGATCCTCCACGTCCTCGGGGACCACCAGGCCACCGAGGATGACCCGGGACGCGACGCGGAGCCCGGCAAGATCCTGCACGAGCTGCGGACCGGTGAGATGGCACGCTCAGGGGAGCTGCCGCACACGCCGTACTACGGCTCCGTCGACTCGACGCCGCTGTGGCTGATCCTGCTCGGTGCCACGTTCGATTGGACCGGTGACCGAGCGCTGGTCGATCGGTTGTGGCCGAATGCGCTTGCCGCGCTCGAATGGATCGATCGGTACGGCGACCGCGATGGTGACGGATTCGTCGAGTACGAGCGGCGGACCGACCGCGGCCTCCTCAACCAGGGCTGGAAGGACTCGCACGACGCGATCCGCGACCACGAGGGCCGCCACAGCGAGCCTCCGATCGCCCTCGCCGAGGTGCAGGGCTACGTCTACGACGCGAAGCGCCGGATGTCGCGGCTCGCCGCGATGCGGGGTGAGACGGAGCTGTCGATACGGCTGGACGCCGAGGCAGACCAGCTCGCGACCCGCTTCGAGCAGGCGTTCTGGATGGAGGACCGGCGCTTCTACGCGATGGCCCTCGACCGTGACAAGCGTCAGGCGGATGCGATCGCCAGCAACGCGGGCCAGTGCCTCTGGTCGGGGATCGTCACGCCCGATCGAGCCACGGACGTCGTCGACCGGTTGCTGCGACCCGAGATGTTCTCCGGGTGGGGGGTGCGGACCTACGCGTCGGACCAGCCAGGCTATAACCCGATCGGCTACCACACCGGGACCGTCTGGCCGCACGACGCGTCGCTCATCGCGGCCGGGTTCAAGCGCTACGGCTTCCACGACGCGACGAACCGCCTGGTCGGGCAGATGATGGAGGCGGCGCAAGGCTTCGCGGACTACCGGCTGCCCGAGCTCTTCTGCGGCTTCGACCGGACCGACGCGAACACACCGGTCCCGTACCCCGTGGCCTGCTCGCCGCAGGCGTGGGCGGCTGGATCGTCGTTCCTGTTCCTCGAGACCATGCTCGGACTGCGCGCACATGCCGACCGGCACGAGCTCGAGCTGCTCCATCCGCACCTGCCCGACTGGCTCGGCAAGGTGACGCTGACCGATCTTCGCGTCGGGGATGCGTCGGTCGACCTGCTGTTCCACCGCTGGCGGGGCACGACCAGCGCGGAGGTCTTGCGCAAGGTCGGCGACGTCGCCGTCACCATCCGACTCTGATCCCGCGCATGACCGCGACCCGAGCGCTCGTCGAGGCTGGCACCGAGCGCCTTCGGGCGGCAGGATCCGACACGCCCCGACTCGACGCCGAGCTGCTGCTCGCATACGCCATCGGGGTGGACCGGACCGCGGTGATCGCCCACGGCGACGCCCCGGTCGGGGCGGACGCGACCGCGACGTACGACGCGCTGCTCGCGCGGCGCGCCGCCGGCGAGCCGGTCGCGTACTTGCGCGGAATCAAGGAGTTCCACGGGATCGCGCTCACCGTGGATGCTCGTGCGCTGATTCCCCGGCCCGAGACAGAGCTACTCGTCGACACCGCCCTCGCCGCGGTCATGACGGCCTTGACATCCGGGTACGACCGCGCCCGGCCGCTACGCGTCGCTGACGTCGGGACGGGCAGCGGCGCGATCGGGGTCGCGCTGGCGGTAGCACTTCGCGCGAAGCGCGTCCCACCTGACGATGTCGATTTCGTCGCTGTCGACGTCTCCGAGGACGCCCTCGACCTCGCCCGCGAGAACGCGGTCGCGCACGGTGTCGGCGACCGCCTCCGGTTCGTGGCAAGCGACCTGCTGCCGCCAGGCGCACGCTCGTCTTCGTTCGATATCGTGCTTGCCAACCTGCCCTACGTCCGGAGCGGCGAACTCGACGCGTCAGCTGGAAAGCCCGTCAGCACCACGTTCGAGCCACGGCTCGCGCTCGACGGCGGCCCCGCTGGACTGACCGTCATCGCGCGTCTCCTCGACCAGCTGGAGTGGGCTCTCGCGGTGGATGGCCTCGCCCTGCTCGAGATCGGCGGGGATCAAGGAGAAGCGGCCCGGGCGCTCGTCGCTGAGCGCCTCCCGGGTTGGGTCTGCGACGTCCTCTCGGACCTCTCGGGGCTGCCGCGGGTCCTCCGGGTTCGGCGGGTCGCGGCATGACGGCGTCGCTCACCCCGCTGATGCCGGCGGTCCTGCCGATCACGCCGGAGCCGGTGCTGCCGATACGGCTCATCGCGCTCGACATCGACGGGACGATCATCGGTGACGACCACGAGGTCGCGGATCGCACGATCGCGGCCGTCCGTGGAGCGATGGAGCGTGACGTCGCCGTATCGCTCGTGACGGGGCGGATGGTGTCGTCGGCGATGCATTTTGCCCATGCCCTCGGCCTCACCGGGCCGATCGTCGGGTACCAGGGCGGGCTGATCCGGGCGATGGCCCTCCCAGAGTCGCGTCGCCTCGGGAAGCTGTTACTCCATACGCCCCTTCCAGCGGACGCAGCACGATCGATCGTCGAATGGACGCGCGGGCATGGCCTCGACCCGCACGTCAACCACCTCGAGCGGTTCATCCTTCGGGCCGACGACCCGAAAGCCGACGACTACTCGGCGTTCATGGGCGCGCACGCGGAGCTCGTCCCGGACCTTCTCGCCGCGATCGATCACCCCGTCACGAAGGTCCTCGCCGTCGGGGAGCCGCCGATCCCGACCGAGATCGCGCCGCTCGCGCGCGCCGAGTTCGCAGGTCGCGCCGACGTCACCATCTCGCATCCACGGTTCCTGGAGTTCGTCGCGCCCGGTGTCTCCAAGGGCCGTGCGATCCGCTGGCTCGCTCGGCGGCTCCGTATCCCGCTCGGCGCCACGCTGGCGATCGGCGACCAGTGGAACGACCTCGAGATGCTCGCGGAGGTCGGGCACGGGACGGCGATGCCGACGGCTCCAGCGGAAGTGCGCGCGGCCGCGCGCTACGTCGCTCCGCGGCTCGAAGATGACGGCGCGGCCCGGATGATCGAGGACCTCGTCCTCGCTTCGCCGGATCGTGTTCGCGCGAACGCCAAGCGTCTCGCCGCAGCCGCGCGCGACCTCCACCAGGCCGCGTCGTGACCGCCCGCGACCTCCATCAGGCCGCGTCGTGACCGCGCGCGTGGTCACTGATGCCATGGTCGGCCGCGCTGAGGCGATCGACGTGCTCGCTCGCGGCGGGATCGTGGCCCTGCCGACCGACACCGTCTACGGGGTCGCCGTCTCCCTCTCGACGCCCGGTGGGATCGAGCGGCTGTTCGCGGCCAAGCGACGACCGCCCGACAAGGGGATCATGTTGCTGCTCGACGACGCGGCCCAAGCGGCGACTGCGGGCGCGATGACCCCTGCCGCGTCGGCGCTCGCCGAGGCGTTCTGGCCCGGCGGCCTCGCAGTCGTCGTCCCGCAGCGCCCCGACGTCCCGTGGCCGGCGGTGCTCACCGGTGGCGCGCAGACGATCGGACTTCGGGTCCCGGATCATCCGGCCCCACGCGCCCTGGCTGCCGGCGTCGGTCCGTTGCCCACGACATCGGCCAACGTGTCGGGACTTCCCGAGGCGTCGGACGCGGCCGCGATCGTCGATCAGCTGGGCGACTCGGTCGACCTCGTGCTCGATGGGGGTCCGGCGCACGGCGGTCCGGCGTCGACCGTGGTCGACTGCAGCGGACCGCTGCCGACGATCCTTCGTGCCGGCACGGTTTCGGCCGCCGAGATCGCGGCCGTGTTGGACGCCGCCGGCGTGGAACACGTGCTCCGGGACCTGGACGCCGGCACGGGCGAGCGTCGGGCCTAGCCGCTCCGTCCACGCGCGTCGACGCGCCACGTGTCGACGATGGCGCCATCACGCGCAACGAGGAACGTTGCGAAGAGATCGACGACCGGGCAGATGTGGTTCGGGACGGCCAGGACCACCTGACCGATCTCCGGGAGGTGGCTACCATCGCCGGCCTCGACGACGCCGTGGTAGTCGGAGACCCGATCGACCACTGCGCCGAGCTCCGGGATCGATGCATGGCCCCGGAGGTACGCGGGAACGTCCTTGGTCAGTGTCTTGGCGCCTGCGTCGATCACGAAGCGGCTTGCGCTGGTGTTCACGCTGACGACCCGCGCGGCGACGACCGCCGCCGGCGCATCCGGTTCGATCGACCCGAGCGCGACCTGCTGTCGATCGCCGAAGACGTACGTCCCGGGACGCTCCTCGCTGACGGCACCGCGCGCGGAGTCGAATGCGGTCGGCGTCGACCCCGCGCTCACCACGCGCGGGTCGAGACCGGCCGCACGGAGGGACGCGGCTGCGTCCGTCAGACCACGAACCTCATCGTCGGCTGCCGCCGCGCGAGCGTCGGCGCCGTGATACCCGTGGCCGCCGTGCGTGAAGACGCCGATCACGTCGAGACCCAGGTGCGACGCGGCGACGGCGACACGGCCCGCGTCGCTCGGGAGGACGCCCGTTCGCCGCCCGCCGCAATCGATCTCCACGAGCACAGCGACCCGCTCGCGGTCCTCGCCGAGCGCATCCGCGACGGCGTGCGCCCCGGCGACGGAGTCGATGCCGACCCGCAACCGCGCGCGGCGCGCGACGT
>JBJMMR010000014.1:0-16902 GCA_045804645.1 Chloroflexota bacterium | reverse complement strand
CACCTACACCGGCCTCTTCGGGCCGATCCGCGAGCTGTTCGCGGCGGTGCCCGAGGCTCGGCTGCGCGGCTATTCGCCCGGACGCTTCTCGTTCAACGTCAAGGGCGGCCGCTGCGAGAACTGCAAGGGCGACGGGATCCTCAAGATCGAGATGCAGTTCCTGCCCGACGTGTACGTCCCGTGCGAGGTGTGCAAGGGCAAGCGCTACAACCGGGAAGCCTTGGAGATCCACTACAAGGGCAAGTCGATCGCCGACGTGCTCGAGATGACGATCGCCGAGGCGCTCGAATTCTTCTCTGCCGTGCCGAACGTCAAGGCGAAGCTGCAGACGCTGTACGACGTCGGTCTCGGCTACGTCCACCTCGGTCAGCCGGCGACGACGCTCTCCGGGGGCGAGGCCCAGCGGGTCAAGCTGTCGACCGAGCTGTCCCGTCGCGCGACCGGCCGGACACTGTACGTGCTGGATGAGCCGACCACCGGGCTCCACTTCGCCGACGTCGAGAAGCTGCTCGAGGTACTCCATCGCCTCGTCGACGGCGGGAATACGGTGCTCGTCATCGAGCACAACCTCGACGTGATCAAGACCGCGGACTGGATCGTCGACCTGGGTCCGGAAGGTGGTGATCGGGGCGGGCGGATCATCGCTGAGGGCACGCCCGAACGCATCGCGGCGACGCCCGGGTCGGCGACCGGTGAGTATCTCGACAGGGTGCTCCGCGGCGAGCCGCTCGTGCCGCTCTCCGACGTGACCTTCGCGGACGAGGCAGGGCGCGGTCCGACCAACGGGAAGAATGGCCACGCGGCGGTGCCCGTCATGTCCGTCTCGTCCCGCAAGCGCGCGACCGCCGCGGCGAAGTCCCGGTGACGTCGCTGTGAATCGCGGCTTCGGTCCGGGCTCCAGCCCCGGGCTACGATAGCCGCGTGCCGGACATCGATTTCGCGTTCCTCGCGGACGCCGCCGAGACTGTCCCCGGTCAGAAGTTCCACGTCCTCGGCGGGGGGATCGCGCGGATCGGCGGTCGCCGGTTCCCGTTGCGGCATCCCCACCTCGCCCTGGTCATCGGGTTGCAGGTGACCGCGCCCGAGACGGATCGCGAGCATGACATCCGCTTCGTGCTGCTCGATCCCGACGGCGCGGAGGTCGCCGGGGCGAATGGCAGCCTCGTGGCGCGTAGTCAGCGCGACGGACGCGACGCGACGCTGACCTTCTCGATCGACCTGTGGAATCTCACGTTCCCGGCCCCCGGGGACTACTCGTTCCGCATCCTCGTGAACGGCTCCGAGCGGAAGCGCCTTCCGCTCCTTCTCCTTGCCCCGCCCGACGGCGCGACGGGCACCGAGTCAGTCTCCGCACCAGCGGATGCCTGACGCCGCGAGGACACGGGGGCCCGCTCGACACGAACTGGGAGCGATCGACGACCTCGCCTTGGGCGCGGCCCGGCACGCTGATCGCATCCTCGCGGCTGCGCGCGAGCGGCAGGATGAACGGTGGACGCGGTTCCTCGAGCCGTTGCCCGATCGGCTCCGCGACGAGACCTTGCCCGGTCTGCGTTCCGTGGCGATGCGCGCGCGAGCCGCGTACGGACCGAAGGATTCGGTGCGCGACGCGCTGCCACCGGACGTCACCGAGCCCTTCCTCGACTCGATCGATCGGCTGCTGCGGGAGATCAACCGGTTCCAGGCGCGCTCGTAGTCATCGCGACGACGCCGAGCTCGTCCGGCGTGAAGGCCTCCAGCAAGAACGGCGACGGGACGGCCGGGTCGTAACTCAGGGTCAACGTCCTGCGCGCGCGCGTCCACGCCACATACCCAAGCCGGCGCTCCTCCTCGTACGCGCGCCCCGGGTCCTCCGCCTCCGCGACGGCCCGCCCGCTCGGGAACCGTCCCTCCTCCATGCCGACGACCGCGACGTGGTCGAACTCGGCGCCCTTGGTCGAATGCGCCGTCGCGAGTGAAAGCCGCGCATCGTCGCGACGAAGGTCGGCAAGCCGTGCACGAGTCGCTTCGATGGCGGCACGGAACGTCGGGAGGTCGCGGTACGGCGGAGCCCACGCGAGCAGCGCGGCAGCGAGCTCGCGGTCCATCCATGGCTCGGCCGGCAGCCTCGAACGGAAGCGCGCCACGCGGACCAGGAGTGGGAGCGCGGGGGAGGTCTCGCTGTCAAGGCGGCTGAGCAGGTCATCGAGATGCGGGTCGTCGACCAGGAGCTCGACCGATGGCGCCCGGAACGGGAGGCCGAGCTCCATCGCCGCGACGACCGCCGGGCGGAGCTCGCGGTTCGTCCGCGCGAGAACGGCCCGCGTCCCATCGTCGTCGGGCCAGGATCGCAGGATGCGCCCGGTCCGCTCAGGCTCGTCCCCGGCGTCCGGTGCGAGGACGACCGCGCCCGGTGCATCGGCTCGGGGCCGGATCACCTTGTCGAACCGCTCCTGGTTGTGCCCGATCAGCCGGACGGCCCGTTCGACCACCGGGGCTGGGCAGCGGTGGTTGACCTCGAGATCGACGCGGCGGAGCCCCGGTAGCGCCGCCCCGATGGCGAGCACGCGGCGCACATCCGCGAGGCGCCAGCCATAGATCGACTGGTCATCGTCGCCGACGAGGAACACGCGGTTCGCCGGTGCGGCGAGCAGCAACGCCAGACGGAGCTGCGACCGGTCCACGTCCTGGACCTCGTCGACGAGCAAGTGCGTGCATCGTCGCCGCCACCGGTCCAACGTCGCGGGCTCGCGTTCGAGGACGTCGAGTGCCCGGCGGACGAGGTCGTCGAAGTCGAGGGCGGCCCGTTGCCCGAGCGCCCGCTCGTACTCGACGAAGGCGCGGGCGACGGGCCCGGCGCCTGGATCCGCCGCGACATCGTCGCCCGAGACCGCGAGGTCGAGCTTCAATCGCGAGAACGCCGTATCGAGGCGGCCTCGCTCAGCGATGGACGTCCGCGGCCACAGCTCCGCCATCAACTCCGCTCGGTCGACCAAGGGTTCGACGGGTCGGCCGGCGTCTCGAAGGATCTCCCGGCCGAGTGCGTGGAACGTCCGCACACGGACCGTGCCGCGCTCGATCGCGAGCGGCGCCAGCGCGGAATCGGCGCGCTCCGCGAGCTCCTCGGCCGCACGCTTGTTGAAGGTGATCGCCGCGATCGTCGCAGGGTCGGCGCCGCCATCGACCAGCCACGCGATCCTCGCGACCAAGGTCGTCGTCTTCCCGCTGCCCGCGGGCGCAACGCAAAGGATCGGTCCCGGGGGCGCGGTCGCGGCGAGGCGCTGGTCCGGCGTCAGCCGGGTGAGTCGTTCCTGGACCGCCGGATGATCCATGCGTCGGGAGTATCGCGACGAGTACAAAACGCCCGCTTAGCTGCGCTGTAGCCGACCGCACGCGCTCGCTTGGTGACCCATGTCAACGAACCGGTACCGAAGGGGGGCGCGACCGCGCACCGAACCGCCGATAGGGTCATGGCGTGCCCAGAGGCGGCAGCGACGATGACGGCACGCCGGGCACGACGGCGCGTCGTTCGTGCCGGCGTGGACTCGAGGACTCATCGAGATGTTTCGTCGACCACTCCGCCGGGCAGCCGTGCTGTCGCTTGGCGTGCTCCTCGCGTTCGCCGGCACGGCGGCGGCGGACTCCGTCCTCGCGGACGCGGACACGGTCACCCCCGTCATCGAGGGCAGCCGGTTCCTTGGGGATGTGGCGCCGGGCGCCACGGTCGCCGCCGATGTCCGTTTCCTGGTCACGTGCGTCGGCATCCAGCACGTCGACGCGAATCAGTCGGTCGTGCTGACGGGCGCCGCGAGCACGGCGCCGCTCGACGGGGCCGTCGTGAGCGTTTCGACAGCGACGCTGGCGCCGTTGACGACGCCGTGGCCGGCCGACGCGGTCGGCTGTCCCGATCCCACGCCCACCCAGGAGGGTGGCGCGTTCAGCCACGTCGTCCTCCGCGCGCCGACCACGGCCGGCATGCAGACCTTCACGATCATGTGGTCGCGGTCCGTCGACCCGGTAGGATCGAACGACGGCAACGCGACGGGGCGCACGGCGACGACCGTGAGCTTCTCGATGCGTGTCGTGTCGAACACGCCTCCCACACTGACCGTGCCGACGTCCTTCACGGTCGAGGCTGACACCCAGGGCGGCTGGACCTCGAGCTGGACGGTCTGGGCCGCCGACGCGGAGGACGACCCGGATCCCACGCCCACATGTTCGCCCGCCGCGGGCAGCCTGCTGCCGCTCGGCGTCACGACGGTCACCTGCAGCGTTGCCGACGCCGCGGGCGCGACGATCGATCGCGACTTCGATGTGACCGTCGTCGACACGACCGCACCGGCGATAAGAGGGGTCCCATCGGACATGGCCGTGACCACCGGCGACGCGAATGGTCGAACGGTCACCTTCGCGAGTCCCACGGCGAGCGACATCGTCGACGCGTCCCCGAACACGGGCTGTGCCCCCGAGAGTGGATCGATCTTCCCGGTCGGAACGACGAACGTGACCTGCACGTCGTCCGACGCGAGCGGCAACGCCTCGAATGGCACGTTCCGAGTCACCGTCCGCTACGTCGCCCCTCGCGAGGGTCGGGCGGTATGGCTGGAACCAGTCGCGAGCGCGAACTCGACATTCGTCGCCAACCGCGGGCGCACCGTCCCCGTCAAGGTGCAGCTGTTCGTGAACCGCGTCGCCGCGACAGCCGGTGACGCGCGACTGCAGCTGACGCCGTGTGAAGGTGGAACGAGCACCGAGCTGCCGCTTGCCTGGAGCGGCGGGCGCTGGAACGTCGCCGTCGACACATCGTCGCTCGCTGCCAGTTGCTACACGGTCACCGCGACGATCGACGGCCTGGCGGCCGGCTCGTTCACCCTCGAGCTCCGAGATGGCGACGCGGCGGCGAAGGCCCTCCCGAAGAAGACCGCGCTGACGCCACCGGCGACGACATCGAACGACCGCCGCTCGAAGACGAATACGAGATCGCGTTGACCACCTTGACGCGGGGTTGCCCTAGCATCGTGGGGTGACCCCCGAACTCGAGGCGACCCTCAAGCGACTTCCCGATCGACCGGGCGTCTACCTGTTGAAGGACGCGCGCGGTGACGTCCTGTACGTCGGCAAGGCGCAGAGTCTCCGCCACCGGGTGCGGAGCTACTGGCAGAAGCACACGCCGGCGATGGGCGAAGGCCACCGGATCCGGAGCGTCATCGACCGCGTGGCCGACGTCGAGGTGACCGAGGTCGACAGCGTCAGCGAGGCGCTGCTCCTCGAGAACAACCTGATCAAGCGGTTCAAGCCGCGGTTCAACGTCCGCCTGAAGGACGACAAGAGCTACCCGTACATCAAGGTGACGCTGGCCGACGACTTTCCGCGGGTCGAGCGGACCCGGAAGCTCGTCAACGACGGGAGCCGCTACTTCGGGCCGTACGCGTCGGCGACGAGTGTCGACGAATCGATGAACCTCGTCCGGCGGCTGTTCCCGTTCCGCACCTGCACCATCGACATCAAGGATGGCGAGCGGGCGCTCCAGCGACCGTGCCTGCTGTACCACATCAAGCGCTGTCAGGGCCCGTGCATCGAGGCGATCTCGAAGGATGACTACCGAGCGGACATCGAGCAGGTCGAGCTGTTCCTCGAGGGTCGCCAGGAGACGCTCGTCAAGGCGTTGCGCCGGGAGATGATCGCTGCGTCTGACCGGCAGGACTACGAGCGCGCCGCCGGTCACCGCGACAAGATCCGGGCGATCGAACGGACGATGGAGAGCCAGAAGATGGCGGCGTTCGCTCGGACGGAGCTCGACCTCGTCGGGCTCGCGCGCGAGGACAACCAGGCCGCCGTGACCCTGTTCATCATCCGCGACGGGAAGATGATCGGGCGGGACGTCTACCTGCTCGACGCGGCGCGCGAAGCGTCCGATACCGAGGTCCTGACGAGCTTCCTCGAGCAGTACTACACGCGGGCGACCTCCATCCCCCGCGAGATCTACGTCCCGGCCGCCATCACCGACGCCGAGGAGCTCCAGACCTTCCTCGTCGAGAAGCGGGGCGGGCCGGTGCATCTGCGGACGCCGCAGCGTGGTGAGAAGCGCGATCTGCTCGGGCTCGCGGAACGGAATGCGGCCGAGACGCTGCAACGCGAGCACGCCCGGTGGCTTGCGGACCAGGGCAAGACGCTGGCCGCGCTCGAACAGCTCGCCGCGGCGCTCGAAATGCCCGGCATCCCGTTCCGCATCGAGTGTTACGACATCTCGAATTTCCAGGGGAGCGAATCGGTCGGCAGCATGGTCGTCTTCGAGGACGGCAAGCCGCGGACGGGTGAGTACCGGCGGTTCCGGATCAGGACGGTCGAGGGGCCCAACGACGTCGCGAGCCACCAAGAGGTCCTGCGCCGCCGGTTCCGCGCGACGAGATCGGGCGAGGAAGGGAACGAGGAAGAGCGCCGCTGGGCGATGCCCGATCTCGTGATCGTCGACGGCGGGAAGCCGCAGGTGAACGCCGCGAAGGTCGTCCTCGACGAGCTCGGCCTGCACGATCTTCCACTTGCGGGGCTTGCGAAGGAGCGCGAGGAGCTTTTCCTTCCGGGTCGCTCCGATCCGGTGGTCCTCCCGGCGACGTCATCCGCGCTCTACCTCGTCCAGCGACTGCGCGACGAGGCGCATCGTTTCGCGATCACCTATCACCGGACGCTGCGCGATCGACGGACGGTCAGATCGGCGTTCGACGACCTGCCCGGCGTCGGCCCGAAGCGGAAGCGCGAGCTGCTCAAGGTCTTCGGGTCGATCAAGCGGGTCCGGGAAGCGCCGGTCGAGCAGATCGCCGCTGTGCCGGGTATCAGTCGCGCGTTGGCCGAGCGCATCAAGGCGACGCTGGAGGCGTAGCAAGCAAGCGCGGCGGCTGACGGTGAGATACCGCGCGCCGACCGCGTTACAGGGGCCTTTCGTGTAGCATCCCGCCCGACATGCGCAGAGCCGGCCCCATCCTCATCGTCCTCATCGGCATCCTCTCGCTGATCGTCGTCTTCTTCCCGAACCTGAAGATCCCCGATCCGACCGCGCCCGACGGCGGCTCGCGGACGATCGAGACGAAGCTCGGGCTCGACCTCGAAGGCGGACTGCGCGTCGAGTACCAGGCACTCCCCAAGGACGGCGTCGCGCCGACGCGCGAGGCGCTCGGCGTCATCAAGGACATCATCGAGCGGCGGGTGAACACGACCGGCGTCTCGGAGCCTGTCGTCCTCGTCCAGGGTGACGACCGCGTCGTCATCGAGCTTCCCGGTATCTCGGACGTCGACTCCGTGCGGAGGCTCGTCGGACAGACCGGCAAGCTGGATTTCGTCCCGCTCGGCCAGACCACCGCAACCGAGGGACAGGTCCTCGATCTGAAGCAGTACCCGCCGCTGTTCAGTGGCGACCAGCTCGAATCCGCCGCCGTCGGTCAGGACCAGACGCGAGGCCTGACGGTCACCTTCAAGCTCAAGGACAACGGTCCGGAGTCGGGTGCGCAGCTGTTCGGAAAGTACACGCGCGAGCACGTCAACGACTACTTCGCGATCGTCCTCGACGGATCGGTCATCACGGCGCCGCGGATCGACGAGGCGATCCCGAACGGCCAGGTCCAGATCACGGCGGGCGGGATCGGCGGGTTCCCGGCGAAGGAGGCCAACAACCTCGTCACGATCCTGAAGTTCGGTTCGCTGCCGTTCCCCATCAAGGAGCTGTCGAGCGAGCAGATCTCCGCGACGCTCGGTGAGCAGTTCCTGAACCAGAGCCTGATCGCCGGCATCATCGGCATCGCACTGGTGATCCTGTTCATGCTGCTGTACTACAGGCTGCCGGGTGTCGTCGCCTCGTTCGCGCTGGTCTATTACACGATCGTCGTCCTGGCGATCTTCCGGCTCATCCCGGTGACCTTGACCCTCGCCGGCATCGCGGGCTTCGTGCTCTCTGTAGGCATGGCGGTCGACGCCAACATCCTCATCTTCGAACGGATGAAGGAGGAGCTGCGCGTCGGCAAGTCGTTGCCGGCAGCCGTGGAGGCCGGTTTCAACCGGGCGTGGAACTCCATCCTCGACTCGAACGTGTCGAGCCTCATCACCGCGACGATCCTGTACGCCTTCGGATCGTCGGTGATCCGCGGCTTCGCGCTGGTCCTGATCATCGGCGTCCTGACGTCGATGTTCAGCGCGATCGTCGTGACCCGCTCGATCATGCGTGTGCTCGTCCGCCAGGACTGGGCCCGCCGGGCGCGCCTGTGGGGTCTGCGGGACGAGGAATTCGTCGCCGTGACCAACCCGCGTCCGACCCGCCGACCCCTGGCCGCCGATGTTTGACGTCATCGGGAAGCGGCGCTGGTTCTATCTCTTCTCGCTGCTTCTTACGATCCCCGGCCTGATCTTCATCCTCATCTCCCCGTTCAGCGACGCCGGTCTCCAGCTCACTATCGACTACACCGGCGGGACGCGCTGGGAGATCAAGTTCGCCGATCCGAACGTGACGCCCGACCAGGTCGAGCAGGTGTTCGCCGAGAACGCGCTGCGTGCGACCGCCATCCGGACCGAGTCCGGCTTCATCGAGATCAAGACCGAGCCGATCGGCCTCGTCGAGGAGGAACCAGCGGCGTCGCCGTCGCCGGGCGCCTCGGCATCCCCGGGAGCCTCGGCATCCCCGGGAGCCTCGGCGTCGCAGGGCGCGTCAACGTCGCCAGGCCTGAGCACCTCTCCCGCCGTGAGCGCCTCTCCGGCCACGTCACCGTCCCCGGCGGCCTCATCGTCACCGGTCGCCGCCGGCGCGGGTGCCTCGGCTTCGCCAGGAGCATCACCGAGCGCGGGCGCGAGCCCGGCGCCCTCGGCCGCGCCGGGGGCGACTTCCGGCAACACGGAACTGCCGACGGCGGGCAAGCTCGGGCAGATGGTCACCGCCCTCGAGTCGCAGCTCGGCAAGATCGAGGCGCAGCGCAGCCTGACGACGATCGGTGCCGTGGTGAGTTCCGACCTCCTCCGCCAGGCGCTGATCCTCGTCGTCGCGGGCTCGCTCGGGATCGTCGGTTGGATCACGTACCGGTTCCGTGACGTGAAGTTCGGTGTCACCGCGCTGGTGTCGCTGCTCCACGATGTCATCGTCGTCGTGGGCTCGTTCGCGATCCTGGGCACGTTCTTCCATGTCGAGATCGACGCGCTGTTCGTGACGGCGATGCTCACGGTCATCGGCTTCTCGGTGCACGACACGATCGTCGTCTTCGACCGGATCCGCGAGAACAAGGCGCGCCACATGGGTGAACCGTTCGACGAGATCGTCAACCACTCGATCCTGCAGACGTTCGCACGGTCGATCACGACGAGCTTCACCGTGCTGCTGACGCTGCTGTCGCTGTTCCTCTTCGGTGGATCGGCGATCAGCGACTTCGTCCTCGCGTTGCTGATCGGCATCGTGATCGGGACCTACTCATCGATCTTCGTCGCCAGCCCGCTTCTGGTCGACTGGTACGCGTGGGAGGACCGGCGGCGCGATCGACGGCAAGGGCTCCGAGCGCCTCGTGCCCGCCGAGCCACCTCCTGAACGTCGTGCGTCGCCGTCCGCGCCACCGGCTCGAGACCTCCGGTTGAGTCGCAGGTGACCGCCGCGTGGCATCCTGACCCGGTGCTCGAGCCACGCTTCCGCTGGAGCTTCCCAGAGACCCGTCACATCGACCCCGACCTCGTGACCGCCGCGATCGACCACGGTCTTGCCGAGCGGATGACGGGATTGCTCGCGCGCCGTGGCGTCGTCGGCCGGGACGACCTCATCGCGTGGTTCGCCGAACCGCTGGCAGGTCTGCACGATCCCCACCTCCTCCCGGACGCCGATCGGCTGCTGGAACGGCTGACGCTCGCACGCGATCGCCACGAACGCGTGATGGTCTTCGGCGACTTCGATGCCGACGGGCTCGATGGACTCGCGATCCTTGTCATCGCGCTCGGCCGCTTCGGGATCGATGTGGAGCCGTACGTACCGAGCCGTCTCGAGGAGGGCCACGGGCTGTCGATCACCGCGATCGACACCGCCGTCGCCCATGGGGTCTCGGTCATCGTCACGGTCGACTGCGGGACGAGCTCCGGGCCCGAGATCGCCGCGGCCGGCATCCGCGGCGTCGACGTCATCGTCACGGACCACCATCGCGTCCCGCCCGACCTTCCGCCCGCTCACGCGGTGGTCAACCCGCATCGCGGCGACTCCCAGTACCCCGATCCGCGGCTCGCCGGGAGTGGCGTCGCGTTCAAGGTCGCCCAGCTGCTGCTCGGCGCTATCCCCGTCGACCTGGCGGATCTCGCGACGCTCGGGACGGTCGCCGATGTCGCACCGATCGTGGGTGAGAACCGGGCGATCGCCCGACTCGGGCTCGAGCGCATGCGGACAGACCCCCGGCCGGGGATCGCCGCGCTCCTCGAACGTGCACGCATCGCGCCAGCCGCCGTCGATCTGGACACGATCGCCTTCGCGCTCGCGCCGCGCCTCAATGCCGCGGGGAGGGTAGGGGAGGCACTTGAAGCAGCACGTCTCCTGCTCGCCGAGACTGCCGAGGATGCGGCACTGCACGCCGACGCGCTCGAGACCGCCAATCAGACGCGACGCGACCTCACGTCCACTGCTGTCGCAGAAGCGCGCGAGCTCGTCGCCGCCTCGCCCGACCGGCCGGCGTCGATCGTCCGCGGCCCGTGGCCCGTCGGCATCATCGGTCTCGTGGCGGCTCGGCTCGCCGAGGATCGTGCCCGCCCGGCGGTCGTCGGGACGGACCTCGGCGAGTCCATCCGGGCGTCATGTCGGAGCGACGGAACGGTCGATCTCGCGGCGGCGCTCGCCGATTGCGCCGACCTGTTCACGAGACACGGGGGTCACGCGGGCGCGGCCGGCTTCGAGCTCCCTGCAGGGCGCTGGCCGGAGTTCGTCGAGCGGTTCGAGGCGATCGCCTCCGCTCATGTGCCGCCCGACCCACGCACCGTGCTCGCGATCGACCTCGCCCTTCCGGCGCTCGATGTCGACTACCGGCTGTTCCGGGATCTCGGCGGTCTCCGGCCGTATGGTCCCGGTAATCCCGAGCCGCTCGTTGCCGTCCTGGGTCTCACCGTCATCCGCGTGCGCGTCGCCGCCGACGATCACACCTCGCTTACCCTGAAGCGCGATCGCGACGTGCTCGACGGGATCGCGTTCGGACGCGCCGACATCGCCGCCCTCATCAAGGAGGGCGATCGGATCGACGTCGTGGCGCGGATCAGCAGCCGGACATTCGGCGGGTTCGAGTCGCTCCAGCTCGAGATCCGCGACGCCGCTCCGAGCGGTTCCCACCCGGAGGCCGCGGCCATCCTCGCCGGCCCCAGCCCGGCGCTGGCCGCTGTGGCGTCATGACACGGACGGTCCGGCCGCGCTCCGATACGGCCCGCGACCCGTATGGCATCGGGCCGGTGAGCTCGATGATCGGTCCGATCGTGTCCGTGGTCGGGCTGATCCTCATCGCGATCGTCACGATCAACCTCTTCGACTACAACCTTCCGTTCCTGGGGGGTGGCGGCGGGAACGGGGGGAACGGCGGGGGCGCCGTCGCCGGTCCGGCGCTGACCCCGGCCCCATCGAACGTCATCGTGGTCCCGAAGGAAGGGCGATTCCTCGGCAAGATCGTCTACGCCAAGGCCGGCAACATCTGGGTGCAGTCGGACGAGCGAGCGACCCAGCTGACGGACGGTGGCGGCGCGTCGATGCCGTCGTTCTCCCCGGACGGCAACTGGGTCTACTACATCCACGATCAGGCGACACGCGGGAAGTGGCCTCTCCGCGGGTCGTCGACCTGGTACGACATCGACCTCAATGAGCTGTTCCGGACCCGCGCGGACGGATCCGGTCAGCCGCAGCGCCTGCTCAGCGGCCAGGTCCGCAGCGGCTCGAACCGCTGGTCGGCGTGGATCCGTCAGCCCGCGGTGTCGCCCGATGGCAAGACCGTCGCGCTCGTCACCGACGCGCCGCGACCGGACGACTCGAACGTCGTCCTGCAGTTCTACGACCTCGCGCGAAACCGCCTCTCGCGCGCCGGCGTCCCTGAGGTCGGCGTGCTCGGCCACCAGGACCCGGAATGGCGACCTGACGGCAAGATCCTGCTCTACACCATGAACGACCGCGACGGCGCGAAGGGCGCCCCGGTGATCATGCGCTATGACCCCAAGACGAAGGCGGCGCGCGCGTTGACGACCGCCGGTTACATGCAGCCGTCCTACTCGCCGGATGGCCGCTTCATCGCCGCGACGCGTACGAACGCGCTCGGTACCGACGTCGTGATCCTCAACGCCAGCAACGGCAATGAACTGCTCCGCCTCACCAAGGACGACACGTCGTGGGCGCCGGTGTGGTCACCTGCCGGCGACGCGATCGCCTTCCTGCATATCGACGGGCAGACCGTCGACCTACGGCTGACCAAGCTCGACGGGAACGGGCCGGAGCGGACGGTGGGCGAGACCGTGAACCTCACCGAGGTGTCCGGTCTCGACGCGGCATCGCGGCCCGACTGGTACATCCCACCCGCGCTGCTGCCGGCGGCCGAGGCGTCGGGCGGCGGATCGACGCAGACTGCCACGAGCCCATCGCCCTGAACCAGCGCAGGTGACCACGACCTACCTCGAGCGTCTGGGCGCGCGAACGCGCGCGGCGGGGACCGTTCTTTGTCTCGGTCTGGACCCTGACCCCGAGACCATCCCGGAGCGGTTCGCCAAGGGCGTCGCCGGTCTGGAGCGGTTCGCCGAGCTCATCCTGGAAGCGGCGCTGCCATATGCCGCGGCGGTGAAGCCGAACCTCGCCTTCTTCGAGGCCTTCGGCTCGGCCGGCATCGCGGCCCTCGAGCGCCTGAGGGCGACGATCCCGGCGGATATCCCGGTCATCGCCGACGCGAAGCGGGGCGACATCGGTTCCACCGCGGCACGACAGGCGGTCGCGCTGTTCGATGTGCTCGGCGCCGACGCCGTCACCGTGAGTCCGTATCTCGGAGAGGAGGCGATCCGGCCGCTCCTCGAGCGGGAGGATCGCTTCGCCTACGTCCTGTGCAGGACGTCGAACCCGGGCGCCGGCGAGCTGCAGGACCTGCGCGTCCCGCACGAAGGGCGTGGGGACGGTGGCGAGGGCGTGGGGTCTGAACCACTCCACGAGCACGTCGCGCGCCGCGCGGCGGGCTGGGGACCCGGCGGCACCGTCGGTCTCGTCGTCGGTGCGACCGCACCCGAGGAGCTCGCGACCATCCGCCGCGTCGCCCCGGGTCTGCCGTTCCTGGTGCCCGGGGTCGGCGCTCAGGGCGGAGCCATCGAGCCGGTGCTCGAGCACGGCCCGGCGAACGCGCGGCCTGGCGCGGGTCGCCCAGGCGGCGGCCTGCTGGTCAACGTCTCACGCGGCATCGCGGGTGCGATCACGGACGTCACTGGTGGAGATCCTGGCGAGGCGATCGCGCGGGCCGCCTCCGAGTGGGCTCGGCGTCTCCCTGTGCTAACCTAGCCGCCGCCCATGAACAGAGGGATCTGACTGACATGCCGAACATCGGGGCTCCCGAGCTCATCATCATCCTGGTCATCGCGTTGCTGATCCTCGGCCCGGGCAAGCTGCCTGAAGTCGGAGCGTCGATCGGCAAGAGCATCCGCGAGTTCCGAAAGGCGTCGTCCGATCTGAGCGACTCCGTCAACGTCGACACGTCACCTCTCCCGCCCGCGCCACCTGCTCCGACGACCGCCGTGACACCGCCCGCTGTCGAGGCGCCCGCTGTGCCTGTTGCCCCGGCTGTGCCCGCGGCCCCGGCTGTGCCCGCGACCCCGAGCGAGCCGGCTTCCAACACGAACTAGGTTCGGCGCCCCGCGCCCCTGATGGCCGACGCCGACACCATTCGCGAACCGGCCTCCGGCGTCATCCCTGCTGACCCCCCGCCGACGGGCGGGACCGGCATGCCCGAGGGATCGGTCATGTCGCTGGTCGACCACCTCAGCGAGCTGCGCGACCGTCTCGTCAAGTGCGTCATCGTCATCGCGATCGGGGCGGCTGTCGGGTTCGTCGTCGCGCCGCCGATCCGCAATTTCCTGCTCGAGCCGTTGCCGAACGGGCAGGCCCAGGTGCTCGGTCCCGGTGACGGCTTCGCCATCCAGCTCAGGATCGCGGTCGTGGTCGGGATCATCATCGCGATGCCCGTCCTGCTGTATCAGATGTGGGCGTTCGTCGCCCCCGGCCTGACGGCGGCCGAGCGACGGACGGTCCGCCCGTGGATCCCGCTCGCCCTGTTCTTCTTCGCCCTCGGCGTCGGGATCGCACGCCTGGTGCTGCCGTACGCCGTCCAGTTCCTCCTGGGATTCACCGACGACAAGCTCGTGGCCAACATCGCCGCGGGTCCGTACTTCGACTTCGTGACGACGATGTTCCTCGCGTTCGGGCTCGTGATGGAGTTCCCGATCCTGCTCGTCGGGCTGTCGCGCGTCGGCATCATCACCTCCGAGCGACTTCGCGAATCGCGCCGCTACGTGATCCTCGGGATCGCGATCTTCGCGGCCGTCGCCACGCCGGGTGGTGACCTCGTAAGCCCGATCGCGCTCGGCGGCACGATGTACATCCTCTTCGAGCTCACGGTCCAGTTCATCAAACGGACGGGGCGGTGACCGAAGCGACCGGGCAGCCGGTCACGGAGGCGCCCGCCGAACAGGCGGTCGTGATCCTGTCGGGTCTTTCTGGAGGAGGGAAGACCGCCGCAGCGAAGCTCTTCGAGGACCTCGGCTACATGGTGGTCGATAACTTGCCCGGGGAGCTGCTGCCGGAGCTCGCCGAGGTCGTGTCCGACGATCCCGATCGCTTCGCGCGCGTCGCCATCGTGCTCGACGTCAGAGCCGGGAATCCGGAGATCGCGCTGGGTGCCATGCGCGGCGCCCTCGAGGGTCGCGGGATCCTGCCGACGATCGTCTTCCTCGAGGCACGCGACGACGTCCTGATCCGGCGGTTCAGCGAGACGCGGCATCGGCACCCGCTGAGCGATGACCGTGGCATCGCGAGCTCGATCGCCGAGGAGAGGCGCCTCCTCGACCCGATCCGCTCGGAGGCGGACGTGATCGTCGATACCTCGGACCTGTCGCTCCGCCAGCTCCGCGAGCGCCTCTTCGCGCAGCTCGCGACCGCGACCCGCCCGGACCAGCTTGCGGTCCAGCTGATCACGTTCGGGTACAAGTTCGGCATCCCGCTCGAGTCCGACCTCGTCTTCGACGTCCGGTTCATCCCGAACCCGTACTACGTCGACGCCCTCCGCCCGCATTCGGGCCTCACGCCTGAGGTGCGCGAGTACGTCATGGCCCAGCCGAAGGCGAACCGATTCATCGCGCTTCTCGAGGAGTTCCTCGACTTCACGATCCCGTCGTACGTCGAGGAGGGCAAGACGCGCCTGACGATCGGTCTCGGCTGTACGGGCGGGTACCACCGGAGCATCGTCCTCGCCGAGGTCCTCGCGGAGTGGCTGCGCGAGCGCGACTTCGGCCCTGTGACGGTCTTCCACCGCGAGCTGGAGCGCACGTGAGACCGGACGCCGACCGATGAACGTGCGTCGATGGATGACCCCCGGCATCGGCGTGAAACGGTGGCTCCTGGTCGTGTTCCTCGGCCTTCTGCTGCTCGCGGTCGGGTTCGCCCATTTCCTGCGCCAGGTGTCGCGCGACTTCGAGCCCGGCGGTCCGCTCGAGGGCGTCACCTACGTCATCACGCTCCAGTTCCTGCCGTTCCCGGTGCGCGGCTTCATCGTCGGGGTCATCGGTCTGGGACTCGTCGCGTTGGGGTCGTATCGGGTCATCCGCGTCGTGACCGACCCGTTGCGCATCCCCGACGCCGGGCAGCCGCTCGTCGAGCTGATCTACCAGAAGCGGTTCCTGGCCAAGGGGCCGCGCATCGTGGCCCTCGGCGGTGGGACCGGGCTGTCGGCACTCCTTCGCGGGCTCAAGGAGCACACCAGCAACCTTACGGCCGTCGTCACGGTCGCCGACGACGGCGGCTCATCGGGTGTCCTCCGTGAGGAGCTCGGCATCCCGCCGGTCGGTGACATCCGCAACTGCATCGCCGCCCTCGCCGACGCGGAGCCGCTGATGAATGAGCTCTTGCAGTACCGCTTCCCGATCGCGGACGGGCTCCTCGCGAGGACGGCTGAGGGTCACGGCCTCGCGGGCCACGCGGTCGGAAACCTGCTGCTCGCGGCGATGACCGCGATCGAGGGCGGTGACTTCGAGGAGGGCGTGCGCCGCCTGAACCGGATCCTCGCGGTGCGCGGCCAGGTCGTGCCGGTCAGCGCGGTACCGCTGACGCTCCATGCCCGCATCGCGTCGGGCGACACCGTCGCAGGCCAGTCGCGGATCATGCGGACCGAAGGCATCGACCGCGTGTGGCTGACCCCCGACGACGTGGACGCGTCCGAGGATGCGCTCGCCGCGATCGCCGAAGCGGACCTGATCGTGCTCGGGCCGGGCAGCCTCTATACGAGCGTGCTGCCGAGCCTCCTCATCCCGTCGATCCGCGACACGATCCTCAACGCGAACGCGACGCGTCTGTACGTGTGCAACGTCGCGACCCAGGACGGTGAGACCACGGGACTTGATCTGTCGGGGCATGTCGCGGCACTGATCGCGCATACGGCCCCCGGCCTGATCGACCTCGTCCTCGCCAACAACCGCTTCGACGCGCGCACCCCGAGCGACTACCACGCCGAGACCGTCCGCCTCGCCTGGCCGCCCGCCGGGATGGCATCGGCGCCGCGCCTCGTCCTGGACGACGTCGTGGATCCGGATAACGCCCACCACCACGACCCGGTGCGCCTCGCCTCCGCCGTCATGCGCGTGTACGAGCGCGAGAGCTCCTCGCGCCGGCGGGCCGTTCGCACCGCCTGAGTCATGACGAGCTCCGAGCGCGACCTCGTC
>JBJMMR010000013.1:0-16160 GCA_045804645.1 Chloroflexota bacterium | reverse complement strand
CCATGCCACGGTCGCGTATCAGCGGAGATCCTTTTGACCAGCTCTCCGGTCGCCACGGACGACGTCGGCGCGTCCGTCCGCGACCTCGACACGATCGTGTCGCTGTCCAAGCGGCGCGGGTTCATCTACCCGTCATCGGAGATCTACGGCGGGATCAACGCGGTCTGGGACTACGGACCGCTCGGCGTCGAACTGAAGAACAACGTCAAGCGTGCGTGGTGGCGGTCGATGGTCCAGGAGCGCGACGACATCGTCGGGCTCGATGCCGGGATCCTCATGCACCCGCAGGTCTGGGTCACATCGGGTCACGTCGGGTCGTTCAGCGATCCGCTGGTCGAATGTGAGACCGACCATCGGCGGTTCCGGCTCGACGAGCTACCTGGCACGGAGCGGCTGTCGGCGACCGAGTTGCGCGACCCGGAGATCGTCCAGAAGCTCGGCCTGCGTTGTCCGGTCGACGGTGGCCCTCTTTCGGCACCCCGCCGGTTCAACCTCATGTTCAAGACGTTCATGGGACCGGTCGAGGAGGACGCCTCGGTCATCTACCTCAGGCCCGAGACGGCGCAGGGCTCGTACGTGAACTTCAAGAACGTCCTCCAGTCGTCACGCAAGAAGCTGCCGTTCGGGATCGCCCAGATCGGCAAGTCGTTCCGGAACGAGATCTCGCCCGGCAACTTCGTCTTCCGGATGCGCGAGTTCGAGCAGATGGAGATGCAGTACTTCGTGCGCCCGGAGGCGGTCGCGGCTGCCGCGTTCGAGCAGTGGCTCCCTGCGCGACGCGCCTGGTACGAGCGCTATGGCGTCACGCCCGCACGGCTCCGACTCCGCGAGCACGCGCCGGACGAGCTCGCGCACTATGCGAAGAAGGCGGTCGACGTCGAATACCGGTTCCCGTTCGGGTGGAAGGAGCTCGAGGGCGTCCACAACCGAGGGGACTTCGACCTCACGCGCCACGCCGAGGCGAGCGGCGAGAACCTCGAATACTTCGATCAGGCGACCGGAGAGCACCTGATCCCGTGGGTCGTCGAGACGGCAGCAGGCGCCGATCGTGCCGCCTTCACGTTCCTCATCGACGCGTATCGCGAGGAGGAAGTGCGTGGCGAGACGCGCGTGTCGCTTGCCCTCCACCCGGACCTTGCGCCGTACAAGGTCGCGGTCCTGCCCCTGCTCAAGAAGCGGCCCGAGATCGTCGAGCTGTGCCATCGCATCAAGGCCGATCTCCAGAAGCACGTGATGGCCGTCTACGACGACACGGCAGCGATCGGCAAGCTGTATCGACGGCAGGACGAGATCGGGACGCCATGGTGCGTCACCGTCGACGTCGACTCACTCGAGGACGGCGCCGTGACCGTGAGGGACCGCGACACGATGACCCAGGAACGGATCCCGGTCGAAGGCGTCACGAAGCTGGTCCTCGATCGGCTCGAGGCCGCGCGGACCGGTGCGCCCTAGCCTCGCGGGACGGACGGCGCAACCGGATCGGGCGCGCGGGGGTTCTGATCGGTGATGGATACGCAGGACCGTTCGATCGTCGCGTTCGACACGCCGCTGGGTGTCTGCGCGGTCCGCTGGACCGAGGCCGGGATCGCGAGCGTCCGACTGCCGAGCGCTGGCACTGCGACGCTTCCACGGATCACGGATAGCGCCGATGTTCCCGGGCCCGTGAAGGCCGCCATCGGTGGCGTCGCCGCCGTCATGGGCGGCGAGTGCGTCGACCTCGGCTACGTCAGGCTGGACGAGCACGCGATCGACCCGTTCCGGCGTGCGGTCTACGCCGCGACCCGTGTCATCCCGCCGGGATCGACCGCGACGTACGGGGACATCGCCCGCGCCATCGGGCGGCCTGATGCCGCACGTGACGTCGGTGCGGCTCTTGCGAGGAACCCGTTCCCGATCATCGTTCCCTGCCATCGCGTCGTCGGTGCGAACGGCAAGCTCACCGGCTTCTCGGCGCCGGGCGGGCTCGCGACGAAGCGGCGCCTGCTTGAGCTGGAAGGCGCACCCGGCTATGGCCAGCAGACGCTCTTCGGATAGCGGCAAGGTGACGGCCCCCGAGCTGACCCAGTCCGTCATCGACTGGCTCGCGCTGCTCGACGCCGGGCAGCGAGCATCCGCGACGTTCCGGTTCGCCGACGCCGAGCGGTTCGTCTGGGCCTTCACGCCGGGGGATCGCCAAGGGCTTGCGCCGCGCGACATGCGCGAGCCGCAGCGCGCCGCGGCGATGACCACCCTCAGCACGGCCCTGAGCGCACGGGGCGCGAGCGAGGTCGCCGCGATCATGGCGCTCGAGACGGTCCTCGGTGGGATCGAACGCGAAGCCGGCCGCGTGAGCGGGCCTGAGCGCGATCCCGCGAGGTACTGGTTCGCCGTTTTCGGCGACCCGGCAACCTTCGACGGTCGGCCCTGGATGCTGCGCGTCGGCGGGCATCACGTCGGGATCCACATGACCGTCGTGGATGGACGTGTCATCGGCAGCACGCCGTCGTTCCTCGGCGCGAACCCCGCCGTCATCCCTGCCGGGCCACGTGCCGGCGAACGGACGCTGACAGGGGAGGAGGTCCTTGCCCGCGAGCTCGTCAACGCGCTGTCCGATGACCTGCGCGCCGTCGCGATCGTCGATCCCGTCGCACCGCCGGAGATCCGGACATCCAACGCGGCGCATGCAGACGCCGATCGAGTGCCGCGCGGCCTCGCCTACCCCGACATGACCTCTGACGCGCAGGGCCGGCTGGAAGCGCTGATCCGGCATTACCTCGGCCGGGCGACTGACGACGTCGCCGCCGAGGATTGGCGGCGGTCGGTCGCCGAGGATCTCGTGGACACGACGTTCGCCTGGGCGGGCCCGACGGAGCGGGGCCGGGGCCATTACTACGCGGTGCGCGGTCCGCGGCTGCTCATCGAGTACGACAACACCCAGAACGGCGCGAACCATATCCACGCTGTGTGGCGTGACCTCGCGAACGACTGGGGTGAGGACACCCTAGCCGAACACTACCGGGCCAGTCATCCTGCCGCTCGCGACCGGCGCGCTTGAGGGGGCAGCTGCCTCTCGGTCCGTCGGGGACACGAGGGAGGACACTCATCCATGATGGCGATCTTCGGCGCGATCATCCCGCGATTCGCGCTGCTCGTCGGCTGGTACAACGACCCGACCTTCTGGAACAACGTCTACAGCTCGCCGTTCCTGTTCCTGCTCGGGTTCCTGTTCCTGCCGTGGACCACGCTCATCTACGGCCTGGCAGCGCCGAACGGCATGACGATCGTCAACTGGATCTTCCTGCTCTTCGGGCTGCTGATCGACCTCGGCACGTGGGGGATCGGCTTCTTCGCGGCGCGGAAGCAGACGTCGTACTACCGCGGGACGTAGCCGCCGCCGCTCATCCGGCGCAGGCAAGTGCCACGGCCAGGGAACGTTTCGGCCCACTCCTGACGACTACCATCTGAGCGCGACGACAACGCCGCGCCGAGCGTGTACTCGGGTGGGTCGTGGACCAGCGAGAACTCGTCGAACGAGCGCAGCAAGGCGATCATGACGCCTTTGCCGTGCTCGCCGGCCTGTTCGTCGCGCGGCTGGACGCTGCTGCCCGACTGATCCTTCGGGACCACGATCTCGCGCGAGACGCGGTCCAGGACGGGTTCATCCGCGCGTGGCGGAGCCTGCCATCCCTTCGCGATCCGGATCGGTTCGAGGGTTGGCTCCGGAGCCTCGTCGCGCGCTCCTGCATCGATATCCTCCGACGTCGCGGACGGCGGCCGATCGAGGTGGAGCTGACGCCGACGGATGGCCCGTCGGTCGACGACGCCTCGGCGCGGACCGCCGATCGGGACCTGCTCGATGAGGTCCTTCGCCGGCTGCCTCCCGACCAACGGGCGGTGGTCGTGCTGCGGTACTACTTCGACCTCGAGGTGCCCGAGATCGCGGCCACGCTGCAGATCCCGGTGGGCACCGCCAAGTCGCGCCTCCACCGGTCGATGACGGTCATGCGGTCCGCCGTAGCCGATATCGACCCCGAGGCAGCGCCACTCGCCCGAGGGCAGCTCGCATGACGACCTTCGAACGGTTCGAGCGATCGATCCCGGAGCTCATGACCGAGCTCGCACCCGCGCGCGTGCCCGATTACTTCGACGACATGCTCCAGCAGACCGCCAGCCACGGCCAGCGGCCCGCCTGGAGCTACCCCGAAAGGTGGCTTCCCGTGGAGATCACGGCACGACCGCTGTCGATGCGGTCCGTCCCTTGGCGACCATTGGCCGTCCTGGCGCTCATCGCGCTACTGGTCGCGGCAGGTCTCGCAGCGTATGTCGGCAGTCAGCCGAAGCTGCCGCCGGGTTTCGGGCCGGCTGCCAATGGTGTCCTCCTCTACCGGGGCGTCGATGGATCGGTCGTGTCGCTCGATCCTGCGACCGGCACTCCGGCGACGGTGGCGTCCGCTTCAGATCAGCTGGGGGAACCCGTCCCGTCGCGTGACGGCACGCGGGTCCTGTTCATTCCGAGGTCCTCGACACCGTCGCAGATCATCGTCGGGGACATCGACGGATCCGACCGGGTTCGGCTGGCTGGCGAGTATCTCGACATCGAGGCCGTCGACTGGTCGCCTGACGACGGCCACGTCGCGTTCGTGGCCAACCACGGTGGTCATCCGGCCATCACCGTCGCAGCAGTCGACGGGAACGGCGCCGAGACGTTGTCACTCGAGCGCGACGTCGCACAGATCAGGTATCTCCCCGATGGACGTCTCGCGATCGTCGCGGCGGAACAGCCCGGCGACCCGTGCCCGAGTGGTGACCCGGCAGTGTCGCCGTGCGCACTGTTCGTGGTGAACCCCGACGGAACGGGCCTCGACCTCCTCATCTCGGCTGCTGATTTCCATGGGATCAACACGCTCGACGTATCGGCCGACGGAAGCAAGCTGCTTTGGGTGGAGTGGGATACCGGCGCAGAGGGGCGGTTGCACGTCTTCGACCTGCCGACCCACGTCGATCATCGCGTCCCCGACGATGCCTTTCCCACGCCGTACTCGATGAACCGGGCCTGGTTCTCGCCGGACGGCACGGCCATCCTCTTCGACTTCTTCGAGTCGGACGGCGATCATTTCGGCATCGTCCCGTCCGCGGGCGGCGCTCCGGTCAGGATCGGCCAGAAGTGGTCGGACGGTAGCGCCCCCGACGCGGGATGGGCGCCGGATGGCAAGTCCATCCTCGCGCGATACGGCACGAGTGGCACCGCCAGCGAGCTGTGGCTCCTCGATCCGACCGGCTCGGGTCGCGACAAGCAGCTCCAGCCCAACGTCCCGTATCTGCCGGAATGGCAGCGTGTCCCGTCCTGATCACGCGCCGGTAGGCCGAGCGTAAGGGCGTATAGACCACGGGGCCGGTCGACGACCGACCCATCTGTCGACGCTGCGGGTGCCGCGCGAGCGGCACCGTCGCGTCGCGATTCGGGATGCGGTGGGCCGCAGCTACGCCGCCCGTGGCCCCTCGGCTACTGGTCGGCGTTCGCCTCCGCCGCTTCGATGGCGGCGGCAAGGTCAGCGCCCGAGACGCCGCGCGGCTCCTTGCCCTTCGGCCAGTACAGCTCCTTCTTGACCGCGTCCTCGGCCATGCCAAGCTCGAGCAACGTCTGTTCTGCGGTGATGATCATGTCGGGGTTGCCGCATAGGTACGCGATGGTGTCGTCCGGGCTCAGCCCGAGCTCGTTGAAGATCGGGCCCACGATCGTCTCGACCCGGCCAGTGCGACCGGTCCAGTCGGCATTCGCCGGGTCGTTCGGGCGCGAGACCGTCGGGATGTAGCGGACGGGGTACTCGCCGGTCGACTCCCAGCCCTCGACGAGCTCGCGGTATCCGAGGTCACGCCCATACGACACGCCGTTCAAGAAGACCGCCTTGCGAGGTCGCCCCTCGGCGAGCATCTGACGCATCATCGCGATGAACGGGGCATTGCCCGTCCCGGAACTGATGAACAGGTGGATGCGCTCGTCATCGGGCTCGAGCATGAACTTGCCCTTCGGCCCGATCATCCGCATCCGATGGCCGACCGGGAGATCCCACAGCACCGGCGTGAACGTCCCTCCCTGCACCAACCGCAGATACATCTCGTATCCGGTATCGCCGGCGTCCACCGGCGCAGACGCCACCGAATAGGGTCGCTGGACGATCCGGCCGTCGACGAACACGCCGATCGTCATGTACTGGCCGGGCTCGAACGGCGTCGGGTCGCCGTCGAACTTCACCCAGAAGTAGGCGAGGTTCTCGTGCTGGTCGACGCGCTTGACGAGCGACGCGTTGTAGCGCTCGTCCTCAGCGGCGACGCCCCCAGGCGCCCTTGCCGCGTCTGCCGACACGGCACTCATGGTGTTCACAAGGTCGGCCACGGCGATGATGGTACCCGCCTCGGTGGTTCACGCGGCCGGGCCGAACGGCACCGATCAGGGATGCCAGGCAGCACGACGCGGACGGGTCAGGGAGGGACCCGCCCGCGCCGTGACGACGAGAAGACGCTCGATCAGCCGCCGTTGTCGCCCTTGCCGCGGCAGGAGACGCTCGGGTTCCAGTCGGAGAAGGTCCCGTTCGGGTTCGACTTGTACAGCCAGTAATGACGCTCATAGAAGCCGTCAGGTTCGATGCCATACCGGTTCCCCGACTCGACGTGCTTCATCGGGATACCGAGGATCTCAGGGTCAGGGTTCGTCTTCGGCCCGACACGCACCCATTCGAGCGCCACGAGCTTGTAGCCACCGTTGCGCTGCGGCTCATAGACCAACGCCTCGGGCTTGAGCGGATCGAGCGCTGGGTCGCCGACGAGGTCGAAGTTGACGTAGTGCTGGCCCATCGTGCCGACGCCGGGCTCCTCGGCACACACGTAGAACCGTTCGTAGCCGGCCTTCTTCGCCGCTTCGAGCGACTGGAACCGTGCGGTCACGCTATGGACCTTCCGGAGCACGTCGGACTGCGCGCTGACGCCGATCGCGAGACCGAAGCCCATCGCCGTGAGTGCCGCGCCCAGCGCGATCATCACGAGTAGCCGCCGTCGTCGTGGCATCTGGACCTCCACCCTTCGTGTCCCCAGCGCAGCGCCGGGGTCTGTGGTGGGGCACATTCGGGTGGAGGTGAGCGACCGTCATCGGTCATTCGACCGATGACATCGGTCATCCGCGACCTACACTTCGCGGCATGACAGCGGTGTTGACGATGGTCCAGTGCCCCATCCTCGTCGGCCGCGACGACGTCCTGACCCTCGGCGACGAGGCGCTGGCTGAGGCGTCGTCCGGACATGGCCGGACGCTCCTCTTCGCCGGTGAAGCCGGCATCGGCAAGACCCGCCTCGTGTATTCGATCATCAGACGAGCCCGGGCCGAGGGATTCCGCTATGCGGGCGGCGACCTCGTCCCCCAGGACGCCGACGTCCCGCTGGCGGCTCTCCGCGACCTCTTCCGTTCGATGCGGCAGGACGATTCGCTCGCCGACCTCGCGGGCGAGCTCCTCGCACGCGTCGATCGAGCGGCCGCTGACGGCGACGCCTACAGCCGGACCCTGGTCCTCGATCTGGTCGATCGGATCCGCCGCCGCATCGACCGACCGACGGTCCTCAAATTCGAGGACCTCCAGTGGGCCGACGACATCACACTCGAGGCCATCGCCGAGCTCGCGCGCTTTAGCACCGAGCTCCCGGTGCTCGTCATCGGGTCGTACCGCCGGGATGAGACGCCGCCTGGGACGCCGTTCCGTGACTGGCGTTCGCGGCTGCTCACGCAGCGGCACGCCGAGGAGATCCGACTCGAACGCCTGTCGCGCGAGGACACCGCGACGATGACGACGCTGTTGCTCGGGACAGGCCTGCCCGCGCCGCGCGAGGTCGTCGACGCCGTCTACCAGCGCTCGGACGGCCTCCCACTTCACATCGAGGAGCTGATCGCTGCCGCCCGCGCGTCCGACCGACCGGTCGATGCTGGCGCTATCCGCGCCGCCGATGTCCCCGACACCATCGAGGATGCGATACGTGCGCGGACCGCCCGTCGATCGGAGGAGGCGCAGGCTGTCGCACGGGCTGGCGCCATCATGGGTCGCTGCTTCAACCCGACGGTGCTCGCCGGCGTGATGGATCTGCCGGTCGACCAGCTCGACGCACCGCTCCAGGAACTCGTCGATCACGGGTTCCTGTACGGGTTCAACGTCGTCGACGTCGGCTACTTCGATTTCCGCCACCAGCTCCTGCGCGACACGCTGTATCGCACCGTCCCCGAACGCGATCGGCGCGTCTATCACGCACGAGCTGGCGAGTTCGGCGCCACGCTCGTCGGCGCCACCGAGATCCACGCCTCGCTCCATTTCGAGCGCGCCGGGCTCAATGAACTCGCGTTCAACGCTGCCAAGGCGGGCGGAGAAGAAGCGGTCCGGCTGTCCGCACATCGCGAAGCCTTCGAGCTCTACAGGCGCGCTGTCCACAACATGCCCGCCGACATCTCTGATCTCGAGCGCGCCCGACTGCTTGATCGATACGCGTCCGAGGCGGGCGCGATCGAGGAGAACGACGTCTGCGAAGAGATGACGTGGGCGACACGAGCGGCGTACCAGGCCGCCGGGGAGCCGGGCCAGGCGACGTGGATGCTCGGCATGATCCAAACGATCTGGCGTCGTAAAGGCGTCCCGATCAGCGAACGCCGGGCCTTGCTCGAGCAGGCCGAGGCCGAGCTTGCCGAGATCCCGCCCGGCGACGAGCACGACATGGTCGCTCGAGACATCGCCTTCGACCGCCTTGTCATCGAAGTCGACTCGAACGAGTTCAACGCCGCCCGGCGCACTGGCAAGCCAGCGCTGGCGGCGTTCGAGGCCGTCGGCGACCGCGGCATGGCGACGATCGTCGCCGCGCGACTCGCGATGGTCGATATCATCACCGGCGACCCCGATGCCGGGCTCGCGGCGATGGCGCGGTTGGCCGACGAGGCACGCCAGAACCGCCACGAGGAAGCTGGCGTCACGGCGTTCCGGGACACCGCCGTCATGGCGACACGGGCGATGGATTACCCGCGAGCCGAGGCCGCACTCGACGAAGGCCTCGCCTACGCGGACTCGATCCAGCAATCGCAGTGCGCCCACATCATGTCCGCCCTGACCGCGGAGACCGCCTGGGCGGCCGGCCGGTGGGACGAAGCCATCCCCTCCGGCGAGCAGGCCGTCGTGGACCGTGGCTGTCGTCGCGCGCCGAACATGGCGCGCTGGTCGCTCGGGTTCGTCGCGTTCGGCCGAGGGGAGTTGGATCGCGCTCGGGACCTGCTCACAGAGTCGCTCGCCTTCGGGGACTCGAGCGAGATGCTCGAATGGCGCCTCCCGCCGATGTGGGGCCTTGCCGAGAAGGCGCTGCTCGCGGGCGACACGCAGGACGCCATCGAGCGGTGCGAGGCGGGACTCGATCTATGCACCGAGAAGAACGAGCGCGCCTTGCTCGCGCCATTCGTCGTGACCGGCGTCCGTGCGTACCTGGCTGCCGGCCGTCCCGGCGCGGCGGAAACGTGGCTATCCCGCTGTGCGGCCCATCTCGCCGCGACGCCGGCGTTCGGCCGGGCCGCCCTTGACCATGGCGCCGGCCTGGTCGCTCTCGCGATGGGCTCCACAGGCACGGCTCGAACCTCGCTCGAGGCAGCCGTCGCCGGCTGGGAACGGCACGGGCGGATCTGGGAAAGCCAGTGGGCCCGCCTGGACCTCGCCACCGCCCATATCCGGGGGAGCCGCTTCGCGGCGGCCGTGGCGATCGCGGCCGAGGTCCGCGAGACGGCCGCACGACTCGACAGCCCGAGCCTGCTCTCCCGCGCCGACGAGCTCCTTCGTCAGGCCCGGGGCCGCGTCGCGGTCGACGAGCCGTGGCGCCCGCTGACGGCGCGCGAGTTCGACGTGGCGCGCCTCATCTCGGAGGGCCTCACCAACGCGGAGATCGCCGAATCGCTCGGCATCGCGCCGAAGACGGCGAGCTCGCACGTCGAGCACATCCTTGCCAAGCTCGGAGCCTCGCGCCGTGCCGAGATCGCGACCTGGGCGGCCACGGTCGACCGGAGCGCCGTCACGCACTGACCGCCGTCGCGAGAGTGTCACGCGCCCAGCGACGGCCGGGAACGAATATCGAGTCGGATCGGGCCTCGACGCGCCCTAACTAGAAAGCGGCCGGTCGCGACGCACGCCGTGGCCGCACGGACGGGGCATGGATACCGAGCTAGTGATCCGCGCGCAGCACGGCGACGAGCAAGCATTCGCGTCCCTGGCTGTCGCCATCGGCGACCGGCTGCATGCCGTCGCGCAACGGGTCCTGCGCGACGTCGACCTCGCCGAGGACGCCACACAACAGGCGCTGCTCTCGATCTGGCGCGACCTGCCGCAACTCCGTGATCCCGGGAAGTTCGACGCGTGGAGCTACCGACTCCTGCTGCGTGCGTGCTACGCCGAGGGCCGGCGGACCCGCGCTCGGACGCCGACCCTTCGAGCACTCCCCTCCGCTGGGGCCGAGTCGGACTCGTCCGGCCTCGTCATCGATCGGGATCAGCTCGAGCGTGGCTTCCGCCGCCTGTCGATCGACCATCGGGCGGTCGTCGTGCTCCACCACTACCTCGACCTGCCGATCGACGAAGTCGCCGAGACGCTCGGCGTGCCACCCGGGACCGTGCGATCCCGCCTCCACTACGCGATGCAGGGGCTGCGGGCGGCCCTCGAAGCCGACTCGCGGCCGGCGACGCAGGTGGTCGGATGACCACCGAACTCGACACGACCCGCGCGGTCCGAGCGTGGCTCGAGGAGGGCGTGACGCGCCTCCCCGACCGGGTGCTCGATTCGGTCCTGAGCGAGCTGCCGATGACACCGCAGCAGCGGCGCGTCGATCTCGCGCACCCGGCGACATGGCGCGGATCGACGTTCGTTCGACTCCTGGTCGCGACGATCGCGCTGGCGATGATCGGCACCTCGCTCGCGCTGGCGACAGGCGCATTGCGGCTCGCCCCGGTCCCACGGCCGTTCGACGTCACGACGCTCGAAGCTGGTCGCTACGTGATCGATCGTCCCTTCCCGGTCCGCATCGGCCTCGACGTGCCCGACGGATGGCAGGGGAGTGAGCACGAGGGCGACACCGTGTCGATCGTCCGTCCGGACACCGGCGAAGGCGGCGCGGCGTTGACGTTCACCCTGGTCGACGCCATCTACCCCGATCCGTGCCATTGGGCGGATGGCTCCATCGTCCCAGTCGGACCGACGGTGGACGACCTCGCATCCGGTCTTGCTGCGACGCGCGGCGTTACCGCCACGCGACCGATCGCCGAGAACCTCGGCGGATACGACGCCCGGCATATCTCGATGACGGCGCCGTCGAGCTTCGCCGGTTGCACCAAGCTCGACGATCCATTCCACGTGTGGGGCCTTCCTGAGCAGCACTCGCTGGTGCCCGCTGAGCACGACGAGATCTGGATCGCACAGGTCGGGCCGACACGACTAGTCGTCTACAGCGAGGTCTTCGATTCGACGCCCCCGGCCGTCATCGCCGAGTTGCACTCGATGGTCGCGTCGCTGCGGATCGGCGAGTTCGCACCCGTCCCGGTTCCGACGACGCCGCCGGCACCCACACCGCCACCGCGTCCCGACGCTGCCTGGCCGTACGCCGGCAACGGGGTCCCTCTCACGCAGACGGGTTTCTATGAGACCGTGCAGCTCTACGAGTACACGAGCGACGGCGGCGCGAGACGGCTTCCCGATCTGCGCGCGGCCGCCTTCCTGGGGCAACGCGGCTGGTTCGGGGCGGACGTCGGGATCGTGAGCGACCTTGGGTCACAGCCTCAGGCTCGGCTGGCGTGGTGGAGCGTCGAACGGGTCTACCTCGACCCTTGCCACTGGCAGACCTCGCCGCTTGGCGTCGCCGACCCACCCTTGATGCGCGACCAGGACGGACTGACCGAGGCCCTGAGCGGCTGGTGGCCGACCGAGTCCGACTCGACCGCATCGCGGGACGTTGCCCCGGCGCCCTTCGCGCCGGTCGTCACGACGCCGCCCAAGGCGGTCGTGTGGAACGGGCTGGCCCAGGAGATCGAGCTGCGTATCCCCGCTGACCTTGACCTTGGATCGTGCGATCGCCGCGAGTATCGACTGTGGGAGACGCATCAGGGGTCTTCGCGAACGGGCCGACCAGGTGAGCGTATCCGGCTCGACGTGGTCGACCTCCGACCGGGGCTGCTCGTCGCTGATGCCAGTCGGCAGGCGGACGCATCAGCGACCGTCGTCGACCAGCTCGACTCGGCCCGCGACTCCCTCGCGATCGTCATGCCGTAATACCTCACCTCGGAGCGCGTCTCTTGGAACGACTCGTTCGGCGACCTGCCGCGACGGGATCGCACAAGGAGCGCTTCCGATGCGTACTCCATCGCCCGGTCGCCGGATCGGCTTGCTTTTCGTGGTCGTCTCGCTCGTGTTGGCAGCGTGCGGCGGTGGGCCTGCGCCCTCCGCCGCGATCCCGTCGCCTGTGTCCGCGCCATCGTCCGGAGCGACGGCCTCGTCGGCGGTGGCGGAACCGTCCGCGTCAGCCCGATCGTCGGCGCAGCCGTCGCCGCGGATCGACGTCGTCGACGCCTTCCGCGCGAAGGTCGTCGCGATCCGGACGTTCGATGCGACCATCGACGGGACGGTCTCGATCGGCGCGACCACCCTGCCTGCCAAAGGCACGATCCAGACGAATGGTGCCGATTCCCATCAGGTCATCACGATCATGGCTTCGGGCAAGCCGCAGACGACCGAGACGATCACCTTGGACGGGACCTCGTATGCGCGCCACGGTGGCGTCTGGTTCGCCACGCCGAAGGCATCGACCAGTCCGCCGAACTCGCTCGGCACCGCGTTGCAGCCGACGATCGCGGGTCTCACGGATCTCGGCTCAGAATCGAGGGACGGTGTGGCGCTGCATCGCTTGGCGCCCCCGCCCGGAACGACGATCCCGATGTCCTCATTCGGTGCGTCGCAGCCGGGCGCATCCGCGGGCGTCATGACCGTCGAGTTCTTCGTCATGGATGACGGAACGCCGGCGATCATCGCGCTCGACGCGACATGGACCCAGAAGGTCGGCAAGGCGAATCAGCCCGCGTCGATGCACCTCGACCTCGCGCTGGACCGTGACGGAGATGAGGTCACCATCACGGAACCCTCGCCGATCTGGGTCACCGGGAAGTCGAAGCGCCTGACGTACACGTTGAGCTACCCATCGGAATGGGACGTCGAGCTGACGCGTAAGGCCGAGACGCCCGACTACTACTTCGGGCTCGATGGCCAGGGTTTCGCGGTGACGCGGACCAGGAAGTGCAGCTGCACGCTCAATGTGATGACGAGCGAGCTGATCCGGTACCAGCGGCAGCATGTCAAGGGGTTCAAGGTCGTGCGGAATACGACGATCAGGGTGGCGGGTCTCCGAGCCCGCGTATTCGAGAGCCACGGCACCTACCCGGGCGGTCGATCGTGGGACCTCACGTACCTCGTAACGCGGGGCAAGTACCTCTACGTCCTCGACTACAGCTCCGAGCGGCCGCTGACCAAGCTCGATCGGTCGACGGCGGATCAGATCGTCGGTTCCGTCACCTTCCGGTGACCCCATGTGACGAGGAGGCGACCCCGCGCCGGGGCCGCCCCTCGTGACCATCCCGCAACCTGGACGGAAGCGGTTCGCGGGTACAATCCGCCGATGACGACGACGATCGACTCGGCCGCGACGGAGCGGCCGCACAAGGCGGGCAAGCGGTACATCTACGCCTGGGGCGAGGGCGCGGCGGAGGGCAACGCCGGTATGCGCGACCTCCTCGGTGGCAAGGGTGCGGGCCTCGCCGAGATGACGATCGCAGGGCTCCCCACCCCGCCCGGTTTCACGATCACGACCGAAGCCTGTAACGACTACTTCGCGAGCGGGGAGCAGCTGCCCGACGGGCTGTGGGACGACGTCCTCGAGGCGGTCAAGGAGGTCGAGCGGCGGACCGGCAAGGGGTTCGGTGACCCATCGAACCCGCTCCTCGTGAGCGTGCGCTCCGGAGCCAAGTTCTCGATGCCCGGGATGATGGACACCGTCCTCAATCTCGGCCTGAACGGCGAGACGCTGCACGGCCTGATCGCGCTCACGAACAACGAGCGCTTCGGGTGGGACGCCTATCGGCGGTTCATCCAGATGTTCGGCCGGATCGTGATGGACGTCAGTGGCGAGCGCTTCGACCACGCCCTCGAGGCGTCGAAGGAGGCGCACGGCGCCAAGCAGGACACCGACCTCGATGCCGGCGCGCTGCGGGATCTCGTCGATGCGTTCAAGTCGATCGTCAAGGCGGACACCGGGCGCGACTTCCCGGACGACCCGTACGAGCAGCTCGATCTCGCGATCAAGGCGGTCTTCGCGAGCTGGTTCGGCAAGCGTGCCCGCGACTACCGCAAGAACCAGCACATCCCGGACGACCTCGGCACGGCTGTCAACGTCGTCACGATGGTGTTCGGGAATATGGGCGACGACTCCGGCACCGGCGTCGCCTTCACGCGTGACCCGAACACCGGCGCCAAGGTCCTCTTCGGCGAGTACCTGACGAACGCCCAGGGCGAAGACGTCGTGGCCGGCATCCGCACCGCACCGAAGATCGCCCAGATGCAGACCGACATGCCGGATGTGTACGCCGAGTTCCAGCGGATCGGGCAGCAGCTCGAGTCGCACTACCGCGACGTGCAGGATCTCGAGTTCACGATCGAGCGCGGCCGCCTCTACATGCTCCAGACACGGTCCGCGAAGCGGACAGCCGCCGCTGCGGTTCGCATCGCGGCGGACATGGTGGACGAGGGCGTGATCACCAAGCAGGAGGCGATCGCCCGGATCGAACCGGCGCATGTCGACCAACTGCTGCGCGACACGTTCGATCCCGGCGCACTCAACCAGGCGACGAAGATCGTCAACGGCCTGAACGCCTCACCCGGCGCTGCTGTCGGACGCGCCGTGTTCGATGCGGACACGGCGGTCGAGTGGGTAGACAACGGCGAGAAGGTCATCCTCGTCCGGATCGAGACCTCGCCCGACGATTTCCACGGCATGGCCGTCGCGCAGGGGATCATCACCGCCCGTGGCGGTGCCACGAGTCACGCCGCCGTCGTCGCTCGGCAGATCGGGAAGCCGTGCGTCGCGGGATCGGCGGACCTGTCGGTCGATTACGCGGGGAAGCAGGCGCACTGCAGCGTCACCGGGACGGAGTTCAAGGAGGGCGATTGGGTCAGCCTCGATGGCTCGACCGGCGCGCTCTACTTGGGCGCCCTCCCGACCGTCAGCGCCCGCTTCGAGGAGCAGCCCGAGCTCCAGAAGATCCTGGGCTGGGCCGACGAGATCCGGCGGATGGGCGTCTGGACCAACGCTGACAAGCCTGAGGAGGCCGCCCAGGCCCGCAGCTACGGCGCCGAGGGCATCGGCCTGTGCCGGACCGAGCACATGTTCATGGCCGCGGACCGCCAGCCGAAGATGCGCGCGATGATCATGGCCGAGACCGAGAAGGCGCGCCGGGCGGCCCTAGACGATCTGCTCCCGCTGCTGCAGGAGGACTTCGAGGGCCTGTTCGTCGAGATGGCGGGACTCCCGATCACGATCAGGCTGCTCGACCCGCCGCTGCACGAGTTCCTGCCGAGCCTCGAGGAGATCGCGGGCGATGTCGAGCGCGCACGCATCGAGCGCAGCGAGGACCTCGAGGAGCTCGAGAAGACGCTCGAGCGCGTGCACTCGCTGCAGGAGACGAATCCGATGCTCGGTACCCGTGGCTGCCGCCTCGGGATCATCCACCCCGAGATCTACGAGATGCAGGTGCGGGCGATCGTGCGCGCGGCGAAGGAGGTCGAGGAGCGCTCGGGCGACGCGCCCGACCTCGAGATCATGATCCCGCTCGTCGCTTACGAGAAGGAGCTCGAGATAATGCGCGACCTCGTGGAGCGCGTCGTCGAGGAGGAGGGCGGGGGCCGGCTCGATGTGACGGTCGGCACCATGATCGAGCTGCCGCGGGCATGCTTCGTCGCCGATCGCATTGCAGGCGTCGCCGACTTCTTCTCGTTCGGCACGAACGACCTGACGCAGACGGCGCTCGGGTTCTCGCGCGATGACGTCGAGTCCAAGTTCCTCGCCGAGTACATGGAGCAGAAGCTCGTCGA
>JBJMMR010000012.1:0-41098 GCA_045804645.1 Chloroflexota bacterium | reverse complement strand
GTAGCGGGGGTTCCGTGGCCTCGTGGATCGATGACCCCCCCGGCGCGCGGATCTGTGCCGCGCCCGCGCGCGAATCTGTGCCAGCCCCCGCCCGAATCTGTGCCAAACGCTCCTCACATGAGCACTCGTCAGTGAATAGCTGACAAAAGGTCGCAGTGTGGAGCGTTTGTCACGTTTGGCTCTGGGGGCCGTGCGTGGGCGAGCCGTTTCTCGACGCCACGCGGTGACGAGTGCTCGCCTGGTGAACATGTGGCAGGAATAGGACACCTGCAAGAACACGCGCCGGTCGCTTGATCCACCGGCGCACCGCAGCCGTCCTGGCTGGGAGTGCCGCGTCGAACACTGCGGCCTGCATCGCGACTCGTCGACGCGCCGTGCGATCAGCCGGAAGCACGAGAAGACGCGAGACGGTCCTCACGTGCCAGCCTCGATCACGGGCGACTTCCGCAGCGACACGGACCTTTCGGTCGAGCGTACCGAGCATCGCGCCCAGGTCGGGTACGACTGACTTGATCTCGATCACGAGTAACGAACGAGTGGGCGCATGGAACGCGAGGATGTCGATGACGCCACGATCACCGCGGCGGTTGAATGAAACCTCGGTCGCGACGTCCCAGTCGTCGTCGACGAGGATGTTGAGCACCGCCTCGGTGAGATCGGCGTGGGCCTTATCGAGCAGGCGATCGAGAGCCTCTCCGTGCCATAGCACTCGAACGTCGAGTCGCGCCCCGAGCGCGCCGGTCACCCTGATGAGCATCCGCAGAGTCAACTCTTCGGCGTCGCCGCGTTCGACGCGCGCGATCGTCGCGCGGGACACGCCGACGGCCGACGCTACCTGCGACTGCGTCAGTCGCCGACGGATGCGAAGAGCCCGGAGCGAGAGCCCGAGACGGACCGGATCCATCGCGGAACGATGACGTGCGGCGCTTCACCGGCGCGTATCGACCGCTTAGCGGGCGGTCACCCTCATCCATGAGCTGCCTGGGTCAGCCGAGGAAGAGGTCGACCCCCGGAGCGATCGCCATCGCGCCGATCACGACTGCATAGGCGACCAGCAGCAGGACGCCGGCGAACAGGTGTAGCCGGACGTTCACTCCCATGAACGCCATCAGGCCGTATGGGTTGTCGTAATTGGGCATCAGGCCAGCCGACACCTGCCGCGCGAGCGGGATCGTCAGCAGCATCAGCAGCGTCGGGATCGGCAGGATACCGAGCACCACACCCACGACGACTGCCGCGTACGCCGCGGAGGCCGCGATGTTGTAGCCCATCACGACCGCTCGCGGCGAGAACCGCACCGGCAACGTTCGCTTGCCGACGTGTGCATCGCCGCGCCGGTCCGGGATCTCGTTCACGTAGAGGATCAGCGCGACGAGCAGCGCGATCGGGATCGACGCCACGAATGGCTCCCACGCGAGCGCGCCGCCGGTCTGGACGACGTACGCGCCCAGCAGCATCAGCGGGCCGAAGCCCACCGCGACAGCGATCTCACCAAGCCCGCGATATACGAACTTGAGCGGTGGCGCGGTGTAGCCGAGCGACACGATGAACCCAGCGACGCCGATCACGAGCAGGGCCGTCGAGCCTCGCGTCGCGAGCAGGACAAGGCCGATGAGACCGGCCAGCACATAGAACACGGTCGCGAGCGTCGCCATCTGCCGTAGCGAGACGAGCCCGTACTGGATCACGCGCGACCCGCCACTGAACTGCGTCGGCGTGACGTTCGCGTCGTCGGCGCCCTGCACCGAATCGAACACGTCGTTGGCGACGTTCAGGCCGAGCTGGACGAACGCCGCACCGATGACGGTGAGCGCAGCGGCCCACAAGTCGAACGCCCCGTGGCTCGCGGCGATCGCGATCCCGAGCACGACCGGCACGATCGTCGCGGTCAGGAACGGCAATCGCGTCGACCTGAGCGCGAGGAACCCGAACGACAGACGCGGCTTCACGGGCGTCCCGCGCTCGGCAGACAGCGCGTCGAAGTACCGGCGTGACCGTGGCACCGATCGCTCGGAATATTCGAAGAACGGCGTCTCGGACTCATCCCAGCCCCAGGCGGACCGCGCGGTAAGCGTGACGACCCGGGTCATGGCGTCTGGGCGCATGCCCGAGGTCACGCGGCCCCATACCGTCACGTGCCGACGCTCGTCGTATCCGTAGCCCGGCTGCGGCCGGATATGCGAACCAGTCAGCGAGACGTCGCGGTCCGTCGGAACGGTAAGGCCCGCCGGTGGATCGAACGTCGCGGTCAGCGTCCCCGGGTCGACCGACGCCTCCACGGCGACCGAGACCGGGTATCCGCCAACATCGACCCACGTTGCGATGTGGAACGGGTAGGAGGCGAGCTTGTCGAGGCCGGCTCGCGCGTCGATCGCTGGCGTCGCACGCATCACGCGGCCTGCTTCGCGAGCTCGACGACTTGTGGAGCCACCGACGCATCGCCCGACGGCCAGTACAGGACTCGCCGTGGCGTGATCTCGATCAGCGCCCGCTCGAAGAACAGCGGCAGGGCGACGCGCGCCTTCAGGAACGAGACGATCGCCGGCTCCTTCGCCGACCAGATCGGGAGGAGTCGTTCCCAGCCACCGTGCGGATCGTCATCGATGACCCGCGCATCGCCCTGGATCGTGACACGGTCCTCGCGACCGCCGACGCTGACAGGATCAGTCACCGACACGGACACGTGCGGGTCGTGCGCGATGTGCTCGAGCTTCCGGCTGAACAGGGTCGACGACGTCATGTACACACGCTCGCCGTCCCAAAGCGGGATGAGGGGATAGGTCACGGGTCGGCCGGTCGGGTCGACGACCGTCAGCTCCGCGACCAGCGCCGCTTCGAGCAGCTCGATCGCGGGCGCGGGGATGGTGGCCATGGCGCGGCTCCTGGGATGGTTCGATGCCGCTGCATCATAACAGATACTGCTACCGCCGCGTAGCAGGTTTCTCATCGACGCCGCACGCCGTTGCGAGCGTCTCGGCGGTACCATGCCCGCCCATGCCGGAAACGCCCGAGTCGGTCGACTCGTCCTCGCTCATCCATGCCCGCGGGTTGTCCAAGAGGTTCGGCGACCTCATCGCCGTCGACGCGATCGACTTCGACGTCGCCCCGGGTGAATCCTTCGGGTTCCTGGGACCGAACGGTGCCGGCAAGACATCGACGATGCGGATGATCGGCTGCGTGTCACCGATGTCCGGCGGCACCCTGAGGATCCTCGGCCAGGACCCCGATCGCGACGGGCCGCGGATCCGTGCCCGACTCGGTGTCGTGCCCCAGCAGGACACCCTCGATAACGAGCTGACAGTCCGGGAGAACCTGCTGATCTACGGCCGCTACTTCGGGCTCAGCCGCGCCGAATGCGCGAAGCGCGCGGACGACCTGCTCGAGTTCGCGCAGCTCACCGAGAAGTCCGACGCACAGGTCGAGCACCTGTCGGGCGGGATGAAGCGTCGCCTCACGATCGCCCGCAGCCTCATCAACGAACCCGACCTGATGCTGCTCGACGAGCCTACGACGGGTCTCGACCCGCAGGCACGCCACCTCCTCTGGGATCGGCTGTACCGCCTCAAGCAGCGTGGCGTGACGCTGGTCCTCACCACCCACTACATGGACGAGGCCGAGCAGCTCTGCGACCGGCTGGTCGTGATGGACAAGGCGAAGATCGTCGCGGAGGGATCGCCGCGTTCGCTGATCGAGCGGTACTCGACCCGCGAGGTGACCGAGCTGCGCTTCCCGGAAGGTGTCCAGGAGACACTCGACGGCCAGCTCGACGGGCTCGCGGAGCGCATCGAACGCCTCCCCGACCGAGTCCTGCTCTACGCCGACGACGGTGAGGTCGCCGTCACCGCTGCCCACGCCCGCGGTCTCCAGCCCGAGACCGTCCTTGTTCGCCGATCGACGCTCGAGGACGTCTTCCTTCGGCTGACCGGGCGATCCCTCATCGACTGATGAGCGTCGGCACGGCACCGCCGCCCGTCGCATCGACGTCGTCGATCACCGGGATCGGGCGCGTCTTCGAACATCGATTCCTGTCGTACAAGCGGACGTTCCGCGCGAGCATCTTCAGCTCGTTCCTGACGCCCTTGCTGTTCCTCACCGCGATGGGCGTCGGGCTGGGCGGCTATGTCGACGCATCCACGCAGGGTGCGCTCGGCGGCGTGCCGTACCTCGCGTTCCTTGCGCCGGGTCTGCTCGTGGCGACCGCGATGCAGGCCGGCTCGTTCGAATCGACCTTCCCGATCATGGGCGGTCTCGTCTGGAACCGGACGTTCCACGCGATGTATGCGACCCCGCTCACGAGTCGTGACATCGCGCTCGGCAACCTGCTCTGGATCGCGGCGCGGCTGACGCTCATCTCGACCGTCTTCACGGCGGTCATCATCCTGTTCGGTGCCGCCCTCTCGCCGCTGGTGGTCCTCGCCATCCCGGTCGCGGTGCTGACCGGCCTCGCCTTCGGCGCCCCGATCGCCGCGTTCTCCGCGACGCAGCGGACGCCCGACCGGTTCGCCGCGATCTTCCGGTTCGTGATCACCCCACTGTTCATCTTCTCGGGCACGTTCTTCCCGGTCGAGGGCCTGCCGCCGTTCCTCCAGCCGCTCGCGTGGCTCACGCCGCTCTATCACGGCGTCGTCCTCGCTCGTGGACTGTCGCTCGGTACGTTCGGGACGAACCCGACGATCGAGGTGGCGCTCGTCCACCTCGCGATCCTGATCGGGTTCGTCGCCGTCGGGACGTTCGCCGCGATCCGGACGGTCGACGCGAAGCTGGTGCGCGGATGACCGCCCTCGCGCTCACGTCCGTCTTCCTGATCGGTAGCCGCCGCTCGTTCCGGCTCGTCGAGCGCAATCTCTACGTGTACCGGCACGGCTGGCTCGTATTGCTGTCGGGGTTCTTCGAGCCGCTCTTCTACCTGCTCGGCGTCGGATTCGGGATCGGGACGCTGGTCGGCACGGTCGCGGGACCCGGCGGGCAGGAGATCCCGTACCAGCTCTTCGTCGCGCCGGCGCTGCTGGCCAGCGCTTCGATGAATGGGGCCATCAACGAAAGCACGTTCAACTTCTTCTTCAAGCTGCACTACGACAAGACGTTCGTGTCGATCCTCGCGACGCCGCTGTCATCGGGCGATATCGCCGTCGGCGAGCTGATCTGGGCGCTCATCCGCGGTGGGTTGTACGCGATCGGCTTTCTGGTCGTGATGTTCGTCCTCGGCCTGGTCGTGTCGCCCTGGGTGATCTTCGCGTTCCCCGCGGCGCTCCTCGTCGGTTTCGCGTTCGCGTCGGTCGGGATGGCAGCGACGTCGTTCATGAAGTCCTGGCAGGACTTCGACCTGATCCAGCTCGTCGTGCTGCCGCTGTTCCTGTTCTCCGCGACCTTCTATCCGATCGAGACGTACCCGCCGGCGCTCCAGGCCATCGTCCGGCTCACGCCGCTCTATCAGGGCGTCGACCTCATCCGATCGTTGACGGTCGGGTACATCACTCCGGTCCTGTTGTTCCACATCGCGTACCTCGCGATCCTCGGGTTCGTCGGGTTGTTCGTCGTCTCGCGCCGACTCGACAAGCTGCTCCTCACGTGACCGATCGGGCCGCGCTCGCGGCCCTCACCGCCGAGGTCGTCGTCTGCCGCCGATGCCCGCGCCTCGTTGCGTGGCGTGAGCAGGTCGCTCGCGAGAAGGTCGCGCGGTTCCGCGATGACACCTACTGGGGTCGGCCCGTGCCGGGCTTCGGCGATCCCGACGCGCGGATCCTGCTCGTCGGGCTCGCGCCCGCCGCGCACGGCGGGAACCGGACCGGGCGTGTCTTCACGGGCGACGCGTCAGGCGACTTCCTGGTCGCCGCACTGCATCGAGCCGGGCTCGCCAACCAGCCGGTATCCCGGGATGTCGACGACGGCCTCGCGATGATCGATACGTACGTCGCCGCGGCCGTCCGCTGCGCACCGCCAGGGAACAAGCCGCTTCCCGAGGAGCGCGACAACTGCGCGCCGTATCTCGAACGGGAGCTCGCCCTCCTCGACCGCGTGCGGTCCATCGTCGCGCTCGGTGCGTATGGCTGGGACGCGGCGCTCCGGGCGATCGCGGCGAACGGACATCGCCTGTCGGTAAAGCCGCGGTTCGGTCACGGGGCAGAGGCGGAGGTCGGCCCGTACCGGCTGTATGGCACCTACCACCCGAGCCAGCAGAACACGTTCACGCGCGTCCTCACGCCCGCGATGCTCGACGACGTCCTCCGTGCGGCCAAAGCCCGGGCCCTCTCGTAGACTTTCGGCTCGATGGCCACGACCGAGCGTGATCTGTACGAGGTCCTCGGCGTCCCGCGTGAAGCGACGGACGCCGAGATCAAGCGCGCGTTCCGAAAGCTCGCGCAGCAGTGGCATCCCGACGTCAACAAGGATCCAGAAGCGCCGGCGCGGTTCAAGGAGGCGAGCGAGGCGTATCAGATCCTCTCGGACCCGGAGCGCCGGCAGCGCTACGACATGTTCGGTCGCGCCGGGGTCGACACCGGGCCCGCGGGCGCCGGGTTCGAAGGCTTCGGCGGGTTCAGCGACATCTTCGACGCGTTCTTCGGCGGCGCAGCGACGGGCACGGCTCGGCGCGGCCGACCCCAACCGGGCTCGGATCTGCGCTATGACCTGCGCATCACCTTCGAAGAGGCGGTCAAGGGGACGGAGAAGGGGATCGAGTTCCGGTCACTCACCCGCTGCGACACGTGCGCGGGGAGCGGAGCGGCGCCCGGGACCGAGGCGACGACCTGCCCGCAGTGCGAGGGCCGTGGCGAGATCCGAAGCGTGCGCCAGACGATGCTCGGCCAGATGGTCAACGTGTCCGCCTGCCCGCGCTGTCGCGGCGAGGGCAAGGTCGTCGAGAGCCCATGCCCGACGTGCCATGGCGACGGACGTCTCGAGGCGAAGCGCACGCTACGGGTGACGATCCCGGCGGGGATCGACGAGGGCCACCAGATCCGGCTCACGAACGAGGGCGAGGTCGGGCCTCGGGGCGGACCGCCGGGCTCGCTGTACGTCGTGGTCCACGTCGCGCCGCATCCGTCGCTGCGTCGAGACGGCACGGAGCTCTACTACGAGGCCACGATCTCGATCGCGCAGGCGGCGTTGGGGACGACGATCAGCGTGCCGACCGTCGACGGTGAGGAGGAGGTCGAGATCAAGGCGGGCACCCAACCCGATACGGCGATCCGGCTGCGAGGCAAGGGGGTGCCCCATCTCCGTCGGTCGGGCTCGCGCGGCGACCTCCACGTGATGATCGATGTCGAAGTCCCGCGCAAGCTGAGCAAGAAGCAGCGTGAGCTGCTCGAGGAGTTCGCGCGCGAATCGGGCGAGAGCGTCCCACCGCCGCACAGCGGCATCCTCGACAAGCTCGGTCTGGGGTGACGCGGGCATCCGACGAAGCGGCGAGGTCGACCGGTGGCGCGTGGCTGGAGCTCGCGGTCGAGGCCGACCCGGAGGCTGTCGAAGCGGTCAGCGAGATCCTTGGGCGGGTCGCGACCGGTGGCACGACCGTCGAGCCGGCATTCGACCTCATCGCTGAGGGGCTCGGCGCTCGGATCGATCCCGGCCGGCCCGCCGTGGTCCGTGGCTACGTCCCGGTCGCCGAGGAGCCCGACGGAGTGACCGAAGCCGAGGCCGCCGCGAGGCAGGTCGCTGAAGCGCTCGGACACCTGCAGGCGTTCGGCCTGCGGCAGATCGGCGAGCTGCGGACGCGGACCGTGCAGGCGGCCGATTGGGCCGATGCCTGGCGGGCGTTCTTCCCGGTGATGCGGATCGGCCGTCGGCTGGTGGTCTGTCCGACGTGGCGGGAGCACGCCGCAGGCCCCGAAGACGTGGTCCTCGCTCTCGACCCCGGGATGGCCTTCGGCACCGGCCTGCACCCGACGACCCGGCTTTGCCTCATCGCCCTCGAGCGGGTCGCTGATGAAGGGCGGATCGTCGACGCACGCGTCCTCGACGTCGGTTGCGGCTCCGGGATCCTGGCGATCGCGGCGCTCAAGCTCGGCGGTGCGAGCGCGGTCGGCGTCGACACCGATCCGATCGCGGTCGAGGCGACCACCGCGAATGCTGCCCGGAACGGCCTCGAAGATCGTTTGGTGGCCCGCAAGGGGTCATCGCCGAGCGGCGAGGCGCCGTTCGACGTCGTCCTTGCCAACCTCGTTGCCGGCGTGCTGATCCCGCTCGCGTCCTCACTGCGCGCCGAGCTGGCGCCTGCGGGGACGCTCGTCGCGTCCGGCATCTTCGTCGACCGCGAAGCGGACGTCACGGCGGCATTCGAAGCCGCCGGTCTCCAGGTCGGCGCACGGGCGGTCGAAGGCGATTGGGTCGCCCTCGAGCTTCGACGGGCCTGAGGGCCACCGCTGGTACGATCGGCCCGATGCCGAGCCCCCTGATCCCGATCCTGCTCGTCACGCACATCACGCTCGCGATCCTGTTGTTCCTGCCGTCGATCCTGCTGCCCTTCGCGCTTCGCACCCGACGAGCCACCGTCGAGTCAGACAGCCGCGTGGTCCGCGGGTTGCTGTGGGGTCAGTCGCACGGGACGGTGATCATCGGCGGGGGCCTTGCCATCACCGGTCTCGGCCTCGTCGCGGCGCTCGGCCCAACACTCCTCCAGCAGCCGTGGCTCCTCGTCGCGCTCACGATCTACGCGGTCAACCTCGGACTGGCGTTCTTCATCCAGCGGCCCAACCTCCGGCGGCTGATCGGAGTCAAGGCGACGCCCGACGATCAGGTGTGGCGAGAGCGTGCGATGCGCCAGCGCTATGTGTCCTACCTGATGGCCGGGCTCGTCGGGGTGATCGGGTTCCTGATGAGCACCAAGCCGACGCTCTGATGGCGGACGACTGCCTCTTCTGTCGCATCGTCGCCGGCGAGCTGCCGTCGACGAAGGTCCACGAGGACGACCTCGTCCTCGCCATCCGCGACATCGCGCCAGGCTCGCCGACGCACATCCTGCTGATGCCGAAGCGGCACATCGCGTCCGCGCTCGACCTGACCGAGGCCGACGCTCCACTCGTGGGGCGGATATTCGCCGTCGCTGCCGACCTCGCGCGCTCCGAGGGCATCGCCGACGCCGGCTACCGCCTCGTGTCGAATGTCGGGGGATGGGGCGGTCAGTCGGTCGATCACCTGCATATCCACCTGATGGGCGGCCGCGCCTTCGAATGGCCGCCAGGCTGAAGATCCCGCGCCCGAACGCGCTCGCCCTCTCGCTCGCCGCCGTCCTGCTGGTGGCCGGTTGCGCGGGGTCGGCGGGCGAGGTCGCGCCGTCGGTCGGCGCGCTCGTGACCGAGGGCCCGACACGGACCGTCGGGCCAGCGGTCGCGCAGACACGCACCGAACTCGTGCAGGTCCTCGGCACGAAGAACCTCGTCCTCCAGGACTCGCAGGCCGAGTTCCGTCCACCCGAGGACCCGACGTTCGCGACGACGCCACGCGCGCTCTACCAGGTCATCCTGCCCAAGGCGCCGCAGGAAGGGTTCATCGTCGTGTACGAGTTCGCTGATCCGACCGCGGCAGCGGAAGCCGCAGCCGCCCAGGCGGCCTACCTCGCGACCGGTCCAGCGAAGGTGCAGTCCCCGTTCGGGGCACGCCACATCATCCGGCTCGTCGGCCCGACCGTCGTGCAGTACACGTGGGTGCCGGCGGGTGCCGAGGACCCGCTCCAGCCCGACATCCAGACCGCCCTCGAGACGCTCGGGACCGGAGTGCCGGTCCCGTCCTAGCGGGCGTTGGCGGTGGTCATCCCCCGGCCGCGAGCCAGCGGCGGATCGGGTCGCGCTTGATCTTGAGCGTGTGCGTCCGGGGGAAGTCCTCGCCCGGCCAGAGCCGCCAGGCAGCGATCCGCTGGTTGGGACCGAGCGACCCGTTCGCCGTTTTGACCGCGGCGTCGATGCGCGTCTTCGTCTCGGTCGGGTCCTCCTTCTCGAGGGCCAGCACGATCGCCTCGATCCGTCCCGGATCGGTCTCGAGGACGACTGCGTCACGGACACCGGCGATGCGCAGGGCGTTCTCGATATCCTCGGGATAGACGTTGAACCCGTTCGGCAGCACGATCATGTCCTTCAGCCGCCCGCTCAGGATGAGTCGGCCGTCGTCGTCGAAGCGGCCGAGGTCGCCGGTCCGATACCAGCCGTCGTCCGTGAACGCATCCTTGGTCAGTTCGGGGGCATTCCAATAACCCTTGAACACGGTGCGGCCGCGGAACTGGATCTCCCCGTCGGGCGCCAGCCGCATCTCGATGCCCGCCGGAACGCGTCCGACCGTGCCGAGCCCGTGATCATCGAGCGTCGTGCACGATCCCGTCCCGGTCTCTGTCGCGCCGTAGCCCTGGAGGACGGTCACGCCGAGGTCCTCCCAGGCCTGCTGTAGGGCCGGTGGCAGGAATGCGCCGGACGAGAGGAAAAGCCGGAAATGTCCGCCGAGCTGCTGGTGGATGGTCCGGAACAGCCACCGCCGAACCCCGACGGGAAGCCGCCGCGCGATCCGGCGGAGCCGCTCGAAACCGGCGGTCCGCCCACGCTTCGCCACCTCGCGCTCGATGGCGCTCCAGAACAGGTCGAGGACCTGCGGCACGACGACCATGCTCGTGACTCGGTGGTCGCGCAGCGCGTCGAAGACCACGCGCGGGTTCCGGCTCCGGACGTACAGGACGTCAGCTCCGACGTCGAGGGCGTAGTACAGCCCGACGGCCTGTTCGAGCAGGTGTGACAGCGGGAGCAGTGAGACCAGCCGGTGGTCCATCGGCGGGACGATCCGGTGGAACGACTCGATCGACGCCACGACGTTGTCGTGCGTCAGCATCACGCCCTTCGGCGTGCCGGTGGTGCCGCTCGTGAAAACGAGCTCGAACGTCTCCTCGGCCAGCGGCCTCGTCCACGACGCCTGGCGCGCCTCCCAGTCGGGCGTGAACAGCGGGTCGTCGTCGGCCGGCTCCGCGCACAGGTCCTCGACCAGCGTCGTCGGGAAGTCGGCGAGGCCAGCCTCTCGCGGATCGGGCGCGTCACGCCCGGTGCCGAGGATGAGGTGCCGGGCACCCGATGCGCGGACGATCATCTCGACGGCGTCCGGGGACATGCGCAGGTCGAGCGGGACGATGACGAGGCGCGCATGCATGGCCCCGTAGTAGGCGGCCGGCAGGGCCGGGGTCGACGGACTCCACGTCAGCACGCGGTCGCCCGGTTCCAGGTCCAGCGCCCGGAGGCGCCATGCAGCGATCCGTGCCCGCCGACTGAGCTCCCGATAGCTCCAGCTCGTCGTGGTTCCGTCGTCGTGGCGCAGCCCGAGGGCCGGCCGTTCGCCGTATCGCGTCACCCCGGAATCGAGCAGGTCGAGGAGCGTCGTCATGTGGGACCGATGCTACCTGTGGCCGGTCTCAGCACGTTTGACCACCCCGAACCCCTCGGGTAGACTCCGGCGGCTCTGCGGCCTGGTCCGTGGAGACGCCCCTCCCGGTCGGTCGGCCGCGCCGGAGGAGCGCCTCAAGATCCTGGTCGGAGGAGGTGAACACCGATTGGCTGAAGTCCGAGTGGGGGAGAACGAGACGTTCGAGAGCGCCCTGCGTCGCTTCAACAAGAAGATCCAGCAGAGCGGCATCCTCGCCGAGGCTCGCCGACGCGAGCACTACGAGAAGCCGTCCGTGAAGCGCAAGCGCAAGGAAGCAAAGCGCAAGAAGAACGCCCGTACGCAGGCCGGCTGAGCGGAGCAACCGCCGCCGACAGCTGCGGCCCCACGGGCGTGTGCGACGACCGCCCGAGGTAGCCAAGACCGGTGTCCCTTCGAGATCGCATCCAGACCGACATCACCGCCGCGATGCGCGGCGGTGACGCGCTGCGTCGCGACGTCCTCCGGATGGCCTCGAATGCCGCGTACAACCTCGAGAAGCGCAACCAGCGACCGCTGACCGAGGACGAGTACGTGGCCGTCCTGACCCGAGAGGTCAAGACCCGCCGCGAATCGGTCGAGGCGTACGGCAAGGGTGGACGCGCGGACCTCGCGGCGAAGGAACAGGCTGAGATCGACATCCTGAGCGAATACCTGCCGCAGGCGCTCTCGGATGCCGAGGTCGACGCCCTCGTGGAGGAGGCCATCGGCGCGACCGGGGCTACCAACGCCCGTGACCTCGGCAAGGTGATGGGCTGGCTCGCGCCGCGAACGCGCGGTCGGGCCGACGGCAAGGTCGTCAGCGGGAAGGTCGCGAGCGCGCTCGCACGCGCCGATCTCGCCGGCCACGACGGGTCCGATCACTGATGCTTACCCAGCGCGCTCCCGTGCTCTCTCGGTTCACCCGCAACGACGCATCGCGTGCCGCCATCGCCGCGACGGTCCTGATCCTCCTGCTGACGGCGATCCTTGCGGTCGATCTGCTTCCTGCGGCGCCAGTCGACTACCGGGTCGGCGAGCTCGTTCGTGGGGATATCGCGGCGCCGAAAGCGATCTCGTTCACGAGCAGGACCCTGACCGACCAGGCGCGAGCCGCGGCGCGAGCCGCCGTCCCGCTGCAGTTCGACTTCACGGCCGACAAGGCCATCGCGATCGCCAACGAACAGGCGAACGCGTTCAACGGCCGGGTCCGACGCGTGGACACAGCATTCGCGACCGATCTCAAGCCCGCTGAACGGATCACCCTCCTCGAAACGGCGCTCCCCGGCTTGAGCGAGACGACCCAGGCCACGCTCGAGAAGATCGATGCGCCCCGCTGGGCGGCGGTCCGCACGGAGGCCGCTCGCGTCCTGGACGCCACCGAGCGGACGGAGCTGCGTGATACACAGGCAGCGGAGACGCGGGCGACGATCGCCGGTCGGATGGGCGGCGACCTCGATGAGGCCGAGCGGATGCTGGCCGCGGAGATCATCCGGCCGCTGGTCGTGCCGAACTCGTCGTTCAGCCAGACGCTGACGGATCAAGCGAGGGATCGCGCCGCCGAGAACGTGCAGCCGGTCGAGGTCGACATCGCCCAGGGCGAAGTCGTCGTTCGCAACGGCACGCCGCTGACCCAGGCCGACCTCGAAGCGATCCAGGCGCTCGGGCTGGGCCAGGACGCGCCGCTCGACTTCTCCACGTTGGCCGGGTGGTTCCTGCTGGCGGTGCTGGCCGTGACGATCCTCCTCGCGTGGATCTGGCGGTTCCGGCCGACCCTCTGGCATCGCGGCAACGTCCTGCTGCTCATCGGGCTGCTGTTCGTCGGCGTCTCGGTGGCCTTGAAGGTGACCGCCGGCCGCGAGCTGCTGGGCTACTTCCTTCCGACGGCGGCGATCGGGATGGTGCTCACGATCCTGCTCGATGCGTCCGTCGCAACCATCGTCATGGCGCTCGTCGCGGTCATGGGTGGCGCCATCGCCGCGTCGTCCCTCGAGTTCGCGAGCTACATCTTCTTCGGCGGACTTGCGGGCATCCTCGCCATCCGCAAGGGCGACCGGCTCCAGACGTTCGTGCAGGCCGGGATCGTCGTGTTCGTCGTCAACGCGCTCGTGGTGTCGGTGTTCTCGCTGCTGGGCACACGCGACGTTCGCGGCGTCCTCGAGTTGTGGTTCGCCTCGGCGGCGTCGGCCGCCGGATCGTCGGTCGCGGCGGTCGGCACGTTCGCCGTCCTCGGCTCGGCCTTCGGGATCCTGACCGTCTTCCAGCTCCTCGAGCTCGCGAACCCATCGCAACCGCTGCTGCGGCGGCTGCTCGTCGAGACGCCGGGGACGTACCACCACTCGCTGATGGTCGGCAATCTCGCCGAACGCGCCGCGGAGGCCATCGGCGGCGATCCGCTCGTGACGCGCGTCGCGGCGTACTACCACGACATCGGCAAGCTCTCGAATCCGCTCGCGTTCATCGAAAACCAGGGGGGTGGCGAGAACATCCACGACCAGCTCGAGCCCGAGGTCAGCGCGCAGATCCTCAAACAGCACGTCGCAGACGGGATCGACACCGCGTATGCCGCAAAGCTGCCCAAGGCGATGATCGCCTACATCCCGCAGCATCACGGGACGGCCGTCATGAGCTACTTCCTTGCACGTGCCCGCGAGCGCGCCGCCGAGCCGTATGGCGGTCTCGGGACGACGGAGGGCGCCAAGGCCGCAGCGGCCGTCGACGAACGGCGCTTCCGGCACGCGGGTCCGAAGCCGCAGAGTCGGGAAGCGGCCCTGATCATGCTGGCCGACAGCGTCGAAGCCTCGGTCCGTTCGCTGGAGTCGCGCGATGAGCCGGCGATCCGGGCGATGGTCACGCGGATCATCGATGAGCGCGTGGCCGACGGGCAGTTCGACGAGTGCGACCTGACGTTCCGGGACCTCGAGCGGATCAAGGACGCATTCGTCGCGCAGCTGCTCGGCATGTATCACACCCGGATCGCCTACCCGCAGAACACGGTCGTCGAGCTCGAATCGCGACGGGCGCAGGCGGCAGGGGGAGGCGACCGGTCGAGCTCGTGACCGGGCCCCCTTCGTGACGCGAGCCATCTATCGGGGGCCGTGGCGGATCGACGTCGACGTGCGTGATGGCGTGGTCACGCCGGCGTCGATCATGAGCCTCGCCGCGGCCATCGCGTCAGCGCTCTCGAGTGCGCGAGCGCCGGCACCCGCTTCGATCGGCCTGATCCTGACCGACGACGCGGAGATCACCGATCTGAACGTCGAACACATGGGCCATATCGGTCCGACCGACGTGCTGTCGTTCCCGTTGTTGCCACCCGCCTCCTTCGCGGCGGGCGCCGACGCACCCGATGTCCCGCGTCCGCCGCGGAGCCGGATCCATCTCGGCGACATCGTCGTCTCGGTCGAACGGGCGATCGAGCAGGCCGAGGCCGGACGCGGCGGGCAGACCGGCGACGTCCGCTGGTCCCCGGCTGACGAGCTCCGGCTGCTCGCGACGCACGGCGCGCTCCACATCTGCGGCTGGGACCACGCGACACCCGAGGACGAGCACGCCATGCGCGAGCTGGAGCGACGACTGCTCGGTCCAGCCGGGACCGACCGCTAGCTCGTCCCGCGGTACCATCCCGACAGGCCCTCCCGCGACCTGGCGGTCACCAGCCGCGTACCTGGTCGGACGGGATTCGGGCCCTGTCGTGTTGTCCGGAGGGATGGTGAAGGTCGTCGTCGGGCTCGGCAATCCGGGTGAGCGGTATGCCGGGACGCGTCACAACGTCGGTTGGCTCGTGCTCGACCGGCTCGCGGAGCGAGCCGGCTTGTCGGGGCGTGGGCGGCAGCGTGACGCCTCGAACGTCGCGGTCGGCAGGTACGAGGGACTCGAGCTCACCCTCGTCAAGCCACTCACGTTCATGAACGACTCCGGGCTCGCCGTACGGAAAGTCCTCGCGCGCGAGCACGCCCCGCTCGGCGACCTGCTCGTCGTCGCCGACGACTTCGCGCTCCCGTTCGGGAAGTTGCGGTTCCGCGAGTCGGGCAGCCATGGCGGGCACAACGGGCTCCGCTCGGTGATCGATGAGCTCGGGACCGAGAAGTTCAGCCGGTTCCGGATCGGGATCGGCGACCCCGTGCGCAACGCGCGCGACCATGTCCTGTCACGCTTCGAGCCCGACGAGGTCCAGCGCCTCGACGAGCTCCTCGACGCGGCGGCCGACGGGGTCGAGGCATGGGCGCGCGAGGGCACGAGCAAGGCGGCGAATCGCTTCAACACGTTCCAGCTCCGCGCAGCGGACGTGACGCGGCTGGCCCCACCTGGCGAGGTCGATGGCCCGCCCGATGCGAACGGCGTCCGCCGGACGCGTACCGGCTGGCGGCGGGTCCTGCCGCGTGGTGGTAGCGACGATGCCTGAGTCGACGCCACCGACGCTCCGAGGCCGTCGTGGCCGGGACCGACGGCTCGCGGAGCGCGTCGCAGAGGAGTTCGCGAACCGCCATGCCCCGGCGGTCGACGAGGACGCCGTCGACTTCGACGCCGCTGCCGTCGACTCCGAGGTCGAGGACGCCCGACGGGAAGCAGCGCGCGCCCGGTCGCGGAAGCGACGTCGTGACGAGCCGCGGAAGTCCGGGCACCGCCTCCCCGATCTGTCCGTGTTGCCTCCACTCCTGGCGGAGACGGGGTCGTTCGGCACCATCCGCGAGCGGATCGGTACGCCGGCGGACGTCGGTCGCGTCGGCCGGCACGCCGGGGTCGTCGCCGTTCCCCATGGCGCGAAGTCGTATCTCGCGGCCGCACTCGCGCTCGACGAACGCATCGTGTGGATCGCCCGGGACGCGGAGATCGGTGATCGAGTCGCGGAGGAGCTCCAGGCATGGCTCGGCGTGGGCGGCGGTGTCGCGGTGCTCGACCCACGCACCGCGCTCGCATACGAGCGGAGCGAGCTCGTCGCCGATGAGACGGCGGCTCGCGTCGCAGCGCTCGCCGCCTGGCGCCACGGTCGCGCGCGCGTCCTCGTCGCGAGCGTCCAGGCGCTGCTCCAACACACGATCGCGCCGGACGATCTGCCGGCGGAACCGCGGGAGCTCAAGGTCGGTGCGCGGCTCCACCAGGACACGCTGTTGCGCGATCTGTTACAGCTCGGGTACGCGCCGGTGACGGAGGTCGCCGGTCGAGGCGAGTTCGCCCGGCGGGGCGGGATCGTCGATGTCTTCCCGCCATCGATGGAGCTGCCCATCCGCGTCGAGTTCTTCGGCGACGAGATCGACTCACTGCGATCGTTCGATCCGACGGATCAGCGGACGACGGGCCGGGTCGAGCACGCCGTGCTCTTGCCCGCGTCCGAGTTCCTGCTACCGGAGTCGGGTGTCGCCGACATCCGAGGTCGACTCGGGCGCAGCGCGAACCGCCTATCGGAGCGGCTGGTCGGGGATCTCGCGCGGTTCGAGGGCACGACCGAGGACCCGCTCCGGCCGACGACCACCGTCGCCGAGCGAGGCGCCGGCGAGTCGCGCGCCGAGTCGCGTGCACTGTCCGTCGGTGACGCCGCCGAGGTGTGGGCGCCGTACCTCGCCCCGTCGACGGCGCTCGACCACATCGGCGCCGGGACGCTGCTGATCATCGACGAGCCGGGCGATGTCGCCGAAGCGGCCGGGTTCCTATGGCGCCAGGCCGACGAACGCCGAGCCGAGTTGGTCGACGCCGCCGAACTGCCGAAGGACTGGCAGTCGACATATCTTCCGGCCCGCGAGTGGAAGGCCCGTCTGGTCGGCTCGAGGACACTGGAGCTGACCTGGGAGTCCGAGCCGCCGGCGGACGTCGCGATGGCCGGTGGAGCACGCGGGTCCGGAGATCTGTTCGGCTGGCGCGAACCGACGTTGCCGCTCGGGCGTGCCGGGCGACTGCCCGACGCGATCGAAGCGTGGCGCGAGGATGGCGCGCGGATCGTGCTCGCCTCGGACCAGGCGCCGCGCCTCGCCGAGATCCTCGAGGACGCCGGGCACAGCGTCGCCGTCGTCGATCGCATCGACGAGGCGCCACCGCGTGGCGCGATCGCGGTCGTCGGCCGCAGCCTCAACGGCGGGTTCTCTGGGGGTCCCGACGGCCTCACCTTCGTCACGGATCGCGAATTGTTCGGGACGGTGCGCGTCCGTCGACCCAAGGCGCTCCGCCGCGTCGTTCCTCGCGACCTGCTCGAGCGACTGACGCCCGGCGACCTGGTCGTCCACATCGACCATGGCGTGGCGCGCTACCAGCAGATGCTCCGACGCGGCGGCGCGGGGGAGGAGCGTGACTACCTGGAGCTGGCCTTCGCTGGAGACGATCGGATCTTCGTCCCGGTCGAGCAGATCGGGCGAGTAACGCGGTACGCCGGCGGGGAGCGACCTGCGCTCAGCAAACTCGGCGGGACGGAATGGCTCAAGGCGAAGCAGCGCGTCCGGAAGGCGGTCGCCGAGCTCGCTGACGACTTGCTCGCCCTGTACGCGGCACGTCAGAGCGCCGACGGACACGCCTTCACCGACGACACGCCGTGGCAGTCGGAGATGGAGGCGTCGTTCCCCTACGAGGAGACCGTCGACCAGCTGCGCGCGACGGCCGAGGTCAAGGCCGACATGGAGCGGACCGTGCCGATGGACCGTCTGGTCGTCGGCGATGTCGGGTACGGGAAGACCGAGGTGGCATTGCGCGGTGCGTTCAAGGCGACGCAGGACGGCAAGCAGGTCGCCGTGCTCGTGCCGACGACGGTACTCGCCGCTCAGCACCACGCGACATTCAGCCAGCGCTTCGCAGCGTTCCCGATCGAGGTCCGGCTGCTGTCGCGGTTCGTGCCCGCTCGGGAGCAAGCCGCAACGCTCGCCGGTCTCGCGGACGGTTCGATCGACGTCGTGATCGGCACGCACCGCCTGCTGTCGAAGGACGTCCGGTTCAAGGACCTTGGCCTGGTCGTGGTCGATGAGGAGCAGCGGTTCGGCGTGGCGGCGAAGGAGCGGCTCAAGCAGCTCCGCCGCGAGGTCGATGTGCTCACGCTTTCGGCGACACCGATCCCGCGGACCTTGAACCTGGCGATGGCCGGTATCCGCGACCTGTCCGTCATCGAGACGCCGCCCGAGGATCGTCTGCCGATCCAGACGCGGGTGGCGGAGGCATCGGCTGGGCTCGTGCGCGATGCGATCCTTCGTGAGCTCGACCGCGGCGGGCAGGTCTTCTACGTGCACAACCGGGTCGAGACGATCGAGGCACAGGCGGAGCAGCTTCGGCGGCTGCTGCCCGACGCGCGATTCGTGGTCGGTCACGGCCAGATGCCGGAAGGGGCACTCGAGAAGGTCATGATCGCCTTCGCAGCCGGTGAGGCCGACGTCCTCGTCTGTACGACGATCATCGAATCCGGGCTCGATATCCCGAACGCGAACACGATCATCATCGATCGAGCGGACACGCTCGGACTCGCCCAGCTGTACCAGCTTCGCGGCCGGGTGGGTCGGTCGTCGCGCCGCGCGTACGCCTATCTGCTCTACCGACGCCGGGAGCGGCTCTCCGACGAGGCGCGCAAACGGCTGCAGGCCATCTTCAACGCGTCCGAGCTCGGAGCGGGCTTCCAGATCGCGCTGTCGGACCTCGAGATCCGCGGCGCGGGGAACATCCTGGGCGCCGAGCAATCGGGGCACATGGCCGCCGTCGGCTTCGACCTGTACTCGCGGATGCTGGCGGAGGCGGTCGAGGCGCAGAAGGCGTCGCGCGAGGGTCGCGCGCCGATCGTCGTGGCGCCGCAGGCGGTCGTGGATCTGCCCATCGATGCCCACCTACCGGACGACTACGTGCCGGACGAGGCCCAGAAGCTCGAGCTCTATCGGCGGCTCGCCCGCGCGCGAACGGCCGGCGACATCGCCGCGTTCCGGCAGGAGGTCACGGATCGGTTCGGCCCGATGCCGCCGTCGGTCGCACGTCTCGTCGAGGTCGCCGAGCTGCGACTCGCGGCCGAGGAAGCCGGCGTCTCGTCGATCTCGCGCGAGGAGGGCCGGCTCGTCGTGCGGTTCGGAGCCGGGCTCACGCGGGCCGCGGCGATGCGTCTCCTCGGTGACGGCGGCTTGCCGGGCGTGCGCCCGACCGACGTCACGTTCGCCTCGAACCAGGTCCGGATCCGCGTGCCGAGCGATCCGCTCAAGGCATGGCAGCTCACCGGCGCTGTCGTCGCCCGTCTGCGCGCGGAGCCCGTCACGGCGTGATCGGCGTACGGTCAGCGCTGATCGCGGTGCCCGTCGTCGCCTGCGCTCCCGGTGACTAGGTCCTCCGGTAGCCCTGTTACTTCACGCGTTACGAGTGATCGCCGAAAACCCCGGAAAGGGTGACTTGAGCGCCGATCGGAACGTCGCGCGTAACGGACGACGGCCAAGCCGCGCCTCCGCCGTCAGTCGCAACGAGTGATGTACCAACCGCCGATGCGGATGCGGTCAGCTGCTGAGAGACGCTTGACGTAGGCGTTCGCGACGCACGGCCGACGCGCCGTAACGCGAAGCACGGCACACTTTGGCCTATGTCGGTCAGCCAAAGCCCCAGGAAGTCGACGCCCAACAGCCACGACGGCCTGTGGGCGCCGGGTCGTCGGAGCCTCATCGTCGGCTTGGTGCTCACGATCACGCTGGTCGCGTTCGAGGCGCTGGCGGTCTCGACCGTCATGCCGATCGTCGCGGACGAGTTGAACGGCATCGAGCTGTACGGCTGGGTCTTCACGGCATTCATGCTCGGCTCGCTGATCGGGATCGTCCTCGTCGGTGGGTTGATCGACCGCCGCGGACTGGGGGGACCGTTCGCAGCCGGTATCGCGCTCTTTGCGACCGGGCTGATCGTCGGAGGCTTGGCTCCATCGATGGAAGTCCTCGTCGGCGCCCGCTTCGTCCAGGGGCTCGGCGCAGGCACCGTTCCACCCATCGCCTACGTGGCCATCGGCCGGAGCCTCCCGGAACACCTTCGTCCCCAGATGTTCGCCACGCTCTCGACCGCGTGGATCCTGCCCGGGGTCATCGGGCCCGCCCTCGCCGGGATCGTCGGCGAGACGCTCGGTTGGCGTTGGGTCTTCCTCGGGCTCCTGCCGCTCATCGTCATCTCGGCGTTGATCGCCTTTCCGGCCGTTCGGACCGTCGGCCCCGACCCCGACGACGCGCCGAACGCCGCCACCCTTCGCGATCGGGCTCCGCTGGCGATCCTCGTGGCCCTCGGCACAGGGTTGCTGCTCGCTGGCCTCACGAGCGGAGAGCCCATCCTGCTGGCCGTGCTCGGGATCGGCGGCGCGGTCATCGGCCTGTTCGCGCTTCGGCGGTTGACGCCGGAGGGCACCCTCCGGGCCGCCCGGGGGCTCCCGGCGACCGTGCTGATGCGCGGCGTCATCACGTTCGCCTTCTTCGCCGTCGACGCGTATGTCGCGCTGGCCCTCGTCGAATGGCGCGGCCTGAGCGCCACGCAAGCCGGGATCGCGTTGACCGCGGCGACCCTCAGCTGGACGGCCGGCTCCTGGACACAGGCCAAGTTCTCCAAGCGCTGGTCGCCGGAGCGGTTCGTCCGTGTCGGTGTGATGGTCCTCGTCGTGGGCCTGGCGAGCTTCGGGCTCGTCCTCGTGCCGACGATCTCGCCCTGGGTCGCGCTGCCGACGTTCGCGGTCGCCGGCTACGCCATGGGGCTCGCCTATTCACCGCTCGCTCTCATCGTGCTGCGCGAGGCGCCGACGGCGGAGCAGGGCCGCGCCTCCTCCGCGATCTCGCTGACGGACTCGCTCGGCACGGCGCTCGGGACGGGGATCACCGGCGCACTCGTGGCGGCGTCCGTCCGCTCGACGGGGAACCCGGCGGGCGGCCTCGCGGCCGGCTTCGCCGTCGCGGTCGGTGTCGCGCTGCTGGGCGTGCTCCTGAGCGCTCGGCTGCACGGGGTGACCAAGGAAGAGCCCGTCGGGAATGTGGCGGTCGCGCGCGGCGCCTGAGGCGTGTCCGCCGCGTCAGGCCGATTTCGACACCTCGTCGGGCGCCGGTCAGCGCCCTCGGGCGGCCACGTCGGCTGCGGTAGACTTTCGGCCCGGCTCGGCCCGCCCAGACCACGTCCGCCGAGACCCATCACCATCCGCTGGAGGATGCCATCCAGATGTCCGCCGAGGCGCTGCGCGAACGGATCCGCGAGATCCCGGACTTCCCGAAGCCCGGCATCCTCTTCTACGACATCACGACGCTGCTCAAGGACCCCGGCGCGTACAAGGAGTCGATCGACCTGATGCTCGAGCCGTACAAGCTCGATCAGGTCGACGTCGTCGTCGGGATGGAGTCGCGCGGGTTCATCTTCAGTGCCCCGATGGCGTACCAGCTCGACGCGGGTCTCGTTCCGGTCCGCAAGCTCGGCAAGCTGCCGGCGGAGACCATCACCGTCGAGTACGCCCTCGAGTACGGCTCGAACACCCTCGAGATCCATCGCGACGCCATCCAGCCCGGCCAGAAGGTGCTGATCGTCGATGACCTCCTGGCGACGGGCGGCACGGTGAAGGGCACGATCGAATTGTGCGAGCGCCTGAAGGGCGAGGTCATCGGCCTCGCCTTCCTCGTCGAGCTCGAGTTCCTCAAGGGTCGCGAGCGACTCGACGGCCGCCGCGTGACCAGCGTCGTCAAGTACTGACAGGCGCACCGACACTGCCTCATCGAACGACCCGCCATGGCTGACCCCGACCGCACCGACGCTGGCGACCCCGCCCCCGCCCCCGCCCCGGAGAGTGGTGGCGCCGACCTTGCGCGCCGACGCTTCTTCAGGCAGTTCGCGGGCGACATGGTCCAGGGCGCGGTGACGGTCGTCGGCGCGGCACAGGCCATCCAGCGTGCCTCGGCCGAGGCCGCGAGCGCGATCCTCGATCCGCAGACGTACGCCCCGACGGCGCCGACGCTCCCACCGTCACCCAGTGGCTTCCGAGCCGCGTTCCGCGAGGCGGATGGCGTCCTGTACGTCATCGACCAACGCAAGCTGCCGGAGTCGCTCGAGGAGTTCCCGATCAAGTCGGCGGCGATGGCGGCGGCGACGATCCGGGAGATGATCGTCCGTGGCGCCCCGGCGATCGGCCAGGTGGCGGCGATCGGGATGGCCCTCACGGCGCGAGCCAACGCGACCACTGGTCCGTACGCCCGGCGCGCCACGCTGCGCGGCGCCGCGAACGTCCTGCGCAACGCCCGCCCGACGGCGGTGAATCTGCGCTGGGCGGTCGATCGCGTGATGGCGGCGTACGAGGCCGTCGGGGAGCTGTCCGAGGATGGCGCCGCCATCGCGGCAGCCATACGCGCGGAGGCCGACACGATCGTCTTCGAGACGACCGAGGACCACGGGCGGCTCGCGACGTTCGGCCTCGAGGCGCTGGCGTTCCCCGAGGACCGGCCCCTGCGCATCCTGACGCACTGCAACACGGGGCCCCTCGCGTGCGGCCAGTTCGGGACCGCGCTCGGTGTCGTCCAGGCCGCACACAACGCCGGCCGGCCGGTCCATATCTGGGTCGACGAGACACGCCCGTATCTCCAGGGTGCCCGGCTCACGGCCTGGGAGCTTGCCCAGGCCGGTGTGCCCCATACGCTGATCCCCGACCTCGCGGCCGGCCACCTCATGGCCCGAGGTGAGGTCGACGCCGTCATCGTCGGGGCGGACCGCGTGGCCGCGGACGGCGATACCGCGAACAAGATCGGGACGTACACGCTCGCCGTCCTCGCCGCTCGCCACGACGTGCCGTTCTTCGTGGCGGCGCCGATCAGCTCGATCGACCTCGACACGGCCTCGGGCGCCGACATCCCGATCGAGGAGCGGTCCGGGAACGAAGTCCTCATGTTCCGGGACATCCGGATCGCCCCGCCCGACACCGACGTCCGCAACCCGGCGTTCGACGTCACGCCGGCCGACCTGATCACCGGGATCGTCACCGAGGAGGGCGTGCTCCGGCCGCCGTATGCGACGTCGCTCGCCGAGGCCGTCGCCGCGCGCGAGCTCCGACGGTCCAAGGCGCCCGGGTTCGCGGCGATCGCGACAGCTCCGGCGAGCGCGACGCCTCCAGCGACCCCCGATTGATGGCGACCGTCGCGATCACCCGCCGGCCGACGACCGTCGCTCGCCCGACGACCGATCGCGAGGCGCTCCACGCCTTCCTCACCCAAGACCGGCTCTATGCGGCGTATGCCATCTGCGACCTCGAGGATCGTGAGTTCAGCAGGACCCGCTGGGGCGCCGCCTATGACGGCGATCAGATCGTCGCCGTCGGGCTCGAGTACACGGGACCGACGCCCCAGCCGCTCTTCGTCATGGGCAGGACCGACGGCATCGCTGCCGTGCTGCGCGACGTCATCCGGCCGCGTGCGGCGTATATCGCCGCGCGCCAGGAGATGCTGCCGGCGATCGAGGCACACTACCGGGTCGACCAGGGCCCGCAGATGGTCCGGATGTGGGTCGACCGGGCCCACTTCAAGCCGTATCCAGCCACCGTCCAGCGACTGCTGCCGGTCGAGATCGGCGAGCTCAACCGGCTCTATCAGCTCGGGTTCGCGTCGTGGCTTCCGGCGACCGCCATCGCCGATGGCGTCTATTACGGGATGCGCGTCAACGGGCGCCTCGTCGCCGCGGCTGGGACGCACGTCATCAGCCACGGTGCGCGTCTCGCCGTTGTCGGGAACGTGCTCACGCACATGGACTATCGGGGCCGCGGCTTCGCCACGGCGGTCACCGGGGCCGTCACCGCGGAACTGCTGCGTACCTGCGATCAGGTCGTGCTCAACGTCCGTTCGGACAACCCGCCCGCCATCAACGCATACCGTCACCTCGGGTTTAGCGAGCACGCCCGGTTCGAGGAACGGCTCATCCACCGCCTCGGTCCGCCGTGGGCTGATCTCACGGCGCCGCTCCGCCGCTTGTTCGTCCGCAAGGAGACCGACCGCCCATGACCACCGAAGCGATCCTGCCCGCCCACGACGTCACCGACCTCGGCCTCGCGGCCGAGGGAGTGCGGCGGATCGAATGGGCCGAGCGGGAGATGCCGGTCCTGCGCCTGATCCGTGAGCGTTTCGAGCGCGATCGGCCGCTGGATGGGATCCGCATCGGTGCGTGCCTCCACGTCACGACCGAGACAGCGAACCTGATGCGGACGCTGAAGGCCGGCGGCGCCCAGGTCGTGCTTGCGGCGTCGAACCCGCTGTCGACGAAGGACGACGTCGCCGCGGCGCTCGTCGGTGAGTACGGGATCGCCGTCTTCGCGCGGCGCGGCGAGGATCGCGACACCTACTACGACCACCTGAAGTCGGTCGCGGACACGCACCCGCAGATCACGATGGACGACGGCTGCGACCTCGTCTCGCTCCTGCACAGCGAACGGCCCGACCAGGTCAGGGAGGTCCTGGCCGGGACGGAGGAGACGACGACGGGTGTCATCCGGCTCAAGGCCATGGCTGCGGACGGGGCACTCGGCTTTCCCGTCGTGGCGGTCAACGAGGCCCAGACGAAGCATCTCTTCGACAACCGGTACGGGACCGGCCAATCGACCCTCGACGGCATCGTCCGGGCGACGAACATGCTGATCGCCGGTCGCAAGGTCGTCGTCGCGGGCTACGGCTGGGTCGGCAAGGGCATCGCGTCCCGGATGGCCGGTCACGGGGCGCACGTCGCGGTCGTCGAGGTCGATCCGGTGCGTGCCCTCGAGGCGCTCATGGACGGGTTCGCGGTGATGACCCACGCCGACGCCGCGCGCTGGGGCGAGCTGTTCGTGACCGCGACCGGCAACCTGAACGTCTTCCGACGCGAACACTTCGAGGCGATGCGCGACGGCGCGGTCATGGCGAACTCCGGTCACTTCGATGCCGAGCTCGACCTCGCCGCCCTGCGCGAGCTCGCCGAGGGTCACGTGCGAGAGGTGCGCGACAACGTCCAGGAGTTCGACCTGGGCGGCAAGAAGCTCCACCTCATCGCCGAGGGGCGCCTGGTCAACCTCGGCGCCGCCGAGGGCCATCCCGCGGCGGTCATGGACATGAGCTTCGCCAACCAGGCCCTCTCGGCTGAATATGTCGCCGGGCACCACGCCGAGCTCGAGCCGCGGGTCTACGTCGTACCCGAGGCGATCGACGCCGAGGTCGCCCGCTTGAAGCTCGCGGCGCTGGGGATCCAGCTCGAGCCGATGACGCCGGAGCAGTCCGCGTACGTGGCGTCCTGGCAGCACGGCACGTGACGCTCGACCTGTCTCGGGACGAGACGCGCTAGGGTTCGAGCGATGGAACAGGAGGCCGAAGGGCGGGCGGTCGGGCTCGAGTCGGAGGCGGCCGGACCGCTCACCCTTCCCTACGGGAGCTGGCCGTCCTCCATCAGGATCGACGACCTCGTCGGGAGCGTCGTCCGCTTGAGCGATCCGTGGGTCGATGGCGACGATGTCTGTTGGCTGGAGGGTCGGCCCGCCGAGGGCGGGCGAAGCGTGCTCGTGACGCGCTCGTCCGACGGCGTCACGCGCGATCTGACGCCACCGCCGTTCGACGTTCGCTCCCGGGTCCACGAGTACGGTGGTGGCGCCTATGTCGTCGCGGGCGGCACCGTGCTGTTCTCGAACCTCAAGGACGGACGGCTCTATCGGCTCGATCCCGGCGACGACGCGCCACAGCCGCTCACCCCGGAAGGCGCGTATCGGTACGCCGACCTGCGCTTCGATCCCGCGCGCCGACGGTTCGTGGCCATCCGCGAGGACCACACCGCCGAAGGCGAGCCACGAGCAGCCATCGTCGACGTCGCGCTCGATGGCGACCGACCCATCCGCGTCCTGTACGAGGGCCCCGATTTCCTGGCCGCACCTCGGCCATCCCCCGACGGCCGCCGGCTCGCGTGGCTGGAGTGGGACCATCCCGACATGCCGTGGGACGCGTCGCGACTGCGCGTCGCGGCATTCGTCGATGGCGGCGGGCTCGGGCCGAGCGACCTTGCGGCGGGCGGGGTCGACGAATCGATCGCCCAGCCCGAGTGGTCACCCGACGGTCTGCTGCATCTCGTCAGCGACCGGACGGGGTGGTGGAACATCTATCGGCTCGCGCCGGGCCCGAGGCTGGAGAACCTGACCCCGGTCGAGGCCGAGTTCGCGGATCCCGCCTGGCTGTTCGACCGCTCGTCGTACGGCTTCCTGCCCGACGGCGCCATCGTCGGCGTCGGGCGATCCGGTGGCCGCGACCGGATCTTCCATATCGCACCCGGCGACAGTCTCGGCGAGGTCGCGTCGCCGTACACGGACATCGGCACGCTCCGCATCGGACCGGCGGGCATCGTCGCGAACGTGGGGACGCCGACGGTCCCCTCGACGATCGTGTCGCTCGACCCGCTGACGCTGACCACGTCCGGCGTGCTGCGCCACTCGACGTCGATCAGCGTCGACCCTGACCACATCTCCGTCGCTGAGCCCATCACCTTCCCCACGGCCGGTGGGCGGGTCGCGCACGCGTTGTTCTACCGACCCGTCAACCCCGACGTCGCAGCACCCGACGGCGAGTTGCCACCACTCGTCGTTCGGTCCCACGGCGGCCCCACGGCCGCGGCCGTCAACGCGCTGGAGCTCAACTACCAGTTCCTTACGTCGCGTGGCATCGCCGTCGTCGATGTCGACTACGGCGGCAGCACCGGGTATGGGCGCGACTACCGGCAGTCGCTCCAGGGGCAGTGGGGCGTCGTCGATGTCGACGATTGCGTCGGTGCCGCACGCTTCCTCGTCGACCGCGGTGACGTCGACGGAGATCGCCTCGCGATCGAGGGCAGCAGCGCGGGCGGCTACACGACCCTCGCCGCGCTCGCGTTCCGCGATGTGTTCGCCGCCGGTATCAGCGCGTTCGGGATCGCCGACCTCGAGATGCTCGTCCGCGACAGCCACAAGTTCGAGTCGCGCTATGAGCAGGGTCTCGTCGGCCCCTATCCGGCGATGGCGGAGCGATACCGCGATCGCTCGCCGATCCATTTCCTCGACCAGATCTCCGTGCCGCTGCTGATCCTCCAGGGGCTCGAGGACAAGGTCGTCCTGCCGGCTCAGGCGGAGGCCCTCGCCGACGCGCTGGAAGCGCAAGGCATCCCATATGCCTATCTGGCCTTCGAGGCTGAGGGTCACGGCTTCCGCGGAGAGGCGGCGCAGCGGCGGACCCTCGAAGCGCGGCTGAGCTTCCTTGGCGCGGTGTTCGGGTTCACCCCCGCCGACGATCTGCCACCCCTCGACCTGCACGGGATCGAGGCGTGGCAGCGACCGGCCCGTGTCGCCTCCGGCCGTTAGTCTGCCGCCCGTCCGCACGCGCTCCGCCTGACATGCCGCCGACCACGGCCCTCGACGCCATCGAGCTCGTCCTGCTGCTGCTCGCCGCGGCGGTCGGCATCCGCTACCTGGCGCGCCGCGTCGCCATCGCCGAGCCGATCCTCCTGCTCGCCGCCGGGGTCCTCCTCGGCCTGTTCCCGAATCTTCCGCATGTCGAGCTCGAGCCGGATCTCGTCTTCGCACTGTTCCTGCCGCCGATCCTTTTCGCCGCCGCGTACTTCACCCCGATCCGCGACTTCCGGGCGGACGCTCGGGCGATCCTCCTGCTCGCGGTCGGCCTGGTGCTGTTCACGGCAGTCACCGTCGGGCTCGTCGCACAAGCGGTCATCCCGACCATGAGCCTCGCCGCTGCCCTCACGCTGGGGGCGATCGTCGCCCCACCGGACGCCGTGGCAGCGACCGCGATCTTCCGGCGGCTTGGCGTACCGCACAGGATCGTGACGATCCTCGAGGGAGAGAGCCTCGTCAACGACGCGACGTCGCTGACGCTCTACCGCGCAGCGGCTGCCGTCGCACTCGGGGTGATCGCGTTCTCGCCGGCGGCGACCAGCGTCGACTTCCTCGTGATCGGTGTCGGCGGTCTGCTCGTCGGCGGTCTGATCGGGCTCGTGATGACGACGATCCTGCGCAAGACGGGCGACCCCGTCCTCGAGATCGCCGTGACGCTGATCGCGCCGACGGCCACCTACCTGTTCGCCGAGCGTTTCGGGCTCTCCGGCGTCCTCGCGGTCGTCGTCACAGGCCTGATCACCGGGCGACGGGCGGCACGCGTCCTCTCCCCGGACGCGCGTCTGCTCGGAAGCGGCGCCTGGCAGATCGTCATCTGGGCCATCAACGCGGTGGTGTTCATGGCCATCGGGCTGCAGCTCCCGTCCATCATGGCCGGCCTCTCGGCGACACCCGCGAACGTCCTCATCGGCTACGGCGTCGCGATCAGCGCGACCGTCATCGTCGCGAGAATGGTGTGGGTCGTCCCGGCCACATTCCTCACGCGCGGTCCGATGACGCCCGAGGAGAAAAGGGCGTACCCGTCGCTGCGCGTTGCCGCAGTCCTTTCGTGGGCGGGCATGCGCGGCGTCGTGTCGCTCGCCGCCGCGCTGGCGCTCGCGCCGGACTTTCCGGAGCGGCCGCTCATCCTGTACCTGACGTTCTGCGTGATCGTCGCGACGCTCGTCGGTCAGGGTCTCACGCTGCCCTGGCTGATCCGGAAGCTCGGCGTGACGGCGATCGGCGACGGGATGGAGGCCGAGGAGACCCACGCTCGACTCACCGCGGTCGAGGCCGGCCTTGCCCGGGTCCTCGGGCTGCGCGAGGAATATCCGGACCACCTGCCGCTGCTCGACCAGATCCGCGACGAGCTCGAGCATGAGGTGTCCCATGTGGCCCCGCGCGACATCCCGCTCGACGAGGCGCAGCAGGAGGCTCTTGACCATCGCGCGATCCGGTCCGCCGTCCTTCTCGCTGAGCGGGAATCGGTCATCCAGCTTCGAGATGACGGCGTCATCAACGACGCGGTACTGCGACGGATCGAACTCGAGCTCGACCTTGAGGCCGTGCGGGCCGGCGACTGACCGGTGCTACCCTTCCGCGCGATGAGCATCGTCGACGCCGCGCAATACCTGTTCACCTCGGAATCGGTGACCGAGGGCCACCCCGACAAGATGTGTGACCAGGTGTCCGATGCGATCCTGGACGCGATCATCCGCGAGGATCCCGACGCCCGGGTCGCCTGCGAAACCGCGACGACCACGGGCCTCGTCCTGGTCCTCGGCGAGATCTCGACCCACACATACGTGGATTTCCAGTCGATCGTCCGCGACACGGTGCGCGACATCGGCTACACCCGGGCCGATTACGGCTTCGACTACCAGACCTGCGGCACGCTCGTGTCGGTCAAGGGCCAGTCACCGGACATCGCGCAGGGCGTCGATGCGGCGCTCGAGGTGCGCGACGATGCCGCCCCATCGTTCGAGCTCGGCGCCGGCGACCAGGGGATGATGTTCGGGTTCGCCTGCCGCGAGACGCCCGAGCTGATGCCACTGCCGATCGCGCTCGCGCATCGGATGGCGCGCCGGCTGTCCGAGGTGCGGCGTTCCGGTCAGCTGCCCTATCTCCGTCCCGACGGCAAGACCCAGGTCACCGTCGAGTACGAGCACGGTGTGCCGGTCCGTGTCAGGACCGTGGTCGTCTCAGCACAGCACGACCCTGATATGCGCCCCGAGCGCTTGCGCTCGGAGGTCGTCGAGGCGGTCGTCCTGCCGTCGATCCCCCGCGAGTTGCGCGAGATCGACCCCGTGATGCACGTCAACCCGACGGGCCGGTTCGTCACCGGTGGCCCGATGGGCGATGCCGGGTTGACCGGGCGCAAGATCATCGTCGACACGTACGGCGGCATGGCCCGGCACGGCGGCGGGGCCTTCTCCGGCAAGGATCCGACCAAGGTCGACCGCTCTGCTGCCTATGCGGCGCGCTGGGTCGCCAAGAACGTCGTCGCTGCCGGCCTCGCGGACCGCTTCGAGGTCGAGGTCGCGTACGGCATCGGGATCGCCCGCCCGATCAGCTTCAGCGTCGATTCGTTCGGGACGGGCCATATCGACGACGCGCAGATCCAGGCCCTCGTCGAGCGCCATTTCGACCTCCGGCCCGCCTCGATCATCGCGGCGCTCGACCTGCGGCGGCCGATCTACCGCCAGACCGCCGCGTACGGCCATTTCGGCCGACCCGATCTCGATCTCCCCTGGGAGCGCACGGACAAGGCAGCGCTGCTCGCGTCCGAGGCAGGTCTTCCCGAGCCGACCCCGGAGCCGATCTCCGCGGCCTGACCGGTGGGCCTTCTCGCCGCCGCCTGGGGCGCCATCGCGGCCTCGTCGCTCGTCGTCGGGGCGGTGATCGCGCTCATCCGAACCGTCCCGAAGCGCGACCTCGGGCTGATCATGGCGTTCGGTTCGGGCGTGCTCATCAGCTCGGTGGCGTACGAGCTGGTCGAGGAAGCGGTCGGCATCGGCGGTCAGATCCCGCTCGCGGTCGGGATGACGCTCGGCGCGATCGTCTTCTTCCTCGGCGATCGGCTCATCGACCGTCTCGGCGGGGAGGGGATGGGCTCCCTCAACGGCCCCGCGTCGCCGGGATCCGGACTCGCGATCGTGCTCGGCGCGGCGCTCGACGGCATCCCGGAATCGATCGTCCTCGGACTGACGATCGCGAGTGGCGGGGAGACGGGCCTCGCCTTCTTTGCCGCCGTCGTCCTGTCCAACCTGCCCGAGGGCATCGCCGGGACGGCGGGCCTCCAGAAGGGCGGTTGGGGTAGCTGGCGGATCATCCGGCTGTGGACGATCGTCGTGGTCGCCTCCGCCATCGCCGCGTTCGTCGGCGCGACCCTGCTCGCAGGTGGCCAGGGCGATCTTCACGCATTCATCCTCGGGTTCGCGGGCGGGGCGATCCTGACGATGCTCGCCGACACCCTGATCCCCGAGGCGTTCGACAACGCGGGCGACCTAGCGGGGCTGATGACGACGCTCGGCTTCGGGCTCGCATTCGCCCTGTCGCTCCTCGACTAGCGAGAGGCGTCGGCCGGCGAGATCCGCGCAAGGGCGTCAGCGGCGACCGATGCTCGCTGGTCCGGCTCGGCTGCGACGGGCCTAGCCCGACTGCTCGGTGATCATCCCGGCGACTGACGCTTGCGCACCGCGTTGCCCGGTTCGCCGCGCGTTGCGCCAGACGAGGAACTGCCCCACGACGAGGACCGTGAGCGTGATCAGCAGCATCACCGCGGCGACCGCATTCGTAGCGGGCGTCACACCCTTGCGGATCGTGCTGAAGACGTAGAGCGGCAGGGTCGTCGTCCCGGCACCGGACACGAAGTAGGTGATGACGTAGTCATCGAAGCTGAACGTGAACGACAGCAGGAACCCGGCGACGATCGCCGGGAGCAGCTGCGGGAAGGTGATCTGCCAGAACGTTCGCCATGGCGTCCCGTACAGGTCGAAGCTCGCCTCGACGTGGGTCCGGTCCATCCCCGACAGCCGGGCACGCACGAGCAGCATCACGAGGCTGATGTTGAACAGCGCGTGGGCCGCGATGATCGTCTCGAACCCGAGCCGCCACCGCACACCGAACAGCTCGTGGACGGCGTCGAACGAGGTCGAGTAGAAGACCAGGGTCGAGAGGGCGATGACGATCTCGGGGACGATGATGCTGACGAACGTCAGCGCCTCGAAGATCGTCCGGAACCAGCGCGGCGTGCGCTGGAGACCGAGCGCCGCCATCGTCCCGAACAGCGTGGCGAGGATCGCGGTGGTGATCGCCACCCGGAAGCTGTTCGCGAGCGCGGCCTGGATGACGGTGTCGTTGAGGACGCTCTCATACCACTTGAGGCTGAAGCCCTCCCACTGCGTCACCCGGCGGTTCGTCGCGTTGAAGCTGAAGACGACGACGACCGCGATCGGGAAGTACAGGAACAGGTAGATCAGCAGGGTGTGACCGCGTAGCCAGCCCTCGACGAGGCGGTCACGTGTGCGCGCACGCCGCTTGGCACGGCCTGGTGCGACGTCGACGTTGGGCAGGACGTCCGACCGGCTGACCGGCGTTGCGGGAGCGGTCACAGGACGCTCACCTCACGCGTCCGCCGGCCGCGGTTCACGAACCATACGTAGAAGATGACGGTGACGAGCATGATCGCGATGAGGACGACCGCGCGAGCCGATCCTTCGGGCCAGTTGCGCGACTCGAGGAACTGCAGCACCAGCTGGTTGCCGATGAGGAAGACGCGGCCGTAGCCGAGGATGGCGGGCACCACGTATTCGCCCATCAGCGGGATGAACACGAGGATGCTCCCAGTGATCAGACCGGTCGCCGTGATCGGGAGCGTGACCTGGCGGAAGGTCCCCCACCGACTCGCCCCGAGGTCCTTCGAGGCCTCGATCAGCGTCCGATCCATCCGCTCCATGGTCACGTAGATCGGGAACACCATGAGCGGCAGGTACGCGTAGACGATTCCGAGCAGGACCGCGAACGGCGTGCCGAGGATCCGAAAGCTCGAGTCGCCGATGAGCGTGCCGATGAACCCGCCAAGCCCGTCAGGGCCAAGGATCGTCAGCCACGCGTAGGTCCGGATAAGGAAGCTCGTCCAGAACGGCACGATCAACAACAGGATCAGGAGCGACTTGCGGCGCCCGCCACGCGTCGCGATGAAATACGCGATCGGCAGCGCGGCGAGCAGGCACAGGATGGTTCCCGAGACCGCCATCGCAAGGCTGGTGATGAACGGGGAGACGCGCTGCGGGTCGAGCGCGTCGATGTAGTTGTCGAGCGTGAACGCCGGCTGGTACCCGCCGAGACGCGACTTCTCGCCGAAGCTCATGACCACGACGATCAGCAGGGGCACGACGAGCAGGACGAGGTACCACAGGCTCGCCGGAACGACGAGCAGGCCGGTCAGTGAGCCGTACGAACGGCGAGGCCGCGCCGGAGTCTGCGGCGCGGCCTCGGCCATCGTGCCCATGTGGTCGTGGATCGCTGCCGGGTCAGCCCTGCCCGATCTTCGACTTGAACTCTTCCCAGATGTCGGCCCGCTGCTGGATGCCCGAGTTGTCCTTCTGCGGCTCGAGCTTGGCCAGCACCTCGTCGGACACGAAGATCGCCGGGTCGGCGAGCATCTTCGGGTCGATGTACTCCTTTGCGGCGTCATTCGGCGTCGCGTACTGGTTGGTCTCCGTCTCCAGCGCCTGCTGCTGCGGCTCGTGGATGAAATTGATCCACGCGTGCGCGGCGATGGGGTGCGGGGCCTCCGCGAGAAGGACCCAGGTGTCCAGCCAGAACACGGTCCCATCCTCGGGGATGTTGTAGACGACGTCGGCCGTCTCCGGCTTGTCACGAAGCTCGAGGATCCCGCCGGTCCAGGTCAGGCCGAGCACGGCCTCCTCGGTCTCGATCTTCGTGTTGTACTGATCGGAGTCGAGGGCGAGGATGTGGGGCGCGACCTTCATCAGCTCCTCGCGCGCCTTGTCGAGCTCCGCCTTCACGTCGGAGTTCAGCGAGTAGCCGTTCGCCTTGAGCGGCGCGATGAAGACATCGTCGGGCGAGTCGACGAAGACGACCTTGCCCGAATACTGCGGGACCAGGTCGAGGAACTGCCGCCAGGTCTTGACCTCTTCCTTGACGTCCTTCGTCCGGACCGAGATGCCGGTCGTGCCCCAGTCCTTGGGCACGCTCCACTCGTCGGTCGGATCCCACCACTGGCCCTTGAAGGCCTTGTTGATGTACTTCAGGTTCGGGATCTTGGATGGGTCGATCTTCTCGATGAAGTTCTGGTCACGCATCGCCGGGACGTAGTTCATCGTGGGGCAGCAGATGTCCCACTGCCCGACCGCGCCGCCCTGGAACTTCGCCATCATCTCGTCGTTGTTGGCGAAGGTGTCGTAGGTGAACTTCTCGACCCCGAAGACTTCCTGGAACTGCTTCATGTTGTTGGGGTCGACGTAGTCGCCCCAGTTGTACATGAAGAGCTCCTTCTCGATGTCCGGCGGGACGGTGAAGGACTGCTCGGCGACCGCCGAACCGCTCGGCGACGCGGCCGCCGAGGGAGCGGACGACGCAGCCGCGGACGGTGCGGCACTCGTCGTCCCGCCGCCGCCACTGCAGGCGGCCAGGAACGCAGCCGTCGCCGACATCGCGCTCGCCCACATGAAGCCGCGGCGGCTGATGGGGGTTCGCTCCAGTCGCCAGCGCATCTGGCGCACGTACCGTTCGAGTTCCTGGTCTGCCACGTCGATCTCCTCCTCCCGGCCGACCCGGGTCGTCTCAACCTCACCCACCGAGGATGAGGTTGGCCTCCTCCTGCCACCGGACGACCACCGGGTCGCCCGGACCGACCCCCGGGGCGCCCCCAGCGCCCGCTGCATTCTGGTGGCGGACGATGACTTCGCCCGCCTCTTCCGTCGCTACTCGATATTCCGTCTGATCACCGAGGTACGTGCCCTGCTGGACGCGTCCCTGGATCTGTGTGATCCCATCCGAACTGCTTCGGACACCATCCGCTGGGAACACCTCGAGCCGCTCGGGTCGGGTCGCCACGACGACGGCGTCCCCGGCGGCCGGGTGCCGCTCCGGATCGGTCATGCCGCCGCGCAACGTCAGCCCGCGGCCGGTCTTCACCATCACGCGGCCGTCGCCGAGCGCTTCCACGACCGTCGCGTCCATGAAGTTCGACGTCCCGATGAAGTCCGCGACGAAACGGTTGAGCGGCCGCTCGTACAGGGTCGTCGGGTCGCCCTTCTGTTGGATCAGTCCGTCGCGCATCACGACGATGACGTCGCTCATCGTGAGCGCCTCTTCCTGGTCGTGGGTCACGTATACGAACGTGATCCCGACCTCGCGCTGGAGCGCCTTCAGCTCGAGTTGCATCTCCTTGCGCAGCTTCAGGTCGAGCGCGCCGAGCGGCTCGTCGAGGAGCAGCACGGTCGGCCGGTTCACGAGGGCCCGCGCCAATGCGACGCGCTGCTGCTGCCCGCCCGACATCTCCCACGTCCGGCGCTTCTCGTAGCCACTCAGACGCACCAGGTCGAGCGCCTCGCTGACCCGCCGCGCCTCCTCCTTCTTGTCGACCTTGCGCTGGCGCAGCCCGTACCCGACGTTCTGCGCGACGTCCATGTGCGGGAACAGGGCGTAGTGCTGGAAGACCGTGTTGACGTTGCGCTGATACGGCGGGACGCCAGCGATCGGCTGGCCGGCGAGGAAGATCTCGCCCTCGGTCGGTTGCTCGAAGCCGGCGATCATCCGCAGGGTCGTCGTCTTGCCACAGCCCGACGGCCCGAGCAGCGAATAGAACTCGCCACGCTCGATGGAAAGCTGCATCCCGTCGACAGCGGTGACCGCGCCGAAGCGCTTCGTGACGCCCTGGATCTCGACGTCGGGCGCGCTGAGTCGCGTCGACGTGGCGCCGGTACCGGGCGCGGCAGCGTCGTCAGGCCGGGCGTCGATCGTCGGGGATGCGGTCAACGGCGGTCCTCGCGCGATGGTGAGGCATCGGGCAGTGTCCTGTAGCAGCGGTACAGGCCCACGCATCCTACGAGCGCGGGTCTGTGGCGTCAACGGAAGCAGGGTTCGAATCCCGCAGACTTGACCCCTTGCCAATGCGGCTCCTCGTGGCAAGCTGAACCAATACTTCAGGACGACCTACGCCTCGTGCAGCGGAGGACGGCGGCCGTGGCGACGGAGCTCCGACTCGGTACCCGGATCCGGTCCCTGCGACAGGCGCGCCGCCTGACGCTGCGCGACGTCGCAGAGCGCGCGGGCGTCACAGAGAGTTTTCTTTCGCAGGTCGAACGCGACGTGACGAGCCCGTCGATCGCGACCGTCCATCGGATCGCGCGTGCGCTTGACCTGTCGATCGCCCAGCTCTTCGCTGAAGATGGCGATACGGGGCGGGTCGTGCGGCTCGAGGCGCGCCGACGTGTCACGTATCCAGGGCTCAAGGCAGTCGACGAGTTCCTCACCTCGAACATGTCGGGGCGACTGCAGGTCATCATGTCGACGATCGAGCCTGGAGGCGGGACCGGCGCTGATCCGTACACCCACGATTCAGACGAGGAAGTCGTCGTCGTCCTGGAGGGCGTCCTCGACCTGTGGGTGGGCGACGAGCACTACGTCCTGCGAGAGGGCGACGCCATCACGTATCCGTCGCGGGTCCCGCACTGGAACGTCAATCATGGCACCGGCCCGGCCCGCGTCCTGTTCTGCATCACGCCTCCGAGCTTCTGAGATGTAGCTGCGGTGCGCGTGCGCACCGGTCGGTACCTTCAGCAGGGCGCGGGCGGTCGCGCGGGTTGGGTAGGCTGTCCGGCATGGAGCGACGAGCCAAGACCCACGGCCGCATGCCCCGTGTGATCCTCGCTGCGGTCCTCGGCTTGACCGTGCTCGGCGCCACGCCCTGGGCCGCCCTCGCCGACGACACCCCCACGCCTGCGGAGCCATCGCCTGACCCCGGCACGACGCCCGGTCTCGACACGGCAGGCGAACCATCACCGACGCCTGCACCGACACCGTCTCCCGCACCCAGCCCGACCGCCGCGCCGACGTCAGCGCCCGAGCCGACGAGCGCCCCGGTCGGTCACACCGCCGACCCGACCGACACGCCGTCGCCAACCGCGACGCCGAAGCCGACACCGGCACCGACGTCGGGTTCCGTCGTCCAGAGCCGCAACCTCTACCGGTACTCGGCGATGGTCCGCCAGTACACGAGCTACTGGTGCGTGCCCGCCACCGTCCAGTCGATGGCCAATCTCGTCCTCGGCACGAGCAATCGGTCGTATTCGCGCCAGTCGTACATCTACAAGCTGACGCGGCTCCACAACCGCTATCGATACGCCACCAAGGGCAACGATCCCCAAGGTTGGGGCTGGACGCTCCGCTACTTCACGAACGGGAAGCCCTACTACCCGCGTGCCTACACGAACAAGGAGGAGGCGATCAGGTCGATCTGGTCCTCGATCGCCAGGACGCGGAACCCGGTCGGGGTCACGGTCTACTCAGGGACCCACGCCTGGGTCGTCCTGGGCTACAAGCTGACGTACGACCTCGATGAGCCCGCGAAGAAGACGCTTCTCGGCCTGTATGCGAGCGGGCCGCTCGGCACGTCCACGGATCGATGGCCGTACAAGTACTTGACGGTCGCCCAGTTCCGCGACGTCTTCACTCGGTACCACGAGTGGCAGCGCAGCGTGATCTGGGAGGGGAAGTGGGTGGTCGTCGCGCAGTGACAGGTGACCGGCCGCCGTCTCCCGTCGGCGCTACGATGGACCGCGCATGTACGCGGTCATCATGGCTGGAGGCGGGGGGACACGACTCCACCCTCTGAGCCGTCCGGAACGTCCCAAGCCCTTCCTGCCGCTGCTTCCCAGCGGTGAGACCCTCCTCCAGGCGACCGCGCGACGCCTGCCGACCGACGACATCACCGTTGTCACCGAGCGTCGCTACGAGCGGTTCGTGCGCGACCAGCTGCCGGAAGCCGAGCTCCTGCTCGAGCCGATGGGTCGCAACACCGCAGCCGCGATCGCGCTGGCGACGATCGCCATCGACCGCTCCGACGACGAGGTGATGCTGGTCGTCCCCGCGGATGCGTACATCGAGCCGACGTCCGAGCCTTTGTACACATCGGTCCTCGAGGATGCCGAGCGTCTCGCGACCGACGCGTTCGATATCGACGGACCGCTCGTCACCTTCGGGGTCCAGGCATCGCGTCCCGCGACGGAGTACGGCTATCTCGTTCCGAGGCTCGATACGAGGCGCGAGGTCTCCGGGCTGACGGCCTATCAGCTCGCTCGGTTCGAGGAGAAGCCGACCCAGGAACACGCACAGGCGCTTCTGCGCGAGCCCGGGGTCGCGTGGAACGCGGGGATCTTCCTCTGGCGGCGGAGGGCGATCACCTCCGCACTCGGGCGGTTCACCGGTCTCCTCCAGACGCTCCGACCGATGGTCGGAGCGCCGATGCTGCTCGAGTCGGCGTACGAGGCGATCCAGCAGGCGCGTTCGATCGACCATGCCGTCATGGAGAGCGCCGCGCGCAACGGCCAGGTCGTGATGGGCGCGATGGACGTGGCGTGGTCCGACCTCGGATCGTGGAGCGCCGTGCTGTCCGCGATCGGGGCGCATGGCGAGGGCGCCGTTGTGCAGCCCGGCGAGACAGCGAACGTCGATAGCGACGACCTCGTCGTGCGGCGGGTCGACGGACGCCTGGGCGTCATCGCGCCGCCGCAGCGCGGTAGCATCACCGCGGCGCAGCCCATCGCGCTGCTGCGCGGGTCGGCGCCCGACATCGACGTCGTCGAGTCGCTCATCGACCGCTGCACGCAGGCTGGAGGCTGAGTGTCCGCGACCGCCGGAGTCATCGGGGCCACGTCGATCGTGTTCGGGACCGACGGGTGGCGCGCCAGGATCGCTGACGAGTTCACCTTCGACAACGTGCGTCGCTGCGCCGACGGCGTCGCCGAGTACGTCGATCGTCAGGGTTCCGGGGACCGAGGCGTCGTCATCGCCTACGACCGGCGGTTCGCGTCGGAACATTTCGCCGCAGCCGCCGCGGAGGTCCTCGTCGCGCGCGATATCCCGGTCGCGATCGCGCACGAGGCGGTCCCCACGCAGATGAGCTCATACGAGGTCGTCGAGCGCGGCGCCGCGGCCGGGATCGTGATCACCGCGAGCCACAACCCCTGGGTCGACAACGGGTTCAAGGTGAAGGCACCGAGTGGTGCGGCGGGCGGGCCCGAGATGCTTGCTGCGATCGAGAGCCGGCTGGCGGTCAACGCCGGCATACCGATCGAGCGGCGGCCGCTCGCGGACGCGGAGGCCGCTGGCCTCGTCGAGCGGTTCGATCCGTTCGAGGGTTACGAGCGCTTCGTCCGACGCACGGTCGACCTCGATGCGTTGCGAGCCGCGGACGTCTCCGTGCTGGTCGATCCGCTGTACGGCGTGGGATCAGGGTGGATCCCGAGGCTCCTGCGGGGCGGGACGATCAGGATCCACGAGATCCACCAGGAACGGAATCCGTACTTCGGCGGACTCAACCCGGAACCGATCCGGCCCAACGTCGATGAGGCATTGCGGCTGATCGCCGACGGCGACTATGACCTTGGACTGCTGCTCGACGGTGACGCCGACCGCGCGGGCGCCGCGGACGAGCGTGGGACCTTCATCCACCAGCTCCAGGTCACCGGTCTGCTGATGTACTACCTCGCGGAGCATCGCGGATGGCGCGATCCCGTCGTCGTGAGCGTCAACAACACGTCGATGGCCGCCCGGCTGGGCGAGCGGTACGACATCGCGACGCACGAGACCCCGGTCGGGTTCAAGTTCATCGGGCCGAAGATGATCGAGACCGGCGCGATGATGGGCGCCGAGGAGTCCGGTGGATTCGGGTTCGGGATGCATCTCCCAGAGCGCGACGGGATCTACGCCGACCTCCTGTTGCTCGACCTGTTCCTTCGGGAGAAGGCCGCCGGGCGTTGGCCGGTCTCGAGCGCGATCGCTCACTTCCACGAAGTCGCCGGACCGTCGTTCTATCGGCGGATCGACGTCCACGTGGACCGCGCCGAGTACCCGGACGTCAAGCGGCGTCTCCTGGTCGATCTTGCGGCCGCTGGTCCGTCCGAGCTCGCCGGTGAGCCCGTCATACGGACGGTCGGGCTCGACACCAACGATGGCTACAAGTTCTTCCTCGCCGACGGGTCGTGGCTGCTGATCCGGACGTCCGGCACCGAACCGCTCGTCCGCGTCTACACGGAGGCGACGTCCAGCGAGGCCCGCGACGCGATGGTCGACGCCGGCGAGCGACTGGTACGCGGCAGGTGACGGAACGCCGCGTCGACAAGCCGTGGGGCTACGAGCTGATCTGGGCGCACACCGATCGGTACGTGGGGAAGCTGCTGGTCATCGAGACCGGCAAGCGACTGTCGCTCCAGCGCCACGAGATCAAGGACGAGAGCGTCCTCGTCCGGTCGGGTCGTCTGCGCCTGTACCTCGAGGACGACGAGGGCGTCGTACAGGAGCACGAACTGGGCCCCGGCGACGCCGCGAGGGTCGCGACGGGACGCGTCCATCGGTTCGAGGCGATCGAACGATGCGAGCTGATCGAGGTGTCGACACCCGAACTCGACGACGTGATCCGGCTGCAGGACGACTTCGGCCGGGAGGGGACCAACGCGCCCTGATCCGGGACGATTCGGGGATGACCGCGGCGGGCCTCGGGTGTAGGCTTCAGGGACGCGACCGCTACCACCGGTCGGAGGTGCAGACCGGACAGCGGCCTCGGCAGCGCCCTCGGGCGACGGAGGATGCACGCGATGCACAGCTCCCTCATCGGCAAGGTCGAGAAGGCGAATCGCTACGCGCGAGAGCTCGATCGGATCACCATCGACCGGCTTTCGCTCACCTTCCGTGGCGACAACGACACCCATCACGTCAGTCTCGACGCCGGTTCGTGGCACTGCACCTGCCACTATTTCGAGAGTTGGGGTTCCTGCGTCCATCTGCTCACTCTGCAGAAGATCATGGGCGTCATGCTGCCCGAAGAAGCGCAGGTCTCGATCTTCTCCGCGCAGTCGGTGGCGACCGGCTAGGCGCAGGGGCCGAGCGGCCGATGACGCCAGCGCTCCGCTCGGCTCGTCTCAGGCTCCGGACTCGAGGTCGCGACGATCGCACAGACCGTCGCGCTGGAAGACCAACTGCCCGGTGACCGGAGAGATGCCGCACGCCGAGTAGGTCCACCGGCCCCCGTCACGGTCATAGGAAATGATCGGACCCTGTCCGGCGAAGCGATAGAGCGTGAGGACCTCCTCGCCTTCTGTTCCATGGTCGCGGGTCAGGAACTCGACCGGTTGCCCTGATAGGACCCCGTCGAGGAAGCAGCGCCGGACGCCGACGGCATAAGGCCCGCCGACAGGC
>JBJMMR010000011.1:0-85900 GCA_045804645.1 Chloroflexota bacterium | reverse complement strand
GTCGCCGGCTGGCTGCTTGGGTTCGCGTTGATCGCCACGCTCACGATCGTGCCCTTCTTCCGATCGCCGGAGGAGGCGATGCGGCTCGAGTCGGTGCGGGCAAAACAGGCGCCGACGCCGGCCACGGCTCCATCGCGGTCGTCGAAGACGAGGTCCGTCTTTCGACTCGGGTCCTGACGCTAAGCGACCGGCATGAACCGCGGCGCATCCCGCGGGTACGATGGCGAGGCCCACCGCCACACAGAGGACGTCGCCCGATGGCCAACCAGTTCGTCGTCCAGCTCAAGAACGAACCGGGTGCGATGGCGAACCTCGCCGAGGCGCTCGCGGCGCGCGGCGTGGACCTGCGAGCGATCGGCGGCGGCAGCATCGGCGACTCCGGCCACGTGATCATGACCACCGCTGACGACGATGCGACCAAGAGCGTCCTCGACGAGATGGGCTACGTCTACATCGAGGGCGAATCGCTGGTCACCGAGGTCGACGACCGGCCGGGCGGGATGGCCCGCCTGTCGCGTGCCCTCGCCGACGCCGGCGTCAACATCCAGGGCCACCTCTTCCTCGGACGCTGGGGCGACCGGGCGATGTTCGCCTTCGTCGTCGACAAGCCGGACGTCGCGCGCCCGATCCTCGAGCGCAAGGGCTGAACCCGGGGATGGCGAGCGGCGCCCGGGCTCGCATGCGCATCGTCGCCGCGTGACAGAAGCCCGAAGCGGGTATCGCTCCGGGCTCCGTTCGTCGTCGAGAGGCTTGTCCGACTAAGCGGCGGGGCGTTCCTGAACGGATGTCACGACATCCTCGGAGCGGATCGGGGCGTCGAAGCTGAGCTCGAGGACGCGGTCGAAACCGAGCGCGTCGGAATCGGCCGGCGGTGCGTCCTGGGTGAACGCCAGGTGGATCGAGCCACCTTGCTGGGTGATCCCGAGACCGACGATCTCATCGCGGGGCAGGCCGACCCACACGACACGCAGGGTGTCGGCATCGATGTTCTCGACCTCGACGTCGAACCAGCGGACCGACATGCCGTCGCCAGGGTTACCCGACGAGGCGACATCGAGCTTGCCGGTCGCGTCGTCGATGACGACCGAGACGTCGTCGCCGGTCAGGTTGCTGAGCGGGACCGCGATATCGCCGTTGGCCCGGTCGGAAGGCGCCGGGATCGGCTCAGCCGAAGGGGACGTCGGCGCGACCACGGGCGACGGCGACGGCGTCGAGACGGATGGAGTCGCCGGCGCCGGGCGGTGGCCGTACGCCGCATCGACCGCGAACACGACGACGAGGGAAAGGGCCATGCCGCCGACGAAAGCGGCGAGCGTTCGGAACGGGGAGCGGGACATCGACGGTTCCTCTACGGATCTCAAACGACCCGGCTTGGGCTCCGGGCCTGTCTCCATGGAACCCGTTTCTCCGGCGTGCGACGACCGACGGCCGTGGTCGCCCGACCGCGACATTCGTCGATGTCGCTACCGGCGGATGTAGCTGTTCCCCGTGATACGCTCGGGTCGTGGGGCGACCGCCCTAGCAGGGCGGGAGTAGCTCAGTCGGTAGAGCGGCAGCCTTCCAAGCTGCATGTCGCGGGTTCGAGTCCCGTCTCCCGCTCCACACCTCTTTGACGTTCACGGGCCATCCGCTACGTCCACGTGCGGCTTTCGGGGATCGAGGGTCATGGGCCCGCTCGGGTCGCGCCCGACGATGAGTCCGCGAAGGTCGTCCACGACGACCACCGCGGCCTCGTAGGTCGAGCAGGTCGACGCGCAATCGCGGAACGTGCCCTCGGCCCGGACGACCCACGTCGTGGTGTCGGTGCTGAACGTAACGTTGGATGGCTCACCATTCGGCCCACTCGACGCGATCGGCTCGAACGGCGCCACGAGCCTGATGCTCGTGACTCGGAAGGGTCGAAGCACCCGCCCCAGCGCTTCGGCGTCCGCCACCACCGACGCGTGGACCTTCTGCTGTACCTGATCGACGGACATCCGATGCATGATCCCGGGCGGGATGTCGACTGCGGGCGGGAGGCCCGGGACATATCCGCACGCCGCGGCCATGACTGCCGCGAGGGGGAGCGCGGCCAGCCGCCACACAAGGGAACGGCGAGGCCCACGAGTCACGGGCTCATCATCTCGACGTGGCGTCGAGGGACCGATAGCGAGTTGCCGCGCGCTTATTGCAACCGGCCATCAGCGCCGGTCGTTGATCAACGCTCCCGGACGAACTCCTCGAGCGGGCGTCGTCCGGTTCGTGGCCCGGTCCGGGGCTTGCGCGCCTCCTCGCTCGGATGCCCGATCGAGACGACGGTCCGCACGAACGCGGGCGCGGTCACGCCGAGCAGGTCGCGGATCGCGCCGTAGTCCTTCTCCTCGATCCAGCCGATCCCGGCGCCGAGATCCATCGCGCTTGCCGCGATCAGGATCCGCTCGGCGACGCGCCCTTCGTCGTACGCGTCGGACTCACTGTCCTCGCCGGGCATCGCGATGGCCATGGCCAGCGGGGCTTTGGCGACGTACCGCGCGTGGACCGAGATCTCACCTATCCGCCGACGGACGTCCGCATCGCGGATGACGATGAACTGCCATGGCTGGGTGTTCATCGAGCTCCCTGTCCAGCGCGCGACCTCGAGGATCGCGTGCAGGTCCTCGTCGGACACAGGCTCGTTCGTGAAGCTGCGGACCTGTCGCGTCCGCCGAAGCGCCTGAAGGACGACGTCTCGGCTTCCAGTCGTTGTGGTGCGAACTTCCATAACCAAGAGTCTAGGCGGGCTACGCGGCGCCGAGGGCTAAGAAGACGACGCCGGCCGCTACAGCGGCGATTCCGACCCACTGGACCCGCCCGAGCCGCTCCCCGAGGACGAGCCACGCGATGATCGCCGCTGCGGTCGCGAACTGCGCCGCGAGCGCCGACGTGACAGCGATGCTCTGGCTCGCCCCCCATCCGACCGCGAGGAACCCCCCGACCTCGCCGGCCGCTGCGATCGCGACGAACGGCACCGCCGCGCGGGTCACGCGGAAGCGGCCGGCGGCCGCAAGCGGGATGGTGATCAGGATCACGCCCACGATCCGTGGCGGAAGGATCGCCCAGCCGGCTGCGATATCCGCGCCGATGCGCCCGGTCGCATAGAGCGAGGCCCCGAACGCAAGTCCTGCGATGCCGCCGAACACGACCGCTCGTGTCGACGCTCGCGGATCCACCGTGTCTGGATCGCGCCCGAGCGCCGCGAGGACCACCCCGACACCGACGACGGCCACACCGATCGTCTCCACGCCGGCGAGCATCTCGCCGGCGACCATGGCGAGGACCGCCGCGATGGCTCCCTCCGATGCCGCCAGGGCGCCGACCACGCCGACCTTGCCCGTCCGGAGGGCGATGTACTCCGCTCCGAGGCCCACGACGTTGCCGAGACCGGCGATCAGAAGATAGGGGACCTGCGCTGAGGTCGGCCGCGTGTCGCCGACCGTGGCTGCGGCGATGGGGACCGCGAGGACGAGGCCGATCAGCATGACGCCAGCCAGCGTCGGCCCGGCACCGATCATCCGGGATGAACGCGTCGATGCCAGCAGGGCGGCCGTGAAGCACGCCGCCGCGAGCAGACCGCCGACGAGCGCCGTCAGGGGAAGCGTCTCATGAAGGCGCGAGCATACGGTCCGGAAGCCGACTCAAGCGGTCTCGGCTAGAGTCCCGCCGTGGCCAATCCCCGCAAGGCGCGGATCATCGGCGACCGCTACCAGCTCGGCCGGGTCATCGGTCGGGGCGGGATGGCGACGATCCACGAGGCGATGGACCTTCGACTCGAGCGTCCGGTCGCCGTCAAGCTGCTCCGACCCGAGGCGGCGGCCGACGCCGACCTCGCCGACCGCTTCCGCCGCGAGGCCCTCGCGGCGACGGTCCTGCGCCACCCCAACATCGTGGCCTGCCTCGACACGGGCACCGACGATGGTCAGCCGTACCTGGTCATGGACCTCGTCGATGGCGAGGATCTCGCGGCGCGGCTCAAACGCGGTGGCCGCCTCGCACCGATCCATGCGGCGCGGATCGGGCTGGACGTTGCCCGCGCCCTCGGCGTCGCCCACGTGCGCGGCATCGTCCACCGGGACGTGAAGCCTGGGAACATCCTGCTCGCGTCCGACGGTCGGGCGATGGTCACCGACTTCGGGATCGCACGGCTCGCGGCCGATGCGGAGGCGGCAAGGCCCGGGACGACGCTCGGTTCTGTCCACTACTTCAGTCCGGAGCAGGCAAAGGGCGCGACGACGACGCCCGCTTCGGACGTCTACGGCCTCGGCCTGGTCCTCTACGAGGCGCTGACCGGGACACGCGCGTTCAGCGGCGACACGACCGACGCGATCGCGCTCGCGCGGATCGGCGCGGCGGCGCCATCTCCCCGGTCGGTCCGCCCGGAGGTACCCGCCGACCTCGACGCCGTCGTCCGACGGGCGCTGGCGCCCGACGCCGGCGACCGCTATGCGAACGGCAACGCCATGGCGGCCGGGCTCGAAGCCGTGATCCAGGCTGCCGACGACACGAGCCCGACGACCATCGTCACCACGCCGGTCGTCACGGTCGAGCACCAAGCGCGCCCGGCTGGCGAGGACCGGCCAGCGCGAGCACGTCCACGCACGACCGCAGCGCCGCGGGCGACCAGGCCACGTGCGGCACGCGCGCCGAGCGGCGTGCTCATCGCCCTGCTCGCGCTCCTCGGGATCGTCGGGGGCTCGATCGCTGTCGCGGCCCTCCCCGGCAGCGGGCGGCCACTGGACTCCGGGTCGCCCGCTAGCGAGGCGGCCATCGCGACGGCGACGCGCACGCCCAGACCCACGCCGTCGCCGACCCCGACTCCGACAGCATCGCCGACGCCGAAACCGACCCCATCGGCCACCCCGAGCCCGACTCCGGTAGCCGAAGGCGACATCGCCGACCTGTGCGAGGTGTTCTTCGACATCCCGTGCGGTCTCGGCGCGGGACGCTATTCGCCGTCGCGATTCCGCCCCGCATTCGACGTCGAGCTCGGCGAGGGTTGGTCGAACGCCGCTCACCGTGAGGACATCGTCGTTCTCACCCGACCGGAGGGGACGATGACGTTCGCCGGTGGGCTTCGCCAGGTCTTTCCGGGCGGCAAGGCGGATGAACCGAGCAGCCGCGCGCGCGACGTGATGGAGTCATTCATCGCGACCGACGGGGTCGGCGCGACCAAGCCGAAGGGCATCCGCATCGACCGCCGTCGCGCGTACTCCAGCGATTTCCAGCCGGTCGGTACGAAGCGCGTCCCGTTGTTCTCGACCGACGGCAGTACCTTCAATCTCGAGCCCGATCGTACGACCCGGATCGTCGTCGTCGACCTGCCTGGCGACGACACGATGGTCGTCGCGATCGAGCCGAACGAGGGGTACGAGCTGCGCGACATCCTCGACGCTGCGGATCCAGTCGCCGGGTCGATCGACTTGCGGTAGCGTCCTCGATCTTGCCGCCGGGGGAAACCGGGTCGGGCGCCCCGCCCACGTGGACCGGTCGGTGCATCCAGTCGACACCATCGTCCTATCGACGCTGGTCCTTGCGCGGCTCACAGTCAGCGCGTGATCCGTTCGAATCGGCTGCGTTCACCGTCACGACGCGCCCTGAGGCGGCTCGCGGGGGACCCGCACGTCCTACTCGCGGTCGCCGTGGTACTCGCCGCGCTCGTGATCGAGCTGGCATCGCGCGGCAACGCGATCGCGGTCGTCATCCCGTCCCTCGTGTATCTCGGCGTGCAGAGTGCCCTTGCTCTGAGCACTCGCGCTCGACGCTCTCCCACGCTCGATACGACCCGCCTTCTGTTCGCGCTCGTCGCGGTGATCTGGATGAGCATCGGGACCGGGAATCCGGCGACGCTGCCCCTCTTCTCACTCACCCTCCCGATCGTCGTGATGGCGGCAGCGATGGGTACGCGTCAGGTCCTCGTCGTCGGTGGCGTCCTCGTGAGCGCGGCGCTTGCCTTCTACTTCATCCCGACGTTCGCGACGCCCGCGATCCGCGAGGGGCTCGTCCAGCGCGGGATCGCGCTCGCGGCCACCGCTGTCGTCCTGGCCGTGGGCACCCGCAGGACGATCTCGACCCTGGAGCGAGCCGTGGCACAGGCTCGTGCCGCGAGCGCCGGGATGCGCCGACGAGCTCGGCAGATCTCCGCGATGGAAGCCATCGGCCGCGCCCTTACCAGCGACGGCCCGACCTCAGAGGGATTCGACGAGGTGATGGCGATCCTGGTCGACCGCTTCGGCTACCGCTACCCGTCGATCTACCTGCGTGACGGTGATCTGATGCGACTCGGCGCGCAGCGCGGCTACGACGAGGTCATCGAGACCTTCGACGGCACGGTCGGGGTCGTCGGTCGGGTCATGCGGACCGGCAAGACCCAGTTCGTCCCGGACGTGACCGCTGACCCCGAGTACCGAGCTGCGAGCCCCGACGTGCGGAGTGAGGTCAGCGTCCCGCTCCGGTCTGGTGACACCATCATCGGCGTCCTCAACATCGAGAGCGGACAGGACGCCCCGCCGCTCGACGTGAGCGACCTCGATACGTTGGTGGTCGTCGCGGACCGCGTGTCCGTCGCGCTCGCGCTGGCCCGCGAACGTGAAGCGCTGCGCGAACGAGCGGCACTGTTCACCCGACTCGCGGCGTTCGCGTCCGCGGTCAACGCCAGTCTCGATCTCTCGACGGCGCACAGCCGCATCGTCGCGGCCGTCGCGGAGGCGATGCAGACGGACATCGTCACGTTGGTCCTCCGCGACCCAGGCACGGGCGAGGACCGGATCGTGGCGATCCACGGCGGTGACGATCGGTACCTCGGCGTGCGCATCCCGCCAGGGGAGGGGATGACCGGCCGGGCCATCGCTGAACGCCAGATCCTCTCGTCGGAATCCTTCGCGCGAAGCTCGTTCCCCACGACGGTGAAGGGCGCACGCGTATCGGACGTCCTGGTCGGCGCGTCCGTCCCGCTGCTCGGCGAGGACGGCATCGTCGGTGCGATCGCGCTCGCCAGGCACGACCTCGGACGGCCGTTCTCGGCCCTTGAGCTCGAAACGATGCCGCTGATCGGCTCACAGGTGACGCTTGCGCTCGCGAACGTGCAGCTCCACGCGCGCGTCGCCGACGCCGCGATCCGTGATCCGTTGACCGGCCTGTGGAACCGCCGCCATCTCGAGGTCTCGACCGCGAGGCTGTTCGCCGCACGGACGAGGCTGGACCTCGACGAGCGCCGGCCGATCGCCGTGATCCTCTTCGATCTGGACTACTTCGGTGACTTCAACAAGCAGCACGGCCACATCGTCGGCGACGCGGTCCTGCGGGCCTTCGGGTCGATCCTGTCGGGCCGCCTCCGCTCGAGTGACATCGTCGCCCGGTACGGCGGCGAGGAGTTCGTCGCGATCCTCGATGGCGCCACGGTCGAGGAGGCACAGCGCGTCGCCGAGGAGATCCGCCGAGCGCTCGAAGGCACGCCGGTCACGGGCGTCGATGGTGAGCCCCTGCGGGCGACGGTGTCTGCCGGGTGCGCCTCGCTCGGACCCGCCGTCTCGACGCTCGACGAGCTCCTGGAGGTTGCCGACGTCGGCCTCCAGATGGCGAAGCGCGGCGGCCGGAACCAGGTCGTCGCGGCCTGAGGGGCGCCAGGACGACAGCTGGCCCGACCGGCCTCCGTCCGACTCGGCCGCCCGGCCTCCGTCCGACTCGGCCGCCCGGCGTCGGCTAGGCTTCGCGACCGATGCCGCTCATCGCGACGCAGTCCCTGACCAAGCGGTACCCGGGGGGAGTCACGGCACTCGACGACCTGACCGTCGAGCTCGAACCCGGGATCATCGGGCTGGTCGGCGCGAATGGCGCCGGCAAGAGCACGCTGCTGCGGATCCTCCTTGGCCTGCTCGACCCCTCGTCGGGTTCGGCGACCGTGCTCGGGTTCGACGTGCGGACGCAGGGTTCGCTGTTGCGTCGTTACGTCGGGTACATGCCCGAGTCCGACTGCCTCCCGCCGGATACGACAGCGACCGATTTCGTCGGAGCCATGGCGCGCTTGTCCGGGTTGCCGCGGGCCGCCGCGCGCGAGCGTGCCGCCGAGGTGCTGCGCCATGTCGGGCTCTACGAGGAGCGCTATCGGCCGATGGGTGCGTACTCGACCGGGATGAAGCAGCGCGTCAAGCTCGCCCAGGCGCTGGTCCACGACCCGAGACTCCTCCTGCTCGACGAGCCGACGAACGGTCTTGACCCGGCGGGCCGGGACGAGATGCTGGCACTCGTCAAGCGGACCGGGACCGAGTTCGGGATCGCGGTCGTCGTCGCCAGCCACCTGCTCGGTGAGATCGAACGCGTGTGCGACCACCTCGTCGCCGTTGACGGCGGCCGGCTCATCCGGTCGGCCGCCCTCACGACGTTCACCGAGCGGACCGGCACGCTCGCGGTCGACGTCGAGGAGGGGGCGGACCAGCTGGCCGCCGCGCTCACGGCCGCCGGGATCGAGGCCGTCGTCGATGGACGGACGGTCCTGATCCATCTCGAGGATGAGCGGCCGTTCGATCTGGTCCGCGACACGGTCGCCGAGCTCGGGTTGCCGCTGGTCCGGATCGAGCAACGTCGGCGCGGGCTCGAGGAGCTGTTCCAGTGACGGCGCCGGCCGCGCGTGGCCCTGTCGGCGATGCCGGGACCGGAAGCATCTATGACCTCGGCTACCGCGGCTACGACGGCCCGCGGTTCGGTCGCGTCAGAGTGGAGCTCGCGCTGCTCCAGCGGAGCCTCCAGGAGGCGTACGGCATCGGGCGCGGTGGCCGAGCGAAGGTCGCGCCATTCCTGCTGCTGATCCTCAATGGGCTCCCCGCATTGCTCGCGGTCGGCATCACGGCCATCGCCAGCCAGGCCGGTGGCTCGGACGTGCTGTCCGAGGCGAACCCGATCCGACACGACACGTACTGGAGCCTCACCTCGACGCTCGTGATGCTGTTCTGTGCCGCGCAGGCTCCAGAGCTGTTCGGGCGGGACCAGCGCTACGGCGTGCTGCCGCTGTATTTCTCGCGGGTGCTGACGAGGATCGACTATGCGCTGGCGCGCACGGCCGGGTTGTACATCGCGATCCTCATCGTGACGCTCCTGCCGCACCTCATCCTCAGCGTCGGCGCGATCCTGGGGGCGCCCGACCCGATCACGGGCCTGCGGGACGAGTTGCCCGAGATCCCGCGGTACCTCGTCGTGTCGTTGATCGGGTCGGCCGTGTTCGCGGGCGTCTCCTCGGTGGTCGCGTCATACACACCGCGGCGCGCCTACTCGGTCGCGGCCATCATCGCGCTGTTCATCGTCCCGCCGATCGTGGTGGGCATCATCGCGGCGCTGTCGGTCCCGGATATCGCACGCGTCCTGCTGTTGGCGAGCCCGAGCGATGTGGTCGACGGCGTGAACGGCGCCGTCTACGGGCCGCTGCGGATCGGCGGCGAGACGTTCCAGATCGCCACGTTGCCTGGCTGGGTCTACGTCGTGACGGCATTCGGGTACGTCGCCGGCTCGCTGGCGATCATCGTCAGGCGCTACCTCACGGTCACCGTATGACGCCGGTCATCCCCGCCATGCAGGTCGACCACGTGTCGCGCTGGTACGGCAACGTGGTCGCCGTCAACGATGTGTCGTTCGCACTGGGTCCCGGGATCACCGGCCTCCTCGGTCCCAACGGTGCCGGGAAGAGCACGCTCCTCCACCTCCTCGCCGGCCTCCTTGCGCCGTCCGCTGGGGCGGTGCGGATCGGCGGCCGGACGCCGTTCGGCGACCCTGGGGTGTACTCGTTGGTCGGTCTCGTCCCGGAGCGGGAGGCCGTGCCGGGGTACCTCGACGGCCGCGAGTTCGTCCGGTTCAGCGCGGAGCTCCAGTCGATGGCCGGAGCGGCCGCGGCCACGCAGGCGGCACTCGCGACCGTCGAGATGACCGACGCAGCGGATCGGCCGATCCGGACCTACTCGAAGGGCATGCGCCAGCGGATCAAGCTGGCCGCCGCGCTCGTGCACGACCCGGGGATCCTGCTCCTCGACGAGCCGTTCAACGGGATGGACCCCCGGCAGCGGCTGCACATGATGGAACTGCTCAAGCGGATGGCGGCCGAGGGCCGGGCGATCCTCTTCTCGTCGCACATCCTCGAGGAGGTCGAGCGCCTCGCCGAGGCCGTCCTCGTGGTGTACGCGGGCAGGCTCGCGGCCTCGGGCGACTTCCGCTCGATCCGACGGCTCATGACCGATCGCCCGCACCGCTTCACGATCCGGTCGTCCGACGACCGCAGGCTCGGTGCCGCGCTGATGGCGAACCCGGCGGTGTTCGGCGTCGATCTTCTTGACGGTCGGCTCGCCGTCCAGGCGTCGGACCTCGGCACCTTCGCGCGGATCGTCGCCCCGGTGGCACGCGCGGCCGGCATCCGCCTGCACGAGCTGACCCCGACCGACGACACGCTCGAGAGCGTCTTCAGCTACCTGGTCCGCCGGTGAGGGCCTTCCGCGCGATCGTCGAGCTGACGCTGCGCGCGGTCATCGGGCGCCGCCGGACGCTCCTCATCACGCTGCTGGCGTGGCTGCCGGTCCTGCTCGGCATCCTCGTGCGCGTCGGTGGTGGCCGTCCCGATGCGAGCCAGATCCTCGACGCGTTGGTCATCCGTACGGTCTGCCCGCTGGTCGCCCTCGTCGTCGGGACCGGCGTCATCGGCTCCGAGATCGAGGACGGCACGCTCGTCTTCCAGCTCGTCAAGCCCGTCCCGCGTTGGGTGACAGCCGTGGCGAAGTCCCTCGTCGCGGCGGCTCTGACGGCGATCCTCATCGTCCCGCCGATCATCGCCACCGGTCTGCTCCTCGGCGGCTTCGGGCCGGATTCGGTCCAGACGACCGTTGGCTTCGCGGTCGCCGGTCTCGTCGGTGGAGCCGCGTACGCGATCGGGTTCACCGCACTCGGCGTCGTCACGAGTCGCGCGCTGATCGTCGGGCTCGGGTACACGCTGATCTGGGAAGGTGTGCTTGCCGGTCTGCTGGAGGGGATCCGCTTCCTGTCCGTACGCCAGGCGACGCTCGGTGTCGCGTCCGCCCTATCGGGCGACGACGTCGGCTCGGATCCGCTCGGGATCGGTCTCTCGGCGGTGATCCTCGCCGCCGTGATCGCGGGCGGGCTCGCCGTGGCCTCGGCCGGCCTCCGCCGCTTCCAGCTCCGCGGCGCCGACTGATCCAGGTCGTCCGCACGAAGGAGCCCCGCGCTTGACGGTCGAGCACGGACGACCCTAGCATCGGTGACAAGCGCCCTTGAGCAGCAGACTCATGACGACTTGTAGGAGTTGACCAAGCGATGGATGTCGGAGCTCTGACCAGCGGGCTCGTGACCGGTCTGCGGGAGGGCGTCGAAGCGGCGCTGATCATCGCGATCATCTGTGCCTATCTCGCCAAGACGGGCAACAGGAGCCAGTTCCCGCTGGTCTTCCTCGGCGCCGGCACTGCCATCGGTCTGAGCGCGATCCTGGGCATCCTCCTCTTCGTCACGGTCGGCGGTTTCGAGGAACCGTACGAGCAGCTGTTCGAGGCGGCGACGCTCATCGCTGCGGCCAGCGTCGTGACGTGGATGCTGTTCTGGATGCGGCGGCAGGCGCGCTCGGTCAAGGGGGAGCTTCAGGCGGCGGTCGACCGCGCCATCGACAAGGGATCGGTCACAGCGCTCGCGCTCCTGGCGTTCGTCGCCGTCATCCGCGAGGGACTCGAGACGTCGCTGTTCCTCGTCGGTCAGGCCAACTCAGCCGATGAAGGTGCCATCTGGGTGCTCATCGGAGCGCTCATCGGGCTCGCGATGGCCGCGGTCCTGGGGGTCGGCTTCTATCAGGGCTCCCGCCGGCTCAACCTCGCGACATTCTTTCGGTGGACAGGCGTCGCTCTGATCTTCATCGCGGCTGGGCTGCTCTCGAGCGCGGTGCATGAGCTCATCGAGATCGGCGTGATCACGTTCGGGACGCAGCCCGCGTTCGACCTCTCGGGCGTCCTTCCTCACGCGGCCGAAAGCGGCAACCTCATCGGGCAGTTCCTGCGAGCGATCTTCGGCTACTCGGCCACACCCGAGGTCACGACGTTCGTCGTCTGGCTGACCTACGTGGTCGTCGTCCTCTACCTGTTCCTCCGGCCGATGAAGCCCGTCGCGGCGGCCCCGGCGACGGGCTCCGCGACGGCGTGACCATCCGCTAGAACGGCAGCAGCGCCTCTATGTCGGGGACGATGCTGTCGAGCGACAGCAGGAAGATCGTCCCGAGCACCAGGCTGAACAGCCCCGCGACCAGCCCGACGACGACGTAGATCCGCTCGCGCGTCTGGCTGGCGACGAACCCGACCGACGTCAGCACGACGATCGCGAAGTTCGAGATCAGCAGGCCGAGCACGAAGGCGAACAGCATCGGGATGCCGAGGCCTGCGCTGGCGGCGCCGCCGACCGCTGCGATCAGTAGGACCTGGGTCCCGGTCTCGGCACCGACGCCATGGATCATGCCGACCCCGAAGGCTGTCTTTGGCCCGTAGGAGCTCATCTCAAGGGGTTCGACATGTTCGTGGCCGTGGAGGCGAGCGCCCGCGCGTCGCCACGCGTAACGGATCCCGTCGAAAACGAGCATCCAGCGGCTGCGGAGCCGGAACGACTCGCCCCCGCGGGCGTACCGGTACACCGAGTAAACGACCCATGCCCCGAGCAGGACGAGCGTCAGCCCGACGATGCGGCCCATGATCGGATCGAGCCACTCGGGCAGGAGCGCCCCGAACGCGAGGGCCGCGATGCCGAGAGCGACGACGACGGCGCCGTGACCGAGGGCATACAGCGTTCCGAGCTTGATCGCTTCGACCTGTTCATGACCGACGCGATGGAACGGGGTGGCGCCGCCGCGCGTGGCGGGGGCCAGCGTCGCCGCTCCCGGGCCGGCGTCGTGGGCGTGCATCTCGAGGGTGCCACCGTGGCCGTGGTGCTGGCCGCTGACCGAGCGGTGCTGCTGCTCGTGAGCCGCTTCGGCGACACCGGCGGCGGCCGTCGTGCTCGTGATATCGGTGATCGCGGCGATGTGGTCCCAGTCGATGCCATGCCGGATGCCGAGGGCAAGGCCGGTCGCGAGGACGCCGAGGCCGGCAGGGGAGGCGGCGGCTGCGAACACGAGATCGAGCAAGAGTGGATGGTCCTCTTTCGGGGGGTCCTGGGTAGCGTACGGGTTCCGCGCCCCTATCGCAACGGGTTGCATCTGCAGGCTGTCGCTCCTGCCCCTCCTATACTTCGCGCGATGCGTGCCGCCGGATCACCGACCGAGTGGGAACCCGATCTCAGCCGCCCATGGGCCGGCATCCCCGACCGACTTCGGGCCAAGGGGCTGCGCTGGACGCCCCAGCGACGGATCCTCGTGGAGGTGCTGGCCGAGGTCGATGGCCACGTGACCGGCGCCGAACTGGTCGACCGGTGTCGCGCACGCGACCCAGACACCATCCCGTCGACCGTCTACCGGACGCTCGACGTCCTCGAGGAGCTCGGCGTCATCCGGCACAGCCACGCTGCCGATGGGCGCGAGGAGTTCCACGTCCTGCCGGCCGTCGAGCACGCGCACCTCTACTGCCGGGTCTGCTCGGCGTCCTGGGAGTTGCCGATGGACGATCCGATCGTGGTCACGGCGGTCGAGGCCGTCCGTGGCGGCCGCGGCTTCGAGATCGACGTCCCCCATCTGACGCTCACCGGCGTATGTGCCACGTGCCAGGCCGCCGGCGACGGTGCCTGACCTGACCCTCGACCTCGTCGAGCGCTTCTACGCGATCCTCGCGATCGCGGCGATCGGCGGGATGGCCATCGTCGTGACGCTGCGGATCGTCGCGCTCCGGTCGGACCGGGCTCTCGATGCGTACGCGACGATCGCCCGGGCCATCCAGGCGCGCAGCGTCATCGCGGCCTGGCTCGTCGCGACGCTCGCGACCATCGGGAGCCTCTTCTTCTCCGAGATCGCGAAGTTCACCCCATGCACGCTGTGCTGGTATCAGCGGATCGCGATGTATCCGCTCGTCGTCATCCTCGGGATGGCGATCGTCCGAGGCCAGAGACGCGCCCCGACCGGCACGCTGGCCCTCGCCACGATCGGTGCCGCGCTCGCCGCGTACCATGTCGTCCTCGAGTGGTTCCCGTCGATCGACACCGGCGCCTGTGCCGTGTCGGCACCGTGCACGCTCGTGTGGTTCCGCGCCTTCGGTGTCTTCAGCTTGCCGACGCTGGCGCTGACCGCCTTCCTGCTGATCCTCACGCTGCTGCTCGTCCGCGACCCGAACGAGCCCGACCGATGGAGTGACCGATGAGTTCGAACCCCGGCGACCGACGCGCACGCCGTCGCGCAGCCCGCGAAGCGGCGGCGGCGGGAGGCGGCCGGTCGCCGGCGCTCCGCTGGCTGGTCCCGGGTCTGATCGTGGCGGCCGTCGTGATCGCTGCAGTCCTTGCCATCGTGCTCCCCGGCACGAACGGACCGACGACGGGCGGCAGCTCGTCCCTCCCGCCCAGTTCCTCGGCATCCGCCGGGACCGCATCGGCCGGCTCGCCCGGGTCGGGCGCGCTCAAGGCGCCCACGATCACCGGCGCGCAACTACCGGATTTCCAGAATCCCAACGGCGACCCGGCGGTCGGCCTCGCGGCTCCAGAGGTGAGCGGGACTGATCTCAGCGGCAAGCCGGTCGCCATCAAGAACGACGGCCGTCCCAAGGTCGTCCTGTTCATCGCGCACTGGTGCCCGCACTGCCAAGCGGAGGTCCCGTTGATCCAGACGTGGGTCAGCGCGGGCGGCGTGCCGCCGGGGGTCGATCTCGTTTCTGTCGCGACGGGCATCGACCCCACCAGGCCGAACTACCCACCGGAGGCCTGGCTGCAACGAGAAGGGTGGAGCGTTCCGGTCATCGCCGACCCGACGAACAGCGTCGCTTCCGCCTACGGCTTGGCGGCATACCCCTACTGGGTGTTCATCGGGGCCGACGGCAAGGTGGTGGCGCGGGCGGTCGGCGAGATCTCGATCCCGGATCTCGAGACCGAGATCGGGCGCCTGACGTCAGGTTGACGGGGACGTCGCCCGCTACTCCGGGCGGGCCAGCGGCACACCGAGGACGTTGAAGCCACCATCGACGTAGATGACCTCGCCCGTCACCGCGCTCGACAGATCCGATGCGAGGTAGAGCGCGGTCTTGCCGACATCTTCGATCGTGATGTTGGATCGCAGCGGCGCGACGTCGTCGAACGCCCCGTACATGCCCTTGAAGCCCGCGATGCCGCTTGCGGCGAGCGTCCGGACCGGCCCGGCGCTGATCGCATTGACGCGCACACCGTCCGGTCCGAGATCGGAGGCGAGGTAGCGCACCGACGCCTCGAGCGCGGCCTTGGCGACACCCATGACGTTGTAGTTCGCGACGACCTTCTCGGAGCCGTAGTAGGTCAGCGTCATCACGGACGAGCCGCGCCGCAGATACGGTCGGGCGGCCCGCGTCAACGCGACCAGCGAGTAGGCCGACACATCGAGCGCGAGCGCGAAGCCGTCCCGCGAGGTGTCGACGAAGCTGCCCTCGAGGTCCTCTCGCTTCGCGAACGCGAGGGCGTGGACCAGGATGTCGAGGTGGTCGGTGGTCTTGCCCCAGCGCACGAAGACGCGCTCGATGTCGGCGTCTGACTGGACGTCGGCAGGTTCGACGAAGGTCGCGCCGATCGAGTCCGCGAGCGGGCGGACGCGCTTGTCGATGAGACTCTCGATCGACGAGAACCCGACGGCGGCACCCTCGGCGTGCAGGGCCTTGGCGATGCCCCACCCGATCGAGTGATCGTTCGCCACACCGAAGACCAGCGCGTTCTTGCCCTCGAGCAGACCCATCCGCCACCTTCCTTCCGATAGGCTTCCATGATGCCCCAGGCGTCGCGCCCGACGAACGAGCTTCGTGCCGCGCTGCGCGGCGTCCGGGCGTTCCTGCTCGACCTCGATGGCGTCATCGTGACGGCGGGCTCGGCGGTTCCCGGCGCCGCGGAAGCGATCGCTGAGCTCGAGCGACGGTCCGTGCCCTATCGGATCGTCACCAACACCTCGGCGGTGAGTCGAGCGACGCTGTCCCGTTGGTCCGCCAAGCTCGGCGCACCGATCCCCGCGGACCGGTTCGAATCGGCGCTGTCAGCGTCGGCGGCGTGGACGGCGCGGACGTTTCCCGACGAGCCGCTGTACGTCCTCGCCTCGGATGACGCGAAGTCCGAGTTCGCCGGTCAGCGGCTGCTCACGCACGAGGAGGCAGGCGCACGGGGCGCGACCGTGGCCGCCGTCGTCATCGGCGACTCGCCGGAGGAAGCGAGCTTCGACAACCTCAACCGGGCGTTCCGACTCGTCCGCGGCGGGGCACGGCTCGTCGGTATGCATCGCAACCCCTGGTGGCTGACGCCGGACGGCCCGACGCTCGACTCGGGCTCGTTCGTGGTCGGGCTCGAATTCGCGGCCGAGACGCGGGCGACCATCGTCGGGAAGCCGACGACCGCGTTCTTCACGCAGGCCGTCCGCGACCTCCGCAAGGAAGTCGGTCGCGACCTCGCGCGCAGCGACATCGCGATGGTCGGCGACGATGTCCGGACCGATGTCCGAGCGTCGCAACGTGCGGGCCTGCGGGGCATCCTCGTGCTGTCCGGGAAGCACGGCGCAGCTGACGTCGAGGTGGCCGCTCGCGAACGCGGTGGTCGACGCCCTGACGCGATCGCGCGCGACCTCGCCGAGGTCATCGACGCCCTTGACTGACCAGGCCCCGCCCCAAAACGTGAACGTGCTTCGGCTCGTGCTGTTCGGCGCCGCGATCGGTATCCCTGCCGCCCTCGCGGCGATCGCCTTCTTCACAGCCGTCCACTACATCGAAGAGCTCCTGTGGCATGCCCTCCCGACCGCCCTCGGTGAGCCCACGCCGCCCTGGTACCTGGTCGTCTTCCTGCCCGTGGTCGGTGCGGCCATCGTGGCCGCCGCGCGCATCGGACTTCCCGGCGACGGCGGTCGATCGCCGCTGGGCGCGATGTCGCACGCTGCGACCCCCCTCGCCTACGTGCCGGGGATCGTCGTCGCCGCTCTGGGCACGCTCGGCTTCGGGCTCGTCCTCGGGCCGGAGGCTCCGGTCATGGCCGTCGGGTCCGCGGTCGGTCTCGCGATCACTTCGATCGTCCGCTCGAACGCTCGAGAGCAGAGCGTCCTGTCGATGGCCGGGATCTTCTCCGCGATCTCGACCTTGTTCGGTGGTCCACTCGTTGCCGGCGTGATGCTGACGGAAGGCGGTATCGCCTTGGGCCCTGCTCTGATCCCGGTACTCCTCCCGGGTTTCGTGGCGGCGGCCGTCGGGTACCTCGTGTTCCTCGGGGTCGGCCCGTACACGGGCGCCCCGGCACCCGGGCTGCAGATCCCGGACCTTCCCGCGTACGTGGGCACGAGCGTGCCCGACCTGTTGATCGCGATCGTGGTCGGGATCCTGACGGCCGCGTTGATCGTGACGATCGATCGAGCGGCAAAGCGAGTGGTAGCGGTGGAGGATCGGCGGATCGGTGACGGCCGTGCCGGCCTCATCGCGGTACTCCTCCTCGGCGGTCTTTCCGTCGGGCTGCTGGCGCAACTGGCGACCGCCTTCGGGGTCGCCGCCGAGGACGTCCTCTTCTCCGGACAGACCTCGATCCCGACGCTCGTCACCGAGTCCTCACTCGTCGCCCTGCTGGTGCTCGTCCTTGCCAAAGCCGCCGCGTACGTCGTCAGCTTGGCGACCGGGTTCCGGGGCGGCCCGATCTTCCCCGCCGTCTTCCTTGGCGTCGGGGTCGCAGCGTTCGCGGTGCAGTCGTTCGGAACGTCGCCGACCTTCGCGATCGCGATCGGGTGTGCCGCGGGGATGGCGGCGCAGACGCGGCTCGTCGTCACATCGATGCTGTTCGCGGCCTTGCTCGTCGGCTCCGGCGGGTTCGACGCCATCGCGGGCACCGTCTTCGCGACCGTTGCCTCGTACGTGACCGCGCAAGCGCTCGATCCGCCCCGACGGGACTCGACCGAACCAGTGGCTCAGCCCGCCGTCACGGGATGACCGTATCGAGACGCTCTCGGACGTAGACTGACGACCCTCACACGAACGAACGAAACCCCTGCTGACGAGGATCCACGATGACGTCCGAGGCGAAGCCGCGAATCAAGGTCACGTACGCGACGCTCCGCGCCGACAACGAGGAGCTGCACGCCGGCTTCGAAGAGGCGGCGACGAGGGTTCGTCGTGAGCTCGGCGCGTATCACCAGAACTTCATCGATGGCGCGCGCCGCGACGGCGTGTCGACGTTCGAGGCACGGTCGCCGATCGACAGCGAGATCTTGCTCGGGACGTTCGCGACCGGGACGCCGTCCGACATCGATGACGCGGTCGCGGCAGCCCGGCGTGCACAGCCAGCGTGGGCGGCGACACCGTGGCGGGAACGCCTCGCGATCCTGCGTCGCGCAGCCGAGCTGATCAGCGACCGTCTCTTCGAATACGCGGCGGCCCAGAGCTACGAGGTCGGCAAGAACCGCATCGAGTCGCTCGGCGAGATCGAGGAGTCAGCGGACCTCATCCGGTACTACGCGCAGACGATGGAGGACAACGACGGCTACGAGCACCCGATGGGCAACCTCGGGGACACGGCGGTCCACACGAAGTCGATCCTCCGACCACATGGCGTGTTCGCGGTCGTGAGCCCGTTCAACTTCCCGATGGCGCTCGCGACCGGGCCGTCGGCGGCCGCGATGATGGCTGGCAACACCGTCGTGATCAAGCCGTCGTCGGCGTCGCCGCTCTCGGCGCAGAACATGCTCCAGGCCTACATCGACGCCGGGGTCCCACAGGGCGTCGTGAACCTGGTCATGGGTCCGGGCGAGACCGTCGGGCAGGCACTCCAGGATCACCCGGGCATCGATGGCATCGTGTTCACCGGGTCGTACGCGGTCGGGATGCAGCTGTTCCGGTCGTTTTCGAAGACGTGGCCACGGCCGTGCATCGTCGAGATGGGCGGCAAGAACCCGGCGATCGTGACCCGTAACGCGGACCTCGACGAGGCGGCGGAGGGGATCATGCGGTCAGCCTTCGGGTTCGGTGGCCAGAAATGCTCCGCGAACTCGCGTGTCTACGTCGAGCGGCCCGTCCACGACGAGCTCGTGCGGCTCCTCGTCGAGAAGACCGAGACGATCACGATCGGCGACCCGGTCGTCCGCGAGAACTGGCTCGGCCCGATCATCGATCAGCGGGCCGTCGACCGCCATCAGCAGGCCGTCAGCGAGGCTCGTCGCGATGGGCGAGTGCTCATCGGCGGCGAGCGGCTCAGCGACGGCGACAAGGCGCGCGGCTTCTTCGTCGAGCCGACGGTCGTCGGTGGCCTACCAGCCGACCATCGCATCTTCCGTGACGAGTTCTTCGCCCCGCTGACGGCCGTCCACGCGGTCGATTCGCTCGACGAGGCGCTGACCCTCGCCAACGACACCGTGTACGGGCTGACCGCCGGCGTCTACAGCGAGGACCAGGCCGAGGTCCAGCAGTTCGTGGATCGTATCCAGGCAGGCGTCCTGTACGTGAACCGGCGAGCCGGTGCGACGACAGGCGCGTGGCCCGGGATCCAGGCGTTCGGTGGCTGGAAGGGCAGCGGCTCGACCGGCAAGGCCGGGCTGTCGATGTACTACGTCGCCCAGTTCATGCGGGAGCAGAGCCAGACGATCGTCGACTGAGTCGCGCGTCTTCCAGAGCGGCGACCGTCACGCCAGGTACTCGCCGGGGGGTCATCGACCGCTCGTTATACTCCGGCGCGAACTATCCGATGTGCATATCAGTCATGCACTGACCCGTGGTTCGTCGAGTCGAGGTACGCGTGTCCGACCGAGTTGGGATCAGTCGCGGGCGCCCGGTCCCGCACATCGTCACCGAGTTGCCCGGTCCCAAGGCCAAGGCACACGTCGAGTTCGACGAGTCGTGGACATCGCGGAGCCTGCCGCGCGCGTACCCGATCGTGCCGGTCCGCGGGGAGGGGCTGACGGTCGAGGACATCGACGGCAACCTGTTCCTCGATTTCGCTGCAGGTATCGCCGTCAATTCGACGGGTCATAGCCATCCGCAGGTCGTCGCGGCGATCAAGGAGCAGGCGGCCGAGCTGATCCATTTCTCGGCGGCCGACTTCTATCTCCCTATCTATCCCGAAGTGTGCAAGCGCCTTGCCGAGCTCGCGCCCGTCGAGGGGCCCGCCCGCGCCTACCTCGGCAACTCGGGCGCGGAGGCTGTCGAGGCCGCCATCAAGCTCGCTCGCCTTGCCACGAAGCGCCCATACATCGTCGCGTTCCTCGGCGCGTTCCATGGTCGGACGTACGGCGCGGTGAGCCTCACGGCCAGCAAGGCGAAGTACCACGCCGGCTTCGGACCGCTGCTCCCGGGCGTGTTCCACGCCCCGTACGGCAAGGTCGACGACCTACGCTGGTTCGACGAGATCCTGTTCGCCAAGCTCGCCCCGGCCGATGAGGTCGCGGCGATCATCGTCGAGCCGATCCAGGGCGAAGGCGGCTACATCGTGCCGGAGGACGGCTTCCTCGCGGGCCTTCGTGCGATCTGCGACCGACACGGGATCCTGCTGATCGCCGACGAGATCCAGTCGGGCGCGGGTCGCACCGGCCGGATGTGGGCCGTGGAGCATTGGGGAGTCAAGCCGGACATCATCCTGACGGCCAAGGGCATCGCAAGTGGGATGCCGCTCGGCGCGATGATCGCACGTGCCGACCTCATGGAGGCGTGGGGCCCGGGCACACACGGCTCGACGTTCGGTGGCAATCCCGTGGCCTGTGCCGCTGCCCTCGCCACGATCGACCTCCTCGAGGGCGGCCTCATCGACAACGCCGCGGCCCGCGGTGCGCAGGCGCTCACAGATCTGCGGCTGCTCGCTGTCCGCTACGACGGGCTCGTGAAGGACGTGCGCGGCAAGGGGTTGATGCTCGGCGTCGAGTTCGATTCTCCGGAGCACGCCGAGGAAGTCCAGTGGGCCTGCTTCAAGCGCGGCCTCCTCGTCCTCGAATGTGGCGTCTCGAGCGTGCGGATGGCCCCCGCCCTGACCGTCAGCGAGGACGAGATGGGCACGGCCCTTCGGATCTTCGCGGACGCCGTCGCTGACGTCGCGGGCGACGCGACGGCGGTCCTGGAGGCTGCGGCCGAGGCCGGCGCTGTCACGGGAGTCGAAGCCGCCGGATGACGTCCAAGGTCGCGTCGATGCGCGACGCCATCGCGGAGCTGGTCCGGGATGGCGACACGGTCGCGATCGAGGGCTTTACCCACCTCATCGGGTTCGCGGCCGGCCACGAGATCATCCGTCAGCGCCGGCGCGACCTGACGCTTGCGCGACTCACGCCCGACCTCATCTACGACCAGATGATCGCGGGCGGCGTCGCGTCGAAGCTGGTCTTCAGCTGGCTCGGCAACCCCGGGGTCGGTGGCCTTGGTGCGATCCGTCGCCGCATCGAGGGTGAGATCCCCGACGAACCACTCGCGATCGAGGAGTACAGCCACTTCGGCATGGTCGGCCGGTACACCGCCGGTGCGATGAACCTGCCGTTCTTCCCGCTGAGGTCGTACTTCGAGACGGACATGCCCGCGGCGAACCCGCAGATCCGCCCCATCACGTCACCGTACGGCGACGGCTCCGTCTACGCGGTCCCACCGCTCAAGCCCGACGTTGCGATCGTCCATGCCCAGCGAGCGTCCGGGGCGGGCGATACCCAGGTGTGGGGGCTGCTCGGCTGCCAGAAGGAAGTGGCGTTCGCGGCGGAGCGCGTGATCGTCGTCGTCGAGGAGCTCGTCGACGAGGACGTGATCAGGGCGGACCCGAACCGCACGATCATCCCTGGCCTCATCGTCGACGCCGTCGTCGTCGAACCCTGGGGCGCCCATCCCTCGTACGTGCAGGGCGCGTACGACCGCGACAACGAGTTCTACCTCGAGTGGGACCCGATCACGCGTGACGAGGATAAGGTCCAGGCGTGGCTGCGCGACTGGGTCTACGACCTCGACGACAGGGTCGCGTATCTGGAGAAACTCGGGCCCGCTCGGATCGCCGGCCTCCGGCCGAGCGAAGGGGCGCCGTCCGGCTCTGTCGATTACGGCTCGTACCGATGAACGACCCGATGATGATCCTGGTGGCCGGGCCGTACCGCTCCGGCACGGGCGGCGACCGGGCGAAGATCGGCGCGAACGTCGAGGCGATGACCCGTACTGCACTCGATCTGTACCGGCGTGGGCACCTGCCCGTCCTGGGTGAGTGGTTCGCGCTCCCGCTGATCGAGCAGGCCGAGCGCGATGATGCGGGTGGGGACCCCTTCAGCGAGATCTTCCATCCCGTTGCGGAACGGGTACTGGCACGCTGCGACGGCGTGCTGCGGATCGGCGGGGAGTCCGAGGGCGCCGACCGGATGGTCGACCTCGCGCGCCGGCTCGGGAAGACGGTCTACACGGCGATCGAGGACATCCGGTGACGGCCGCGACGTTCAGCGCGTCGGAGATGATGATCGTCGCGGCGGCGCGCGCGCTGGAGGGGCAGCGCGTCTGCTTCGTGGGTGTGGGTCTTCCCAATATCGCGGTGAACCTCGCGCAGCGGACCGTCGCGCCGGCTCTCGAGCTCGTCTACGAAGCTGGTGTGTTCGGTGCCCGGCCGCAGCGCTTGCCGCTCAGCATCGGCGACCCGACGATCGTCACCGGTTCGACGGCCGTCGTCAGCATGCTCGAGCTGTTCGGCTACTACCTGCAAGGAGGTCTGGTCGACGTCGGCTTCCTCGGCGCGGCGCAGATCGACCGGTTCGGCAACATCAACACGACCGTCATCGGTCCGTACGACCACCCGAGGACGCGTCTGCCGGGAAGCGGCGGGGCGTGCGAGATCGCCATCAACGCGCGACAGGTCTACGTGATCATGCGTCAGTCGGCGCGCTCGTTCGTCGAGACGATCGACTTCCGGACCTCGCCGGGCAACCTCGGCGGCGCCGAGCAGGCCGAGCGCATCCGGACCGAGGGCGGCTGGCTGGGGCGTGGCCCGTCGGTAGTCGTGACCGACCTCGGCATCTACGACTTCGACGAGAGCGGCGAGATGCGCCTCGCCTCCCTCCACCCCGGTGCGACCGTCGATGCCGTGCGGGCGACGATCGGCTGGGAGGTGAAGGTCGCCGAGGATCTGGCGTCAACGCCGACACCGACGGCCGAGGAGCTGCGACTCATCCGCGAGGAGCTCGACCCGACCGGCGTCTACACGAAGTAGCGTCGCGCCCGTCGCCGGTGGTCGCCGGAGATCGCCGGTCAGGCCCTCTCGAACGAGACGAGGAACTCCAAGGTGCCTTCGTCCGAGATCGAAAGGATGAATCCCCCGACGTTCGGCGGCGTGATGCCGAAGTCCGAGAGCGGGAACGTCAGCGTTCCGGCGACCTGGACCTTGCCGTCGGCGAGCTGCGCCTTCGCCGGGATCTGCACCGACTTCGTGACGCCGTGCAGCGTCAGGTCGCCGACCAGCGTGACGTCGCTCGCCGTCCCGGCGAGCGCTCCTGCGGGGATCTCGACGGGCTGGCTGACCTTGAACGTCGCCGTCGGATACTGATCCGTCTGTAGGCCCTCGCTGCGCAGGCGGTTGTCGCGCCGCGACTCGTCGGACTCGATCGTCGTCGTGTCGACCGTCAGGGTGCCCGCCGTCAGGCTCGCGGCGTCGCCGTCGCTCTCGACGGTGATCGAGCCGCTGACGCTCTCGGTCCGGCCGACGGCGTCCGACTCAGCGGGAAGGTTGGCGAGCTGCTCGCGGACGCGGTATCCGGCGACGCTTCCCGTGCCGACGGTCCACTCCCCGGCGACGCTGCCGTCGGTCGACGGAGCGGTCGAGGAGCTTGCCGCGCTGCTGGCCGTTGGGGCGAGCGTCGGGGCCGTGCCGCCCGTATCCGCAGACGGCGCGGTGCTCCGGAGCGTCAGGGATGCGACATCGTCGCCGCGGAGCACCTGGTCATATGCGATGTAGCCACCGACGACGATCGCCGCCACGACGACGAGGATCAGTGCGATGGAGCGTGTTCGAGTCACGAGCGGGCCTCCGGATGGCGGCGCGACGGTGCGCCGTCGATCCGAGATTCTCAGGGAAATGTGAGAGCGGGCTGAGATCCGGCTCGCGCGCTACTCGATCGACTCCGCGATCGCGATCGTCGCGTCGCGTCCGAGCCCACTCTCGATCCGGTACGTCGCAGTGCCGTCGTTCCAGATCAAGGCATCGCCCACCCAACGCCGGCTGTCCTCGACGAAACGCCCGTCCGCGGCGGTGTAGAAGAAGAAGTGCGGGTCGCCCGAGATCCAGTAGCCTGCATGGCCGGCCACCTTCACGCGTTCGAGCGTCGTCCCACTGTGGATCGCCTTGTCGTAGAACTCGTCGTCATTCCGGCCGTCGAACCGCATCAGCACCAAACCGACCCCTGGTTCGAGGGTCTGAGGCAGTTCGCCGCTCGACTTCCAGACATAGGCGACCTGATCGCCCTTGGCGGGGTCGATCCAGACGCTGTCCGGCCGGCCGAGGCGCGAGTCCTTCGGGAGGCGGACCGCGACCCCGGTCGCGGGCTCCACCTCGTCGAGCGCGACCTGACGCCCGAGCAGCAGGCGCATCCCCGCGATCGGCGGAAGCGTCGGGCTCACCGCGGGCGGGCGGCTCCCGGTCGCGCCGGTCGCAGCCGTCGGCGATGGCAAGACCGACGGGGGCGGCTCGCCTAGGGTGATGCGCAGACCGGGAAGACCCAGCCCGACCGCACCGGCGATGATCGCGAGCCCGAGCAGCGCCAGCAGCGCGAGGACGAGCCCGCGACGGAGCGGTCGACCGCCGAAGGCCCACCAGCCGCGTCCTCGTGGTTCGCGTGATGCGAGTCGTGCGCGGACGCGCATCGCGATATCGGGTCGGGTCGGGGCGCCGCCAGGGCCGGGCGGCGGGGCGGTCGGCCAATCGATCTCCGTCGACAGCGCGCGAAGGGCGTTCTCGAGACCGAGATCGTCCAGGGCCAGGCGTCGATCGGTCATCGGTCGCCGCCTCGGTCGGCCCCGAGTGCGTCCCGCAGGCGCCCGAGTGCCCGTGAGGTCCGCGACTTGACGGTGCCGCGCGGGATACCAAGCGTCTCCGCTGTCTCGGCCTCGCTGAGGTCGAGGAGGAATCGGGCGCCGAGCACCTCGCGGTCGTCGTCGCGGAGTGTCGCGAGCGCCGCGAGCAGCTCCGACCTTTCCTCCGCGGCCATCACGATCTGCTCCGGCCCCGGCGCCGTGCGCTGGGGCGCCGCGTCGGCCGCACGGAGCGCCAATCCCTGTCGACGACCTGCGGATCGTCGGCGGTTGCGCGCCTCATTCGCGACGATGCGCAGCAGCCACGGCCGGATCGGCGATCCGTCGCGAAAGCGGGGAAGGGCATCGAACGCTTTGATGAACGCTTCCTGGACGGCATCGTCCGCATCGGTCTCCGGGCAGATGAGGTGCGCGGTCCGGACCGCAACGTCCTGATAGCGGCGCACGATGGTCTCGTACGCCGCGACGTCGCCGGCGCGGGCGCGCGTGATCAGTTCGGCGTCTTCGATGTGGACGGCCCTCCACGACAACCGTACCCCGTACACCGCGAGCGCCGACCCGGTTCCCGTGGGCCGCAGCCTCGCCGACGGGTCGCCGTGGGCCGCGGCCTCGCCGACCCGCTACGATCGAGGCGTGACAGAGCAGACCCATAACGCCGGGCGCGTATTTCGACGCTCGCTCATGGCTGAGCCGCCTGTCGCGGTGGAATCGAGCGGCGCGACGATCACCGACTCCGCCGGTCGGACGTACATCGACGCCGCGGGTGGGGCGATCGTGGTCAACGTCGGGCACGGGCGTGCATCGATCGCCGACGCGATGGCCGATCAGGTCCGACGGCTCGCGTATGCCCACGGGTCGGCATTCACCACCGAACCGCTGGAGGCGTACGCGGCGGCCGTCGGCGAGGTCCTGCCGCTCGACGCGCCCGCCATCTATCCCGTATCGGGCGGGTCAGAGGCGATCGAGACGGCCCTCAAGCTCGCGCGGATCTATCACCTGTCCCGCGGCGAGCCCGACCGCGACGCGCTGATCTCGCGCTACGGCAGCTACCACGGCAATACCATCGGCGCCCTCGATGCGGGTGGACGTCCACCCCTGCGGGCGCCGTACGAACCGTGGCTCGGGAGGTTCCGACACGTCTCCGCGGCCTACCCGTACCGCGCGGGTGACGCCCGGTCTCACGCGCTCGGCGACGGCGAAGCGCTCGCCGCGGAGCTCGACGTCGCGATCCGTGACGCAGGGCCGGGTCGTGTCGCGGCGTTCCTCGCCGAACCGATCGTCGGGGCGACCCTCGGCGCGGTCGTCCCGCCGGACGACTACTGGCCGGCCGTCGCCGAGGTGTGTGCCCGGCACGGCGTCCTGCTGATCGCCGACGAAGTGATGACGGGGTTCGGGCGGACGGGTCGCTGGTTCGGTCTCGACCATTGGGGCGTCCGGCCCGACATCCTCGTCGCGGCCAAGGGGACGACCAGTGGCTACTGGCCGTTCGCGTTCGCCGCGGGCAGCGGCGAGGTGTACGAGACCGTCACCGCGCCGGGCAAGGGTTTCGTCCACGGGTTCACCCATTCGCACTCGGTGCTCGGCGCGACGGTCGCCCGCGAAGTGCTGCGCATCCTCCAGGACGAGGACCTCGTCACGGCCAGCGCCGAGAAGGGCGTGCGCCTCATGACGCTCCTCAAGGGCGCGCTCGAGGAACATCCAGCGGTCGGGGAGATCCGCGGCCGCGGCCTGATGATCGGCGTGGAGTTCGTCGAGGACCGTGCGACGCGACGTGCGTACCCGCGCGCCGCACGGATCGCGGAAGGGGTGCTGGCGGCGGCACGCGAGCGCGGCGTCCTCGTCTACATGGGATCGGGCAACGCCGATGGCATCGATGGCGACACGATCCTGCTCGGCCCGCCGTTCGTCATCACGGACGACGAACTGCAGCGGGTCGCGGAGGTGATCGCCGAGGCCGTCGATATCGCGACGGCCTCGGAGGCGGCGACCCGCTAGACGCGGTCGCGGTCAGGTCAACGCTGGTCGGTCGTCAGGCGCCGCTGTCGTCGGCTCGCTCGGCGGCCATCCGCTGGGCGACGTCTCGCTCGTAGTCGTTCGCGAAACCGCGGCCGGCCTCGATCTCGCCCTCGACGAAGGCGTCCTTCACCCCGGACGTGTTCAGGTACCACAGGATGACGGCCGGCAGGAGCGCGGTCGCCAAGCCGGTCCCGAGGTTGCCCGTCGCGAGCGTGACCATCACCGCGTTGAAGATGCCGAGGATCGCGATGAGCATCCCGAACGTCCATGCCCAGATGCGCAGCGTCCAAGCACCCCATGCGACGGCGATGTAGGCGACCCCGAGGATGAACGTCATCAAGCCCCAGAAGAAGAGGCCCGAGCCGGTCTCGGCGGGACCGAACGTCACGAACCCCATCAGTCGGAGCCCCATGATCAGGGCGCCCAAACCGTTGACGAGGGCAAAGAAGCCCAGGACTGCGACACCGATCGGCGGTGCTCTCATCGCGCCTACCTCCTGCGACCAACCATGGCTCGCCTAGGGTGCCGCGGCCGTGCACACGGTCAATGGTGCGCACGCACCCTTCGCGATCCTACCGCGGCAACCGCCAGGTACGGCCCGGTGCCATCGTGCTCCCAAGGACGAGCACGGCGCCACCGACCACGAGCACGATCGGGATGACGAGGCCGCCGATCTGGGGCTGGATGAGGTTCACCGCACCGAACAGTGCGAGCAGGCCGCCGAACCATGCCTGCCAGCCGACGCCACCACCGCCGGTCGCCCGGACCAGCGCGATGAACAGGAAGGCGATGCCGAGGCACAAGGTCCCGAGGCCGTCGCGACTCAGCCCGGCGTTCGTGAGGGCGCTCGGCACGGCGAGGGCCGTGATGATCGCGCCCGCGTACAACGAGCCCGTCCCGCGCGTGACGGCCCAACGGATGAGGAACGCCAGTCCGACCGCGAGCACCAGCACCGAGCCGATCGCCTGCGACTGCGGGAACAGCGTCTGGATCAGCAGCAGGCCGCCGAGGACCAGCAGGAACACGCCGATCCACGGGAGGCCCGGCCGACGCCCCTGGTCGCCAGGACGTCCGGTGCCCCATTCCCAGCTGTAGGCGCGGACTTCGGACGCGCCGGGTGTCCGGCCGCCGCTATCGGGGCCGAGCCTCGTCACCTCGCCGGATCGATCGTCCACGTCACGTACCAGCGTACCCCGCCGGGACTGGACTGGGCTGCGTCGGCGCGGGCAACGTGGGCTCGTCCTCGACGTGACTGAACCCGAGCCGATCTGCGAACCGCCCGAGCGGCCCCGGTGCCCACCAGTTCCACTTGCCCATCAGCCGCATCGTCGCCGGGACGAGCAGGACGCGGACGATGGTCGCATCGATCAGGACGGCGATGGCCATCCCGACGCCGATGCTCTTGATCGTGATCGATTCGGCGAGCGCGAACGCCGCGAACACCGACACCATGATCAGCGCCGCGCCGGTGATGACGCCGGCGGTCTTGGCCAGACCCTCTGCGACGGATGCCGTGTTGTCGCCGGTCCGTCGGTACGCCTCCTGGATCCGCGACAGGAGCAGGACTTCGTAGTCCATCGACAGCCCGAAGAGGACGCTGAACATGATGATGGGGTTGCCGGCGACGGTGAATCCTGGGCTCGTGAAGCCGAGCAGGTTCGAGAAGTTGCCCTCCTGGAAGATGAAGACGAGGGCGCCGAACGACGCGGTGATCGACAGGAGCGTCATGATCACGGCCTTGATCGGGATGACGACCGACCCGAACAGCAGGAACAGGATCACCGCACTCGCGCCCAGCGTCAGGGCGATCGCGTAGGGGATCGTGTCGGACTGGCTGACCATGAAATCGTGGCCGCTCGCGGCGAGCCCACCGACCTGTGTCGTGACCCCATCGACATGGACATCGCGCACGCCGACGACCACGGCCGTGCCGTCCGGCGACAGTGGGGCGAGTGGGCTGATCGCGTCGAGCCGGACGGTCGAGCCGCGGATGTAGGTGTCCTCGAGCTGGTCGAGGCCGCCGGCCATCTCGGGTGGCAGCAGGTCGCGCTTCATCCCGAACAGCGCGGAGATCCCGGCCGCGTCCAGCGGCCCGCCGGTCTGCGGGTCCTTGATCGCGGCGAACGGCCCTTCGACGCGATCGATGTGATCGACCTCCGCGATCGCCGTCGACAGGTCCAGGATGCGCTGGACGTTGGCCTCGTCGGTCGGTGACCCATCGACGTCGGCGAGGACGACGATCGGCGATGTCTCCCCGGCCTGGAAGTCGTCGGACAGGGCGACGGACGCCTCACGGCTCTCGATGCCGGGCGGCAGGATCGACGCATCGGGGATGCCCTGGCTGAGCCGCAGGAACGGGGTCCCGAGGATGAGCAGGAAGGCCAGGGTCGGGACCAGGACAGCGAACGGACGGGCCATCACCCAGTGCGCCATCCGCTCCCAGCGCGAGGCGCTCGCGGCCTCGGCGGCTTCGCCGACAGGTCGGCCGAGCAGGAGACGGATCCGGTCGCGGAGTGCTCTGACGCTGAGCGAGTTGACGCGCGGCCCGAGCATGCCGAGGACGGCCGGCAAGAACGTGAGGGCGAAGAAGACCGACGCGCCGACCGTGAGCGCGCCGCCGATCCCGAACGATCGGAGGGCGGTCGGCTGGAACAGCAGGAGACCTGACAGTCCGACCGCCACCGCGAGACCGGAGAACGTGACCGCCTTGCCGCTCGTGGCCACCGTGATCTGCACCGCCGTGCCCACATCTCGTCCACGTCGGAGCTCCTCGCGGAAACGGCTGACCATGAACAGGGAGTAGTCGATCGCGAGCGCCAGCCCCAGCATCGTCGCGACGTTCTGGACGTAGATCGAGAGCTCGGTCACCTGCGCGGCAAGGAACACGCCACCGAGCGTGGTGGGGATGGCGAGCGCCGCGACGAGCAGTGGCATCCCCGCAGCGATGAGCGACGAGAAGACGAGGATCAGGATGAGCGCCGCGAACGGGAACGAGACCGTCTCCGCCTGGACGAGCTCCTTCTCCGACTGCTTCGACTGGTCCTGGGTCGCGGGGCCGACGCCTGTGAGCTGGAGCGTGACGTCCGACGGTTGATGGATCAGCGCGCGGAAGTCGTCCATCGCGTCGACGGCCTGCTCATCCGTGATGCCGAGCCGGACGACGACGTACGCCGAGGTCCCGTCCTTGCTGATGAACCGATCGTCGTGCGTCTCGGCGTATCCGATCGACGAGTCGACCCGCTGGTCGTCCAGCAGGTCCCGGATTGAGTCCGCGATGGTCGTCTGGAACGCCGCCGACCGCGCGTCGTCGCCGGGCTTGCCGTGGTAGACGGCGACGATCGAACCGCCAGCGGCCCCGAACGCATCGCCCAGTCGGTCCGTCACGGCAGTCGATTCCGAATCAGGGTCCGTCCACCCGCCCGCGCTCAGCGCGCCCGTGACCCCTGACGCAAGCATCGACGACGCGATGGCGATGGCGATCGACAACAGGGCGATGGGACGTCGGAAGCGGTAGACGAACGCTCCCCAGGCACTGAACATCGTGGCGGGACCCCAGTCGGGCGGGCTTGTTGGTTTTCGCAACCATAGAGAATGGTCATTCCCTGTGTCAACAGTAGATGATTGCGTGTCGCCTGCACAAGCGGTAACGTTGGGGGAGCCGCCATTCGTTTTGGAGCCCTCACCGCACGTGCCCCGACTCACCGCCGTCCAGGAGCAGCAGGTCCGCGACCGGATCATCCGGGCGGCCGTCGCCGTCTTCGCCGAGAAGGGATTTCACCGTGCGACGATCGCGGACGTGGTCGCCCGTTCCGGTCTCTCGGTCGGCGCGATCTACACGCACTTCACCGGCAAGGACGAGCTGTTCCTCCACAGCTGCGACCTGATCTCCGGACAGGGCCTCGATGAGCTCGCGGCACGGCTCGCGCCACTCGCGACGACCGCCGAGCGGCTCCGCGCCGCCGTCGCCTATTACGTCGACACCATCGATGACTTCGACGGTCAACCGGGCCAGGTGAGCCTCGTCCGCGCGTGGGCCGAAGCCCGCGAGGAGCCGGGCGTGCGGGAGATGCTCGCCCGTCGCCGCGAACGACTGCTCGGCGCAGCCCAGCTGTTGCTACGCGAGGGCATCGTCCGGGGGGAGCTGCCGGAGTGGCTCGATGTCGATGGGTTCGGACGCGGGTTCATGGCCCTCCTCGACGGGCTCTTGCTCCAGCGGATCGAGGCCGGCGATGGGTATCGACCGGAGGAGTCGATGCGCCGCGCGAATGCGGTCCTCGATGTCCTGCTTGCGGTCCGGGGAGCCGAGCGACCGGCTGTCGCCACGGCGTAGCATCGGGCGGCCATGCCGCACGTCCAGACCGTCCTTGGCGCGATCGACCCGGGCGACCTTGGGTTCACGCTCCCACATGAGCACACCCAGATCGCGCTCTGGCATATCCCCGCGCGGTGGGACTACTGGCAATTGACGCGCGACGAGCCGCTGATCCTCGAGGAGCTCGGCGCGTTCCGGCAGGTGGGCGGCGGCAGCGTGGTCGACCTCACGATGCCGGGCGTCGGGCGGGATCCGGAGTGGTTGGCGGGCATCGCCCGTGCCTCGGGCCTGAACGTCGTGATGGGCTGCGGCTGGTATCGGGGCGCGTACTACCCATCGGAGACCTTGATCGATCGACGATCGGTCGACGACCTCGCCGACGAGCTCGTCCGCGAGGCGACCGACGGCGTCGGCGACACGGGCATCCGACCGGGGATCATCGGCGAGATCGGGACCGACAAGCCGTGGGTCTCAGCGCTCGAGGAGCGTGTCCATCGCGCCGCGGGGCGGGCAGCTCGCCGCACGGGTCTCGGCCTCACGACCCACAGCGTCCTGTCGCCGGTCGGTCTCGAGCAGCTCCGTCTCTTCGAGGACGAAGGGGCCGATCCGTCGCGCGTCGTCATCGGCCACTCGGATTCCTACCCGCATCTCGACCACTATCTCGCGATCATCGAGCGCGGTGCGTCGATCGAGTTCGACTTCCTCGGGATGTCGTTCACGCCCGCCGAGCGACACGGCGAGGCGCGCATCGTCGAGTTGCTGTGCGAGCTGCTGTCACACGGACACGTCGAGCACGTCCTGCTGTCACAGGATGTCTGCCACGACTCACAGCTCCAGCGCTACGGCGGGAACGGCTATACGTATCTCGCTTCGACGTTCCTGCCGCGGCTCCGGCAGGCCGGCGTCGGCGACGCGGAGATCGAGACGATGACGGTCGCGAACCCGAGGCGGCTGCTGTCGATCGCCTGACCTCTACGACTCGAGGGTCGCCTCGACGTTGATCTCGACGTTGCCCTGCAGCGTCTGACTGATCGGGCAACCGACCTTGGCGGCCTCCGCGGCCGTGGCGAACTCCTCCTGGGAGATCCCGGGGACGACGCCTGTCACCGTCAGGTTGCTCGTCGTGACCCGCCAGCCGGCTTCGACCTTGTCGAACGTGACCTCCGCGGAGATGGTCAGCCGCTCTGGGGGCGTCTTTGCCCTGCCGAGCCCCGCCGAGAACGCCATCGCGAAGCACGAGGCGTGCGCCGCCGCGAATAGCTCCTCGGGACTGGTCTTCCCGCCGGGCTCCTCGGTCCGTGCCGGCCAGCTGACCGGCGTGTCGCGGAAGATGCCGCTCGAGACGGCGCTCACCGTCCCCTGGCCGGTGGCCAGATCGCCGGTCCAGACGGCTTCAGCGCGACGTACCTGTGCCATGTCGTCCTCCTATCCCTGACTCCCCATCCATGGTCGCAGGTCGGCTCCGACCTCGTCGGGGCGCCAGTTCGGAACGGGAGGGTCGAGTGGGGTCGGGACCCATGTGGGAGGGTCGATGCGGGACCATCCTCCCGTCGCCGGTGGGACCGGTGACCGGTTCCGGGAAGCGACACGGCTTCCGACCATCGGGACATGCGTTCCCATCTTCGCCACCTCGGTCCCGTCGCGTTGATCATCGCCCTGCTGATCCGCGTCGTCCCGGCAGCGACAGCCGGCGAGATCGACACCAGCGCCACGGCGATGCGAGCCGCCGAGGGTCATGCGCTCGCGCTCACCAATGCGCAGCGAACCGCGCGGGGCCTCGTCAAGCTCCGTCTCGATACCCGACTCAGCGAACTGGCGCGCCACCGAGCGCAGTACATGGCGGCCTCCGGTCAGTTCAGTCACACGCAGTCGAATGGCACGGACGTCTTCGACATGATCGACTCCGCGCACATCACGTGGTACGCGGCGGGCGAGATCATCGCGTGGAACACCGCGGGACCGCTCGACTACTCCGCGGAGTTCGCGGTGGACGGCTGGATGGGATCGCCGAGCCACAAGGCCATCGTGCTCTCGAGCCTGTACAACTATGTCGGCTTCGGGTTGGCGATCGCGCCTGACGGCACGCGCTACTGGGCCGGCGTGTATCTCAAGGGCCCGGACCGGACCGGCGGCTACGCGAAGACCGGCAGCTTCAGCAAGACCTATCTCAGTAGCGTCTGGGCGCGTGGCACGGTGTACTTCTCGGGTGGCGACATCCGGCTGCAGGTACTGACCGCCGGGCACCGCTACTTCCAGGTCCAATGGCGCCTCGCCGGCGGCACATGGGCGACCCCTGCGCTCACGACGGCCCATCGGATGACGAAGTGGTGGCGGCGCGGGTGGACCTACGAGTTCCGGGTCCGCGAGCGCGATCGGAGCGGCAACTGGGGTTCGTGGGCGACCAGGACGCTCAAGCCCTGATCGCATCCTGACGCCCGCCTGACGTCGCGGGGCGTCCGCCTGACCCCTCGTGACGCGTGTCCGACGGCCGAAAACCGCCGGATGGAAGGTGGCTGCAATCTCCGACGCGCGTCCGCGACGAGGGTTCGCCGGCCCCGTGCAGGTATCCTTGGTCATCCATGACGAGGAGGCGTGCGATGCCAGAGCTGAATCTGAAGGATCTCCGTGCCCGCATCCCGGAGCTGCGACTTCCCGAGATGTCCCGCGACGACATCGCGAAGGCACTCGGTGAGGCCCGCAAGGAGATCCGGGACGTCCGCAAGGACCTTGCCGAGTTCCGCCAGGACTTCGAGATGCCGGCGGTCGTCTCGGCCGTCGATCTGAGTTCCGTCGACGTCGAGAAGATCACGAATGGTGCGAAGGACGGCGTGAAGCAGGTCGCCGACACTGCCCGTGACAACGCGATGCAGGTCGCGAAGGAAGCCCGCAAGGCCGCCGAGAACGCTGGCCTGATCGAGCGCCGCCGGACACGACGGCTCCCGTTCATCCTCGCGGCCCTCGTGACCCTCGGGTTGGTGAGCTGGGCGTTCGCGAATTCGCCAGGCGTGAAGATGCGGCTGCGCGAGGGTGCCCAGCGGGCGCGCGGGCGCATGAACGATCGGCGCTCGACGTGGGATGACGAGGCACGTGCGTTCGACGCGACGCCGACCGCGGGTGTCGACTCGTCGACCTACAGCGGGGCCCTCGGCTCGACGAACAGCCCGTATGCGGAGCCGCCGACGCCGCTCCCCCAGGGCCTGGGCAACGACACGGAGACGAACGTCACGAACGACGTCCCCGCCCGCGCCTGACCTGACACCAGCCGCTCTGACACCGCCCCGGAACCGGGGCGGTGTCCTGATTCTCCGGAACCCGGGCGGTAGCCGAACGCCAAGTCCGTACCATCGCCGGCGTGACACCCACCGTGGGCGTCGGGACCGCCCTCGGCCGGCGCCTCATCGGCAACGGTCCATTGCGACGCGTGCTCGTCGCCTTCCTGCTCTTCAGCGCCGCCGAGTACGGCACCTGGGTCGCGATCCTGCTCTACGCGTACGAGCGGACGGGTCCGCTGTCGGTCGGCCTCGTCGCCCTCATCCAGCTCGTCCCGGCGGCGATCGCGGCGCCCGCGGCATCCGCGCTCGGTGACAGGTTCCGGCGCGAACGCGTACTCGCCGTCGGCTACGCGGTCCAAGCCGTCGCGATGTTCCTGACGGGACTGACGATGCTTGCCGACGCGCCGCCGATCGTGACGTACGCCGTGGCGGCGGTCACGGCGGCCTCGCTGGTCGTGACGAGGCCGACCCAGTCGGCATTGCTGCCGTCGCTCGCGATGGCCCCGGCCGATTGCACCATGGCCAACGGCGCGAGCGGGTTCTTCGAGGGGGGCGGTCAGCTCATCGGGCCGCTCGCGGCCGCAGCGCTCCTGGCGGTCGGGACCCCCGCGACCGTGTTCTTCGCGGGCTCGCTCGCCCTCGTCGTCGCGCTGCTCGTGACCGTGGGTGTCCGTCCTCGGCTGGCCCCGATCGTCTTCGCACCATCTGACGCGGATGAGGTCGGCCTCCTCGGAGGCTTGCGGCTCGTCCTGGCCGACCGCGATGCTCGGGTCCTCGTCGGCCTGCTCACCGCCCGGATGCTCGTGATCGGCGCCTGTGACGTGCTCTTCGTGCTGCTCGCCATCGAGCTGCTCGAGACCGGCGAGCCGGGCGCCGGGATCCTCGCAGCGGCGCTGGGTGCGGGCGCGATGCTCGGCGGCGCCGCGACGTTCATCATCGTCGGCCGGCCTCGCCTCGCCGCGGTAGCGGGCGGCGGAGCATTGGTATGGGGTGCGGCCATCGCGGCGGTCGGTCTGGTCCCATCGGCTCTCGTCGCGCCGCTGCTCGTCGTCGTCGGCAGCGCCGGGCTCGCCATCGTCGATATCTGTGGCCGGACGATGCTCCAGCGCTCCGTCCGCGACGAGACCCTCGCGCGCGTGTTCGGATTGCAGGAGGGTCTGGGGATGGCGGGTCTCGCTGCCGGCGCGGTGCTCGTCCCGATCCTCGTCGGGGCGTTCGGGCTCGTCGGGGCTGTCGTGGCGGTCGCCGCGATCCTGCCTCTCTTCGTCGCGCTTCGGTGGTCGCGGCTCGCCGACCTCGAGCGCGGCGCCGGGGTGCCCGCTCGCGAGATCGCGCTACTTCGCGCCGGCGCGATCTTCCGACCGCTGCCGGCACCGGAGTTGGAGGCCGTCGCGCGCCGGGCGGGCTGGCTGGACGTCGCGGCGGGCGATGGGCTGATCCGACAGGGCGATGCCGGCGACCGGTTCTACGTCCTGGCCGCCGGGTCGCTGCGGGTCGAACGCGACGGCGTCCGTCTTCGTGATGTCACGCAGCCGGGCGAGGGTGTCGGCGAGATCGCGATCCTGCGGGACGTGCCGCGGACGGCATCGGTCTTCGCCAACGAACCATCCACGCTGCTCGCGATCGATCGGGCGCCCTTCCTCGCGGCGGTCACCGGTCACCCCGCTGCGCACGCGGCTGCCGACGCGGTCGTGGCGACACGCGACCGATAAGGGTCGTCGCGACGGGCGGTGGACGTTCCGCGGGTAGCATGACCTCGCTCACGGCGAGGTCGCTCGCCGCTCGACACGTCGCAGACGGGAGCAAGGATGGCCGACGCAGCACGATCCGCCGATCAGTCGGGAGCCGACCGGCAGGCGGGGCCGCGCTATCTGCTGCTCGCCGACATCTCCGGCTACACCGGGTTCATGACGGGCGTCGAGCAGGAGCATGGGCTCGATTTCAGCGCAGGCGTGCCGGCGGCGTACTCGATCCTGGCGGCCCTGCTCGATTCGGTCATCCGCGGTGTCGAGCCGGACTTCACGCTCGTCAAGCTTGAGGGCGACGCGGTCTTCGCCGCGGCACCAGCGGCGGAGCTCGACGGTCGAGGTGACCGGGTGCTCGACGATCTCGGGACGATGTACCGCGCGTTCGTCGAAAGCCGGACGCGGGCGATCCCGTCCAGCGACCACGTCTGCACCGCCTGCCCGGCCGTCGCCCATCTCGACCTCAAGGTCGTGGTCCACCGGGGACCCGCGGTCCGTCAGCCGGTCGGAGCGGGCAGCGACCTGCTCGGCCCGGCGGTGACGATCGCGCATCGATTGCTGAAGAACACCGTCCGCTCACGGATCGGCGCGCGCCCATACCTCTTCCTGACCGACGCTGCCGCGACCGGGCTCGGGCTCCCCGACGTGGGACTCGCTCACAGCGAGACGTACTCGGACGCGGGCGACATCAGCGGCCGCATCATCGAGCTCGGCGAGCCGATCGCCGATCCAGACGCCTGACCACCGCAAGCGGGGTGACGGCGTCGTTGACGCTGCGCGCCGTAATCCCGATAATCTGACTCGGAATTACCACACGCGTCCAGGCTCCCATGCCGCGGGCGTCCCGATGTTCCCCGGAACGAGGACTGCATGACCGCAACCCGCGAGATCGTCACCGACCAGCGTGAGAAGTTCGCCTTCCACGATGACATCGTCTACCTGCGCGAGACCAAGCGCGGGTTGACGCGTGAGACCGTCGAGGAGATCTCGCGTTTCAAGGACGAGCCAGAGTGGATGCTCAAGTTCCGGCTCCGGGCCTTCGACCACTTCGAGAAGCGGGCCATGCCGAACTGGACGGACGGCCTTGATCGCATCGACTTCGACAAGATCGTCTATTACCGCAAGCCGTCCGAGCGCGAAGAGAAGTCGTGGGACGACGTCCCCGAGCAGATCAAGGCGACGTTCGAGCGGCTCGGCATCCCGGAGGCCGAGCGCAAGTTCCTGGCCGGGGTCGGGGCGCAGTACGACTCCGAAGTCGTGTACCACAGCGTCCGCGAGGAGCTGAGCAAGATCGGCGTCGTGTTCATGGGTACGGACCAGGCGCTCAAGGAATATCCCGAGATCTTCAAGAAGCACTTCGGTACCGTCGTCCCGCCGGAGGACAACAAGTTCGCTGCCCTGAATAGCGCCGTCTGGTCCGGCGGCTCGTTCGTCTACGTGCCGAAGGGCGTCGAGGTCCCGCTCCCGCTGCAGGCCTACTTCCGCATCAACGGCGAGAACACCGGCCAGTTCGAGCGGACGCTGATCGTCGTCGACGAGGGCGCCAAGGTCCACTACATCGAGGGCTGCACCGCGCCTATCTACGCGACCGATTCGCTCCACGCGGCGGTGGTCGAGGTCGTCGCCCTGCCGGGCTCGAAGGTCCGCTACACCACGATCCAGAACTGGTCGAACGACGTCTACAACCTCGTCACCAAGCGCGCGCACGCGTACGAGAACAGCACGGTCGAATGGATCGACGCGAACACCGGTTCGCGCAAGACCGTGAAGTTCCCCGCGATCTACCTGCGAGGCGAGGGCGCGACGGCGGACATCATCTCGGTCGCGGTCGCCGGTAAGGGCCAGCACCAGGACACGGGCGCCAAGGCGATCCACCTCGCGCCGAACACCCGCTCACGGATCGTCTCGAAGTCGGTGTCGAAGGATGGCGGGCGCGCCACGTACCGTGGCCAGCTGAAGGTGTCGCCGGGCGCGACGAACGTCGTGGCGAGCGTCCGCTGCGACGCCCTCATGCTCGATGACCAGAGCCGCAGCGACACCTACCCGTACATCGACATCCAGGAAGACGACACGACGATGACCCACGAGGCGACGGTCGGGAAGATCAGCGCCGACCAGGTCTTCTACCTGATGAGCCGCGGCCTGACCGAGAACGAGGCGCAGAACCTCATCGTCCAGGGCTTCCTCGAGGTCTTCACCAAGGAACTGCCGATGGAGTACGCCATCGAGTTCAACCGCCTCGTGAAGATGGAGATGGAAGGGTCTCTGGGTTGACGGCTTCGGCCTCACGACCCCGGCCCGCGCGGCGGGCCCTTGATGAGCTGTCGCTGCCGATCGAGGCGTCGGCCGTCGACCGCGTCGGCGCTGGCGATCCCGACTGGCTGGCCGCGGACCGCCGCGCAGCCTTCGAGGCGTTCGAGCGACTTCCTGGCGAATCCAACCTGCTCTACACGCCGTACATCGACCTGCGCCTCGCGCAGCTCGAGGGTGCGACCGTCGTGTCCGAGGCACTCGTCGGCGACGGCCGAGCGGGCGATCTGCCGGCCGACGCGGATGCCGACGCGCTGGTCGAGATCGACGACGCCGGCTCTGTCGTCGTCGCGCTCTCGAAGGCGGCTGCGGCCGCGTCATTGCGGGTCGGCGCGTTACGCGATGACCTCGATGCGGTGCGAGACGCGCTCACCTCTCCGGATGCCTTGGCCGCGGATGACAAGTTCGCCCAGCTGACTCGGGCGCTATGGTCCGACGGCGTTCTCGTGGACGTACCGGCTGGCGTGACGCTGGCTAAGCCGATCGTCGTGCGCTGGTCCCTCGGAGCGCCGGATCAGGCCCGCTTCAGCCGGACGATCGTCCGGCTCGGCGATGCCGCCTCGGCCTCGCTCGTGGAGGAGTTCGTGCCGTCCGCTGGCGCCGATCCCGACGCCGGTCAGTCACTCTTCGCGGGAACGATGGAAGTCACGCTCGGAGCGAAGGCATCGCTCGGGGTTGCGAGCCTGCAGGAGCTCCCCGCGAACGTCGTCGGGTTCGAGCATCGGACGGCACAGATCGGTGAGGCCGCCTCACTGCGGTGGGCGCTCGCCCAGCTCGGTGGCCGCCTCGTCCGGACGCGCGTCGACAACCGGCTCGTCGGCGACCGAAGCTCGGTCCAGCAGGTCGAGATCGTGTTCGGCTCGGACCAGCAGCTGTTCGACCTCACGTCGTACACCACCCACATCGGCAAGGACACGACGGGTGATCTGTTGTCGAAGGCCGCGCTGCTCGAGGGGTCGCGGACGTACCTCAAGGGGCTCATCACGATCGAGCGCTCGGCCAACGGCACCGACAGCTTCCTCGGCGAGTTCGGCATGAATCTCTCGAAGGCGGCCCGCTCGGTCGCGATCCCCAGCCTCGAGATCGACCAGCCGGATTGCCGACGGGCGGCGCATTCGAGCTCGGTCGGACCGATCGACGAGACGCAGCTCTTCTACCTTGAGTCACGCGGCATCCCGCCGGACGAGGCGCGCAAGTTCATCGTGCTCGGCTTCCTCGAGCCTGTCGTGGCGCGGGTGCCGCTGGCGTCCGCGCAGGATCGGCTTCGCGAGCTGCTCGAGGCGAAGTGGATCGCCGGGACCGAGGGCGTGAACGGCGAGGCCGCCGCCTGATGCCTCCACAACCTCCGTCGCGTCGACCCGGGGTGGGCGACGCGAAGCGCCGACGTGCGCGATGAGACGGATCGACCTGATCGGCACGGACGAGATCGCCGATGGCGAGATGAAGATGGTCTGGGTCGACGGCACGGATCAGGTGCTCGTCATCAACCAGAAGGACGACTACACGGCCGTCCAGGGCGTGTGTTCGCACGAGTACTTCGAGCTCGACAAGGGCTTCCTCACCAACGGCACGCTGACCTGCGCCCTGCACCTCTCGCGGTTCGACCTGTCCGACGGCGAGCCGCTCGACCCGCCGGCTGAGGAGCCGCTCGCGGTCTATCCCGTCGTCGTCGAGGACGATCGCGTGATGATCGAGGTGCCGGACGGCCCCCTGGAGTGGAGCGAGTCCTAGGCGAACACGGCCGTCATCACGGTCCGTCTACTGCGCCGGTTCGAGTGTCAGCGTCGCGACGGTCGCGGCTCTGATCGCGGCAGGGGTGAACGGGAGCGGTAGCGTGGAGCCTGCCCGCCATGGCTCGATCTGGTCGGTGTAGTGGCGGTCGAACGGCAGCCCGGACTGACCGGTCGTGATCACGATCCTCGCCCCATCGATATCCGACATGTCCATCAAGAGCCGATACGACGGCAGGTTCGTGACCGCGAAGAGGCCGTCCATCCCGAGTGGCTTGAAGTCGGGATCCTTCGGATCCGGGTAGCCGCGCCGGAGTCGGTAGTAGGACTGATCGATCGCACCGTCCGCGCCGTCGACCGCGAGCGGCCCGGCGTTGAAGTACCACTCGAGCGGCCCGATCCCGCTCGACCCGAGCGTCGGCTCCTCGAATGTCGCGGTGTGCATCCGGCCCCACGTCCATGCGGCGGGATCGCCGAACGCGGCCCGCAACTCCGAACCGGCGCTGTCCATCGCCTCCGAGATGACCTGCCTGGCGGTCTCGGTCGCCGGCGTCGTCGTGTCGTCCCACCACGGTGAGGTCGGATCGGCGATCGCGTTCTCGAGGGCGACCCAGCTCTGCGCGCTGCCGACGTAATCCCGGGCGATCGGCCCGAGCTCGTCGTCGAAGATCCCGCGCAGCACGCGGTACTCCCACGCCATGTAGGCGGCGCACCCGCGGCTGTCGACCTGACACGCGCCGTCCCAGTCGGCGATGCGCTGGGCGACGATCGCGCCGTCCGCGGTCGCGGGCTTCGCATCGGCGAGCGCGACGACGATGTCGCGCGCCCGAAGCGGCGCCGTATCCGTCTGGATCGCGCTCATCTCGGGAAGGTTCAGCCCGTCCTGGCCGTAGTCGTTGATCAGGTCGACGATCCGCTCGGCGCGGTAGCCCGGGTCGAACTCGTCGCCGATGAAGTACGGGTACGACTCGTCCGTCACAGCGTTGTTCGCGCTGACGATCCAGCCGTCTGGCGGGTCGAAAGCGGAGGGAAGCTCGTCGAAGGGGATCATCCCGGTCCATTCGCCGGTGCCGTCTGCCCCGGAGACGGGTCGGGCACCCCGGTCGTCGGGCGACGAGCGGATCGGGATGGCTCCCGGCATCTGGTACCCGATGTGGGCATCGACGTCGGCATAGACGAAGTTCTGCGCGGGCGCCACGAAACCCGCGAACGCCGCCTTGAAGCTGGCGAAGTCGGTCGCCTTCATCAATCTGAGGAACGACTCGACGGTGCGGTCCGGACCGGCATCGGGCGAGGTCGACGTCCAGCGCAGCGCCATCAGCGGCGCGTCCTTCAGGCGCGGCTCGACGTCGTTGAGGATCGGGCCGTGGACGGTCTCGCGGACGGTCATGTCGATCGGATCGCCGCCGTTCACGAGGATGTGTTCGGTGCGTTCGACAAAGTCGCGCGGTGTACCGCCGGGGCCCATGTAGCGGTTCGCGTCGCTCGGATCGGGGGTCTCGACGACGAGGTCCTGGACGTCGGGGTCGGTGTTCGTCGCGCCCCACGCGATCCGCGCATTGTGGCCGAGGATGATCCCGGGCACGCCTGGGAAGGTGACTCCGGCCACGTCATACGGGCACGTCTCGGTGACGGGCGCGCAGTGGAGCCCGTTGATGTACCAGACCGATGGCATCGAGATGCCGAGATGCGGGTCGTTGGCCAGGAGCGCGCCCCCGGTCGATGACATCTGCGGGCCGACGACCCAGTCGTTCGAACCGACGGCATGATCGGAGACGAGGCCACCGTCCGAGAGGTCGAGTCCGGCGAGGGCCGCGGGATCATCCGCGCGTCGACCGAGGTTCGCCCAGGCCGCGAGTTGATCGGCGGTGAGGGAGGGCGGCGTGGCGCCCTCGGGGACCGGGACCTCCTCGTCCGATGCGGGCTCGCCGTCGGGTGGCGGCTCACCGCCGCCATCGCCAGGGACGATGACGGGCGACCCCTCGCGCTTCGGAAACAGCTCGTCGGTCCTGGCCGGGTCACCGAGCCGCGCGTCGGCGAGGTACCGGAACAGCTCGGAGGTCATGTTCCCGCCGAGGTTCCACGCCTGGACCTTTCCCCAGGCCAGCGTATCGAGCGCCGTCCAGGGTTCGGGTTTGGCGCCGGTGGCAACGAACGCGAGGCCGAGCTTGTCCCGATGCGTGTCGAGCCACGCGTTGACGCCCTCGGCGTACCCGTCCAGCACCGCACGGGTGTCAGGCGCGAGCAGCGCGAGATCGCGTTCCGCCGCCTGCCGCCAGCCGAGCGTCCGGATGAAACGGTCGTCATCGATCGAACCCGCGCCGAACAGCTCCGCAAGGCGACCCGACGAGATGTGGCGCCAGACCTCCATCTGCCACATCCGCTCCTGCGCATGCACGTAGCCCTGGGCCATGAACAGGTCGTGCGGGTTCGTGGCCTCGATCTGGGCGATCCCGTTGACATCGCGCCGGACCGTCGCGGTGGCCTGGAGACCCTTCACAGAAAGCGCGCCGGACGTCTCAGGGAGAGCCCGGCCCGTGATCCAGGCGACGCCTCCGACGCCGAGTCCCACGACGAGCACAAGCACGATGACGACGCCGAGGATCGCGTAGCGCCCGCGCATCGGTCAGCGGGGGAGGGCGGTGCCCAGGCCGGCGTTCGCGGCGCGACGCACGATCGCGTCCGCGAAGACGACGTCGGCGAGCCCGACGCCGAGATGCGTGACGACCACTCGCCCGGCCGCCGGACGGATCGTCCCGTCGAGGATCGCCTCGCCGATCGTCCCGGTCGGCTCGGGGTAGCCGTCGAACTGACCGGCGTCTCGGTTGGCCAGGAACTGTCCGCGATCGTCGACGAGGAACAGCGACGCCTCGCGGGCGACTGAGGCGGCAAGCATCGTGGCGTAGTCGACCGGGACGACCAGGGCGTCGGGGGCCAGCCAGTCGGCATCCATGACTTGCCGCTTCGCCGGGTCGGTGAATGACGCCGCCGTGACGACGACGTCCGCGCCGTGCGTCGCTTCGCGCATCCGACTAGCAGCAACGGACTCCGCGCTCGTGATCCCCGCCGTCTGCCGTGCCGTCTCGGCCAGCGCCTCGGCCCGGTCGGGATGACGGTCGACGATCGTGAGGGCGACGCCGGGAAGCACGTAGCCGAGTACCTCGAGATGGCTGTCGCCCTGGACCCCCGCGCCGATGAGGGTGGCGCGCGGACGATGGTCGGCAGCGCCAGAGGCCGCTGCGGCCGTCGGCCCGAAGCGCGAGATCGCGACGCCCGACACAGCGGCTGTCCGTTGTGCCGTGATCGGACCGCCATCGAGGATGGCCCGTGGGACGCCCGTCTGTGCGTCTGTCAGCACGACGACCGCGTGGATCGCCGGGATCCCCTTGGCGCGGTTCTCGGGGAAGCCGGTCACCCACTTGATCCCGAGGAGGTCGCCCGATTCGGGGGAAGCGGCGGATGATCGAAGGGACGCCGGCATCGCATGAGCGAACGAGCCTGCCGGGCGAGGATGGACGCCGATCTTGGGGGGAAGCTCGGCGTCGGCGACGAGCGCTGTCATCGTCCGTTCGGCGAGCTCGAGGCGCTCAGCGACCGGTGGCATCGCCGCGGTGACGTCGTCGGCGGAGAGATAGAGGATCGGCTCCTGCATCGATGCGAGTCTAGGCGACGGCATCGACGGCCTCGAGGGCGCTCGCCCGGGTCTCCGGCGTGTACGCAGGAGTCCTGCTGCTTGCTCTGAGCGAGCGCGCGGCCACGATCTCGCACCGACGATATGCGTCGCGGGCAGTTCGGGTCGGATCCGTCGGTCGGCGACGCTCGTTCATGGCCGATCGCTTGCTGAGAGCGGGCGGTGCCCTGCTGGCACCGGGCGAGTCACTGGCGGGCGCTCCATGCGTGCTCGGCGCGTGCTCGGCATCCTGGTGCGTGCTCGGCCCGTGCTCGGCATCCTGGCGCGTGCTCGGCCCGTCCTCGGCCCGTGCGTGCTCGGCACTCTTCCTGGCGCTGCCTCTGCCCTGCTGTGCTTGCTGTGACCGAGCAACAGCGCACGATCTCGCACGGACGTGACGCGTCGCGGGCAGTGCGGGTCGGAACCGGCCGTCGGCGACGCTCGTTCATCGCCGATCGCTTGCTGAGAGCAGCCAAGCAACGTTGAGGTGCCGTCCCCGACGGACGTGTATTCCGGCAGTGGCGGGTACCATGCCTCGGCCATGTCCGACGCCAGCCTGGGGGCACGCCTCACCGCCGAGGGTCTCGACCTCGGCACGTGGTCGAACGGACCGCACGCTCGCTATGGATCGCACGACCATGGCTACGACAAGGTGATCGTCGTGGAGGCTGGCAGCATCCGATTCGGGCTCGACGCCGGCTCCGTCGACCTCGGCCAGGGCGACCGCCTTGAGCTACTTGCCGGCACCGCGCACGACGCGATCGTCGGGCCCGACGGCGTCACCTGCCTCGAAGCGCATCTCCCTCAGGGGTCGCTGCACGCGACCGTCCGTCATGCCGCCGGAACCTGGTGACCCGAAACCCGGCCCGAACCGTCGAAAACCGGCCGATGGGCCGCCGGCGTATCCGTTGACGGGCGCCGACCCGGGCTCGGGCACCGACGCGGCCCTTGTCCGGGCGGTCGCGGCGGGTTCGCACGATGCCTTGGCGGCGCTCTATGACCGTCATGCCGATGCGGTCTTTGCATCGGCGAGCCGGTTGACGTCGGATCGAGGGATGGCGGAAGAGGTCGTCCAGGAGACCTTCCTGGCGCTATGGGACCGGGCAGAGACGTTCGACCCGTCTATCGCGTCGCTGGCCGCGTGGTTGCACACGATCGCGCGGAACAGGACCGTCGACCGATTGCGGGCCGCCGGACGGCGGCCGAATCTCGTGCCACTGACGTCGGCTGCCTCGAGCGGTAACGCACGGGGCGGCGCCGACGAACCGGACCAGGACACGCTCGAACGTGTCCTCGCCGGCGGCATGCTCGTCGCTGGGGCAGCACCCCCAGCGTCACCGGAAAGGGAACTGGCATTGCGTGAACTTCGATCGGCGCTCCAGTCGGCGCTCGCAGACATGCCCGAGCCGGAACGCGTCGTGATCGTGATGGCGTACGCGGAGGACCTGTCCCAGTCCGAGATCGCCGAGCGGCTGGGTTGGCCGCTCGGGACCGTCAAGACCCGGACGCGACGCGCGCTCCGCCACCTCCGCGAGGTGCTCGGCAGCGGCGTGGGACCGGAGTACACGCGATACATGGCACCGGCCGAGATGGCCGGGCCCGACCACTGAGCACGGAGACGCATGGACCACGACGACGTTCTTGAGCAGATCGAGCTCGCGGCCGTAGCGCCGGGCGGGCTCGAGCGACTGATGGCGGGTGACACCCCGGCCGCAGCCGCCGTCGTGGGCCACGTTGCGGGGTGCGAGCGGTGCGCGGAGGAGCTGCGACGCATCTCGCGAGCGGCACCGATGTTGCGCGACGTCGTTCGGACCACGCCACCCGCCGATCTCCGCGAGCGCACGCTCGCATTCGTCCGGGAGCGCGGCCGACCGCGTGAAGTGGCGGCAGCGGCGAGGTCTGGCGCCACGCCAACGCCTGCGTCGGCGGCTCCACACGCCAACGAGAGCCCCCGGCGCTCACGCATCCCTGCCTGGGCGGTGGCCGTGGCCGCAGCGCTTGTCCTCCTCGTCGGATCGGCGGCGTTCCTGGCCGGGCGCGCTGACGCTGATCGCTACGGCAACGCGGTGGCGGCGCTCGAGGCCGTCAACCAGGCGACCCTCGACGTCAGCGCCGACCCCGACTCGCGGCGCGTCGCGCTCGCCTCGACCGACGATGGATCGACGACCGGCACGCTCCTTTTCTCACCCGAGACGGGCAAGCTCGTGGTCGTCGCGTCCGACCTCGCTCTGCCGCCGGCCGGCAAGGAATACCGCTGCTGGGTCGTCGTCGATGGTAAGCGCACGAACGTCGGGAAGATGTTCTTTGCCGACGAGCTGGCCTTTTGGGTCGGTGACACGCCGGAGGTCAGGGGGATCCCGGACGGGACCGAATTCGGTGTGTCACTGACCGATGTCGGGCGCACGACGCTCGACGCGGACCCGGTCATCGTCGGCGAACTCTGACGGTTCGGGTCGAGCGCTGACGTCCGGTGCGTCAGCGGGCTCTGGGTCGTCGGGAGGTGGCGCGTCCAGGTACGCGTCGTGGAGGACCAGCAAGCGCTCCGCGACGTCCGCGCTGACGGGATGACCTTCATCGCTCAGCATCCGGGAGAGCCAGAGGGCCTCACGCGGCCGTTCCTGCTCATCGATGTCGACCTCGCGGCGACGCGAATCCATCAGCACGAACCACGCGATCCCCGCCCCGACGACGAGCCCGACGATGAGCAGCCACCAGTTGAACTCGGCGTTCACCGCCCGGAAGTATAGGGACCGAGTCGGGCCGGGGCCCTTCGCCGCTCGGTCCGTTTCGGCCCGGATTCCGTGTCTGCCCTTCGCCGCTCCGGGTGAGCCCTTCGACCGTCCGGCCCGTCCCGGCGCCCATCTGCCCCTCTCGCCCTTCGCGGCTCGGTCCGTTTCCGCCCGGATTCGCGTGTCCGCCCGTTCGCTGCTCGGTCCGTCGCCATCGGCGTCGGGCGCCATACACTCCCGCCTATGTTCGACATCCCCCCGGATCCGATCGCGTTTTCGATCGGCCCACTCAACATCGGCTGGTATGGGCTCTGTTATGCGATCGGTCTCGCGGCGGCGTACCTGCTGCTGGTGTGGCTCGCGCGGCGTGCGGGCGAGGATCCCGACATCGTGGGGAACGGGATCATCATCGTCGCGGTCGCGGCCCTGATCGGCGGTCGGCTGTACCACGTCATCGATCAGTGGCACCTGTACGCGAACGATCCGTTGAAGATCATCCTGCCGCCGTACTCGGGGCTGGGCGTGTACGGCGGGATCGTCACCGGGACGATCGCCGCGTGGTGGTACGCGCGCCGGCGCGGGGTGTCGTTCCCACGCTGGGCGGACATCATCGCGCCCGCCCTCTTCGTGATGCAGGCGATCGGCCGCTGGGGGAACTACTTCAACCAGGAGCTGTACGGGCCGCCGACGACGCTGCCGTGGGGCATCCCGATCGACTGCGCGCATCGACTCTCGGATGTCTACGCGTGCACGGTCTTTCCCGAGACCACGCGTTTCCACCCGCTGTTCCTGTACGAGTCGATCTCCGGGGTGCTCGGTGCGATCTTCCTCGTCTGGCTCGGCTTCCGGTTCCGCTCGCGACTGCGACCGGGCGATCTCCTGCTCGTCTTCTTCATCTGGTACGGGACCACACGGTTCCTGCTCGAGAACCTGCGCGCCGACAATTGGACGTTCTTCGGCATCCCCACCGCACAGATCGTGTCGCTCATCGGGATCCTGATCGGCGTCGGTGGTCTGATCTATCGCCACCGTCGGGGCCACCCGGCCGACCGACCGGCGGCATTCCCGCAGAACGCGACGTGGGGCGCACTTGGCGCGGAGTGGATGACACGACCGATCGATGAGCCGTGGGCCAACGTGCCGCCGCCGAAGAAGGAGGCCGTCGACTGGGACGCGATCATCGACGCGGACGACGATGACGTCGACGGATCGGCCGCGGTCGACGAGGTCGCACCGGACACGACGGACACGAACGAGGAACGGCCCTCGACTCCGCCGCCTGACGACCGCCAGACGTGACCGAGCCGGCCGCTCGCCGGCGCCGACCGCCCCCGGCGCGGATCGCGCCAGAGGCCATGGCCGCCGCCCGTGGGGGCGCGGTCGAGGGACTGGCGTGGCTCGGCCGAAAGCCAGAGGCGCAGGCCTCGCTGCTCTATCGCGTCGTGCGTCTGCTCGTGCGGTTCCTGTGCTTCGTCGTGTTCCGTTTCCGGATCGCGACATCAGGCGGGGAGCACGTACCCGCGGGCGGCGGCTACCTGGTCGTGGCCGCGGCGCATCGCGGGTGGATGGACCCGTTCGTCGTGATGCATGCGCTTCCGGCCGAGCCGCGTGCGTGGTTCCTGGGGAGTGCCCCGTCCGCGCTCACGTCACGGACCCGCGAGTGGCTGGCCCGGTCGGTCGGCGGGCTGCTGCCGGTTTGGCGGGGCGGTTTCGGCATCGATGCCCACGTCGCCTCCGCCAAGGCGGTGATCGCCAACGGCGCGGTATTCGTCCAGATGCCCGAGGGGACCGTCAGCGGACCGGCAGGTCGACTGGGTCCGTTCCGCAACGGTTGGGCGATCATCGCCCAGCGGACGAACGCGCCGATCCTGCCGATCGCGATCGCGGGCACCGAGGAGCTATACATCGGTCGACGGATGGCGTCGCGCGTCCTCCCTGCGACGACGGTGCGTGAGCTGGCCGGCCTGGCGTCCGAGGCACCACTTCCCGAGGCTGGTTCGCGCGAGGAGCTCGCGCTCGCGCGAGTCCTCAGCGACGCCCTTGCGGCACGCCTGGGACCGGTCGTCGAGGCCCTCTACCCTCGGACCGTCGATCCGCCGGATCATCCACGCCGACTCCGCGACCGGCTCACCTGGCTGCTGCTTCGGCGCGGCCGCCTCGACCGGGAATGACCCGTCGGGTGCGGCCCGGCATCGGTCCGCCCCGTGACATACTCCGCCGCGATGCGCTACGCCGAGTCGGTCCTCGACCTCGTCGGTAACACGCCGCTCGTCCGGTTGGGCCGGATCACCCGCGACCTCGGGCCAGCCGATCGCCAGCCGCTCCTGCTCGCCAAGATGGAGATGCTCAACCCGGGCGGGTCGGTCAAGGATCGTATCGGTCTGCCGATGATCGAGGCCGCGGAGCGGGCGGGCCTGCTGAAGCCCGGCGGGACGATCATCGAACCGACCAGCGGCAACACCGGTCACGGCCTCGCGATCGCCGCGGCGCTCAAGGGCTATCGGTGCATCTTCGTGATGGCCGATAAGCAGTCCGTCGAGAAGCAGGCGCTGCTCCGAGCGTATGGGGCCGAGGTCGTGCTCTGCCCGACCAATGTATCGCCCGAGTCGCCCGAGTCGTACTACAGCGTCGCGGCGCGGCTCGCCCGCGACATCCCGGGCGCCTTCAAGCCCGACCAGTACTGGAACATGGAGAATCCTCGTGCGCACGAGGTGACGACAGGCCCGGAGCTCTGGGACCAGACCGAGGGTCGAATGACCCACTTCGTCGCGAGTGTCGGGACGGGCGGGACGATCTCGGGCGTCGGTCATGTGCTCAAGCAGCGCGACCCGGGCATCCAGGTGGTCGGTGCCGATCCGGAGGGGTCCGTCCTGTCGGGCGACATCGCACGTCCGTACCTCACCGAGGGTGTCGGCGAGGATTTCCTCCCCGGGACATACGACGCAACCGTCATCGATCGGTGGGTGCGCGTCAGCGATCGCGACGCCTTCGCGATGGCGCGTCGGATCACCCGCGAGGAGGGCATCCTGTCGGGTGGGTCTGCGGGGACGGCGATGGTCGCCGCGCGCGAGGTCGTCCGTGACCTCACCGCGACCGATGGTGGTCACGATGCCGTCGTCGTCGTGCTCCTCCCCGACACTGGTCGCAACTATCTGTCCAAGCTCTACAACGACGAGTGGATGCGCAGTAACGGGCTGCTGCCGACGACCGGCTCGTCGACGCGGATCGATGCGCTGCTTGCCGGCCGCCACTACGCACCTGACCGCCCGGCGGTCATCGTCGCCCGGACGACCGAGCGTGCCGGCGATGCGATCGAACGGCTGCAGGCCTACGGCGTGAGCCAGCTGCCGGTGTCCGAACGCCCCGAGGGCGATGAGGTCGCCGGGCTCGTCGGAGCGATCAGCGAAAGGGGACTATTGGACCGCGCGTACCGCGACCCATCGGTCGTCGATCGGACAGTAGGGGAGGTGATGGATCCCCCGCTGCCGCTGGTCGATGCCGGCGCGACCCTCGACGAGGCGTTCGCGCTGTTGAGTGATGCGACGACCGCGCTGGTCGTGGTCCGTGGCGGCCGCCCGGTCGGCATCGTCACGAAGCTGGACGTGCTCGAGTACCTCGCGCACCACGGGGCCTCGGCGAGCTAGGCGCCTTCGATGCCCAGCGTCCCCTCGATCCGTACGCCGCGCTTCGAGCTCGTCTCGATGTCGCTGCCGTTCATGGAGGCCCTCGCGCGGCGCGACCTCGTCGCAGCCGAGCACCTCATCGGCGCGAAGGTCCCCACCCAGATGCCCGACGATCTCGAGCACTTCCTCGAGTATCGGATCCTCGACCTCACCGTCGAGCCGGCTTGGCAGCCATGGCTCGGTCGCGCGATCGTCCTCGACGATGCGCGCGGCGGCCGGCGGGTGATCGGCTCGGTCGGATTCCACGCACCTCCCGACGAGTCCGGCCAGGTCGAGATCGGCTATCGGATCGAGCCGGAGTTCCGGCGTCAGGGCGTCGCCACCGAGGTCGTGCGCGCGTTGTTCGAATGGGCCTGGCGCGAGCACCGCGTCACGAGCTTCCGGGCCTCGACCTCGCGCGACAACCTCGCGTCGCAGGGCGTGCTGTCGAAGTTCGGCTTCGTCCAGACTGGCAGTCAGATGGACGAATACGACGGCGAGGAGCTTGTCTTCGAGCGCGAGGACTGGACGCCGAGCGAGTAGATGCCGCGCGGTGCCATCATCGCGTCATGCCACGTGACGAGGACGAGACCGAGCTGTCATTCGACACACTCGCGGTCCACGCGGGCGCCGAGCCCGACGAGCTGACCGGAGCCGTCGCGCCGCCGATCTATCAGACCTCGACCTATGAGCAGGACGCCGTCGGCAAGCCCCGTCGCGGCTATGAGTACGCGCGTTCGCAGAACCCGACCCGCGACCGGCTCGAGCGGGCGGTCGCGGCCCTCGAGGCTGGTACGCACGGTTTCGCGTTCGCGTCGGGATCCGCGGCGACCGCGGCCATCGCCCAACTCGCGGAACCTGGCGACGAGGTCGTCGTCGGCGATGACGTGTATGGCGGGACGTACCGATATCTCCAGAAGGTCCGACTGCCAGGCGGCAACGTCGACTCGACCTTCGTCGACCTCGCGTCGGGCATGGACGCGCTGTGGGAGGCGCTCTCGGAGCGGACGCGACTCGTCTGGTTCGAGTCGCCGACGAATCCCCTGCTGAAGACGGTCGATATCGGGGAGGTCGCACGAACCGTCGACCGCCGCTCGGCCGAGGGTGGCCGGCGGCCGCTGATCGTGGTCGACAACACCTTTGCCTCGCCCGCCATCCAGCGGCCGCTGACGCTCGGCGCCGACATCGTGTTCCACTCGGCCACGAAGTACCTGGCCGGACACTCGGACGTCGTGCTGGGCGTGGCGGTCACCTCGGATGACGCGGTCGCGGAGCGCCTACGTTTTCTCCAGAACGCGATGGGTGGCGTGCCGGGTCCGCTCGATTGCTTCCTCGTGCTGCGCGGCCTACGGACGCTCCACGTCAGGGTCGAGCGTCACCAGGCGAACGCGCGTGCGATCGTCGATTTCCTCCGGTCTCGTGACGACGTCGCCGAGGTTCGCTATCCGGGCTTCGGGGGGATGGTCTCGTTCCTGCCGGCAGCGGTCGGATCGACCAGCGGAGCCGACCGGGCGATCGGGGTCGCCGAGGGCACGAGGGTGTTCACACTGGCCGAGTCGCTCGGCGGGGTCGAGTCGCTGATCGAGGTCCCGGCTGCGATGACGCACATGTCGGTTTCCGAGACCGCCCTCGCCGTCGATCCGGCATTGATCCGGCTGTCGGTCGGGATCGAAGGTGTCGACGACCTGATCGCGGATCTGCGCCGGGCGCTCGACGCCGCTAGCTAACGGCGGCGAGCTGTGGCGCGACGGTCAACGTCACCACTTCGGTCGCGGTTGTCTTGCCCTTGAGATCGAGGCTGCGACGCTCGAGGGTGGGATCGAGCCCAGCCGCGCGTGCGGCCTGGATCGTAACCAGCACTTCGCCCGCCTTCGCAGCCGACGCGAGGCGCGCCGTCGTATTGACGGTATCGCCGACGGCGGTCACGTCCGACTTGGCCCCATCGCCGACAGCGCCCACCCAAGCGGGTCCTGTCGCGACACCCGCCCCGACCGGCGCCCACGGTCCTGCAGGATCCTCGTGGCCTGTGGCGCGCAGGAGGTCCGTGGCTGCCGCGACAGCTGCTGCCGCATGGTCGGGACCGACGAACCCGGGAAAGAAGAACGCGACGACCTCGTCGCCGACGAACTTGTCGACACCGCCGTCATGGTCGAAGACGGCACGAGCAGCGACGTTGTAGAAACGATCGAGGAGTGCACGGAACTCCGAACCCGACATCTTCTCCGCGAGCGTAGTCGAGCCGCGGATATCCGCGAACAAGAAGCTCACCTCGATCTCGGCGCCGCCATGATTCTTGGCTATGTAGTCGAAGCACTGGCCGCACACATGCGGGTTCTTGTCTGATGGCCGTTTGCCGATGGCGCGCATGACGGGCGCGCCTGGGCCACTGAACGGGGCCGCGCAGAGCTTGCAGCGAGGCCCGTGTGGGATGTGGCGGAAGAACTGCCGCATGCGGCGTTCCTTACTGTCACCGTTGGTCAGGTAGTCATGCCAGAACCGGTCGATATCGGTCTGGGGCCGTTCATCGGACACGGTGTGATCTCCCGTCGAGGTCGACAGGATAGTCCGCGAGTGTTCTCAGCCGCCCGCCATCGCGGGAAGCAAGACCAACGTGTCGCCATCGCCGACGTGTGTTTCGAGCGCGTCGAGGTGCCGGACGTCGGTGTCGTTGAGGAACGCGTTGACGAACCGGTTCAGATCGCCGTCCTGCGTGAGCAGCTGCGACTCGAGCCCAGGATGCGCGGCGACCAACCCCCGGATGACGTCGCGGACAGTGCCGCCCGGGACGCTGACGAGCTTCTCCCCGCCGGTCGCGGTACGGAGCGTCGGCGGGATCCGGACCGTGCTCATGACTGCGACTCCAGCCACGTCTCGAACGCGGAGAGGTTCGGCCGGAGGACGGGAGCGAGTCCGACCCCAGCCGGGACCCCGAGCGTCCGCGCATCGGGGGTCTTGAGGCCGTTCCCGGTCAGGAGCGCGACGACCTCGTCGCCCTCGCGGATGACGCCACGGCGACGGGCCGCTGCGACCGCACCGAGGGTCACGCCACCGGCCGTCTCCGGGAAGATGCCTTCGAGCCGAGCGACGTCGCGGATGAGCTCTGCGGTCACGCCGTCGGCGATCGCCTCGAGGGACCCGCCGCTGTCTCGTGCGAGCTCGACCGCGTAGCGACCGTCCGCGGGATTCCCGATGGCCAGCGACCGCACGATCGTTTCGGGCCGGCGGACGGGCTCGATCACGTCCGTACCGGCTTCGAAGGCGGTCGCGACCGGGGAGCAGCCCGCCGCCTGTCCCCCGACGAAACGGATGGGGCGCCGGTCGATGAGGCCGATCTCCGCGAGCTCCTCGAAGCCGCGCGCCACCCTCGTGAACATCGCGCCGGACGCGACCGGCGCAACGACGACGTCCGGGCTGCGCCAGCCGAGCGATTCGGCGATCTCGTACGCGAGGGTCTTCGATCCCTCGGCGTAGAAGGGCCGCAGGTTGATGTTGATGAAGCCCCAGCCCGTCTCGTCAGCGATCTCGAGACAGAGCCGGTTCACGTCGTCGTACGTGCCATCGATCGGCACGACCGTTGCGCCGTACGACAATGCGTGATCGACCTTGGCCGTCTCGAGGTCGGCGGGGATGAAGACGTAGGCGGGCAGCCCGACCGCAGCCGCGGCTGCCGCCGTCGCGCCGGCGAGGTTGCCCGTGGAGGCGCACGCGAGCGCCGGGACGCCGAAATCGACCGCCCGCGCCGCAGCGATCGCGGCGGGCCGGTCCTTGAACGACAGGGACGGGTTCCGCGTGTCGTCCTTGATCCACAGCCGCTCGACCCCGAGCGTCCGGCCGATCCGGTCGGCACGAAGCAGCGGCGTCGAGCCGACCGCCAGCGACCGCGCCGGTGGCGCATCGACGGGGAGCAGCTCGAGGTAGCGCCAGATGCCCGGAGGCCGCGAGGCGATCGCGTCGCGCGTCAGCGTCGCCGCGACGACGTCGTAGTCGTAGGTGACCTCGAGCGGGCCGAAGCAGGCCGCACAGACGTACGCCACCGCGAGCGGCTGGGCGAGACCGCAATTGCGACACGCCATCCCCGTGATCCGTTGGGCACGGCTCGGTGTCGCAGTGGCGCCAGCGGGCGTCGCGGTCCTCGTCGGCGGCGTCAGGGTCGGTACGGTCACGGTCGGTCTCCAGGTCGCTGGCGGCGACGGACCGGCGATGACGGGTCAGACCCTTGTCGTTCCTTGGGACTCCGGAGAGACCCGTATCACGCAGGAAACCTGCCCCGGACTTGGCACCTTGCCGACCTCGCGTCGGTAGGTTGTCGTGGCGTCAACGGGCCGGTCCCTCAGCCATCTCTTGATACGTGCTCTTCGGTTGTGTGCGGATGCTACGGGTCGTGGTCGGTCGCGGTCAAGGCGTTGACACGACGAGACACGTCACACGGGCCCCGGCCTCCGCCGTCGTGGCGCCCGGGCGGGCCGTGATCCTCAGGGCGTCTTCTCGAACACCAGGGTCCCACCGTCCACGAGGGTGATCGTCAGTCCGCCGTTCGCGACGGCATAGCTGGCGCTGTTCGTCAGCGCCAGCACGTAGAGGTCGCCGCGCGACCCTTCCTCGCATGGGACGATCGTCGAGGGTGCTGGCGCCAGCTCCAGCCCGCCGTCGGCCGTCGCGATCCACCTGCCGTTGACGGTATTGCAGTCCGCGATCGCCGTGAACTTGCCGTCGGCGGCGAACGCGACGGTGTACTTGGCGCGCTCCGCTTCGGGCACGGCGCCCTGGTGGACCGGGTCGCGGGTCGTGATCGCGGTGAGCTGCCAGCTCGTGCCCACCAGATCTGCCCCCGGGCTCGGTGTCGGCGAGGGTGTTGGGGCGGGGGTCGGCGCAGACGTGGGCTCCTCCGTCGGGGCAGCCGTTTGAGATGGTTGGGCCGTCGACGACGCGGTCGGCGCGGCAGTCGGCGTCGGGCTAGGGGATAGAGACGGGGTCAGCGTCGGGATCGGCGTCGGCGATGGTGTCGGCGATGGTGTCGGCGTCGGAGTCGGCGTGGGGCTGGGCGACGCGGTCGGCGTCGGACTTTCGACGGGAGCCTCGGTGGGTGTCGTCACGGCACCGGATCCGGCGACGAACGTGCCTGTCCCACCGTCGGATGTCGTGAGGGTCAACTCGCCGGCGTCGATCGCCCAGGTCGTGACCTTGGCGAGGGCATGCGCGAAGAGCGATCCATACGATCCGTCTGGACACGCCACGAGCGTGCTCGGCCCGGGCACGATCGTGACCGCGTCACGGCCCGTCGTCTCGTACGTGCCCGTGAGGGCATTGCAGTCCGCGCGCGCGGCGAACGTTCCGTCGTCACCGAACGCGATCGTGTATCGCCCTTGGTCCTCGGGCGGGACGACCCCCTGGAAAGCCGGCGCCTGTCCCGTGATGGCAGCGAGTTGCCAGGTCGGCCCGGCGAGGGCACTCGCGCCTGAACCGCGGTTCAGCAGCAGGAACATCAACAGCAGGCCGCCGCCGATGAGCGCGCCCACGAGCGCGAGGTTCGTGGACCCTTGTCGTTGCTGCATCGTCCCTCTCCGATCAGGCGGCGCGCACTATGGCCCGCGGATCTTACCGAGATCGAGCGCGCAGACCCGTGGAGGAGCCCCCCGACTAGCCCCGCGGCTTGACCACCATCCAAGTCGTCTTGAGCTCGGTGTACTGGTCGTGAGCGTGGACTGACTTGTCGTGACCGCCGAACCCGGACTGCTTGTAGCCGCCGAACGGTGTCGTCATGTCGCCCTCAGCGTACGCGTTGACCCCGACCGTGCCGGCGCGGATCTCGCGTGAGACACGATGGGCGACGTTCAAGTCATCCGTGTAGATCGACGCTGCCAGGCCGTATGACGTGTCGTTGGCGATCGCGACCGCCTCCTCCTCCGTGTCGAACTCGATCACCGAGAGGACCGGCCCGAAGATCTCCTCCTGCGCGATGCGCATGTCGTTCCGGACACCATCGAAGATGGTCGGGGGGACGAAGTAGCCGCCGGTCTCTTCGAGGATCCGCTCGCCGCCAGTGACCAGGCGCGCACCCTCCGCGCGACCGACGTCGACATACCCGAGGACCCGCTCCAGCTGCTGTCGCGAGATCAGCGCACCGATCTTGGTAGCCGGATCAAGCGGGTCGCCGACGGGCCACGCCGTGAGCTCCGCCTGGAGTGCCTCGAGCAGCTCGTCCTTCTTCGCCCGATGGACGATCAGGCGAGACCCTGCGCTGCAGTTCTCACCCATGTTCCAGAAGATGGCGACGGCGGCATTCGACGCGACGCTCGCCATGTCGGTCACATCGCCGAACACGATCTGTGGGCTCTTGCCGCCAAGCTCGAGCAGGACGCGCTTGAGGTTCGATTCGGCCGACCAGCCGAGGAACCGCCGACCGACCTCGGTCGATCCGGTGAACGCGACGACGTCGACGTCTGGGTGCCGGCCGATCGCGGAGCCGACCGAGTCGCCCGGCCCCGTCACGACGTTCAGCACGCCGTCCGGGATGCCCGCCTCCGCCCCGAGCTCGGCGAGTCGGAGAAGCGAGAGTGACGTGGTCGAAGCCGGCTTGATCAGCACGCTGTTGCCGGTCGCCAGCGCGGGCCCGAGCTTCCAGGCCGCCATCTGCGCCGGGTAGTTCCACGGCACGACCGCCCCGACCACACCGACTGGTTCGCGGGTGATGGTCGCGACGACACCATTCGGCGCCGGCGCGACCTGCCCGTAGAGCTTGTCGATGGCCTCGGCATGCCACCGGATGCACGCGGCTGTCTCCGGCATGTCGAGACCGACGGTGTCGCTGATCGGTTTGCCCGCGTCGATGGTTTCGACGAGCCCGAGCTCGCGCGCGTTGGCGTCGATCATGTCGGCCCAGGCGAGCAGGACACGCTTCCGTGCGCCGGGATCCATGCGCGACCAGACGCCGCGGTCGAATGCGGTCCGGGCGGCGGCGACCGCAGCATCGACGTCGGCCGGGCCACCCTCGGCGACCTCGGTTATGGGCTGTCCGGTCGCGGGATTCTCCGTCACGAAACGGCGGCCGTCGCGGGCCGGCCGGAAGTCGCCATCGATGAAGAGGTCGGTCCGAAGTCGAAGGTCGGCGATCTCGCTCGTGGCCTGCTCGCGGTCGGGAATGAGCGTGTCGGTCATCGATAGGATCCTCGGGAACGGCCATCAGCCAGGTGACGGTGACCGGACCATGGTACGGCCGAACCCCGGGTCCATCGGAACCGGGTCGCAACCGAACCGCAACGTGGTAGCATCGCTCCCGCGCGACTGTGGAAGCCGACTCCCGCTAGCGTCACCGGGTCACCACCGATGAACGCATGCGGCACGCGCGGCCGGTCGATCCGTGAAGCGATCGTCCGCGCCAAGGAGTCCGCCAACATGGCAACCACCCACCCGCCCGCTCGGCCGGATCACCAGCCGACACCGATCACGCCTCGGACGACCCCACCGCTCGGTCGACGCGTGCGCGCGAACCTGCCGACGGCGGAGCTGGTCGAGGATTCGATCCGGGCCGGCGAAGGACTCATCGCAGCCGAGGGACCGCTCGTCGTCCGGACCGGCCACCATACCGGTCGGTCACCCAAGGACAAGTTCATCGTCGACGAGCCCACGAGCACCGACAAGATCTGGTGGGGCGAGGTCAATCGCCCGATCAGCGAGGAGCACTACGATCGCTTGCGCAGCCGGCTCGTCGCGTATTGCACCGAGAAGGACCTCTACAGCCAGGACCTGCTGATCGGCGCAGATCCGCACCATCGCCGCCGCCTCCGTGTCTACACCGAGACGGCGTGGGCGAGCATCTTCGCGCGGAACCTGTTCCGTCGGCCGCGCAAGGCCGACCTCCACGCGTTCCAGCCGAACTTCACGATCATCAACGTGCCCTCGTTCCACGCGGACCCCGCGACCGAGGGCACGCGGAGCGAGACCGCCATCCTGCTCCACCTCGAGCGGATGGAGATCATCATCGTCGGCACCGAATACGCCGGCGAGATCAAGAAGTCGGCGTTTACGGTGATGAACTACCTGATGCCTGACGAGGGCGTGTTGCCGATGCACTCATCGGTCAACGTCGGGTCCGAGGGCGACAGCGCGGTCTTCTTCGGCCTATCCGGGACCGGCAAGACGACGCTCTCCGCGGACCCTGAGCGACGCCTCATCGGCGACGATGAGCATGGCTGGGGCGAACGCGGGCTGTTCAACTTCGAGGGCGGCTGCTACGCCAAGACGATCCGCCTCTCGCCGATGTACGAACCGGACATCTTCCAGACGACCCGGCGATTCGGGACGATCCTCGAGAACGTCGACGTCGACCCCGTGACGCGCGAGCTCGACCTCGATTCGGAGCGGTTCACCGAGAACACCCGGGCCGCCTACCCGCTCAACTTCATCGGCAATGCAGATGCGACGGGGATGACCGTCCAGCCGAAGACGGTGATCCTGCTCACGGCCGACGCCTTCGGCGTGCTACCGCCGATCGCGAAGCTGACCCACGCGCAGGCGGCGTACCACTTCATCAGCGGGTACACCGCCAAGCTGGCCGGCACCGAGGTCGGCGTCAGGGAGCCGAAGGCGACATTTTCGGCGTGCTTCGGGGCGCCGTTCATGCCGCGCCACCCGGGCGAGTACGCGCGGATGCTGACCGAGCGGCTCGCGCACCAGGACGCCGATGTGTGGCTCGTGAACACGGGCTGGACCGGTGGGCCGTACGGCGTCGGGGAGCGGATGAACATCGCCCACACGCGCTCGATGGTTCGTGCTGCGCTCGACGGGCGCCTGGCGCATGTCCACACGAGGACGGACCCGACGTTCGGTTTCGAGGTGCCCTTGAGGTGCCCCGACGTGCCCCCGTCGTTCCTCGATCCGCGCTCGACCTGGAAGGACCGCGACGCCTACGACGAGGCCGCGCATCGCCTGGCAACGATGTTCGTCGCCAATTTCCGGGCCTTCGAAGACGGCGTGACCGATGACATCCGGTCCGCCGGGCCGATCGTCACGGATCCCTCCGAATCAGGACTGGAACTGTCTGGTCCGGGCGAAGGCTGATCGCGCATCCCTCTGCGTCCGGCGGCGTCCCTGTCGCCAGTGGCCTAAGGGGACGCGCGGCCTTCGCGGCCCACATCTAAGGGCGCCCCACTCGTAGATCTGGTCGGTCGGGCGATGGCAGCCCCAGCCGCCGTGCCTACGGTCGACGCACGCCATCCAGGCAGTGCACGACGAGGAGGCACCGATGATGTCCAGGACACGGATCCGTTCCGATCAGCGCGCGCTCGCCCTGTTCGCCCTTCTATCGATGGCGGTCGGCGCCTGCCACGCCGCCGCCGCCGCACCGGGCGCGAGCGATGCCGTGCTTCGCGGTGTCGATGCCGTCGTCCCGGCGCTCCACCGGTCCGATCTCGCGGTGCTGATCGCCGACGCCAGCGCGGCACGCCGACAGGGCGACTGGCAGAACCTGCGCCGGTTCCAGACCGCCCTCGTCGAGCGTGTCGGCGCGGCAGGGGTCGCCGCGGCGAGAGCCGACTACCGGCGTGCGATCGCTGATCTCCGGGCCGCAGAGGCCCGCGGCGACGGAGTGGTCCGCGCCACGCTCCGAGCACAACTCGGAGACATGTGCGGACTCGGCAGCATCGTGAGCGCCTTCGAGACGTGCGCCGTCGAGGCGACCACGTGGGGTCGCTGATCGCGGTCGGCGAGCAGGTGGGTCGGGACCGTGCGGACGGCCGGCGCCTATGATCGGCACCGAGATGCCGGCGCGGCTGTCGAGTCCCGTCCTGATCGGTCGCGTCGCTGAGATGACGGCCCTCGAGAACGCGCTCGAACGCGCGGAGGCCGGGTCGCCCGTCCTCATCCTCGTCGGGGGCGAAGCTGGCATCGGCAAGAGCCGGATCGTCGCCGAGATCGCCGCTCGCGGCCGGGAGCGGGACGACCTCGTGCTCGAGGGGAGCTGCGTCAGCATCGGGTCGGAGGAGGGACTGCCGTTCGCCCCCGTCGCCGAGGCTCTCCGCGGGTGGCTTCGGGGTGCGGATCCGCACCTGGTGGACTCGGTGATGGATGCTGCGACCCGCGAGCTCGGCCGCCTCGTTCCCGAGCTCCTCGCCAGTGGCGGTGAGGCTGCACTCGCGGCGACGCCAGCCGAATGGGCCCAGACGCGGCTCTTCGACGCGTTCCTCATCCTCCTCGAACGCCTCGGCGAGCAGCGACCGGTCGTGCTGATCGCCGAGGACCTCCACTGGGCGGACCGGTCGACGCGAGATCTCCTTTCGTTCGTTGCACGCCGACTTCGCACTGAACGAGTCCTGGTCATCGGGACGTATCGCTCTGACGAGCTCCATCGGCGCCACCCACTTCGACCGTGGCTCGCCGAGATGGAGCGCCTGCCCCACGTCGAGCAAGTCGCTATGCCTCGGTTCGATGCCGACGAGGTAGCCGACCTGGTCGCCGCGATCGACGGCGGCGACGGCGTATCAGCGCGGCTCCTCGATGCGGTCACCCGACGATCCGAGGGGAACCCGTTCTTCGCCGAGGAACTCCTCGCGTCAGGGGCAGACGCCGGCGAGTTGCCGGCCCGGTTGCGCGACGTCCTCCTGGGCCGGATGGGTTCGCTTTCTGACGATGCTGGCCGCGTACTCGCCGCTGCCTCGGTCGCCGGTGGCCCCGTCGAGCATGCGCTCCTGCGAGGCGTCCTCGCCCTCGATGACGAGCGACTGACAGCTGCTCTCGAGGAAGCGATCGCCGCGAGCCTGCTCGTGCCGGCGGGCACGGACGGCGGCGGCTACACGTTCCGCCATTCCCTGCTCGGCGAAGCGGTCCAGGACGAGCTGCTGGCCTCAGAGCGCCGGCGGCTTCACGGCGCCTACGCCGATGCCCTCGCGGCACGGGCGACGCCTGAAGGAGCTGCCGGCGCCAGCCATCTCGCGGCGCTCGCGATCCACGCGAACGCCGCAGGCGACACCGCGCTCGCGCTCCGTGCCTCGATCGCCGCGGCGCGTGCGAGTGCCGCTACGTCAGGCTATTTCGAAGCGGCGCGTGCGTACGAACGTGCGCTCACGCTGTGGGACATCGTCCCAGCGGCCGATCGCCCCATGGATGAGGACCACGTGGAGCTGCTATTCGAGACCTCCGGCGCTTTCCAGACGGCCATCGAACCCGGACGCGCGCGTGAGGCCGCCCGGGCGGCAGTCTCCCGCGTCGATCCTGACCGAGAGCCGTTGAGGGCCGCAAGACTCGGAGAGCGTTTGGCGTGGGCGACGTATCTCGCAGGCGATCTGACGGAGGCGGTCAGCCTCATGCGGCGCATCGGGGACCGCATCGAGCGCATGCCGGCATCGGCGGAGGGCGCCCGCTGCCTCTCGAGCCTGGCGACGCTCACGCTGTATGCAGGCTCCTATTCGGAGGCCGCCGCGTTCGCTGAGCGCGCGATCGCGATGAGCGTCGCGACTGGCGCTCCGGGCCCCGAGGTCGAAGCGATGGGGGCGCTCGGGGCCGCGCTGGCGCTCCTGGGTGACTGCGAGCAAGGCCTTGGTGCCCTCCGCTCTGGGCTCGAGAGGGCGCGGGAACTCGGTGATGCGGTCGCGATCGGCATGGCGTTTCTCGGGCTGGCGAGCACGCTCTACGACTGTGATGCGCTTGAGGAATCCGTCGAGGTCGGGCTCGAAGGTTCGGAATGGGCTCGAGGCTCGCGTATACCGGGCTTCAGCACGATGGCCGTCGAGGGCCTCCTCCCGCTGGGGCGCTGGCGGGAGGCAGAGGCGATCCTCGCGAGCGTCGCTGTCGATTGGGATGAGGGTAGCGGCGCCCTCTGGAATGCCATATTCGGCGGGATCATGGCGGCTCGAGCGGGGCGGCCTGACGATGCAGCCGCGCTGGTCGATGTCCGTCGGACGGGGACGGACATGCTCACGGACACCGCGTTCGCCGGCTATCTCGCCGGCGGCCTGATCGAGCTGGCCCTGCTCGAAGGCCGGCTCGATGATGCGCGATCGGGGGTCGATGATGGTCTTCGCTGGCTTGACCACGGGGAGGATGTGCGCTTCCGCGCGCGGGTCTTACGCCTCGGGGTTTCGGTCGAGGCCGAGATCGCGACCATCGCGCGCGCGCGCCGCGATACCGACGCTGAGGCCATGGCGCGTTCGATCGGTAGCGCGCGACTCGAACGCCTCCGGGCGCTGCTGGCGGCGAAGGACGATCGGACCAGCCCGGTCTTCGGCGAGGCGCGTGGGAACCTGTTGCTTGCCGAGGCCGAGGTTACGCGTCTCGATGACCACCCGGATCCGGCAGCCTGGAACGCCGCCGCGGACGCTTTCACGACACCACGTCGGCCCTATGAACTCGCCTGGTGCCGCTACCGGGCGGCGGAATCGATGCTGGCGCTTCGTCACCCGCGCGCGGAGGTGGCCGCGGTCCTCGGGGAGGCGAACCGACTCGCGGTCGAGATCGGAGCAGCTCCGTTGGCGGACGCCGTAGTCAGGCTCGCACGGATCGCTCGACTGATCCTGCCCGCGGCCGATGCGGGCGGAGGAACGGACGCGGACATCGACGCCAGTGCTGCCGTGGATGGCCGCGACGCCGACGACGACGCCGCTGACCCGTACGGCTTGACCGCGCGGGAACGCGAAGTCCTGGGGCTTCTCGCGGCGGGTCAGACGAACCGGGCGATCGCGGAATCGCTCTTCATCAGCGAGAGCACCGCGAGCGTCCACGTGTCCAACATCATCGGCAAGCTCGGTGTGTCGAACCGGGTCGAAGCGGCCGCGGCGGCCGTGCGTGCCGGCCTCGCTCGCTGACCGATCTCGCGCCCTCGGTGGGCGAGGTCAGGACGCGCGGGACGCGGACCGCAGGAACGTGATCTCGTCGATGTCGCTATCGGAGGTCGCCCCGAGCGCGGCGACGACCGTCGCCATCAAGGCGATCCAGCCGAGGAACAGAAGTGCGGGGACGATCGCCACGAGTGCGATCCCGATGATCTCGACGGTCATGCCGGTTCTCCGATCGGACGCTCGACGGCGCCGCCGACGTGGCGCAGGACGAGCCAGACGATCACGACCCCGAGCGCCAGCGGCGCGAGCATCAGTCCGAACGGGATCGCGACGAGGATGAGGAGGATGCCGATGAGGGCTGCGAGCTGGGTCATGTTGCCTCCGGTGGTTTCGTGGTGGTCGCGATCGTCTACCGGGGGCCAGCTCCGTCACCATCGACGTCCGTCCATCCTGGGCGTCCACGAACGTCTGCGCGTCGCCGCCTAGAATCACGGCACCCAGCAGGAGGACCCATGGCCCGCGACAAGGTCACCGTCATCGGCGCCGGCAACGTCGGCGCGACCACAGCCCAGCGCATCGCCGAGGCCGGCCTGGCCGACGTCGTGCTCATCGACATCGTCGAAGGACTGCCTCAGGGCAAGGGCCTCGACCTCGCGGAGGCGGCGCCGGTGGTCACCCACGACGCGAGCGTCGTCGGTACGAACGATTACGTCGACACGGCCGGCTCCGACGTGATCGTCGTGACCTCGGGCCTGGCCCGTCAGCCCGGTATGAGCAGGGATGACCTTCTGACCAAGAACGCGGGCATCGTGCGATCCGTCGTCGAACAGGCGTCGGCAGCCTCGCCGGACGCGATCATCGTCGTGGTCACGAATCCCCTGGACGCGATGTGCCACGTGGCGATGGACGCCTCCCGGTTCCCTCGGGAGCGGGTCATCGGGATGGCCGGCGTCCTCGATAGCGCTCGGTTCCGGACGTTCATCGCACAGGAGCTCGGGGTGAGCGTCGAGGATACGCACGCCTTCGTGCTCGGCGGCCACGGCGACACGATGGTGCCGCTCTCGCGCTATTCGACCGTCGCCGGCGTACCGATCACGGAGCTGCTCTCTCCGGACCGCGTCCGCGCGCTCGAGGACCGGACCGCGAACGGAGGCGCCGAGATCGTGGGGCTGCTCAAGACCGGTTCAGCGTTCTACGCACCGGCCGCCGGGGCGTTCGAGATGGTCGAGGCGATCCTGCTCGACCGGAAGCGTGTGCTTCCGTGTGCCGTGAGGCTCCAGGGCGAGTTCGGCGTCGACGGATTGTTCGTCGGCGTGCCGATCGTCCTCGGGCGGAACGGGATGGAACGCGTCTTCGAGATCGAGCTTACGGACGAGGAGCGCACCGCATTCCAGCGCTCAGCCGATGCCGTGCGCGAGCTCGTCGAGGTGCTCGCCCGCTAAGCGATCCGCGCGGGGCCGCCGCTCCAAACGCGATCCCGGTCGCGCGCCGCCCAAGACGGCGGTTGCCGGGCCGCGGCCGAGACGGGGGTCGCGCGGCCGCTCAGCTCACGACGACGAGGTTCTTGCCACCCGGCGGCTCGATGGCCACCGCGCGTTCGCGCGACCGAGCGATCGTCATCGCGAGGGCCGCCCGGTACGTCGCATCGGTCTCGGGGAGCGGCACCTCGTCGAGCTCGCGATCGAGGACCTCGCAGAGTCGTCGGTACTGGCGCACGACCTGCGATCGCGTCCCGGTCACCCCGTGGACCGCGATCAGCACTTCGTGTGCCTCCTCGCGGAGCGGGTCGCGGGCGATCAGACGCTCGGCCGCGACGCGCGCCCGATCCTCGTCGCCATCGGCGAGCCGCTGGCGGGCGACGAGCGCGAGGGCATCCTCGTACCAGTCGGCGAGCCGTTCGCGCTCCGCGGCGAAGCAATCGTGCCCGAGCCCTTCGGCCAGATCCCCGGCGTAGAGCCTGACGGCCTGCTCCGCATAAGCTGGCAGATCGTCGGTGCACGCCTCGAACAGCGCAACGTCGAGGGTGCGGATAGCCTCGGGTCGGAGCCCGACGGTCTCGGCGTCGCTTTCGAGGATCTCATCGACGACGAGCCCAGCGGCGACGAGCGACGTGCGCAGCTGATAGAGCGCTTGCCGAAGCGGCCCGGTCGCGGCGACGAGCGATTCGGGCCACAGGTCGGTGGCGACCGCCTCTCGGGTGCGTGGTCGTCGATTGACGGCAAGCAACGTGAACAGTGCCTGGACGTGCCGGCCGACGAGCCGGATCTCCATGCCGTCGGCCGTTCGGATCGTGACCCGGCCAAGCAGCGTGATGTCCAAGCCGGTCCCTGTCCGCGGACGTGGCGACACGGCATCCCCTCAGCGCGGTCACGACGTCCGGCCCGTCCCCCCTGGGGCCGGACGCCGGGACTTTATCGGGAGGCCCCCAGACCCCTCGATCTTCCCCCCTGATCGCCCCGCGGCGCCCCCGCGCACGTCGGCGCGATGACGTTGATGGTGTCGCGCCCGGCACCGCCCAAGCACCTTCTAGGTGACAGGCAGACTGTCGGCCAGCCGACAGTTCTCACGCTTGTACACTGCGGCGACCGTGCCGATCGCCGTCATCGCGTTCGACTTCGACCCCCTCGTCCATCTCGGGTCGAGCCTCACCGTCCGCTGGCAGACGCTGGCGCTCGCGCTCGTCGTGTTCGTGTGCCTCGCTGCGACGGGGACGCTGGCGCGACGCGCGCGGCTCCGCGCCGACGACCTGGTCTACATCGTGATCGGTGCTGCGCCCGGCGCCATCGTGGCCGGTCGCATCGGGTATGTCCTGCTGGTTCCTGAGGCGTTCGCCGCCGGCCCGAGCTCGCTCCTCGACCCGGCGGTCGGTGGGCTGGAGCTGGGTCTCGCGGTCGTCGGAGGCATCGCCACCGCGGCGATCGTCGCCGTTCTGCTCGGCTCTTCGGTCGGTCGCTGGGCACACATCGCGACGATCCCACTGCTCGTGGCGATCGCTGCCGGGAAGCTGGCCATGGTCCTCGGTGGGAGCGGGCAGGGGCGCTTCTTCAGCGGCGATTGGGCGACAGCGTTCCTTGGGCCCGGGCCGTGGATCTCGCTTGCGCCGGCGGTCCCATCTCACCCGGCCCAGGTGTACGAGGGGATCGGTACCGCGCTCGCTGCGGTGCTCGTACTGGCGGCGGGTTCGCTCGGTGCCTTCCATGCCAGGGACGGGACACGCCTGCTCGTAGCGGTCGCGGCGTGGTGCGTCGCCCGCGCGGCGGTCACGACGGTGTGGCGGGATCCGGACGTCGCCGGTCCGCTGCCGGCCGGCGGCATCCTTGCCCTGGTCATCGCGACGGGCTCGATCGTGGGTGCGCTCCTTCTCGGCGTGTGGCTGCCCCGACGCGCCCGTGCCAGGGACGAGGCCGCGTCGCCGGTCTGGCCCGATCCCGAGACCCGCCCTCCGTTCTGACGTATCGTGGTCGAGTCGATGCACGAGACGAGGACCCTCCCATGACACAGGTCGCCGAACCCGATCTCTCTACGCGTTCCGAACCGAGCCGAATCAATCATTGGATCGGTGGCCGTCTGGTCGAAGGCACCTCCGGGCGCCACGGTGAGGTCTACGATCCGGCGGCAGGGCACGTCCACAAGCACGTCGACTTCGCGTCCATCGAAGAGATCGACGCCGCGGTCGCCGCGGCCCGCGCGGCGTTCCCTGGTTGGCGCTCGACGTCGCTCAGCAAGCGGACCGACATCCTCTTCCGGATCCGTAATCTGGTCGACGAGCGGCGCCACGCACTCGCCGCGCTGTTGACCGCCGAGCACGGCAAAGTCCCCTCGGACGCGCTGGGCGAGATCGCGCGTGGCATCGAGAATCTCGAATTCGCCTGCGGCCTGCCGAACCTGCTCAAGGGCGGGTTCACGGAGCAGGCGAGCACGGGCGTCGACGTCTACCAGATCCGCCAGCCGCTGGGGGTCGTCGCCGGGATCACGCCGTTCAACTTCCCGGCGATGGTGCCGATGTGGATGTTCGCCACGGCGATCGCCTGCGGGAACACGTTCATCCTCAAGCCGTCCGAGAAGGATCCATCGGCGTCGATCTTCATCGCCGAGCTGCTCAAGGAAGCCGGCCTGCCTGACGGCGTGTTCAACGTCGTCCACGGCGACAAGGTGGCGGTCGACCGGATCCTCGAGCACCCCGACATCGCGGCGGTCAGCTTCGTGGGCTCGACGCCGATCGCGCGCTACATCTACGAGACCGGGACGAAGAACGGCAAGCGGGTCCAGGCCCTGGGCGGCGCCAAGAACCACATGGTGGTGCTTCCAGACGCCGACATCGACATGGCGGCGGACGCTGCCATCTCCGCGGGGTACGGCTCGGCCGGCGAGCGATGCATGGCGGTCGCGACGGTCGTGGCGGTCGGTGACATCGCCGACCCGCTGGTGGAGGCGATCACCAAGCGCCTGCCCAACGTCAAGGTCGGTCCCGGCTCGGATCCGTCTGCCGAGATGGGCCCGCTCGTCACCCGCCAGCACCGCGACAAGGTCGCTGGGTATCTCGATTCATCGAAGGCCCAGGGCGCCACGATCGTCGCCGATGGCCGCGAGCACCCGCTCTACGGTGACAGCGAGGGCTTCTTCCTCGGCGTGTCGCTGATCGACAACGTCACGACCACGATGGATGCCTATCGCGACGAGATCTTCGGCCCCGTGCTGACCGTGGTCCGAGTCAAGACGTACGACGACGCCGTCAAGCTGATCAACGAGAACCCATATGGGAACGGGACGGCGATCTTCACCCGCGACGGCGGCGCAGCTCGACAGTTCCAGTTCGAGGTGAACGCGGGGATGGTCGGGATCAATGTCCCGATCCCGGTCCCTGTCGCGTACTACAGCTTCGGTGGCTGGAAGGCGAGCCTCTTCGGCGACCTGCACATGTACGGCCCGGAGGGGATCCAGTTCTACACGCGCGGCAAGATCGTGACGTCGCGTTGGCCGGATCCCGGGACGAGCAAGGTTGACCTCGGCTTCCCGCGAACGCGGTAGGGCTTGGGCGTCGGGCCTGGGGAAGCGGATCTCGGCGTTCTCGCGACCGTCTCTTTCGCGGTCACTGATGCGCTCGCGCCCTAGCGGGGGTGCGGGGGAGCACCGGCTCGCGACCACGGGAAGCGTGATCGAGCGCGACTGAAAGGTCCCTGCAATCGCGGTGGCACTCCCGGGATATGTGCCGCTGCCCGAGCACGAGCCATCCTGCGGCCCGAACGCCCAGGAGGCCCAACCATGACCGATTACGAGCGCACGACCGTCCAAGAGAGGGCGTCGAACGATCCATACGAAGCCGAGGCGCGCGGGACTGCCGTGCGGACGACCGAGCGCTCCCGCGCGATGGGTCCCGGCGGCGCGACCGTCGTCTCGCGGTTCGTCAAGTTCCTGTTCGGGGTGCTGCAGGTCGCGCTCATCCTGCGCGTGATCCTGTTGCTGCTGGTCGCGAACCCCGGCAACGACGTCGTCCAACTGATCCTCAACCTCACCGATCCGTTCGTCGAGCCGTTCCGCGGCATGTTCCAGCTGGACCGGATGACGGCCGACCAGGGCTCGACCCTCGACATCGCGGCGATCGTCGCGCTGATCGGGTGGACCCTTGTCGAGCTGTTGGTCCTGGCCCTGATCAGGGTCTTCGACCGCAACACAGCCACCGAGGTCTGATCGGGTTCGCCTCGGTCGGCGCGGGGCCCTGTACGGCGGGCCACGCCGACGCCCCAGGTGCTGTCAGCGGCCGCCGCATCCCTCGGGATCGCGGCGGCCGTCTTTCGTTCGCGACGGGTCCGCTTCGGTCGTCCCTAGTGCCGCCCGACCGCCACGATCGTGACGTCGTCGGCGGGCAGGACGCCCTCACCGAAGCCGCTCACGGCGCTACTCAGCGCGTGGACGAGGTCGGTCGCCGAGCTTGCCCGAGCCGCCTCGACCGTCGCGAGCATCCGCTCCTTGCCGAAGCGCTCGCCGGTCGACGTGAGCGCGTCGGTCACGCCGTCGGTGTAGAGCAGCAGCTTGTCGCCCGGTCGCAGCTCGACCTGGATCTCGGTCAGGTCGAGCGGCGAGAACATCCCGAGCATCGGCCCCCCTTCCTCGATCGTCGAGATCGGGCCGCCGTCGCCCGGGATCAGCAGCGGCGGCTCGTGGCCCGCGTTCGCGATCGAGAGCCGGCCCGTGCCGACGTCGAGTCGGCCGACGAGAGCCGTGATGAACAGCGCGGTGTGCAGTTCGTCGACGAGGATCCGGTTGGTCCGACGGAGCGCGTCGGCGGGACCGGGAGCTGCCTGCAGCGCGGAATGGATCACTGGTCGAGCGAAGGCCATCAAGAGCGCTGCCGCGATGCCCTTGCCGGTCACATCCGCGATGACCATCCCGAGCGGGCGGCCGCGCCGCCGCAGGCGGAACAGCTCGAAGAAGTCGCCGCCGACCTCTCTCGCCGGCTCGTAATAGCCGGCGAGGTCGTACCCGGCGACGTCGGGAGGCTGGAGCGACACGATGCTGCGCTGCTGCAGACGGCTCAATGCGAGCTCGGCCTCGATCCCGCTGCGAGCATCGGCTGCCGCGGTCGCGTCGGGTAGCGCGCCGGCACCGGCCAGGTGCTCGATGGCGAGCGCGATCGACTCGAGCGATGCCGCGACCGGGCGCGCGCGCACGGCAGGACCGTCGGCCACGATCCGTCCCAGGAACCGGCCACCGACGAGGATGTCACGTGTCAGTCGCGGTCCGTCGCCCGGCGCGGCCGGCGTCGACCCGGGAGCCTCGAACCGCACCGCGAGTTCGCCAGCCAAGCGCATGAACGGGCGGAGGATCGCGTCGATCGCCTCGGGGCCGGCCGTGTCAGTCAGGACACGCTCCTGCGACCGCATACGCCGCGGACCGCTGGCGGCTAGTACGCCGCCAGCGCCGTCTCGCGATCCGGGTAGCTTGGGAACATCGCGTCGAGACCGGTGCGCTGGAGGACCTCCGCGACCGGGGGCTGCATCCCGCACAAACGCACGACGTCCTGCGTCTTCCCGTCCTCGGCATCGCGCTCCATGGAGTGGAGGGCGCTCCATCCGTACTCGGGGTCGGGCGGCTCCTCGCCCTGCATCACCTTGAGGATCGAGTAGAGCGAGACCAGACCAGAACTCGAGATGAAGCTGAGATCGGTGAGGTCGAGCAGCAGGTTCCGTGCCCCAGCGTCATAGAGCGGACGGACGTCGTCGACGAGGCGAAGGTAGTTCGAGGCATCGAGCTCGCCCGACAGCGCCATCACGGTCACCGGGACGCCCGCCTCGACCCGCTCGACCGTGGTCTGCATCGCCATCGAATCAACCCTCCTTCGGACGTCGGACCCTCGAACGCGTCAGGGTCAGTATGTTGCCACCGCCCGGCCGCACCCGATGCTCCATCGAGTCCGTCGCCAGACGCATCAGGTGGATGCCCATCCCGCCCGGCGTCCGGTGCTGCGGTGCGATGGACAGGTCGGGCGGGTCGACCGTCGTCGGGTCGAACGGAGGCGCCCGATCCTCGAGCGTGATCACGATGTCGTCGCCGACGAGCGCAGCGGTCATCTCGATGGCGCCGGGCTTCCCGTGGTAGCCGTACCGGATGATGTTGGTCGCGGCCTCATCCACCGCCTGCACGAGATCGCCGATGCAGTCCGGCGGTGCCTGGCAGCCCGTCCCGATCTCGCGGACGGTCGCGCGCAGGTCTGCGACGCGCTCGAGGTCAGCTGGGACGGTCACCTGACGCCGACGCGTCGGCGTGCTGCTCATCGAGTCCCGTTCGACCAGGCCTGGAGCTCGACGATATTGCGGTCGGGATCCGTCGCGTAGCACCACGTCACCGACCGCCCATCGGACGTCTGCGTCGTGACGATCTCGCCGACGCGTCCGCCGCCGTTCGCAACGACCGCGTCCGCCGCGGCCGCCACGTCCGGGACCTGAAAAGCGATGTGGCCCCAGCCGGGGCGGGCGACGCTCGGGGGGACGTGCGGCTCCAGCGCTTCGTACGAGAAGATCTCGATCGTCGGGCCTGACACGCCGTGGCCCGGCAGGCGGAGATGGGCGCCCGTGAGGTGCGCATCGTGGAGGCCGGTGGCGGAATCGAGGTCGGCGCTACGGATGTCCCGCTCGGGCGGCACGAGGAGGCACCCGAAGACGGTCGAGTAGAAATCCGCCAGCCGTCGCCAGTCGTCCGACGTGACGTTGACGTGCCCGAAGCGAGCGCCCTCGATGACGGCCACGGGTCGGCGTTACGAGATCCGCGCGTAGTCGGCGGTCGAGCGCTTGACGAATCTGCCCGCGCCCTTGCGACCGGTGAACTGCCCGTCCCGGACGATGACCGAACCTCGCGACAGCACGACGTCGCTCGCACCCTGGACCTGGCGCCCCTCGTAGCACGAGTAGTCGACGTCCATGTGGTGCGTCTTCGCCGAGATCGTCCGTGTGCGGTTCGGGTCGTAGACGACCAGGTCCGCGTCTGCGCCGACCGAGATCGAGCCCTTCTGCGGGTACATGCCGAACATCTTGGCCGGTGCCGTCGACACGATCTCGACCCAGCGCTCCCTCGTGATGCGACCGGCGACGACGCCCCCGTCGTGCATCAGGTCGACCCGATCCTCGACCCCGGGGAGGCCGTTGGGAACCTTCCGGAAATCGCCCCGGCCGAGCTCCTTCTGGCCGTGGAAATCGAAGGGGCAGTGATCGGTCGAGACGATCTGGAGGTCGTCCTTCACGAGCCCGGTCCACAGGTCGTCCCAGTGGTCCTTCGGTCGCAGCGGGGGTGAGCAGACGAATTTCGCGCCCTCGAACCCGTTGCCCAGGTCATCGAGCGAGAGGAACAGGTACTGCGGACACGTCTCGGCGAACGCCATCGAGCCGCGGTCGCGCGCCGCGCGGACCTCGGCGAGTGCCTCCTTGGCCGACAGATGCACGATGTAGACCGGGACACCGGCGGCCTCGGCGAGACGGATCACCCGGTTCGTCGCCTCCCCCTCGAACACGGCTTTCCGCGCGAGACCGTGGCCGATCGGGTCGGTCGTGCCCTCCTCCACGGTCTGTTCCGCAACGACGTCGATAGCCATCCCGTTCTCGGCGTGCATCATGATCAGCCCGCCGTTCTTCGCGGTCGCCTGCATCGCGCGGAAGATCGCGCCGTCGTCGCTGTAGAAGACGCCCGGGTACGCGGTGAAGAGCTTGAAGTCCGGGATGCCCTCGCTGACGAGCTGGTCCATCTCCTTGAGCGTGTCGTCGTTGACGTCGCTCATGATCATGTGGAACCCGTAGTCGGCGACGGCGTTGCCCTCCGCCTTGGCGTGCCAGGCATCGAGCCCCTCGCGCAGCGACTTCCCGCGCGACTGGACCGCGAAGTCGACGATCGTCGTCGTGCCACCGAACGCCGCTGCGCGCGTCCCCGTCTCGAAGGTGTCCTTCGCGAACGTGCCGCCGAACGGCAGCTCCATGTGAGTGTGGACGTCGATCGCGCCCGGGATGACGTACTTCCCGGTCGCCTCGATCGTGTCGTCAGCCGTGACGTTGCCCATACGCGCGAGTCCCGCACCGATCCCGACGATCGTCTCGCCGTCGATCAGGACGTCGGCAGCCTGCGACCCCTCCGCGGTGACGACGGTGCCGTTCGCGATCAGCGTGCGCATCGAAGGGGTCCCTCCTCGGTCGACGGCGTGGCGGTCAGGAGGGAGATGGTAGCGCCGGCGATGGGCCGCGGCGCCAAGGGCGTAGCCGCCGCGCCGCTTAGCGCCGGTCAGTCGGGCGGGCGGGGCTCAGTGGGGCGGGATCTCGTGCGCGCCGCGCGAGCGCCGCGGAACGAGATCGCGACGAGGCCTGCGGTGAAGAGCGCGACATACAGGAGGGCTACGCCGCCGGGCGGTGTCGGTCGCTCGGCGGCCGTGCTCGTCGGTGGGACCGTCCCGAGGGGGCCGGGATCCTGAGCGGCAGGCCGCTGATCCGGCGCGTTGGGCTGACTCGGGTTCGACGGCGGACGTGGGGTCGGCGCGGGGTTGGCGGGAGGGCGCGGCGTCGGCCTCGGCGTCGGCGCGAGCGCCTGAGGCGGAAGCTCGCCGACGATCGCACTCGGCTGGATGCTCCGATCCTGGTTCTTGTTGCCGGCGCCGTCGAGTTGGAGCGTGCGCATATGCCATGGCGCGCCGGACACGAGTGACGCGCCGTCGCGTGCACCGCCGCCTGCCGTGTCCCAGTACCTCGACTGCGCCAGATGGCCGCCCCATGCCAGCAGGACGGCGGACCGTGTCGAGCGGAACCGAACGAGGATGTCAGCCGTGCTGTTGCCGTTCACGTTCCCGCTGTGCGCGGGCCGACTGATCGACGTGATCGTGCCGCCCCAGATCGTGAGACGACGCGGCGCACCCGAATACTTCTCCGCGCCGGCGACCGACAGACCGTTCGCCTTGAATGGGTCCGACGGGATCGCCGCACTGGAGGATGCCGGGAGACTCGGGCACATCGACGAGATCGCGCCGCCGCTCGGGGTGCACGCCTTGCCGGCGGCGTTCGTGACGTTCCACGTCGCGAGGAAGTCGTACGCCTTGTGCCCGCCGGCGGTGAAGTCGTAGTCGATATGGATCGCGTGGCTTCCGGCCTTGAGTCCCTCGAGCGCGAGGCGGAACGGGACGATGCCGCCTTCCGGATAGCGGCTGTTGTTACCGTTGAGATTGCCGTTCTGCCAGGCCTTGTCGGTGCTGGCCCACTGGTCGAGGTCGACCGTGGTGGCGGCACGGGTGAGCGTCGGGGCTGTCAGCCCGAGGCCGACCAGCGTCGATGCGAGGATGAAGCGCGTCCCGATCCGCTGGCGTCGCGACATGATCGGCTCCCCGATGACTGCGAGAAGCGGAGTGTCCGGTCAGGCCGGGTCACGTTGTCGAGTAGCACAGGGGTCCCGGGGCGGCGGCCCCGGATGCCACACGACCTCAGCAGAGGTCAGCGCCGGGTGGTGCGCGGTCGATCTTCGCGGTGTGGTTGCGCACCGAGCAGGGGTCAATGCGGGGATCGCGGTGGACGCATGCGCGCGGCCAGCGCGCGGTGTAGCGCCGGGGCGAGGCGTCAGATCTGGACGCCGAGGGCGGGTAGCACCTGGCGGAGCCACATCGCTGCGGTGAGCCCGCATGCCGCGACCGCGAGCATCAGGGCGATGACGGTTTCGAGGCGGACGCGTCGATTGCGTCGTCGTGCACCCTTGCCGTCGTCCCAGTAGGGATCGTGTCGATCGACTCTCGCGACCATGCTTCCTCCTGGGGTTTTGGGGGCTTTCTGGGGACCGTCATGGTCGCGCAGGTCGAGTACCGCTGACCACCCTGACATCTCGGCCAGTACCGAGTAAGTCCGCGCCTCGGACGTCCGGCCAGCGGCGTGATGCATCTATCCCGCGGCGCGAGTGTCTAACTCGGTTGATGCATCTCGGCTGCATCGCCGGGCGTTGCGCGACGCGTTGGGCGACGGCATGTGCGCGAGATCCCGCGGCGCTCCGCGCCGGTTCAGCCGGTCTCCCGGCGGCTCGAGGGCCGCATATGCAGGCGAGCTGCATCACGGAAGAACGCCGCGCCCGCGAGTTCGGGATGTGCATCACCCGAGGTGCTAGCGGAACGCCGGGATGACGTCCTTCCCGTAGGCCTCGACCTGCTGCTCCTCGTCGCCGTTCATCAGGTACAGGTTGAACTGATCCACGCCCGCATCGGCCAGCGAGCGGAGCTTTGCCACGTGCTCGTCGGTCGAGCCGAGGATGCAGAACCGATCCGTCACCTCATCCCCGACGAATGCAGCGTTCGACGAGCCGACCTCGGCATGGTGGGTGTAGTCATAGCCCGTCCGGTCCGTGATGTAACCGGTCAACGCTTCGGGCAGCTCTTCGCGCGGGTACTTGTTCACGAGGTCGACGACGTGGTTCGATACGAGCGCCGGGAACCAGCGCGTTCGCTCGCGACCCGACCCTCGGTCCCCGACGTGCGCCGGCGCGGCGGCCTGGACCTTGACCGTGCCAAGTTCTCGTCCCGCCGCGACCTCGGCGTCGCGCAGCTGCCCGACGAACCAGCGGACGAGATCCGGATCGGCGAGTTGCAGGATGATCCCGTCCGCGACGCGCCCGGTCATCGCGATCGCCATCGGCCCGTAGCCAGCGACCCAGACCGGCAGCGTCCAGCCGCGGGTCCAGGGGAACACGAGCTCGGTGCCCTCGTAGGTGATCGACTCACCCGCGACGAGCGCGCGGATCACGCGGATCGCCTCCTCGGTGTGCGCCATGGTGATCGGCGCTTTGCCGAGGACCCGTCGGGCTGAGTCGCCGCGGCCGATCCCGAGATCCATCCGGCCGTCGCTGATCTCATCGAGCACCGCCAGCGACGACGCCGTCACGGACGGCTCCCGTGTCCCGGGGTTCGTCACACAGGTTCCGAGGCGCAATCGCGACGTGACCCCGGCCATGAGGGTCAGCAAGGGATACGGGTCTCGCCATAGCACATGGCTGTCGAACAGCCAGCCGTAGTCGAAGCCGGCGTCCTCGGCCTGGCGGGTGAGGGCGAGCGTTCGCTCGAGCGTGTGCTCTGGCTTGAGCGTGAACCCGAACTGCATGGACGCCCCTCCCGGAATCAGCGCGGCTCGGCTGTCCACCTCCTGACAGCCGACCCGGCGCGGATGATAGCGCCTACGGGCGTGTCAAGTCGTCGTATGCGTCCGGCCGCCGGTCGCGGAAGAACTGCCACGTATTGCGGACCTCGGCGATCTTGTCGAGATCGAGGTCGCGGATGATCAGTTCCTCGCCGTGGGCGTCGCCGACCTCGCCGACGAACTGGCCACGCGGATCCACGAAGTAGCTCTGCCCGTAGAAGTCGTCGTCGCCGAACTCGGCCTCGATGCCGACGCGGTTGATGGTCCCGACGTAATAGCCATTGGCCACGGCGTGGCTCGGCTGCTCGATCCGCCACAGGTACTCCGACAGGCCGCGTGACGTGGCCGACGGGATGAACACCATCTCGGCGCCGTTCAACCCGAGCGCGCGAGCGCCCTCAGGGAAGTGTCGGTCGTAGCAGATATAGACACCGACCCGCCCGACGGCGGTCTCGAACACCGGATAGCCGAGGTTCCCGGGCCGGAAGTAGAACTTCTCCCAGAAGCCCTTCACGTGCGGGATGTGGGTCTTGCGGTACTTCCCGAGGTACGTGCCATCGGCGTCGATGACCGCGGCCGTGTTGTAGTAGATGCCCGAGGCCTGCGAGTCCTCCTCGTACATCGGGGCGACGACCACCATCCCGGTCTGCTTGGCGAGGTCCTGCATCCGCTTCGTCGTCGGACCGTCCGGGATCAGCTCGGTATAGCTGTAGTACTGCGCGTCCTGGACCTGGCAGAAGTACGGCCCATAGAAGAGCTCCTGGAACAGGATCACCTGGGCGCCATCCTTGGCCGCCTCGTGTGCCCGCTCCTCGTGCTTCTGGATCATCGATTCCTTGTCGCCGGTCCAGGTTGCCTGGACGAGCGCCCCTCGGACGTTACGGGCCATGTGGGATCCCTCTTCCGTGACCGCCGCGGTCGCATCTGTGGCGGATGGAGAGGGGAGGGTACACCGCGACACGACGCCACTGCATGTCGCCACGAGTGTGGATAAGTCGCCGCTCCGCATGTCCGTCGTTGTCATGGCCCTGACAGCCTCTCGTGGGCCCGTGCGCCTCGAGCGATACCGAGCACGGCGACCATTAAGGGGTCGTCCGGGGGCCCAGGACCCGTAGAGACGGATGCCTGCAGGTGGCCGCGCCGGTCATCCGGGCAAGTCGAATACGTTCCATGTGGAGGACGCTATGACCACCCAGACAGGGCTGCGCCCCGAGGAGGGCAGCCGCCTCGCTGACGCCGCGAGCAATGTCGCGGAGAAGGCCGGGCAGACCGTCGAGGCGCAGGCCTCGACGGCGATGGACCAGATCGCGATGACGGTCGAACAAGTCGCGCAGGCCGTGCGACGTGCCGGCGACGAGCTCCGGCAGGAGCAGCCGCAGATCGCGTCGATCGCCGACACCGCGGCGACCCAGGTCGATCATCTCGCGAACTACCTCGAGGGCCACGAACCGCGCGAGATCCTCGATTCGCTCGAGGAGGCGGCTCGACGCCAGCCGGCCGTCGTGATCGGTGCCGGTATCGCGATCGGGCTCGTGCTCGGTCGGCTGCTACGCACCACGATGCCGATGAACAGCTCGGGCTCCTCGCGCTACCGCGGTGGGTCGTCGTACGCGACGTCGTCCGGATACGGGTACGCCGGCTCGGGCACGAGCCAAGCGAACGGCGGCAGCCGGTTCAGCGACATCGGTGACACAGGCTCGTCCGTCGTCGCCAGCACGCGTGCCGTGCCGACCGGCGGGGCCGTCGACACCGGGTCGAGCTCGACCTCCCGGTCGACCTCCGCCTCGTCCGGTGCGACGGGATCGTCCGGCGGGATGGGATCGTCCGGCGGGATGGGATCGTCCGGCGCTTCGACCTCGTCCGGCACCCCGCGATCGTCGCGCTCCACGGATGGCTCGAACGGGTGACCGAGATGACCGAACAACGCGATGACCGGAGCCTCGGCCAGCTATTCGGCGATCTGAGCCGACAGCTGACGACGCTCGTCCGGCAAGAGATCGACCTTGCCCGCGCCGAGACGACGGCGAAGGTCACGACCGCCGGCCGGGACGCCGCGATGATCGGTGCGGGTGGCGCAGTCGCCTACGCCGGCGCACTCGTCCTGTTGGGCGCCGTCGTCCTGATCCTGATCCGGCTCGGGCTCGATCCGTGGCTGGCGGCCGCGATCGTCGGCGTGATCGCCGTGGCGGTCGGCGTCGTCCTCATCGACCAAGGGCGCAAGCGCCTCCAGCACGTCGATGTCATGCCCGACCGGGCCATCGACACGGCGCGCGAGGAAGCCGCGTGGGCGAAGGAGCAAGTGAAGTGACCGACCGCACGACCGAGATCGACCGCGAGCTCGACGATGACGTCGACGCCGAGACGGCCGAGAAGGTCATGGAGATCGAACTGACCAGGGAGGAGATGCACGAAACGGTCGAGGCCATCGGCGAGCGTTTGACGCCGGCCTCGATCGCGGAGAGTGCCAAGGAGACCGTTCGCGATGCGACGGTCGGAAAGGTGGAAGACATGGCGCAGAGCGCACGAGGGGCCCTCGACGACGCCAGCATGACGGCGTCCGAGGCCCGTAACGGGATCATCGACACGATCCGCCAGAACCCGATCCCTGCCGCCATGGCGGGTATCGGCCTGGCATGGCTATGGACGCATCGTTCGCAGGGCCAGAGCTATCGATCCGGGACGTGGCGACGCGGCGCGGACTACTACGGCGAGCCGCGATACGCGGGATCGCGCTACACCACCGGCTCCCGCAGTAGCGGGAACGGCGGCGCCATGGAAGGCGTCACGAGCAAGGTCGGCGAGGTCGGTGACCGCATGTCCGACGTCGGCGATCGCGTGTCGCAGCGCGTCGAGCAGGGCGTTGGCACGATGAGCGACCAGTTCGACCGCGTTGGCGATCGGATGAGCGATGTGCCCGATCAGCTCGGGTACCGGGTGCAGGACCTGAGCGAGCAGGCACGCAGTCTGATCGAGGACAGCCCACTGGCCGTTGGCGCAGTCGCGGTCGCTGTCGGGACGGCCATCGGCGCCGCCATCCCGTCGACATCGACGGAGCGGCGCATGCTCGGCCCAGCCGCGCAACGCGCGATCGGCACGGCCGAGGACAAGGCCACGGAGGCTCTCGACCAGGCCGAGCAGCGGATGAGCGAGGCGACCTCCGGGCAGGGCTCGGCAGGGACCTCCCGAGGTCGCTCTGGCTCTGGCGCTTCTACCTCCGGCGGTTCCAGCTCCGGCGCTTCTACCTCCGGCGGCTCCAGCACGGGTGCCAGCTCGCGCAGCCGCGCCACCGGTGGCTCGAGCGATACCACGACGGCCGCCCAGAGTGCCGGCATGACGGGTGGGACGAGCTCGTCGCCGGCGAGCAGCTCGAGTCGATCGAGCGGCCAGCTGGGGGCGGAGGCGGTGGACACGTCGGGAACGAGTGGCAACAAGACGCGGCTCCGCCAGCGGAACGCAAGCAGCTGACCCGACCGACCCCTTGTAACACGACTGCAGGCCGGCCTCGCCGAGCGGCGAGGCCGGCCTGCGCGTGTCATCGACATGCTCCGCGAGTGAACGCACCGCCCAGCACCCTGCTTCCGACCGCGGCCGTCACGGTGGCGCCGCATACCGCCGTCCGCCGCGGCCGCGGAGCGGACGTCGTCGAGCGCCTGGGATTCCTGGGATTCCTGGCGATCTTCGGTCTGGTTCGCGCGCGTCGCAGCGACGCGATCGACCTGGCCGTCACGGTCAAGATGCAGCGCTGGTCGCTCCCGTGGCTCAGCCGTCTGATGGAGTCGATCTCGTGGCCCGGTTTCCCGCCGCAGAGCCGCGTGATCCCGGCCGCGATGGTCGCGCTCCTCGTCCTCGCCTGGCTGCCGCTCGAGGCCGTAGCGATGATCGGCGCGTGGGGGACCGCCCTCGTCGCGACACTCGTCAAGAGCGTGATGCGTCGCCCCCGGCCGGTGGTGGGAGTCGATGTACGTGTGATCGCGGCGCCACTCGGCGGGTCGAGCTTCCCGAGCGGTCACACCATCACCTATGTCGGCGTGTACGGATTTGCGGCGTATCTCGCCCACACGTTGCTGCGGCCGACGTGGCTCCGCCGCCTCGTTACGGCGCCGCTCGTCGCGCTCGTCGCCTTTGTCGGTCCGAGCCGTGTCTACCAGGGTCACCACTGGTTCACCGACGTGTCCGCGTCGTATCTCCTCGGCCTCAGCTATCTCCTCGGACTGACGCGGCTATACCGCGGCTGGAAGGCGCGCGGAACGAGCGAACAGCCATGACGACCTCGCTCAGCGCGACAGCCCCGACCGAGACCCGCGGCAGGCGGACGGTCGTCATCTGGAACCCGTCTGCGGGTCTGCCGACCGCTCTCCTTCAGGGGGGCAGCATCGACGACCTCAGCGCGATCCTCGAGCGCCACGGCGTCGAGGCCGAGGTCCACGAGCCGGGTGACGAGGACGAGGCTCGAGCCATCGTCCGCCAGGCCGTCAGCGATGGCGTCGACGTCGTCGTCGCGGCCGGTGGGGATGGCACGGTCCATCTCGTCGCCGAGGATCTGCTGGACACAGACACGGCGCTCGGCATCCTGCCGCTCGGCCGCGTGATGAACATCGCCCGTGCGCTCGGCATAGCGCGCGATATCGATATCGCGGCCGAGGTCTTGCGCGACGGCGAGATCCGGACGATCGACACCGGGGAGGCCGTTCGTTCGGACGGTCGAGTCGTGCCGTTCTTCGAGGCGGGATCCGTCGGGCTGAACGCCGCGATCTTCCGGGAGGTCACCCGAGCGGATCAGGGCGATCCGGTATCGATCGCGCGGACGCTATGGGTCGCGCTCCGCTACCGGCCAGCCCGGATGGTCGTGAAACTCGACGACGAGACCGTCACGACGCGGGCGCTGATGGTCGCGGTGTCGAATGGGCCATATCTCGGTCTCGGGATGACCGTCGCTCCGGGCGCGCGTCTCGACGACGGCCAGTTCGACGTCCGCGTCTTTCGACGGTTCTCCAAATTGGAGCTGCTCCGCCACCTGGCATCGATCGCGTTCGGCCGGCGCCGCTACGCCCCGCAGGTCACGACGCGTCGCTCGTCCACGGTCCGGATCACGAGCTCGCATCCACTTCCGGCTCGTGCCGACTCGGCCGATCTCTGGGAGACGCCGGTGACCTACACGACACGACCGGGCTCGCTCCGGGTGATCGTCCCGAAGACCGCCGACCAGGACCGTGCCGAGGTCGACTCGGCGCCGCAGTCCTAGTCGACGACGGATTCCTCGACGGAGGGCTCCGTCCGGCGCCGCATGTAGTACTCGGTGAACTCGCGGCACCGCCCGTCGCCGTCGAAGCGGCAGACGAACACGTTCGCGAACTCGCGATCGACACCGCTCCGATCGTCGGTCAGGTAGCGGGTCCGGCCGTGGGCGACGAAGACGTCGCCGTCGACGGCCAGGACGTCGTAGTCGGCTTCCCACGATGCGGGATCGTCGGGGTCGTCCAGCCATGCCTCGATGACGGCGTTTCGACCGGCGATCGCCTCGCCGAACGGATCGAATGCGTAGCGCACGTCGGGGCTGAAGAGATCACCGATCGCGACCGCATCGTTGAGCCGCCACGCGTCGATGTAGCGCTGGAGCCAGGCGCGGAAGCCGGCGCGGTCCATCATCTCCTCCCGTCGATCCGTTCGGTCGCGTCGCGGGCGTACGATCGGCGACCCATGCCGCCACCCGACGTCGATGCTACCGCGCCACAGCTCGTCATCAACCGTGCCGCATCGCGCGTCCGCGACCCGGAGCGGCGCCGGGCGATCATCGAAGTCGTCGCGGCCGCCATCGAGGCCCGTACCGGTCGGCGGCCGACGATCGTCGATGACACGCAGGACGCGGCCGGCTCCGCGCTCGAGGCGCTGACCGTCGCCCCGTTGGTCGCGATCGTCGGCGGCGATGGCACCATCCGGCACGCTGCCGGGATCCTCGTCGGCAAGTCGATCCCCCTCGCGATCGTGCCAGCCGGTACCGGAAATGCGCTCGCGGCGAGCTTGGGGATCCGCGGCTTGCGAACGGCGGTCGCGGCGATCCGCGAGGGGATGCCGCGGACGATCGACCTGGGCATCGCTGAATGGGGTCGCGCTGGCCAGGCGACGCCCGATGGCAGCGGTCCATTCGTCGTCGCGGCCGGAACCGGTCTCGATGCCCGGATCATGGCCACCGCCCGCGAGGAGTGGAAGCGCCGGCTCCGGTTCGGTGCCTATGTCGGCGCGACGCTCCGCGAGATGCTCCGCCTGGCGCCCGTCGATCTCGTCATCACGGCCGACGGCGAGACATTCGAGCGCCACGGCCACCTCGTCCTCGTCGCAAACACCGGCGAGATCATCCCGGGGCTGGTCGGCCCGCGCCGGCCCATCGATCCGTCCGATGGCCGGCTCGACCTGCTGGTCGTCTCGGGCCGCGGCATCCCGGGCGGACTCCGCAGCGCGGCCGACCTCCTGTTGCGGACCGGTGACCTCGAGGGCGCCACGATCCGCCGGACCGTCCGGGAGGTGCGGATCAGCACCGACCCGCCGCAACCCGTCGAGATCGATGGCGACGTCCACGAGCCGGGTTGGCTCGCGGCGCGCGTGGCGCCCGGCGGTATGACCGTGCTCGTCCCGCCGAAGACCGCCTGACGGACGGGTCCGTCAGCGGACGACAGATGTGCTGTAATCCGGTCTCGCGCTCGCGGTGCCACGTCGCCCGCGACGCAGAGGAGGATCCATGGGCATCGGGACTGCATCGGAGACGATGACCAGCGAGGAGATCGTCGCCCTCAACCGCGCACACACCTTCTTCTCCTGGTCGATCCAGGGCGCCATCGACCCGATCGTCGTCGATCACGCTGAGGGGGTCTGGCTGTACACACCCGAGGGCCAGCGCATCCTCGACTTCAACAGCCAGCTGATGTCGGTCAACATCGGCCACGGAGACCGCCGCGTCATCGACGCGATCACTGAGCAGGCCACGAAGCTCCAGTTCGTCCAGCCGGCATTCGCGACCGAGATCCGCGGCCGGCTCGGCCAGAAGCTCGCCGAGATCCTGCCCGGCGACATGGACAAGGTGTTCTTCACCCTCGGCGGTGCCGAGGCGATCGAGAACGCGATCAAGTTCGCCCGTCACTACACCGGCCGCTACAAGGTGCTCGCGAGGTACCGCGCCTATCACGGCGCGACGCTGGGCGCGATGACGCTCACGGGCGACCCGCGGCGATGGGCGAACGAGCCCGGGCTGGTCGGCGTCGTCCGCTATCCCGACACGCACCGCTGGGGTGAGATGGAGCCGCGCCCGGTCGAGGAGAGCCTGCAGGGGCTCGAGGACGTCATCCGCTACGAGGGGCCCCAGACCATCGCCGCGGTCTTCCTCGAGACCATCGTGGGGACGAACGGCATCCTGATCCCGCCCGATGGCTACATCCAGGGCGTGCGCGAGATCTGCGACCGCCACGGGATCCTGATGGTCGCCGACGAGGTCATGGCCGGGTTCGGGCGGACCGGTCGCTGGTTCGCGATCGATCACTGGGACACGGTCCCGGACCTGATGACGATGGCGAAGGGCCTGACGTCCTCGTACCTGCCGCTCGGCGCGGTCGCGATGCGCCACAAGATCGCGGAGGCGTTCGAGGAGCGGATGTTCTACGGCGGTCTCACCTACTCGTCCCACCCGGTCTCATTGGCAGCCTCGCTGGCCACGCTCCGGGTGTACGAGGAGGACGGCCTGATCGAGAACGCCGCACGGATGGGTGAGCGGATGCGGGAGATGCATCAGCGTCTCGCCGCCGAGCACCCGTCGGTCGGTGCGACCCGCAGTCTCGGGCTGTTCGGGATCATCGACCTCGTCCGCAGCCGCGATCCGTGGACGCCGCTGACGCCGTTCAACGGGACGTCCGACGAGATGAAAGCGATCGGGAAGTACTTCCGCGAGCACGGGCTGTACACGATGATCGCCAATAACTCGATCCATACGAACCCGCCCTTGTGCATCACCGAGGACCAGCTCGCCCAGGGGTTCGAGATCATCGACGCCGCCCTCGACATCGCCGACCAGGCGGTGACCGACTAGCCGATGGCGAGGAGCGCATCGGTCCGCCGGCTCCTCCGCCCGCTCGTCGGCTTCCTCACCGTCCTCGTCGTCCTGCTCATCGCCTGGGAGACCGTCAAGTTCGTCGGCGGCGATACATGGCACATCGAGAACGTGCTGGGGACCGGCGCCACGATCGACCACGATCCCCCGCTGACGTTCGCGTTCGCGACGGACGTGAAGCTGCCCCACATCTGGGCGATCGCCGGCGAGTTCGGGAACCAGGACGCGGTCGGTGACACGACCGTCACGAGGCTCCTGCGAGCGGCGTTGTTCACGTTGCGCAACGCCGCGATCGGGTTCGCCCTCGGCTCGGCGATCGGCATGCTCCTCGCGATCCTGCTTGTCCATGTACGAGTCCTCGAACGCGCGATCCTGCCGCTCATCGTCGCGAGCCAGACGATCCCGATCATCGCGATCGCCCCGCTCATCGTCATCGGGCTCAAGGCCGACTGGTTCGGCGTGGCCATCGTGTCGACCTACCTGACATTCTTCCCGGTCACGATCGCGGCACTTCGGGGCCTCCGGGCGTTCGACCCGCGGGCGATGGAGCTGATGCGCTCGTACGCCGCATCGGACCGGGCGATCCTGTGGAAGCTTCGTCTGCCGGCCTCGCGGCCGTACCTGTTCACCGGGTTCCGGATCGCGGCGCCCGCGGCGGTCGTCGGGGCGATCGTCGGCGAGCTGCCCTCGCTGATCCAGGACGGGCTGGCGCGCCAGATCATCACCGGCATGCAGTACTACTCGCTCAACGCTGAATACCTGTGGGCGACGATCGTCGTGTCGTCGCTTCTCGGCATCGGCGTGTACCTGCTGGTCGCCGGGGTCGAGAACTGGGGGCTCAGGCACGAGCGACGGCCGGAGGCCAGCGCAGCATGACGCCGGAAAGCGCGAACGCAGCGGCGCGACCGGTCGTCGAGATCGCCGGCGTATCGAAGGTGTTCGACGGACGAGCTCAGCGCGCGACCCGCGTCGAGGCGCTCGTCGGCATCGACCTGTCGATCGCCGCGGGCGAGTTCGTGTCGTTCATCGGCCCGTCGGGCTGCGGCAAGTCGACGTTGCTGCGCCTGATCGGCGACCTGACGCCGCCGACGTCGGGGACGATCACGGTCAACGGCAAGCCGGCCGACCGCGCCCGTCGTGATCGCGATTACGGGATGGTCTTCCAGGCGCCGATCCTGTTCGACTGGAGGACGGTCCAGGGCAACGTCGAACTGCCGCTCGAGATCAGCGGTGCGTCGAAGGCGCAGCGCGCGCAGATCGCGACGGAGCATCTCCGGCTGGTCGAGCTGTCGGACTTCGCCGGCCACTACCCGTGGCAGCTCTCCGGCGGTATGCAGCAGCGCGTTGCGATCGCCCGCGCGCTCGCGGTCGACCCGGCGCTGCTGCTGATGGACGAGCCGTTCGGCGCGCTCGACGAGATGACGCGCGAGCGGATGAACCTCGAGCTACTCAAGATCTGGGAGCGGACCGAGACGACGATCGTGTTCGTGACGCACTCGATCGCCGAGGCCGTCTTCCTCTCGACGCGCGTCGTGGTGATGTCACCGCGGCCGGGTCGCATCAGCTCGATCATCGACATCGACCTACCGCGCGAGAGGAACGTCGAGACGCGGGAGCTCGAGCAGTACTTCCACCTGGTGACGGCGGTCCGCGAGGCCTTGCGTGGCGACGAGCGGAGTGGCGACTCGCCCGAGGACGACAGCGATGACATCGCGGCGCGCAGGGTCGCCGCCGAGGGCTTGTCCGGATGACCGCGGCCGAGGTCGCGACGCCCGCTGGAGCGCGCGGGCTCGGCGCCGGAGTGACGCGCGGTATCCGGGCATGGGGTCCGCCGACCCTCCTGCTCGTAGGCCTGCTCGCGGT
>JBJMMR010000010.1:0-60277 GCA_045804645.1 Chloroflexota bacterium | reverse complement strand
CGAGCCTATCGCACGGCTCGTCGCCGAGGCCCGACCGGGTACCATCGACGACCACACAGGAGGTGCGCGTGACGGTCTGGTTCACGGTCCAGCTCGCCGATCAGCCGGGCTCGCTCGCCCGCGTCGCCAACGCGCTCGCGGAGCGCAACGTGAACATCACGGGCATCGTGGGTGTGGCTGAGGACACGGACGGCGCCTTGATGCTGACGACGTCGGATCCGGCCGCGACCCGCGAGGCGTTCGAAAGCCTCGCGCTCGCGTTCGAGGAGCACGACCCGATGGGCGATCTCCAGCCTGAATCGATGACCGTGGGCGATCTCCGACCCGGCGCGGCGGGTCGCGGCACGCTCCCCGGCTGACGACAGCCGCCTCATGGCTCGACGGCCCGCGGTCTCGACGGCGGCGATCCGTTTCGATGTCGTCGACCGCCTCGAAACGACATCGACGATCGCGACCGCCGTCGCGTCGCTGGGCGGCCGCGTCCGCACGTTGTCGACCGTCCGGCCGATCGACGAGGCCTTGCCGCTCGTCGAGATCGAGCTCGAGGTCGAGGGGGTCACCGAGGATGAGCTGGTCGCCGCGCTCGAAGCGATCGACGACGTGCGCGCGATCCATCGGACGCGCGCGCTCGGGTCGGTGTTCGGAAAGCGGATCATCGTCGTCGGCGGTGGCGCGCAGGTCGCCCAGGTCGCGCTCGGCGCCGTGAGCGAGGCGGATCGGCACAACCTGCGTGGCGAGCGCATCTCGGTCGACACGATCCCCCTGGTCGGTGAGCCCGACATCGCGGCGGCCGTCCGCGCCGTTGCCGACCTGCCGCGCGCCCGGCTGCTCGTACTGGCCGGGTCGATCATGGGTGGTGACATCAGCACGGCGGCCGAGGACTTGCGCGAGGTCGGGATACCGATCATCGCGTTGAACATGGTCGGATCGATCACCGACCACGTCGACCTCGTCGTGTCCGATCCGGTCCAAGCCGGGACGATGGCCGTGATGGCGGTCGCCGAGACAGCGACCTTCGACCTCGACCGCCAGCGCGGTCGGCGGTACTGAGGCGGCCGATGCGCATCGCGACGTGGAACGTCAACTCGCTCAAAGCGCGGACGGACGCGGTCGACAAGTGGCTCGAACGCGCGGATCCGGACGTGCTGCTGATGCAGGAGACCAAGCTCGCCGATGCTGACGCGCCGGTCATGCAGTTCCAGATGGCCGGCTACGACCTCGTCCATCACGGTGAGGGCCGCTGGAACGGCGTCGCGATCGCGGCTCGGCAGGGCCTTGGGATCGACGACATCGTGACGAACTTCGGGGATGGCCCGGTGCGCGACAGCAGTGCTGGCGCGGGGATGTCCGAGGAGGACGACTTCGACCCATTCGACGAGGCGCGGATGCTCTCGGCGGTCGTCGACGGGATCCGGTTCGTCGCGCTGTACGCACCGAACGGCCGGGTCGTCGGCAGCCCGTTCTACGAGGGCAAGCTCCGCTGGTTCGAACGCGTGCGCCGGTGGCTCGACGAGACGAGGTCGGTCGACGAGCCTCTCGTCCTGGCCGGGGATTACAACGTGACGCCCGCCGACGAGGACGTCTGGGATCCGGTCAAGGCCCACGGCGGGACCCACGTTTCGGAGCCCGAGCGGGCCGCGCTGGCGCGCCTCCGCGATTGGGGACTGGCCGACGGATATCGGCTACACGAGCAGCGCGGCGGTCGGTTCAGTTGGTGGGACTACCGCGCGGGCATGTTCCACCGCAACGAAGGGATGCGCATCGACCTGCTCTACGTGACGCTCCCTGTCGCGAAGCGCATCGTTTGGGCAGAGATCGACCGTGAGGCACGCAAAGGCCCGCCGGTCCCCTCCGACCATGCGCCGGTCGTCGTCGACCTCGACGCGCCGGGGAGACCGTTCAAGGCGGGTTGGGACGAGGCGCTCGCGCGGATCCAGGCGCGGACACGTCCGAGCGGCCGCAAGAGTCCCGCCCAGGTCCGGTACGAGGAGGAGCGCAAAGCCCGGTCGGGCTAGCGCGGGCCATGCCTCCCAGGGTCGCCTCGCGACGCGCGCCCGCAAGATGCACGCGCCCGCGGGAAGCCCGCGCCCGCGGGAAGCACGCGCCCGCGGGAAGCACGCGCCCGCGCACGCCGGAAGCACGCGTTACATCACGTGTTACGACTGACCGCTGGAGCACCCCCGAAGCCGACGTTGGCCGTCCCGCGTAACACGGGATGTTCCAGATCGCGGACGAATGCGCTCTTCTTCGTCAGTCGTAACAAGTGGTGTACCAAGGGCACGCCGCTCGGTCACGGAAGCCGCTTCCGGGAAGCAGGCGCCCGCGGGAAGGGCGCGTTACATCACGTGTTACGACTGACGGCTGGGACGCCCCTGAGGCCGACCTTGACGGTCGGGCGGAACACCCCATGTTCCAGATCGCCGACGAACGCGCCTTCCTTCGTCAGTCGTAACAAGTCATGTACCAAGGGCGACCCGTTGGCTCGTGCCAGCTCCCGGGCCCTCGCCTCGCCGACCTACCCCTGATCGAGGTTCAGCCGCACCGCCACGCCGGCGGCCTCGGTCCGCGTCCCGACCCCGAGCTTCCCGAGGATGTTCGACACGTGCACGCCGGCCGTGCTCTCGCTGATGAACAGCTCGTCGGCGATCTGTCGGTTCGTCCGGCCGGTCGAGACAAGCGCCAGGACTTCGCGTTCTCGCGGCGTGAGCCCGAAGGGATCGGGAGTCGCCGGCTCGGCGACGACCGGCGCGGGTGCTTCGTCCGGCATGAGCGCGACTCGGGCTCGTGCAGCCAACCCCTCGATGGCGGCCCGCATCGGGGCAGCACCGAGACCAACCGTCCCCTCGTATGCCGTTCGAAGCTCCTGAGCCCCAGCGGCCCGGTCGCCGTCGGTCAGCAGCGCCTCCGCGAGCCGCCAGCGCGCGTACGCGAGCGGATACGGCCGCGCCGCAGCCACAAGCCGCTCGACCGCTTCGCGCCAGGCCTCGGTCTGCGCCACATCCAGGACCCGGCGGCGTTCCGCGTCGATCGTCGCGACGGTCGCCTCGTACTGGGTGCGAGCCGGCCCCTCGAGACCGTCGAAGGCGCCGTGCTCACGACCAGCACGCAGATGTCGATCGATCTCGTCGGCGCCCTTGCGCGCTTCCTCTTCGAGCGCGTCGTCGCGCCGCGCCTGCGCGAGCTCCGCCGTCTCGGCCGCGGACCTCGCGGCGACGAGCAGGAGCCGGAGCGGATACCAACCCAACGTATCGTGTCCGGCGGCGTCGAGCCCTCGTCGGCACACCGCCAGCGCCTCGTCGGGTCGCCCGTTCCAGAGGAGATACTCGGCCCGAGCGGCGTGATAGGGCGTGGCGAACTGCCCCTCGGACGGCACGCCTTCCAACAACCGTCCGAGCTGGTCGAGTCGCTCGAGCGCGGTCGGGTGGCCCATCGAGACGAGGAGCGGAACGAGGCGGGCCAACCCGTAGCGGTCGAGATGCGGCTCGAGGTGCTGCAGCCCGAACGCCCAGTTCCCGAGCTCGAGCGCCTCGTCCCAGCGGCCGAGATCGTTCAGGACCTGCACGCCGGTGTGGGCGATGTAGCAGCCGTACGAGCTGGCGATCCCGAGTCGCTGAGCTTCGGCCAGGCCCTCGTGTACCACGACGACGGCGCGCTCGGACTGGCCGCTGAACAGAAGCGCGTTCGCGAGGTTCACGTCGGCACGTCCGATGTCATCGAAGTGGTTGATATCGACCGCGATGCGATGCGCGTCCTCGAGCGCCGCGACGCCCTCGACGGCGCGACCAAGCGCGCAGTAGTCGAGGCCGAGGGTGCACAGGGCGTGCCCCTCCACCTGACGATCGCCTGCGGCCCGAGCCAGGCTGAGCGCCTCCTCGCAGAGCTGCCGCGATTCGTCCCAGCGGTCGAGGAGCATCAGCAGTTGGCCGTACCCGGATAGCACGCGGGCTCGGGCGGGGCTCGACCGCCCAGCCATCTCCATCGCTCGGTCGTAGGCGCGAAGCGCGGCCGCAGTGTCGGCGGCGAGCCAACGCTGTCGCCCAAGCCGCTCCTGCCACAACGCCGCGCGGACCGGATCACTATCCGGGTCCAGTTCGGCGATCGCGGCCTCGCGAAGCGCAGCGCCGCGCCGCGTCTGTCCGTCCAGGGACGCGATCTCCGACGCCTTGTCGAGCAGCGACGCGAGATCGAGCCCGGCCAGGGTCTCGGGGTGGTCGACGCTCGACCACAGGTCAAGCGCGGCCTCGTACTGGCGGAGGGCATCCGCGAACGCATAGGCCTCCACCGCCGCCGATGCTGCCCGGACCGACGCCTCGAGCGCACGCGCATCGTCACGGGTCGCCGACCAGTGGTACGCGAGCTCCGCGTGATGCGCTGCGGCGTCCGCAGCACCACTGCCGACGGCGCGGACCGCGACGGCTTCCGCGAACGCCCGATGGAGGCGTCGTCGCTCGCCCGGCAGGAGGTCGTCGTATGCGGCCTCCTGCATCAGCGCGTGGCGGAACGCGTAGCCGCCGGCTTCGCCGTCCTCGTCGGCGATGAGGACCTGCTGTCCTACGGCTTCCCTCAACGCGGCGATGGTCGTCGACTCGTCCTGTCCAGCGACCGCCGCCAGGAGGTCGTGGTCGACGCGTCGGCCCGCGACGGCCGCGACGCCGACGACCGCCTGCGCTTCCTCGGGGAGCGCACTGATCCGCGCGAGCAGGATGCCGCGGAGGGTCGGGGGCAGGCCCCGGTCCGCGGAGGTTCGCTCTGCCATCGCGAGCTCCTCTATGAAGAATGGGTTGCCATCCGAGCGCTCGACGACCCGACGGACCAGCTCGGGGTCGGGCTTCGACCCGATGATCGACTGCAGGAGCTCGCGGGTGACCGCGGGTCGGAGGCGCCCGACGTCGACGCGCTGGACACGACCGGTCCGCTCCAGCTCGGCGAGCCATGGCAACAGCGGATGGCGGCGGTGCAGCTCATCCGATCGATAGGTGATGAGGAGGGAGGCCGGGTCGGAGCGGAGGTTCCGGACGAGATATGTCAGCGTTTCGCGCGTGCCCGGATCGGCCCAGTGGAGATCCTCGATCACGAACAGGACCGGTTTGCGCGCAGCGAGCCGCTGGATGAACCCGAGGATCGCCTCCAGGAGGCGTGCCTGGAGCCATTGGCTCTGACCGGTCGGCTCGCCGACGAGCGGGCCCGCGGCGATCGACGGCACCAGTCGCGCGAGGTCGGGCGCGGCGGCGCCGACGAGCTCGGCCATCTCATCGGATGGCAGCTCACGGTGCAGTTCCCGGAGCGCCTCGACGATCGGGCCGTACGGCACGCCCGCCGAACCGATGTTGACGCACGCGCCACGCAGGACCTGCATCCCGCACTCGTCGGCCAGGCGCATCGCCTCCCCGACGAGCCGGCTCTTGCCGACCCCCGCCTCTCCCGCGAGCAGGAGTGTCGTCGCGGTGCCTTGTCTCGCCGTTTCCAGGCCGTCGGCGATCGTCGCGAGCTCCGTCGCGCGTCCGACCACGATCGGACTGACGAGACGGCCGGACATGGCGTCGATGATAGGGGCGGCCGCGGCGTTCACGCCGTGACCGCCAGCCAAAGCGTCACGACGAACGCCGCTGCCGCGACGACCGTCGATACGCGCACGTGGGAGGCGGTCCCGCCGAACCGGGATCCGCCTCGCGCCTGCCGCACCAGCCGCGCGTGTTCGGCCTCGCGCTCGAACTCGGCCATGCGCTCGGCCGCGATGATCTCTGCGAGGTAGGCGTTCATCTAACGACTCCCAACGGTCCGGGGCGGGATACGACGACAGACTCCGGCAGATCGGGGACCCTGCCATCGAGCGGTCGCCCTATCCGAAGCGGCGAACGACGCTGATTTCAGCGGGACTCGGGCTTTAGAGGTAGCCTCCGGAGCGTTTCCGCGCCCGTTGCGGATACCGAGACGGTCTGCGCACCGTCTTGGATGACGAACGTAGGCTCGCCCTTCGATGACGCTCCCCAGCGACGGTTCGGCCGAGATCAGCCTCATCGACCTGGAGAAGCGGTTCGGTGCGGTCCGGGCGGTCGATGGCGTCTCGCTCGAGATCCGCCCCGGCGAGTTCTTCTCGCTGCTCGGGCCGTCCGGCTGCGGCAAGACCACGACGCTTCGCATGATCGGCGGCTTCGAGTTGCCGACCGGCGGCCGGATCCTGCTGGGAGGCCGCGACATCACGCACGACGCGCCCGACAAGCGACCCGTCAACATGGTCTTCCAGCAATACGCGTTGTTCCCGCACCTCGACGTCGCGGGCAACATCGGGTTCGGCCTGCGCCGCAAGAAAGTCGATCGGAAGCAGATCGACCTCCGCGTGGGCGAGGCACTCGACCTCGTGCGGCTCCGTGGGTACGAGAAGCGCAAGCCGTCCGAGTTATCGGGCGGGCAGCAGCAGCGTGTTGCGCTGGCGCGAGCGCTCGTGAATCGGCCGAACGTACTCCTCCTCGACGAGCCACTCGGGGCGCTCGACCTCAAGCTTCGGCGCCAGCTCCAGATCGAGCTCAAGCGGATCCAGTCCGAGGTCGGCATCACGTTCGTGTACGTGACCCACGACCAGGAAGAGGCGCTCACGATGAGCGACCGGATCGCCGTCATGCACCTCGGCCGCGTCGAGCAGCTCGGTACACCCGAGGAGCTGTACGAGCGACCGGCGACCCGTTTCGTGGCCGACTTCATCGGGACGACCAATCTGCTGACCGGCGCGATCGAATCGATGGATGGCGAGGCTGCGCTGGTCCGGCTCGAGGGCGGTGATGCGTGCCGCGTCGTCGGTCGCGAACTCATCGCCGGACAGACCATCGAGCTCTCGATCCGCCCGGAATCGATCCACATGAAGCCTTCGAACGGGGCGTCCCCCGACGCTCTCCCGCCGATGCGCGCTCAGGTCGAACAGGTCGCCTACATGGGTGGCAGCGTCCAGTACCAGGTTCGTACGCACGGTGGTCTGTCGATCACCGTGCTCGCTCCGAAGACGGGCGAACGGCACGCCGTCGGAAGCGATGTCGATATCGCATGGCCGCCGAACGAGGCATTGGTCCTCGCGCCGACGACCGTACAAGAGGAGATCGCGCCATGACCGATCGACACGACGGTTCGAGCATCGACCTCGAGAAGGAGCTCGTCCGCTACATGGTCGAGCAGCGGATCTCGCGGCGCTACCTGCTCGAGCGGATCGCGCTCGTAGGCGGCGCCGCGGCGCTCGCCCCGGTGATCGCCGCCTGTACATCGAGTGGTGGGGCCGCGACGGCAGCTCCGTTGTCGGCGGCCCCGTCGGCCTCAGCATCCGCGGCGGCGGCATCCGCCTCGCCGTCGCCCACGGCTCAGCCCTCGCCCGAGAGCGAGCTCAACATCCTCAACTGGACCGACTATCTCGCCGACGACGTGATCTCGTCGTTCCACGACCTCTACGGCGTCAAGGTGACGCAGAGCTTCTTCAACAACACCGACGAGATGTACGCGAAGCTCGGCGACGACGGGGGCGACTACGACATCAGCTTCCCGATCTCGGTCGACGTCCCGAACATGATCGAGCGCGGCGTCATCGCCAAGCTCGACAAGTCGATGCTTCCGAACATCGTCAACCTCGGGCAGGAATGGGCGAACCCGGGATACGACCCCGGCAACACGTACACGGTCCCCTACATGTGGTGGACGACGGGCGTGGGCTACGACCCCAAGCGCATCAAGGAGGAGCCGACGAGCTCCAAGGCGCTCTGGGACGCGCGCTGGAAGCAGCACATCTCGATGCTCGACGACTGGCAGGAAGTGTTCGGCCTCGCGCTCATCCAGCAGGGCCACTCGGCGAACAGCACGAACACGGCCGAGATGGACCAGGCCCTCGCGCTCCTCGAGCAGCAGAAGCCCCTGGTGCGGACGTATTCGACCGACACGATCGGGACGATGACGTCGGGCGACGTGTGGATCGGGCATATCTGGGGTGCGGATCGGTTCGCGATCCAGGAGACGATCGAGGACTTCGCCTACTACATCCCGGAAGAGGGCGGGGTGAAGGGCTCGGATACGGTGGCGACGTTCACCGGCTCGCCACACCCGGTGGCCGCCCAGATGTTCATCAACCACCTGCTCGACGCGCACAACAGCGCGGCGAACACGAACCTGATCTACTACATGGGCCCGAACGCAGCGGCGAAGGAGTTCATCGACCCGGCGATCCTGTCCGACCCGACGATCAACCCCGACCAGAAGATCGTCGACAAGCTCGAGGAGCTCCTGCGGCTCGATCAGTCCGTGCGCGACGAGTACCTGTCGCGCTGGCAGCAACTGCGGGGCTGAGCACGATCGATGGGGGCCGCGGTCCGACCGGCTGAGACATCCGCGACCTCCACCTCCGTCGCGGACGCGCCGGGACGCCTCGCGCGCGTCCGTGCAGCCGCGCTCGTCCTTCCCGGGGTCGGCTGGCTCTTCCTCTTCTTCGTCGTCCCACTGGCGCTGATCTTCGTCGTGAGCCTCGGGTCGCGCGACGCACTCGACCGGATCAGCCTGGCAACCCCGTCGCTCGACAACTACGCACGGGCCTTCGACCCGGTCTTCATCCCGACGTTCCTCAACTCGATCAAGTTCGCCTTGGTCACCACGATCCTGTCGCTCGCGATCGGCTATCCGATCGCGTACTGGATCAGCCGATACGGCGGGCGGCACAAGGTGCTGCTGATCATCCTCGTGATGCTTCCGTTCTGGACGAGCTACCTGATCCGGACCTACTCGTGGATCATCCTGCTGCGCGACAACGGCGTCGTGAACTCGCTCCTCCAGGCGTTCGGGCTGACGAGCGAACCGATCATCCTGATGAACACCGACCTATCGGTGATCCTCGGGATGACGTACGGGTTCCTGCCGTTCGCGATCCTGCCGCTCTTCGTCTCGATCGACCGGCTCGACCCCAACCTGATCGCCGCGGGCCGCGATCTGTATGCATCAGGTCGTGACGCGTTCCTGCACGTGACGCTGCCACTCACGATGCCGGGGATCGTCGCCGCGGCGCTGCTGACGTTCATCCCGGCGCTCGGCGATTTCGTGACACCGGACCTGCTCGGCGGACCCGGAACGACGACGATCGCCAAGAACATCCAGGAGCTGTTCCTCGCCGGCCGCGACTGGCCATACGGCGCCGCGCTCGGGTTCGTCCTGATGATCGTGACGCTGACCGGCACGCTCGTCGCCCTGCGCACGTTGCGCCGGGAGGTGGTCGGTGGCGACTGAGCGTCGGTCGGTGGTCACCTGATGGCCCGCGAACGCAATCGGTGGCTATCCGCGTACGCGCTGATCGTTTACGCGTTCCTGTTCGCGCCGATCGTCGTGCTGATCATCTTCTCGTTCAACAAGGCGCGGCGCGGGCTCGTTTGGCAGGGCTTCACGTTCGATTGGTACCCCAAGCTCTTCTCCAACAGCGAGCTGCTCGATGCGCTCACGGTGACGCTCGAGGTCGCCCTCGTCGCGGTCGTGGTGTCGACGGTCATCGGATCGCTGCTCGGTCTGGGACTGGCCCGGCTCCGGTTCCGTGGGCGCGGTGCCACGGAAACGCTCCTCCTCGTGCCGATGATCACGCCCGAGATCGTGATGGGACTCTCGCTGCTGTTGTTCTTCCTCCAGCTCTTCGACGCCCACGGGTCGCTGGCCCAGCTGTGGATCGCCCACATCACGTTCTGCGTGTCGTACGTGGCCGTCGTCGTCCGGGCGCGGGCCGCGAACATGGACCCGCGCCTCGAGGAGGCGGCCCGGGACCTCGGGGCCTCGGCGTGGGGCGCCTTCATGCACGTCACGCTGCCGCTGATCGCGCCCGCGGTCATCGCCGGCGGCCTGCTCGCGTTTTCGCTGAGCTTCGATGACTACGTCGTGACGACGTTCAACTCCGGTGTGGGCAGCTCGACGCTTCCCCTGTACATCTACGGGAAGATCAAGTTCGGAGTCACGCCGGAGATCAACGCGATCTCGACGATCATCGTCGCGGTCACCGCGATCGCGATCCTGATCGCCTGGCGCGCGGGCGCGTTCGACACGGGCCCGCGTCAGCCGGTCGCCGACGAGGCAGCGACCTAGGGATCGTCGCTGACGACCGGCGCCACGAACGGCACCGCCGAACGGACGCCGGCCATCGCGCCAGTGCCCGACGGCTACGGGGCCGCCGGCTACGGCGCGGCGGCGGTCCCGCTCTTGGCCTTGGTCCGCGCCACGTTCCGCGTCGAGCCGGCCGGGGTGGCGCGCGGCAGCCGAGCCGCGGCGATACCGCCCTCGAACGAGTCACCGTCGAGCGGCGGCGGGACGTCGTAGCGCAATCGGACGGTGCGTTGTGAATTGACGCCGTCGTTGGCGTATCGATCGACCGCCATCAGGTCGAACGCATGGACGCTCGGCTCCTGGTTCGAATAACGCCCGGCGGTCCAGCTTCGTGAGCGCGTCCCGCGCTGCTGGAGCTCGCAGACGTGCCAGTCCTGGCGGTTCGTGAGATCCCAGAACGCGATCGCGTCCGAGGGGTCGAAGTCGGGCGCCGCGATCGTGGTCGGCTCGAACAGCCACTGGCACACGATCCGGGTGTGATCGGGGCCGGCCGGCTCGAGCCGATGGACGAGCAGGTAATCCGGGTGGATCGAGATGAAGGTCAGCGGCCAGATCAGGTAGTAGTAGATCCGCCGCTCGTCGACCGCCGTGACACCGGGGATGACCGGTCTCCCGTTCCGATGCCCACCGTCGACCGCCATCGTCTCGGCGTCATCCACGAGCTCCATCCAGCCGCCCTGCCACGGCCCCGTCGGGGCGAAATCGCCACCGACGTCATACGGCGTCAGCTTGTTGAGCTGCGGGTGGATGCCCGGACAGTGGTAGCACTCGCTGTAGTTCTCGGCGATGAACTTCCAGTTCGACCCGACCTCGTACGTCTCGGTATGGGCGACACGGAGCCGTGCGAAGTCGAACCGCTCGAGATGCGGCGGCAGATCGCCGAGCCAGTCGAGGAGCGGCGGCGTCTCCGGGGATAGGCAGACGAACACGAAGCCCTGCCATGTCTCCAACCGAACCGAGACGAGCCCGAAGTCCTCCCGATCGAAATCCTCGAGGTCCTCGGTGTGCTTGGCCCGAACAAGGTTGCCTTCGAGGTCGTAGATCCACGAGTGGTACGGGCACTGGAACCGAACGGCCTTGCCGCACGCCTCCTCGACGACTGCTGTGCCTCGGTGACGACAGACGTTGTAGAAGGCCCGCAGCGCGCCATCACGACCGCGCGCGATGACCAGTGGCTCGTCGCCGATCTGGGCGAGGAAGTACGTGCCGCGGTCCGGCGCGTCTTCCTCGCGGCCCACGATCATCCAGTCGCGGCGGAACCACACCTCGCGCTCGAAGTCGTGGATCGCGGCGTCGTGGTACGCGCGGCCAGGCAGCAGCGACGCCGCCCGGTACGGCTTCCGGACCGCGTCGATCTCGTCCGCGGTCAGCGGGCCAGCGAGGCCGTCGATCGTCGGGCGCGACGTCATGACTTCGGGACGTCCTTCTTGGGGTCGATGAACGGGATCGGGGCGGTGCGCGCCTGCCAGAGGCTGCCGTCAGGGGCCTCGACCTCCAGCTGCGTGCCGGCCCCGGCGAGGGCGATCGGCATCCAGACGTAACCGATGTTCCGCTCCAGCCGTGGCGACCAGATCAGGTCCGTGACCGTCCCGACGTGGTCGCCGTCATGGAAGGCGCGGCACTTGCGTGACAGCTCGAACGGCAACGCGTCCCCCTCCATCTCGATGCCCACGAGCTTCCGATCGACGCCCTTGACGCGGATCTCCTCAAGGGCAGCCTTGCCGATGTAGTCCGCATCCTGCGTCTCGACCAGACGCTCGAGGCCCATCACGTGGAACGGCGTGTCGTTGATCGTGATGTCGGACCCGTAGTTGAAGATGCCCGCCTCGATCCGGCGAGCCTCACACGGGGCGATCGGGCGGATGCCATGCGGCTTGCCTGCCTCCATGATCCGGTCCCAGAGGTCCGGGCCGCGTGCCGGATCGCGCAGATAGATCTCGTATCCGATCTCGCCGGTCCAGCCCGTTCGGGAGATGACGACGGGGATGCCATCGACCTCCGTCGTGAGCGTCCAGTAGTACTTGATGTCGAGCACGTCTGGACCGAACAGCGTGACGAGTGTGTCCTTCGACTTCGGACCCTGGACCTGGACCGGGTAGACCTCGGGCTCCCGGACCCTGACGTCCATCCCGCTGTTGACGGCGACGCCGCGCGCATACAGCCCCGCGTCGGAATCGGCGAGGGCCAGCCACCACCGGTCCTGCTCGACGCGGAGGAGCACGGGGTCGTTGACGATGCCGCCGTCATCGGCGGTGATCAGGACGTATTTGCCCTGCCCGACCGCGCACTTCGTCAGGTCCCGGCACGTGAGCGTGTTGATGAACGCGCTCGAGTCCGGGCCGGAGATCTCCACGATCCGCTCGACGCTGACGTCCCACAGCGTCACGCCCTCGAGCAGCGCCCAGTACTCCTCGATCGGGTCGGCGTAGTAGCCCGGCAGATACATGTGGTTGTAGATGTCGTACGCGCTGCAGCCGGCTTCGAGCGTCTTCTCGAAGAACGGCGAGCGCCGGTACCACGGACCGAAGTAGAGGGTCGAGGATTCGGTCGTCGCGGGTGTCGCGAGCGGCGTTGCCATGGACGGCGGACCTCCCCAGCGCGGCGGCCTCCCGCTGGGTTTCAGGTCCCGGCGGGCGGCGGAAACGGTCGGCCGATCGTGGGCCCTGGCGATCCTATTGCCTGTCGTGTTCCGCCTGATGGCCCGCGTGGTGCACGCCGTGGGACGCGCGACGAGCGCTCGTTCGGGGCGGGCTGCGACCGCGGGTTGTGCCGCACGGTTCGCGCGGCGTCTGCGCGTTCGCCAGACGTGGCGATGCCCGGCTGGGATATCCCAACCGGGCATCTGTTCGGCCGATCTCCCCCCGGATAAGGCCAACGCCTACGTTAGCCGGTACGGAGGTCCCATGCAAGTTCTGGGACCTTACAACTGGTGCGGATTCGCACCTCGCGACCGAGTTGCAACCTCGCCTTGACCCTAGTCGAGCGTGACTCGCTCGTGCCACCGCGGCACATGCGTTTCGAAGCCGAGCGCCCGTACTTTCGGCTCGAGCGCGACCTGCGCCTCGGGGTCGCCGTGGACAAGGAACACGGTCCGCGGGAAGCCTGGGTCACCCGAACGCTTCCCGGCGGCGAACCGCCCGATCCAATCGAGGAGCTCGTTCTCATCGGCGTGCGCGGAGAAGCCGGCGATGGAGCGGATCTTGCAGCGGACCTGCCGCACCCGACCGTCGAGCTTGACCGTCTTGGCGCCGGCCTGGAGGTGTGACCCGAGGGTGCCCTCGCCCTGGTAACCCACGAACAACAATGTCGCGCCGGGGTCGTCGATCAGGTGGCGCAGATGGCCGACGACGCGGCCGCCCGTCAGCATCCCGTTGGACGCCACGATCATGTACGGGCGCTTCGCGTACTGGATCTGGCCGGACTCCTTGGCCGTGTTCGTTACCGACTGCGAGGGGTAGTCGAGCGGCGTCGCACCCTCGTGCAACAGCTTCGCCGTCTCCTCATCGAAGTAATCGCTGTACTTGCGGTAGATGCCGGTCGCCTTGGTCGCCATCGGCGAGTCGAGGTAGAGCGGCAGCAGCGGGATCTCGCCGCGCTCGATGAGCCGGTCGAGCTCCCACACGACCTCCTGCGTCCGCCCGATCGCGAACGACGGGACGAGCAGCACGCCGTCCGCCTCGGCGACCAGTCGGACGGTCTCGGCGAGGATCCGGATCGCCTCATCCTGCCGTTCGTGCTCGCGGCCGCCGTAGGTCGACTCCATGAGGACGTAGTCGGCCGAGGTCAGGTACGTCGGGTCACGGATGATCGGCGTGCCGGGGCGGCCGAGGTCACCGGAGCAGACGATCACGTGCTCCTTCCCGCCGTCCTGCACGCGGAGCCGGATGATCGCGGAGCCGAGGATGTGTCCGGCGTCGAGGAACGTCGCCCAAACGCCTGGGGCGACCTCACGCTCCTCGTCGTAGTCGATGGGTCGGAACTGGGCGATCGCCCGTTCGGCGTCCTCGACCGTGTACAACGGGGCATCGAGATCGACCTGGAGCTCAGGTGGTTGCTGGCGAAGCTCGGCCTCAGGGTCGCGCGTCGCCCAATCGTGCGGGGGCTCGGGCTCGATGGTCGTGGCGACGTGCTCCCCGCCAGCGGCATCGGGCGGCGCGGACGACGTCCCGCCAGCGACCGTCCTGGTCTCGACGGCGGCTTCCTCCGACCTCCCGGATGCCGCCAGGTCGATGGCCGCCTGATACGCCGCCGCCTCCTTCCGATCGTCGGCCTCGACGAGATCGGGGTGGCGTCGCTCCCAGCGCGACTCGCGCTTGGCGAACTCCTCGTGAAGGTGCCCCGAATCCAACAGGACGAGCGAGGCCAGCTCGCAGGTCCCCGCGGTCGCGAGGATCGTCTTGCCGTACCCCTCCTTCACGAGCAACGGCAGCCGCCCACAGTGATCGAGATGTGCGTGGGTCAAGAGCACGGCGTCGAGCGTGCCCGGATCGAACCCGAACGGGACGCGGTTTCGGATCGACTCGTTCGGGCTCCCCTGGAACATCCCGCAGTCGACGAGGACGCGCGCGCGGTCGGTCGTGATCAGGTGGGTCGAGCCCGTGACGGTCGTGGCGCCGCCAAGGAAGGTGATGTCCATGGCTCGCATGGTGACAGGACCGCCCATCGCGGGCAGGTCGCGCGAGACCGACTGGCCTCACGCCGTCGTTGCGACCTCGGAAGGCCCCGTGTCAGATCAGGACGAGCGCGTCCACCGCGATCGCGACGAACAGCAACGATAGGTAGCTGATCGAGTACTTGTAGAGGCGGATCGCACCCTGGGTCGACGCCTCCTCCGACGAACCGCGTCGCCACAGGGCAACCGCCTGCCAGATGAACACCGCTCCGAGCCCGACAGCGGCGCCGAGGTAGACGAGACCCATCCGCGCGACCGGCCACAGGATCAGCGAGATCGCCACCATCAGCAGGGTGTACAGCGCGATCTGGCGCGTGGTCTCCGGGATCCCACGAACGACGGGGAGCATCGGGACACCGGCGGCGGCATAGTCCTTGCGGATCCGCAGCGAGAGGGCCCAGAAGTGCGGCGGGGTCCAGTAGAAGACCAGCGCGAACAGGATCAATGCGGGGATCCCGACGTTGCCGGTCACCGCGACCCATCCGATGACCGGTGGCAAGGCACCGGCCGCCCCGCCGATCACGATGTTCTGCGGCGTCGAGCGCTTCAGCAGCATCGTGTACACGACGACGTAGAACGCGATGGCGAGAAGAGTCAGGAAGGCGGCAAGCAGATTGATCGTCCACGCCATCAGGGCGAACGACACGACGCCGAGCACGATCCCGAACACCACGGCGTTCTCGGGCTCGACCTGGTGTGCCGGGAGCGGCCGCCGCCGCGTCCGCGTCATCAGCGAGTCGATGTCCCGGTCGAGATAACAGTTGATGGCGTTCGCGCTGCCGGCGGCGAGCGTGCCGCCGATGAGCGTCCAGACGACCTTCCAGCCCCAATCGCCCCAGTCGAGTCCCGGCACCCAGCGCGTCGCGAGCACCATCGCTGGGACCGTCGTCACCAACAGCAGCTCGATGATCCGCGGCTTCGTCAGCGCGATGTAGGCGCGGACCCGGTCACGCGTCGTCGGTCGGATGCCGGGCCGTGAGCCGTCCGAGAGTCCGTCGCCGGCACCCGCGAGTGAGCGAGCCGCGTAATAGCTCTGGACGGTGAGGCCGACGAGCATCGCGAAGATCACCGCGCCGAGGGCAAGGTGCAGCGTCTGCGTCCACGCCGACAACTGCGTCATGACCTGCAGCCCGCCGACGATCACCTGTACCCCGAACAGCGCAGCGGCGCCGACGGCCAATCGGACCAGGGTCGGTTGATCTCGCTGCGTGCGCCATGCCACGACGGCGAGCGTCGCGACGATCACGCCGACGATCGCGGCGACCCAGCGATGGAGCACGTGCGGCGACGTAAGGTCGGTCAGCGCGGGGACGAGCGTCCCGTTCATCAGCGGCCAGTCGGGGAAGACGAGTGCCGTATCCGTCGCGGTCACATGCGAGCCGAAGAGCAGGAGCGCGAACGTGGCGAGTGTCGTGAATGCCGCGAACAGCGTGAACCGCTGGCTCCCGCCGCCGGAGCCGAGGCGCGCCGGGAAACCGGCACGCACGGTGACGAACACGAGCAATGCGACGAGGAACATCGCGGCAGCGAGGTGCGCCGTGACCGACTCGCCGCTGTTGCCGAGCCGCACGGTCTCACGCCCGAGCCAGGCCTGGAAGCCGACGAGCCCGACGGCGGCGACCGATGGCCAGAGCAACGAACGGCGGTCGCGATGGTCGACCCAGGCGAGGATCGCCAGACCGAGGATCTCGAACCCGATGATCGCCGCCACGGTCCGATGGACCCACTCGATCCACGCCTTGGCATCGTCGAACGGCGGCAACAGCTGGCCGTGACAGAGCGGCCAGTCGGGACAACCAAGCCCAGAGTCCGTCGCGCGCACGATCACGCCGATCGTCACGAGCGACAGCGCCGTCGCGAGCGTGATCGCGGCGAGTCTCTGGAAGCGGGTCACGGGGTCTCCTGGGCGCGAGGCGCTGGGGCGCCGGGGACGGGAAAACGCCCCGACATTCTAGCGCGAGCCCGTGCACGGCTCTGGACTGCGACCTCGGCTACGCTTCGGCGATGACCCGGTGGATCCGCCTGGCTGTCCTATGCGCCGTCACGCTCCTGGCAGCGGGCTGTTCCTCGGGCGGCGGCGGGACGAACGGCGGTTCCGCGACGCCCGGCGGGTCGGCGTCGGCATCGGGCGCGGCGGGATCGTGTGCGGTCACGCCGACACCGGCGACGACACCGGACGGCTGGGACGTCACAAGCCAGCAGCCCTCGGTCTTCCCGCAGATCATCAACCCGTCGGGCACGGTGACGTGCGGTCGAACGCGTCTGATGTTCTCGTTCCTCGACTCGCAGAACGTGCCGGTCGCGAAGCCGGACCGCACGGTCGACGTCAAGGCGTTCGACCTTGGTGCCGACCCGAAGAAGGCGGTCGCTGAAGGGCCGGCGACGTTCGTCTGGGCGATCGAGCCACAGGTCGGTGTGTACGTGATCGACCTCGATCTGCCGACCGCCGGAGACTACGGGGTCGAGTTCGCGACGACACCGGCGGGCGGCAGCGCCGAGACGATCCGCACGACGATGGAGGTCCAGCCGAGCAGCTCGGTGATCTCCGTCGGCGACAAGGCACCGCCCTCGGTCACGCCCACACTCGACGACGTCGGGGGCGACATCTCGAAGATCTCGACCGACCCGAACCCGGACCGAGACTTCTACACGACGTCGATCGCGGATGCCGTCGCCGCCAAGAAGCCGTTCGTCGTCGCCTTCGCGACGCCAAAGTTCTGTGTCAGCAAGCAGTGTGGACCGACACTGGACCGGCTCAAGCCCATCGCGGCGAAGCACGCTGGTGTGACCGTCATCAACGTCGAGCCCTACGAGCTGAAGTACGCCGACGGCGGGCTCCAGCCCGTCCTCGACGCGAGCGGCAACCTCACGCCGACCAAGGCGACCGATGAGTGGCACCTTCCCACCGAGCCGTGGGTATTCGTCGTCGATAAGAATGGCGTCGTCACCGACTCGTTCATGCTGATCTTCAGCGACGAGGAGCTCGAGGAGGCGATGGCGGCCGTCGAGAAGGGGTAGCGCGTCGTCCCCAAGGCCGATCAGGTGGGGGCGTCTTCGAGCCTTAGGGCGAGGCGCTCGTCGCCATCGATCCGGAACCACACGCGGATCGGAGCGGCCGTCGCCTGGTGCTCGGCGAGGTGGCCAGGCGGGAATTGCGTCCCGTTCCGCAGCTCGCGGAGGCTGAATTCGGCAAGCTCGCCGCCCGGCTGACGCAGCACGAACCCGTTCACGTTGCCGAGCCCGCCGGACCCGTCGACCTGGACGACGACCCCGGTCATCGACTCCGTCCCGGGCGGCAGGTCGAGCTCGGACGGATCCGAGAGCAGCAACGCCGCGATCGCCGTCCCGGCCACGATCGCGATGAGCAACGCCGCGAAGAGGATGCGGGTGCGCCGATCCACGGGTCAGCGGCCGGTCGCGTTCGCGTCCGTTCCCGAGCTGCCGGGTACCTTCAGCGGGTCACCGCCGGCGCACCGGGGACACGTGGCCGCCCCGGGCTCGTATGTCGGCAGGTCCAGCTGCCACAGCGCCCGCAAGGGGTACGTCCGTCCGGTCGTCGGCGACGTGAGTGTCTCGCGCCCGCCGCTGCGGTCCACCAGCACGAGGCATTCGACGATCTCGCCGCCGAGTGCCTCGACCGCGGGGATCATCGCAAGCAGCGAACCCCCGGTCGTGAGGATGTCGTCGACCAGCAGGACGCGCTCGCCGGGCAGGATCGAGAACCCTCGGCGGAACTCGCGGCGCGTGCCACCGTCGGCGTCGCGAACCTCCTCCGCAAAGATCCCGAGCGTGCCGAGTTGCCGGGCGGTCTCGAACGCGAGGATGATGCCGCCGGTCGTCGGCCCCGCGACGAGCTCGAGGGGCGGGCGAGAGCCTGACGGTTCGTCCCCGCCGGCCGCCCCCCGGACGTGGGCGACCCAGAACGACACGAGCTCGGTCGTCGCGGCCGGATCGGCCAGCACGGTGAACTTCTCGACATAGGCGTCCCCGTGGCGCCCGCTCTTGAGCTGGAAGTGCCCCTCCCGAAGCGCCCCCGACGCCCGGAACAGCTCCTCGGTCCGGGCAGCGACTGCCGCCCGCGCGGCCAGATCGACCGCTGGCTTGATCGTCGTCATCGACCGAATCCTAGTCCCTCGACCGCCCGACGGCGGTCAGCGCCAGCCGAGTGCCGGTGCCAATCGGGTGAGGACGCTCTCGATCACGTGTGCGTTGTAGTCGACGCCGAGCTGGTTCGGGACCGTCAGCATCAAGGTGTCGGCGGCCTCGATCGCGGTGTCCTCGGCGAGCTGGCGCACCAGCACGTCGGGTTCAGCGGCGTAGGAGCGACCGAAGATCGCACGCGTCTGGGCGTCGAGATAGCCGACATGGTCGCGCTCCTCGCCGCTCGCCCCGAAGTAGGCGCGGTCGCGGTCGTCGACGATGGGGAAGATGCTTCGGCTGACCGAGACGCGCGGTTCGCGCTCGTGGCCGGCCGCCTTCCACGCGTCTCGGAACCGCTGGATCTGCTCGGCCTGGAGGACGTGGAACGGGACGCCCGCATCCTCGGTCATCAGCGTTGACGACATCAGGTTCAAGCCCTGTTCGGCCGCCCATTCGGCTGTGGCCCGAGTACCGGCACCCCACCAGATCCGGTCGCGCAGCCCCTCCGAGAACGGCTCGAGTCGTAAGAGGCCGGGCGGGTTCGGGAACATCGGGCTGGGGTTCGGCTCTGCGAACCCCTGGCCCTCGATGATCTTGAGGAAGACGTCGGCATGACGACGGGCGAGGTCGGCGTCGGTCTCACCCTCCGCCGGGGCGTACCCGAAGTAGCGGAATCCGTCGATGACCTGCTCAGGCGAACCGCGGCTGATCCCGAGCTGCAGCCGCCCGCCGGCGATGAGATCTGCCGCTGCCGCGTCCTCAGCCATGTACAGCGGGTTCTCGTACCGCATGTCGATGACGGCGGTGCCGATCTCGATCCTGCTCGTCCGGGCGCCGACCGCGGCAAGCAACGGGAACGGCGACGCGAGCTGGCGGGCGAAGTGATGGACGCGGAAGTACGCGCCGTCCCCGCCGAGCGCGTCGACGGCGACGGCGAGCTCGATCGACTGGATCAGGGCGTCCGAGGCGGAGCGCACCTGCGAATAGGGCGACTCCGACCAATGGCCGAAGGACAGGAACGCGATCCGCTTCACGGCTTGTACTCCACGCCCTTCGCCGACGGGCTCGCCGGACGCCTGGGCAGCGCCGTCCCGATCAGCTCGCGGTACGAGGCGAGCCCGCGTCGCCGGCACTCGGCGGCGAGCTCCTCGACGAGCCGGACCGGAAGCGTCGGGTCGGCGAAGATCGCGGTCCCCACCTGGACGGCGACGGCACCGACGGCGAGGAAATCGAGGACGTCGGCGAGCTCGGTGACCCCGCCGATCGCGACGACGGGGATGCGCACGGCTTGCGCGGCCTCGTACACGATCCGCAACGCGACTGGCTTGACCGCGGGACCGCTGAGGCCGCCATAGATGTTCCCCAGCAGTGGCCGCTGCCGATCCGGGGCGACGGCGATGCCCGACAGCGTGTTGATCGCGGTGAGCGCGTCGGCTCCGGCGTCGGCGATGGCGCGCGCGATCGGGCGGATGTCCGCGACGTTCGGCGACAGCTTCACGAGGAGCGGCAGGTCGGTCACCCGCCGGACGGCAGCCGTGACCTCGCCTGCAGCGTCCGCGTCGATCGCGAACTGGAGGCCGCCGCGACCGACGTTCGGACACGAGATGTTGAGTTCGATCCCAGCGATCCCCGGAACGCCCTCGAGTCGCCGGGTGACCGCCACGTAGTCGCCGACCGACTCGCCCGCGACGTTCACGAGGACTGGGACCTTCCAGGTCGCCCAGGTCGCGGCGTACTTCTCGATCACGGCGTCGACGCCCGGGTTCTGAAGGCCGATCGAGTTGAGCATCCCGCCGGGCGTCTCCGTCACGCGCGGAGTCGGATTGCCGATGCGTGGCTTGAGCGTCGTGCCCTTGCAGCAGATCGCGCCGAGGCGATCGACGTCGACGACGTCCCCGTATTCGATGCCGTAGCCGAACGTGCCGGACGCGACGAGGACCGGGTTCTGCAGGACGAGCCCGCGTCCGACGTCAACGCTGAGGTCGACGTCCGCGGCCGTGCTGTCCGCGACCGCGGCCTGCCGCGTCGCGACGGACGAACCCACGATCTCGACTCGCGGCCGCGGGGCCGCGGGGCCGATCGCCGACCGGAGGGGCCGCGCGGTGGAGGTGCGCTTCGCGCCACCCGGCCGCGCGCTCGAGGTGACGACGTGCCGCTTGGCTTTCATGCCCACGCCCCGTCCCATGCGAGTTCGTCGCTCGCGAAGACCGGACCTTCGCGGCACACGCGTTGCGGCGTCCGGGTGACGCTTTGGACGACGCAACCCAGACACGCCCCCACGGCACACCCCATGTTCTGTTCCATCGAGACCTGTAGGAAGGCCTTACGTCGTGCCGCCGGCGAACCAGCCGCGTCCGGCCGACCGCTGCCGCGCTTCCGGCCGAGCGACGCGACGCCGAGCCGCGCGCGACGCCCCTCCGCCAGGCGCGCGAGTGAGCGGAGCATCGGCATCGGGCCGCATGCGAAGGCCTGGTCCGCCCAGCCCTCGTACTCGGGCACGAGGTCGGTCACGTAGCCGTGATGTCCGAGCGAGCCATCGTCGGTGGCGACGACGTACTCGACCTCGTCCGGCAACAGGTTCGACGGGTAGACCTCGCGAGCGTTCTGGGCGCCGAAGAGCAGCGTCACCTGGCGCCCGTCTCGGATCGCTTCGTCGGCGAGCATCCGCACGCCGGCCATCCCCAGACCGCCGGCGATCAGCAGCAGGTGGCGGCTGCGCGGGTCGACCTCGAACGGCCGCCCGAGCGGGCCGAGCAGGTCGATCGGGTCGCCGTGCCGAAGTCGGGCGAACCACTCGGTCCCGTGTCCGATCACCCGGAAGTGGATCGTCACCGTGCCGGTCGCGGCATCCGCGGTGTTGATCGAGAACGGGCGACGCAACACCATCCCGGAGTAGTCCCCGGTCCGGATGTGGACGAACTGGCCGGCCCGTGACCCGTTCGCGATGTCCGGTGCGTGGTAGGCCTGCAACCACTGCCCCGGCAGGATCTCGCGGCTGTCGACCAGCTCGGCCGCGGCGAGCCGCATCGTCACGCGGTCGGGCGGCCCTCCGCGCCCGCTCCTTCCTCGTCGTCCTCCTCGTCGTCGTCGCCGGCCTCTTCGTCGTCGGTTTCCGCGGCGTCGATCTCCGCGCCGTCCATCTCCGGGGCGTCGCTGTCCCCGGCCGCTGCCGCGTCGTCGCCCGTGCCATCGCCGGTGTCTTTCGTTCCAGCGAGCTCGGGAGCGACCGATGGATAGGCCTCGGCGAGAGCATCGGCGAGATCGCCGAAGACGTCGGTCGGGTCGTAGAACTCGACGAGCTGCTCCGCGCCCGTCAGGCTGCGCCACTCCCCGTCCGCGTCCTCCGGCACGACCTCCGCCCGGAATTCGCCGCCGGAGGTGAGGACGAGGCGTTCGTCGTCGTCGTCGACGATGACCAGCTCACCGACAAGGTTCGACGCGGGCGCGGCGGCCTGCTCGAAGTCGTCGAGCAACCTCGACTCGGCGCGCTGGCTGCGCTCCTGGAATTCGAGCGCGAGTTCGTAGAGCCTGCGCGCGCCGGCCTCGTCGTCGTCGAGCTCGAGCTCGGCGGGCTGACCCGCCGCCCAGGAGTCGGCCGCCGCGGCGTACGGATCGTCGCCGAGAGTCATCGTCTCCTCGGGCGCGATGCCCGCTGCATCAAGGATGTCGTCCGTCGCGGTCGGCTCTTCCGACAGACCGGCGGCTTCCTTGGCCGCCTCGCCGAAGGCCGCGTAGATGTCGGCCGGGTTGTAGAGCTCGACGAGCTCGGCGGCCGTCTCGATGACCTCGGTCTCGCTCACCCAGTCGCCGGTCAGGTCGTCCAGGAATCGCGTCCGGCTGCGGAACGTGCCGTCGCCAGCGATGGACAGGTAGTCAGGCTCTTCATCGATCAGCGTCAGGCCGCCGTACGTCGCGATCCGGTCCTTGTGCCGATCAAGGAAACGGCGCAGCTGCTCTGTCGACTGGACGAGGAAGTCGCCGCGCTCGAGCGCCGCGTCCGCGGCGATCTCACCGAGCAGGTCGTTGCGGCCCGTATCCATGGTTCGCCTCCTGTTCGGTTCGTCGCCCGGGGGGAGGTTCTCGCGTCGGATGCTCATCGTCTCCTCGAGAGGGGGTCAGCGATGGTATTCGAGGTCGGTGCCCATCCGCTCACGCAGGAACATCGAATGGTGGCGCTCGAAGATCCACTCGCCGGCGCGGTGGCCGAGCGCCCGCGTCGCCTCGTCCGCTTCGAGCTTGTCGAGCACCGCGTAATCCGGCAGGTCCAGCAGGATCACGTTGTCGAAGTCCCAACCGTGCGCGACGTTATACCAGCCGAGGAACCGGATCCCGAAGCGCTCCTCGTACTCCTTCACCTGGCGCGGGAAGATCGTCCGCATGAAGAACTTGAAGAAGGGGTCGCGGCCGCGGCGGACGGAGAAGTAGGTCGCGAGCACGGGCATGGAGCCATTGTGTCATGGGGCATGGGCCACCGCGCCGTCCGGCCACGGTCGGCGTTCACGCGCTCGGCGTGTCGCCGCTCGGGGGTGTCGCTGGGACGTCCTGGTCCTCGAGCTCCCCGACGGTCCTGGTCGCACTCGCGAGCGGGCGGCGGCGACTGCGCCGATCGGCGGCGACGAGGCGGAGCAGGAAGACGATCGTCTGACCGGCGACGAGCAGGAGACCGATCGTCGAGAACAGCAGCACGGCGCTCAACCAGTCCGGCCAGTGCCACGCCGCGCTGAGCGGCGTCAGGACGATGAGAACGGCGAGCAGCACGAGCTGGAATCGGAAGCAACCAAGCCCCGGGCCTCGCTGCGCTTCGAGGTCCTCACCCTTGTACTGGACGGGGCCGGTCGAACGCGGCGGACGCGGCGGGGTGGGGTCGGTACTGGGGTCGGGTCCGGTCACGAGCCCGAACGATACGGGAGGTGACGTCAGCTTGCGGTCGGCGGCGGCGGATCCGTCGCGAGTCCCTCGACGACCTCGACGTTCGGCAGGGCGAGCAGGATCTCCGGAGCCGCGACGACCTTCCACGACCGGGACCCGCCGCCGAGGACGATCCGGTCCCGCTGCATCACGCGGCGATCCACCCAGATCGGCAACCCGTCCGGAAGCCCGAACACGGTCACCCCGCCGATCTCCATGCCGGTGATCTCGCGCGTCGACTCCGCCGGGGCGAACGACGCCTTCCGGGTGCCGAGCCGGTCGCGGACGGTCCGGTTGACGTCGAGCCGGTTCGGCGCGAGCACGACGCACGCCGCGTAGTGCGGCGGGTCGCTCTTGCCGACGACGAGGATCGTGTTGGCCGACTCCTCCGGCGCGAACCCGTATGCCGCGCAGAAGGCGGCGGTGTCGGCGAGAGCGGGGTCACACGGGAAGAGCTCGTAGCCGATCCCAAGCGGCTCGAGGGCGGCGACGAGACGTGCACGGCCCTCAGGGTCGTGCGTGGCGACATCGATCCTGGAGCCGTCGGGCATGGGCGGAAGCGTAGTCGCTACCATCGACCTCCGATGGCCGACCAGACGACGACTCGCGACCCGACCGCGCCCGTCGACATCGACGCCTACCTCGCCCGCTTCGCGTGGCACCCGGAGCCCGAGCTGATCGGGTTTCGTGACGAGGCGACGTCGCGCGCCGCGCTCGCGTCCCTCGGCGCCCAGACGTGGCACGAGGCGCTGACGTACCTGTACGGGATCGCGGCCGAACGGGCGATGGGGGATGCGTCCGCGTATGCGGAGGCGCGGCGCCGGTATTACGGGTCGGATCCCGCTGGCCCGCGAGAGGGACCCGGTCCAGCGCCGTCGGACCCGATGCGGGCGATCGAGGTCGTCGACGAATACGTCGTCCGGCTGTCGCGCGGGCTCATGAACTCGCAGCACCCGCGCCAGTTCGGCTACTTCACGCCCCCCCCGCTGCCGATGTCGATCATGGGCGAGCTGCTGGCCCAGGTCGCCAACCAGGGAGTCGACGTCTGGCACGCCGGGCCGTCCGCCGCCTTCGCCGAGGAGGAGGTCATCCGCTGGCTATGCGATCTCGTGGGCTACGGGGAGGCAGCGTTCGGGCTCCTGACGAGCGGCGGCGTCATGGCCAACTTCATGGGCATGGCGCTCGCCCGCGATCTGCAGCTTGGACGGCTACGCGGGCTTTCGGCCCCGCCTCGCGGCAAGGACCTCGAAGGCGCCCGGGTCTACACCAGCGACCAAACGCACTTCTCGATCGCCCGTGCGCTCGACGAGCTCGGGTTCCCCCCTGAGACGCTGGTCGTCCTGCCGGCGGATGATGACTTCCACCTCCGCGGCCCTGCCGTCGCAGCGGCCGTCGAACGTGACCGCGCCGCCGGCCTCACGCCGTTCGCGATCGCCGCGGTCGCAGGATCGACGAACACCGGGTCCGTCGACGCCGTCGGCGAGCTCGCCGATGTCGCCGGGGCCGAGGGACTGTGGCTGCACGTCGACGCGGCGTATGGCGGCGGCGCTCGTCTCTCGGAGCGCGATCGTGATCGCGTGCGAGACCTCGAGCGGGCCGATTCGGTGACGGTCGACCCACACAAGTGGTTCTTCCAGGCGTACGACATCGGTGGCCTGCTCGTCCGGGACGGCCGCATGTTGCCTGCCGTCTTCGGCGGGCGGGCGCCCGAGTACTACCGAGGCGGCGAGACGCCCGGGGCGGGCCCCGTCGACGACCGGCGCAACGGCGAGACCGACGACGGCCACGACGGCGTCGATCAGCTGAACTTCTACAAGCTGTCGTTCGAGGGAACCCGCCGCTGGCGGGCCCTCAAGCTGTGGATGTCGTGGAAGCACCTCGGATCGCTCGGGTTCGGGAAGCTCATCGAGGCGAACGACGATCTCGCCGCGTACCTCGCGCGCCGATGCGCCGAGGCCGACGATTTCGAGGCCGTGCCCGAGGTCCCGGAGCTGTCGGTCGTGTGCTTCCGCCACCTGCCCGGGGATCTGGCCGGCGAGGCACTCGATACCCATCAGGATCGCCTCCAGGCCGCGCTCGAGCTGTCAGGTGACGGCTGGCTGACGACGACGCGACTGCGTGGCGCCACGTGGTTGCGTGCCGGGGTCCTGAACTACCTCTCGACCGAAGGGGATATCGACCACCTGCTCGACACGCTGCGCGGGCTCGCCGCGGCCGGCTGACGCCCTACGCCAGAGCCTCGGGCCGGTCCACCCGAGAAGCGACGGCCTGGGTCCGGCCGGAGGTCGTCGCTTCCTCGAGCGAGAGCAGCACATCGAGGACGTGGTAGGCGAGCTCGCCGCTCGCTCGGTGGGGGCGACCGGACCGGATCGCGTCGATCATGTCGGCGAGCCCGATGCCGCGTTCGACATCGGACGGGAAGCGTAGCGGGACGTCTTCCCAAGTCTCGGATCCGAGGGCGCGGAACCGCACCTCCCCGTCGAACCGATTCGGGTCACCGAGACTCAGGGAGCCGCTGGTCCCGTGGATCTCGATGTGCGGGACGCGCGAGCCGGCGGTGTCGAACGACGCAAACAGGCTGCCGATGACGCCAGACTCGAACGTCAGCGTGCCGATGACGGTGGTCGGCACCTCGGCCGTGACCGTGGTACCGGCGAGCGGACCTGCGGCGACGAGGCGCTCCGAGCCGAGCCCTCGTCCTACTGCTGCGACCGTCTCGACCGGCCCAAGCAGGTTGACGAGCGCCGTGACGTCGTACGGGCCGACATCGAGGACCGGGCCCCCGCCCGGTGCGTAGAAGATCCCGGGGTCGGGATGCCACCGCTCCGGCCCGGTGTGCGAGACGGCGGCCGTCGCGACCAGGGGCGTCCCGATCAAGCCTTCGTCGATCACGGCCCGCGCCGTCTGTAGTCCTCCGCCGAGGAACGTGTCGGGTGCCGCGCCGACCCGCACCCCTACCGCCTTGGCGGCCTCCAGCACCCGTCGCGCGTCATCGCGTGACGTCGCAAGCGGCTTCTCGGTGTAGACGTGCTTGCCGCCAGCGATCGCCGCCAACGCGACCGACGCATGCGCCGCGGGAGGGGTCAGGACGAGCGCCACGTCGATCGACGGATCGGCCAGGATCTCGTCGACGGGACGTGCCGGGAACCCGCCCACGGCGGACAGGGCGTCCGCCCGGGCGGGATCGAGATCGGTGCACGCCGCGAGCTCCACGGAGGAGTACCTGGCCGTCCCGGTCAGGTAGAAATGGGTGACGTTGCCGGATCCGATGATCGCGACGCGGGCGGGTCGATCCACCCTCAGCGAACGCGCCCGCGTCCGAGACCCTGCGAGACGAGGTAGTCGAGGCTCGCTCGGGTCGCTTCGACCGCCGACCCGTCGACGTGGTCGAACTCGACGATCAGCCACTCCACGGAGCCGATGTCCTCGGCCGCGGCGACCGACGGCGCCGGATCGACCGCCCCGCTGCCGACCGGCACGTTGACGAACGGGGTGTCTCCGTATGCCGACGGCGGTAGCGTGATCCCGTCCTTGAGGTGCAGCGACACGACGCGCGACCCCAGGCCGCGGATGACCTCCGCCGGGTCGGCGCCACCGACGACCGCCCAGAAGATGTCGATCTGGATGTCGACCGCGTCTCCGAGCGCGCGGCTCAGGCGGTCGACGACGCGCTCCCCGTCGACGACGCGCATCTCGGCGTCATGCGTATGGATCCCGAGGCGGAGGCCGCGCTCGCGGGCAACCTCGGCGGCGGCTCCCAGTCGATCGACCAGGTTCGCTCCGCCGTCGACGAGGTCGTCAGGGCTCGGGCTGACGATGATCCTCGGCGAGCCGAGGTCGGCCACCGCGTCGGTCGCTCGCCGGAAGGCATCTGGCTCCGACCATTCCGACCAGGTGTGCGAGCTGGCCACCACGAGACCGAGGTCGTCAAGGACCCGCCGAGCCTCGGCGGGGTCGCCGCCGGGCACATCGACGGTCTCGACGCCGAGGGATCCGGCCTCGGCGATGGACTGGAGCGCCGGGGCGTCGAGACCCATCCCGGCGCCACCGAAGCGAGCGGGATCGCGAAACGTGTAGAGCTGGACGGCGAGCGGGAGCGGCGTCGAGCTTCGCTCAGCCACGTCCGTGGAGCATGCCCCCGACGTGCTCGAGCAGTTTCCAGGCGACGTCCGCGTCGCTCTTCACGAAGGCGCGGAAATCCCAGAAGGTCATGACCAGCGTCCGCAGATCGGTCGTCGCGGTCACCGTCGCCGTCCTCGTTCGATCACTGATCAGGGCCACCTCGCCGAAATAGCTACCTCGGCCGATCTTGCCGACCTCCTTGCCGCCAACGCTGACCGTGCCTTCGCCGTCCGCTACGACGAAGAACCCCATGCCATGGGTGTCGCCCTCACGGACGACGACGCTCCCCGCCGGGAACGTGCGCTCGCTGAAGTCGCGTGCCAGGCGGTCGAGCTGTTTCTGATCGAGGCTCGCTAGCAGCGGCACCTTCGCCAGAAGGTCGGTCGTCTCGGACATTGACGGTCTCCACTACGGCGTCAGGCGTTCTCCTGCCAACTATCACCCGTTACGGGTCCGCGCGGCCAGTCGGTCCTGCAGGCGGAACCATTCCCCGGCGAACGGCATGAACCATGGTCGGCCCTCGTACGGCGCCGGCACCAGCGGGAAACCGAGACGCGTGAGCGCCGGCGCCTCACCGCCGGCCAGCCAGGCACCCACCTTCGTCCCGAGGTTCGTCATCAGCGCCACCCCGGTCCCACAGCAGCCCATCGCATACGTGACACCGTCCTTCGTTCGCCCGACGTGCGGCATCCGATCGAACGTGAATCCCACGTTGCCGCCCCACGCGTACTCGATCCGATGCCCGGCCATCTGCGGATGCACCTCGAGCAGGCCGCGCCAGAGGATCGCCGCCGTCCGGTCGATGGTCGTCGGCATGAACGATGCCCGACCGCCGAACACCATCCGCCTGTCCGCGGAGACGTGCCAGTAGTAGAGGAAGTTCTTCGTATCGAAGAACGCGCGTCCCTTCGGCGACAGCTCGTGGGCGAGTTCCTCGGATAGTGGCTCCGACGCGATGATGTAGGAGCCGATCGGGATGATCCGCCGCCGCAGCGACGGCACCACGCCATCGGTGTACCCGTTCGTCGCCACGAACACGTCGCGTGCCCGGATGGACCCTCGCTCCGTCTCGACGACGAACCCACCGTCCGCTGCCGTGATCCGCTTCGCTCGGACACCCTCATGGAGGTCGGCCCCGGCGCGATCCGCCGCCGCGGCGAGCCCCGCGAAGTAGCGCCCGGGATGGACCAGCCCGCTGCCCTCGACCACGAGGGCGCCGAAATACGCGTCGCTGCCGATCTCCTCGTGGATCCGCTCGCGCGGGACGACGGTCGAGCTGACGCCGACCGAGGCGAAGCTCTCCCGCGCATGCTCCAGTTCGGCTGCGTGGGCGGGCGCGTACGCGAGCTCGAGATGACCGACCTCGCGGAAATCGCAATCGATCGCTTCCTCGGCGATCAGCCGCTTGACGAGCTGGTACGAGTCGAGCGTCTCCTGGTACAGCGCCCGGCCCGTGTCCTGCCCATAGCGCTTGATGAGCTCGCCCGCACTCCACTTGTAGCCGCCATGGACGATCCCACCGTTGCGGGTCGACGCACCCCAGCCGAGCGTCCGCGCCTCGAGGAGCGTGACGCGGACACGGCGGCGCGCGAGCTCACGGGCAGCCGTGACCCCGGCGTACCCGCCGCCGACGACGACGACGTCCGTGCTCGCCGGGAGCGGGCGACCCGACCGGTCGGGGAGCCCCGGCATCGATGCCTGCCAATACGGGCGGCGTTCGTAGTCGTCGTTCAGGGGCGCGGTCGGTTCCATCGCCGCGAGCGTAGCGGAGCGGGTCGACCGCTCGCACGGCCGCGCATCAGGCCGACGCCGACGCCGAGGCCGAACCCGAAGTGGACCCCTCCGAGCGGACGCGTCGCGGACCGAGGTGGCCGATCGGCGCCGGCCGCGGTCGAACGCCTAACCGGCTCGCGGCAGCTCCCAGCCTGCCTCGGGGCGGATGACGCGCCGCGAGGTCTCGCCGTTGATCCGCGCAAGGTGCGCGTAGAACCGGGCCCGTCGGTGGGAGAGGATGAGGGGATCCTTGCACGGACACCCCTCGACGAGGCATCCCGTTCGCGGTGGGTGGTTCGGGATGGGTCGTGTGACGCGGTCGTCGAGGTCCATGGTCTGTGCTCCGCGCCCATCGGGCGCTTGCGTTCTCCTGCGTGAGCCCTTGCGTGCTCTTGCGAGGATGGTCCTTCGAGCTCAGGTACGCGGATGACGCGCGACCGCGCGAATCCGTTGCAGGCGCAGACCGGACGCACACCCGCGGACGTCACACCCGAAGCGAGTCGCGTTACACGCGAGCAGCAGCGGGTCGATCGCCGTGGCTAGATCGCGACGAGCGTCGGCGCCTCGTGAGCGACGCGCCCGCGGGCCAGCGTGAGAAGCACGCGACCCGGCAGGTCCATCCCGACCAGCGGCGAGTGCTTTCCCTTTGAGAGCAGCTCCTCCGCAGTGACCGTCCAGCGCTCCGAACGATCGAAGACCACGAGGTCGGCCGGTGCGCCTTCGGTGAAGCTTCGTTGACGGCCGACGACGCCCGCTGGACCGCTGGTCAACGCCTCGATCGCGCGCGCGAGCGTCAGCTGCCCGGCGTCGACCGCCAGGAGGACGAGTCCGAGCGCGGTCTCGATCCCCGCGATGCCAGTCGCGGCCATCCCGAACTCGACCGCCTTGTCGACCTCCGTATGGGGCGCGTGGTCCGTCGCGATCGCGTCGGCGGTGCCATCGGCGACCGCGGCGAGACAGGCAAGCGCGTCGGCCGGTGTCCGCAGTGGCGGGTTGACGCGGAGCGATGGCGCATAGGGCGAAGCCACGATCGCGTCGTCCCGCCACGGGTCGCCATCCGCGCCCGCCTCCCACGCCGGCCGGCGGGCCCCCGCGATCCATTCATCCGTGAGGACGAGGTGATGCGGCGTGACGTCGCATGTCACCGGGAGCCCGACGGCCTTGGCGCGGCGGACGAGCTCGAGCGCTCCTGCTGTCGAGAGGTGGGTCAGATGCAATCTCGCGGCGGGCATGTCGCGAGCGACCTCGGCAAGGATCGCCAGATCGCGCGCGACCGCAGTCTCTTCGGCCGCGGCGGGCCATCCGCGCAGCCCCAGGACCGTCGCGATGAACCCTTCGTTCGCCTCGGCGCCGTCCGTCTGTGTCGCGTCCTCGGGGTGATCGACGATCGGGAGGCCGACCGCGCCGGCGTACGCGAGTGCGTTGCGCAAGATCGCCGCGGATCGGATAGGAGCCCCGTCGTCGGAGAAGCCGACGACGCCGGCGTCCGCGAGCTCGCCGAGCGGAGCCAGCGTCTCCCCGCCGCGGCCGACCGTCACGGTGCCGTACGCGAGCAGCTCGACCGACGAACCCGAGGTGCTCGCCGCGCCCCGGATGGCCGCGAGCACGCCAGGCTCGTCGAGCGGGGGCGTCGTGTTCGGCATCGCGCAGACGGTCGTGAACCCTCCGTGCGCCGCCGCGGCGAGCCCCGTCGCCACGGTCTCGGCGTCCTCGTTGCCCGGCTCGCGGAGGTGGGCGTGCAGGTCGAGGAAGCCAGGCGTGACGACGACGCCGGTGGGCTCGATGCCGTCGGCCTCGCCGCGATCGAGCCACGTGACGGTCTCGAGGATCCCGTCCACGACCACCAGCTCCCCCGGTCCCTCCCGGCCTCGGGCAGGATCGACCAGCCAGACGCGGCTCAGGTCGAGATCCGTCACTTGGCGGCGCCGGCGAGCAGGTACAGCAGTGCCATCCGGATCGCGACGCCGTTCGTGACCTGGTCCGTGATGACGGACTGCGCGCCGGCGGCGACATCGGCGGCGATCTCGACGCCCTCGTTCATCGGACCGGGGTGCATCACGAGCGCATCCGGCTTCGCAGCGGTCAGTCGTTGCGCCGTCAGCCCGTAGCGGGCCGCGTATTCGCGCATGGAGGGGAGAAGGCCGGACGCCATCCTCTCGCGCTGGATGCGCAACGCCATCACGACATCGGCGTCGCGCAACGCCTCGTCGACGGACGACGTGACGTGGAACCGCCGCGACCCCGCCACCCCATTGCGAGCCCACGTCTCGAACCCGCGCAGCAACGTCGACGGCCCACACAGCCACAGATCCGCACCAGCCGCCGTCAGCGTCCAGATGTTCGAGCGTGCGACCCGCGAATGCAGGACGTCGCCGAGGATGACGACCTTCCTGCCGGCGACCGAGCCAAGCCGAGATCGCATCGTGTAGAGGTCGAGCAGCGCCTGCGTCGGGTGCGCGTGCCAGCCATCCCCGCCGTTGAGCACCGACCCGCCGAACACCTCGGCTGCGAGATACGGCGCCCCACTGACGCCGTGACGCATCACCAGCATCTGGGCGCCAAGCGCTTCGAGGGTCCGCACCGTATCGATGAGGGATTCGCCCTTCGTGACCGACGATGTCGCGGCGGCCACGTTCACGACGTCCGCCGACAGGTTCTTGGCCGCGACCTCGAACGACACGCGGGTGCGGGTGGAGGCCTCGTAGAACAGGATGGTCACATTACGGCCGCGCAGGGCCGGAACCTTGGCGATCGGCCGGGCAAGGACCTCGCGCATCGCGTCGGCGGTCCGCATCACGAGATCGATGTCGTCGATCGATAGGTCGTCGACATCGAGGAGGTGGCGGTGTCGCCAGCCGACGGCCAGGCTCTCAGGCGCGACCTCGACGGATGGGATGACCAGCTCGTCGGCGTCTGCAGCCCCGTCGAGCACGTCGGTCACGCGACGGGCTCGACCGCTCGGCGACTCTCGACGACCCGCTCGATGTCGACACCGTCCTCGCCGTCGATCTCCTCGAGGTGGACCCTGACGATCTCCTCGCGGGACGTCGGTACGTTCTTTCCGACGTGGTCGGCGCGGATCGGCAGCTCGCGGTGGCCGCGATCGACCAGGACCGCGAGACGGATCGCTTGCGGGCGGCCGAAATCGACGAGGGCGTCCATCGCGGCTCGGATCGTCCGCCCGGTATACAGCACGTCGTCGACGAGGACGATCGTCCGCCCATCGATGCCGAACGGGAGCTCGGTGCCCTTCACGACCGGCTGCTGGGCCACGAGCGAGAGGTCGTCGCGATAGAACGTGATGTCCAGTGCGCCGACGGCGATATCGACCGATTCGTTCTCGGCGATGGCTTCCGCGATCCGGTGCGCCAGTGGGACGCCGCGACGCTGGATGCCGATGAGCAGCAGGCCGGCGGTCCCTGCCTGCTTCTCGACGATCTCGTGTGAGAGACGGATCGTCGCTCGACGGATCTCGTCGGCGGTCATGATCCGGCGTCCGGTCATCCGTACCTTCCTGGCCTCACCGGGCCACGCGGGCGGCCTCACGGGGCCGCGGGCGAAGGGTCAGATCAGAGGATACCGCGCGAAGCGTGCTGGCCGGGACCGTCGCCGATCGCGGGTCGCAACGCTCAGTAGACGTGGACCGTGACGTTGGTCATGCCGCTCCACGAGGGGCAGCCGCAGATCCTGAAGAAGTCGGGCTTGTACAGGTCCACGACCCGGGCCGGATCCTGCGGGCCGTAGTCGGTCACCGTCCGTTCGATGCACCCGCCACCACCGCAGATGATCACGACGGTGCCACGGGGTAGCCGCATGGCCGTCGACCCTGCGCTGTAGAACGTGGCCTCGCCCTTGATCGTATACCGCGCCGGTTTCTGAGCGGTATCGGGAGCCGTCTCAGGCTGGTCGATGTGCACCCGACGCGTGGGTCCGGCATCGGGTTCGTCGCCAGGCTCATAGATCGCCGTCGCTCCGCTCACGACGGCGACGGACCGTTGGGCAGGGTCGAGTCCCGCGATCGTGATCGGCGATCGTGCTTCACGCGCGGGGACCGAGAACGGCTGGAACGCTCCGGCGGGCACGGGTTCCACGGCGCTGGGGACGCGGGAACCTGCCAGACCCGGTAGCGATACCAGGGCGAGGGCGGTGCTGATCACCGTCCCTACGACCAGCAACCTTGGTCGCACGATAGGGCGGGAACGATACGCCGCCCACTGAGCTGTGCCAACCCCGACGACGCGGCCGGCGCGACGCCGGGAGATCCGTCCACGGGCCGCCGCTGACCGTCAGCGGATGACGACGGGATCCTCGCCCGGGTTGCTCTCGACGATCCCCACGTCCGTCTTCGACCACGCAGCGATCCGGATCCGGCTGCCCTCACCACCCTGGCCGCGGGGCGTCGCCCACGCGAGCCGGCCGTCGCCCATCGAGAAGCCCGGCAGCGCCCTGACATCGACCGGGGCGCCGTCGGCGCGCTCCAAGCGGTCCTTCTCGGGTTCGACGTGGAAGAGCGACAGGCGCCCGACGACCTTGTCGTTGCCATCTGCGACCCAGACCGCGACCCACTCCCCGGTCTCGTCCCAGCGCACGTCGAAGTCGCGTGGTGCGGAGTCCGTGACGACGCGGTCGCGCTCGGAACCCTCGGAGCGACCGGCGCCATCGTCGGACCAGCTTCGGAGCTCCAGACGACCCTTGTCGGGCACCCAGCCCGACCCGTCCTCCGCGACCTTCAACGTCCCGACCCAGACGACCGCACGCTTCCCGGTCGGGTCGACCGCAGGACGCCATGCGTCGCCCGCATCGCGCTCGTTGCCGTTCGCGGGGTCGACGCGAACGCTGACGGCGTCGGCCTTGGCGGCCGACGTGTCGCTCGGGCGGCTCACGATCATGTCGTTGTCCGCCCACGAGCCGAAGTACGACGCACCGTCGTCCGTCACCCGGACGGCTCGTTCCGACCCGACGTGCCATGCGTAGACGTCGGCGCCCCGCCTCTGGTCCGCCGCACGTGCGGTGAATGCGAACCAGGTGCCGTCCGGCGAGAACGCGGCGGACTCCCCGACGACCTGGATGCCGCTCGCGATCGCGATCTGCTGTGCCGCCGTCGCTGTCGGTGTCGCGCTCGGCTCGATCGACGCGACCGATGGCGAGGCGGTCACGGTCACCGTCGGTTCGGTCGCGGTCGCAGTCGCCTCCGGCGCGTTCGAGCCATCGGTGCTGGGCGACGGCACCGGTGTCGTCGTCGGTGCTGCCGGACTGGGAGCGGCGGAGGCCGACGGCGCCGGAGTGCGGCCGGGCTGGGGACGCTGCGTGGCCTCGGGCAGATCCACCACCACGACCTCGTCGGTACCCGCCGACGTGTTCGCGATGGCCACGGCTTTGTGCTTGGTCGGGGAAGCGAGGATCGCCTTGGGCGGATCCGAGAAGACCGTCCCCAGCTGCGTCCCTTCGCGAACCGGGCAATCGGCTTTGTCGGCGGCCCGGCAGACCTCGTCGACGCTGAGGCTGATCACGGCCCCGGGGCGCTCGTTCGAGACATACCCGACGGCCTCCGGATCGACCGCGATCGGTGTCGCATTCGCGATCGCGGGATCCGACGCGGGAGGCGCGGCCCCGTCGCCCACAACGATCGGACTTTCTTCGCCCTTCACACCACCGGTCGTGCCGAATGGCAGGTTCGCGGTCGCGAGTCCGACGCCGACCATGATCACGACGACGGCCAGGCCCGATAGGGCGCCGAGCGGCAGGCTCCGACGGACGCTCGCCTCGCGCTTCTGCGCGCCGCCGTTGCCGGCCGCTTCGATGGCCGCCGACGTCCGAGCCCAAAGGTCGCGCGGCGGCTCCGGTGGCTGTTCGCGGAGCGCCCGTAGCGCCTTTCGGTCCTCGTCATATTCCGCGGCGACCACCGTGCACGGCGCGCATGTCGTCAGGTGTTCGTCGAGCCACGTGGACTCCGCATGTCCGAGCGGACCGTCGAGACGTTCCGCCAGCCCGGCACGCGCTCGCTCATGTGGGTCACCCCATCGTTCCCGGCGCCGGCGGAGCCGCGGGAAGCGGCTCATCGATCCACCTCGGCCGGTCGGCTCCGATCGTGGCCGCCATCCCGCGCGGCCTCGGCGGCCGCGTCCGCTTCGCGTTCTGCGGCGAGCGCCTGACGAAGCGACTCCCGGGCGCGCGTCAGGAGGGCGCGCGCGGCGACGTGACTCACCCCGAGTGCCGCGGCAAGCTCGAGACCCGTCATGTCGTGGAGCTCGGCCAGGAGCAGGGCCGCTCGCTGCCGTTCAGGGATCTTGGCGAGCGCCCGCTGGAGGTCGCCCGATAGTCGGGCGTCCATGACGAGGTGCTCCGCCGATGGCGCTGAGCCGCGTGACTCGCCGGTCCATGGCAGGAACCGGACGATCTTGCGACGGCGGATCTCATCGAGCGCGACGCGGTGGGCGATCTGATAGAGCCACGCGCGCGCGTTCTCGGGCTTCTCGAGCGTGTCGTAGTTCTTGTAGGCCTTGACGAACGCATCCTGAGTCATGTCCGCCGCGAGCTCGCCGTCGCGCATCATCCGGAACAGGTACGCGTAGATCTCGCCGTGGTGCTTGGCGAAGAGCTCCTCGATGAATGCGCCCGCCTCGTCGCGATCCCAGACGCCGCTCATCGGGCGCACCGGCTGGGGCTCGAAGCTCGTCGCAGGGACGAACCCGGCGCGATATCGAGTTGTGGATGTGTCGAGGGCCACGGTCGCTCCGTGCAGGTGGGGTCAGGCGACGCACGTCGGGGGGTACGCACGCCCGTTGCGCCAGAGACGAGGCGTCTCCCCCGGTTGTGACGCCCGCCGCCGGGCCGAGCCGCCGTCAACCCGATCCACCTCCCTCGGGATCCCGCCCGAGAAGCTCCTCGACCGCGTCCTCCGGCGAGACGGGGTTCACGGGCAGCCCGGTTCCGAGCTCGAGGCCCGCGATCTCGCGCAGGCGCGGGTGGATCTCCCAGTGCCAGTGGTACGTCCCGTCGACCTGCTCCTTGAGCGGAGCGGTGTGGAGGACGAGGTTGTACGGCGGGCCGTCGAGTGACCGAGCGAGGTCGCCGAGGACCTGCCGCAGCGCCTCGGCGGTGGCCGCGACGTCCGATGCCGTCGCTCGAGCGAAATCGGCGTCGTGCCGGCGGGGCACGATCCAGATCTCGAACGCCGAACGCGACGCATACGGCGCGAACGCGACGCTCGCGTCGTCCTCCCAGACCAGCCGGTCGGGGCGGATGGTCTCCTCGCGAACGAGCCGGCAATACGGGCACTCCCCTTCCCGGATCACGAACCGCGCCGCGCCGCCCAGCTCCTCGGCGATCCGATGGGGGATCTGCGGAAGGTCGTAGAGATCGAGGCAGAGATGGTTCGTCCGGGCGCCAGCCTGGGCTCCCCAGTTCTGGACGACCGTGAGGTACTCCGTCTGGGGATCGCCGCGCGCCTCGAGGAGCGCGTCCCGCGCCCCGGTGATGAGGCCCTCGATCAGGTCGCTGCCGACGGCGTGGAGCGGTCGATGCTCTCCGGTTGGAGCGATGACGGTCCGCCACGAACCGGTCGCCCGTGCCTGCGCGATGGAGACCTGTGCGAGTCCGTGCTCCCGGTCGAGGTCCCGGGCGTCGCCATCGGTGCCGACAACATGGAACGCGAAATCCTTGAGCATCCGGGTTCGGACGCCGTCGCCCGGAACGGCACAGTTACTGCATCCGAACAAGCGATCGTCGACCGGTTCCGCGGCTCGCGCGAACCGATCTCGGTGGAAGGCACGGTCGACGACCGTGGCCACCCACCAGCTCGTGATCGGGTCCTTGCGCAGCTCGAAGAGACCGCTCGCCATCGCGCTCAGTCGTCGGTGGCGGAGGGGCGCCGCTGGAGGGGGACGTCGATGGCCGAGGCGAATGCGCCTGCGAAGAGCCACGCCGCTCGTTCGACCGAGGCCGTCGTCGGCTGCTCGTCCAGATGCCCGAGCTCGCGGTCGACAGAGGTGGAGACGACGCCGGGCATCCCGCACGCATCGATCAGCTCGAAGTCCCGTAGGTCGACGCTGATGTTCAGGGCGATCCCGTGGTAGCTGACGCCACGCTCGACGCGCAGCCCGAGGGCGCCGATCTTCCGAGGCGCCGGCCCGTTGCTGTCGCACCAGCAACCCGGGTGGCCCTCGCGGCGAGCTGCGTCGACACCGAGCGCGCGGCACGTCTCGATCAGCGCCGATTCCAACGCCCGGACGAATGGCCGCAGGAGCAAGCCGCGCTCGTGGAGACGGACGATCGGATATGCGACGAGCTGGCCGGGGCCGTGATACGTGACCTCGCCGCCGCGCTCGATCCGCTCGACCGTGATGTCGCGCGCCGCCAACTCCGCGTCGGTCGCCAGGATGTGGCGGGGATCGGAGTTCTTGCCGAGGGTCAGCACCGCCGGGTGTTCGAGCAGGAGCAGCTGGTCCTCGATCCGGTCTGATGCGCGGTCATCGACGAGGCGCTTCTGGAGCGCGTGCGCGTCCCGGTAGTCCACGCGGCCGAGCCACCGAGCCTCGAGCGGCGCCCGACGTGAAGACGCCGGGCGCACGGGAGCGGCAGCGTCGAGGAGGGTGGCCACGTCCGCACGATAGCAGGGGTCCCTCTCCAGCCTGTCCGCACGGGGCGTGGCCCAGTGGTACCGGTCCGATGCCGCCGACCGGGTCGCTGCACATTCGCTGAAGGTCGGGTAGCGTACGCCCGCTCACCGTCACGCCTTCGAGGATCGGATCGCCATCGCATGTCTGCGTATCTCGTTCGCCCGCGCTCGTCCATCGCCGACCCTGAGCTCGCCCGCGCGGCGACCGTCGACCTCCCGACCGGACGGTCGATCCGGGACATGCAGCCTCCCCAGGCGCTGCTCGATGCGGTCGCGGCGCTTCGCAAGCCGGCCGAGCCCGAGCTCCCGATCGTCCTGACGCTCGCGCCCGTTCCCGCTCGTTCCCAGCGGTAGTCGACCGCGCCTCGGGGCGCCGGCGGCCGTCGCGCGCCCGATGGGCACCGGCGCCCGTGGTGTCCGGGACTCAACGTCAGGCGGTCGAGGACGTCAGCAGGCCCCCTTCAGGGGCGTGGTGTTGCCTGGGAGTCACCGTCAGGCGGTCGAGGACGTCAGAAGTGCCCGCTCACGGTCCTTGTGTTGCCTGCCAGGCACGACTCCTGGCAGGGCCGGGCGACCGAGTTAGCTCGCCTTCGCCGCCGCGAGTGCCTCGGAGGGGATCACCATGCCGTGGGCTCCCTCCATCGCCGTCTCGACACGGCTCGTGAGCGCCGGATCATCGAACGACGCCTCGAGGACGACCATCTGGACGTCGCCGTCCTCCCCGACGACCCGCCGGAGCGTGTAGCGGATCTCGCTCGATGTCGTCGCCATCAGACGGACGGCGTACGACGCATCGCGTTCCTGGGCGAAGGCCGCCGCGACGGCATACGTGGGCTGTCTGCGCAAGGTCCGCATGCACCAAGCGTCGGCTATGGGACCTGGACACCGCAATGCGACGTTGGGTCCGGTCGCGCTCGGTAGGAGGTCATGTGCGTGCGGTCAACGCGTGCGGTCAGCTGACCTCGGTCGAGCTCCGGCGTAGGACAGCCGGGACGCGGATGCTGGACGAGCGGGCGACCACGACACCGGCGATGCACAACGGGCCGCCGATCAGGGCGATCACGGGCGGTGTCTCGCCGAGCAGGACCCAGCTGATGACGATCGCGGTCGGCGGAATGAGGTAGGTCATCGCACCGGCTCGCCCCGCGCTCATCCGGGCCAGTGCGTATGCCCATGTCGTGAACCCGATCGACGTCGGGAAGATGCCAAGGAAGATGACCCAGGCGAGGTTCACGGGTTCAGCAATGCGCGCCTCGTCGATCAGGCCCGCGGTAAAGGGTAGGCACGCGATGGCTCCCACAAGACAGGCGAGCCAGGTGACCTGGAGCGCCGACACATCGCGGAGGACCGGCTTCTGGATCGTGACGCCCGCCGCGTACAAGAGCGCCGCGAGGAGGCAGAGCGCGACGCCAAGCGGGGTCGACGACGTCGCGGTGCCGTCAGCGGACGTCGCGACCCCGATGATCACCGCTCCCGCGAACGCGACGGCGCATCCCGTCATGAGGCGCTGCGGGAACCCTTCACCCAGGAACAGCCCAGCGAACAGCGCGATGAAGATGGGGCCGACGGCGACGAGCATCGCCGCAGTCCCGGCGTCGACGAGTCGTTCCGCCTGATTGAGGATGATGTTGTAGCCCGCGAACCAGGCGACGCCGGCGGCGACGATGAAGGCGAGATGGCGGCGACTCGGTGGGGTCCATGGCCGGGTCACGACGAAGGCACCGAGAACGAGGACACCGACGAGTAGCCGGGCGAGTGCGATCGAGCCCGGGGAGAAGTCGACCGCTGCCGCGCGGATCCCGACGAACGCGGATGCCCACAACACGACGGTCACGAGCGCCGCCGCAACGGCCTTCGCTTCCGATCGCGCTGGCGTCGTGTCGTCCACCACCTCTCCCCGTGCCTCGGTCGTTCACTAGAACCGCCGCGACGCCTGAAGGGTTTCGTCGCGAGCAGACCCAGGAGGAGACGTACGGCCGGGGACCGCCCGCCCGAACGGTCGCACCGATGGGACAGCCGTCCGAAAAAGCTGGTCGACAAGCGGGTGCATAGGCCGGCTCGGTCAGGCGACCGTCCGAATCCGGGTCTTCGACCGCATCCGGTCGACTATCATGGCGCCGCCGCGGGCCGGAAGCGCCCGCCACGTCAGCGGCCCAGCTCGTCGCGGCACGCACGGAGGGGATCTCGCGATGAAGAACCCGCCAGTCCTGGTCGCGGTACTCGGCTTCTTCGGCGCCCTTGCGGGCTTCGGCTTCATCTTCATGGGCTTCCGCATGATCGGGTTCGACTGGTTCGGCGTCCTCGGCGATCTGCCGAGCTTCGAGCGCGTCGGGCTGTGGGGCTGGCTCGCCGTCATCACCGGTGCCGTATGGCTGATCGCCGCCCTCGGCCTGTGGTCGCTCCAGCCGTGGGCGCGCCTCTTCGCGATGGTCATGGCCGGTTTCGGGCTGATCGAGGCGATGATCGCGTTCTTCCAGTTCCCCGGCACGGGGATCGGCCTGTCGATGGCGATCATGCCGGCGGTCATCCTTTGGTACTTCACGACGTCGGAGGTCAAGGAAGCGTTCGGCCTCGAGACGGCACCTGACGAAATGGCACCTGCCGAGATGGGACCCGCCGAGACGGCGCCGACAACGGCCTTCCTTTCCGACACGCCGCCGGCGTCCGCGCCGGCCGTTTCGACCGCGCCAGCAGCCGCCGCCGTTGTCGCGGCAACAGCCGTCGCCGCCATCGATCCTGTGGAACCGGCTGCGGCCGGACCGGCATCCGTCATGGGAGGACTCGCGTCCGCGCCCGCCGCACCTGCTGGGCCCGTCGCGACCTCCCCGCACGTCGCCGTCATCGACGTCGAAGGGATCGGCCCGACGTACGCGGAAAAGCTGGTTGCGGTCGGGATCGTCAACACGGACGACCTTCTATCGGCGGGCTCGTCACGGATGGGCCGTGAGAAGCTCGCCGCGTCGAGCGGGATCAGCCAGGACCTGATCCTTGGCTGGGTCAACAAGGTCGACCTCATGCGCATCCCCGGCGTGGGTCCTCAGTACAGCGACCTTCTGGAGATGGCCGGCGTCGACTCGCCGGCCGAGCTCGCCCAACGCAATCCCGCGAACCTCGCTCAGACCTTCCAGGAGGCTGTGGCCGCGCGACCGGGGACGGTCAGGCGGATCGTGACCGAGGCGGAGATTGCCGAGTGGATCGACGCTGCGAAGGCGATGACGAAGGTCGTCGAACACTGAGACGAGTACTCCGCGCCGTCCGTGGGGTCGCGGTAGGGGCGTAGATCGGCTGGCTGCGACGAGCGATTGATCCCCGCGTGCTATGCCGGGGCGCGGCACGCCGGTGGCGCGCCGCGCGAGGATCGCTAGGAGATCGTGGGTCGGGTGCCCAGGACGACGGTCGCCTGGGTGGACTTGCCGTTCCGCAGGATGTCGAGCTTCACTGACGTCCCCGGCGCGTACTGGCTCATGACGATGTCGAGGGGATGCGTCGCGTCGAGGGCCGCGCCGTCGACCGCGGTGACGATGTCACCGGGCTGCACGCCACCCTGGGCTGCCGGCCCCCCGGCCACGACGGAACTCTCCGCGGGAAGTGACCCGCCCTGACCGAACGGGTTCTGGCCGAACGGATCCTGGCCGTTCGGGTCTTGGGTGCCGCCACCCTGACCGTTGTCTTGGCTCGTCGCGGAAGCCGACGGGATCCACGCACCGTGGTCGACCGGCAGGTTGTTCTCGCTCTGGACCGTCGGGTCGATGGTCTCGAAGCGGATGCCGAGATACGGTCGGGCCAGCGGCTTCCCGGCGGTCGCCTGCGCGAGCAGTGGCTTGGCGATGTCGATCGGGATCGCAAAGCCGATGCCCTGCGCCTGGCTGGCTGCGGCTGTGTTGACGCCGATGACCTTGCCACTGGGATCGAGCAGCGGACCGCCGCTGTTGCCGGGGTTGATCGCCGTGTCGGTCTGGATCAGGTTCGATAGGGTCGAGCCGTCCTCGACGGGGATGCTGCGGCCGACGGCCGACACGATGCCGCTCGTGACCGAGTCGGTGAACGTGCCCAGCGGGCTCCCGATGGCGATGGCCTGCTGGCCGACCTGGATGCTCGACGAGTCGCCGATCGGTGCCGTCGGCAGGCCGGTGGCATCGACCTTGACGATCGCGAGATCGGTCAGGGAGTCGACGCCGTAGATCTTCGCGTCGAAGGAGCGTCCGTCCTTGAGATGGACCGTTAGGGACTGCGGGTCACCGGCCACTACGTGGTGGTTCGTCAGGATGAGCCCATTGGCATCGAAGATGACGCCCGAGCCCGTCGCCGTGCCGGTGCCCTGCTGACCCGTCGTCGGGTCGGTCGCCGTCACGCCGCTGGCGACGATCGTCACGACTGCGGGGCTGACGGCCTTGACGATGTCGACCACGGGGGCCTGGCTACCGCCGGCGTTGGCGCTCGCCGTGTTCTGGTTGGTCGTCTGCTGGGCGATCGCGGCGGCAGGGGCTGCCGCCCGCTCGTGCGTCGTGGCGCTCACGAGCGCGAAGGTGCCACCGGACGCGAGCAGCGACGAGGCGAGCACGGCCCCGACGACGAACATGGGGCCGACGGTCCGCTTCGGCTTGGGCGAAGTGGCGGTCGCTGTGGTCGCAGCGGACGCGGGCGCCGGTGCGGCCGTGGGCTGGGACGCGGCGGTCCACCGGTCGCTCGTTGCTGCGGCGGCCCAAACGGGAGCGTCGCTCGGCCTCGAAGGCCCGGACGGTGTCTGGGGTGGGAATGGTTCGTTCATCGGTTCCTCCCGGCCCCGTCGCATGTTGTTGTGCGAGCGTTGGAGCGGGGCTCAGGAGTCGATCGTCCGGCCGGTTTCTGAGAGTCGGCTGATAGAAACCCGACGCTAGCGATTCCTTATCCCGACCGAAATGTCCGGGCCCGCCACAGGCGCCAGTCACAGCTGGGTCGAGCTGCACCGTCGTAGCCACCGTTCCTGATGTGGCTGCGGCGGCGCCGGATGCGAGTGAATCGGCCAACAGTCCCGCTCTTTCAAAGACAGTCGATCCACGTCCGCGTTAGGCGCAGAGACCCGTGGGTATTGACACGTGAACACGAGTGCATACACTCGATTGCAGGCGACCAGGAGTGCGGGATCGTCGCGGCATGAGGGAGTCATGAAGGTCCTGGCGGACCGCGAGGTCTGGTTCGTCACCGGCAGCCAAGCGCTCTACGGCGACGACGCGCTTCGCACGGTCGAGGAGCACTCGACCGAGATCGCTCGTGGCCTCGACGCTTCGGACTGCATTCCTGCGCGGGTCGTTCCTAAGCCGGTCGTGGCGACGTCCGAGGCGATCCGGGACGTCCTCCTCGGAGCGACCGCCTCGAACGATTGCGTAGGCGTCATCGCCTGGATGCACACCTTCTCCCCGAGCCGGATGTGGATAGCGGGGCTTACGGCCCTTCAGAAGCCCCTCCTTCACCTCCATACCCAATACAACCGCGATCTCCCATGGGGCGAGATCGACATGGACTTCATGAACCTCAACCAGTCGGCCCATGGCGATCGGGAGTTCGGCTACATCGAGAGTCGGCTACGTCTGCGCAGGACGACCGTCGTCGGACACTGGCGAGACCCGGCCGTGGCGGAACGTATCGGTGTGTGGGCGAGAGCCGCCTGCGGACTGCGCGAGCTGCGCCGCCTCCGCTTGGCCAGGTTCGGCGACAACATGCGCCAGGTCGCCGTCACCGAGGGTGACAAGGTCGAAGCCCAGATCCAGCTTGGCGTCCGGGTGGACGGATTCGGGGTCGGCGATCTCGTCGCCGCGGTCGATAGGGCATCAGTCGACGACGTCGACCGGCTCGTCGGGATGTACGACGAAAGCTACGAGCTCGCGCCCGCACTGCGGCCCGATGGAGACCGACGGACGTCACTCCGCGACGCGGCGCAGATCGAGGTAGGTCTGCGGTCGTTCCTGGAAGACGGCGGGTACGGCGCCTTCACGGACACGTTCGAGGATCTTGGCTCGCTCGTCCAGCTGCCGGGCATCGGCGTCCAGCGACTCATGGCCGACGGCTACGGTTTTGGCGCCGAGGGCGATTGGAAGACCGCTCTGCTCGTCCGGGCGATGAAGGTCATGGCGACGGGCCTGCCGGGCGGGACGTCGTTCATGGAGGACTACACCTACCACCTCTCGCCCGATGGATCGATGGTCCTCGGCGCGCACATGCTGGAGGTTTGTCCGTCGATCGCGGACGGGAGGCCGTCGTGCGAGATCCACCCACTATCGATCGGTGGGCGCTCGGACCCAGTCCGACTCGTCTTCCCGGCGCGCGAAGGCCCCGGCATAGTCGTCGGCCTGCTCGATCTCGGCGAGCGGTTCCGGCTCGTCCTGGATGAGATCGACATCGTGCCGCAGCCCCAGGAGATGCCCCGACTGCCGGTCGCACGCGCCGTATGGCAACCACGGCCAGGCCTCCCGGTGGCGGCCGAGGCCTGGTTGCTTGCCGGTGGACCGCACCACACAAGCCTGAGCACGGCGTTGACACGCACCCATATCGAGGACTTCGCCGAGATGGCCGGCATCGAACTCGTCGCCATCGGTGAGGGGACGACCGTCTCCGACATCAAGAAGGAGCTGCGCTGGAACCAGGCATATCACCAGCTCGCGCGGGGGCCGTAGGTCCCGCGCGTGGATCCGGAGCGGGCGCTCGTCCGGTCAGGAGCGCTCGTTGGATCGACGACGAGATCGAGGGGCGAGCCAGGTCGATTCGAAATGGGCGAGCCGCGAAGGAGGGGCATGCGACTGGAGGAGATCGGAGACCGGCTAGGCCGAGCACTTTGGTCAGGGGTATGGAGGTTGTCGTGATGATGGACCAAGGCGTGCGACGCGGTGGGTTGGCGATCCTCGTGACCGCCGTGCTGATCGCGCTGAGCGCGTGCAACTCTTCGGCGTCGCCACCGGCCAGCCCGAGCGCTGCGGGCGCGTCCGCAGCGCCTGCCGCGCCCGCCGCGGCCGGCGGACAGTTCTGCTCTGGAGTCAACCTCGTGTTCTTCCCGGGTGGAACACAAGGCGGCGGCTTCGAGACCGTCGTCTATAACGGAGCGAAGGCCGCCGAGGCCGCCTTCGGCCCGAAGATCACGTATCAGTGGTCAGACTGGGATCCCAACAAGATGATCACCCAGTTCGACCAGGCCCTCGCGACCAAACCGGACGGCATCGCCATCATGGGCCACCCCGGTGACGACTCGTTCGACCCGCTGATAACGAAGGCCCACGACCAGGGCGTTCTGGTCACGGTGATGAATACAGAGCTCCCGAAGGCCGAAGCCACGTATGCGGCATCGGGGCTCGGTTACGTCGGCGCCGTCCTGAAGGACGCTGGCGCCGCCCTCGCCAATGAGGCGATCGCGCGCGGAGGCCTCAAGAGCGGGGACCGTGCGTTCGTTTGGGGCCTGGAAGCCCAGGCCGGACGGGGCGAGCGGACCAAGGGGATCCACGAGGCGCTCGAGACGGCGGGCCTGACCGTCGACTACCAGGAGATCGACGACGCGACGAACAAGGATCCGGCCAACGGGACAGCGACCTTCACCGGTTACATCTCGTCGCATCCGGACGTCAAGGCGATCTTCATCGATCACGGCAATCTGACCTCGACGATCCCGACCTACATGAAGGCGGCCAATCTCGACCCGGGCAAGGTCTATGCAGCCGGATTCGATGCCTCCGCCTCGACGGTCCAGGGCATCAAGGACGGGTACATCAGCCTGGTCATCGACCAGCAGCAGTACCTGCAGGGTTTCCTCGCAGTGCAGCAGCTGTGCCTCACGAAGAAGTACGGTTTCAGTGGCTTGTTCGTGAACACGGGCGGCGGCTTCATCGACAAGTCGAACGTCGACGTCATCGCACCCTTGGTGCAGCAGCAGATCCGGTAGTGGCGAATCTCCCTCCCATCCCAGGTAGCGAGCAGGCTGGCGGGCGCGAGGGCGCTCGCCAGCCTGAGCCGGCCCCCGGGCCACGCCTCGAGCTGCGAGGCGTCTCGAAGTCCTTCGGCGGCGTCCACGTCCTCGACGACGTCGACTTCCGGCTGGGCGCCGGCGAGGTCGTCGGCCTGCTCGGCGATAACGGCGCCGGCAAATCGACCCTGATCAAGATCATCACTGGCGTCCATCAGCCCGACCAGGGCGAGATCCTCTTCGGCGGCCAGCGCATCGACCGGCTGACGGTCCAGAGAGCGCGCTCCCTGGGGGTCGAGACGGTCTTCCAGGAGCGCGCGCTCGCGGAACAACTAGCGCTCTGGCGGAACATCTTCATGGGTCGGCCGATCACCACGCGGCTCGGCTTCCTGCGCGTCGGCGAGATGCGTCGCGCGACCGCAGAGCTCATGAGCGAGTCGATGGGCTTCACCTCAGCGGCGCTGACTCCGGACACGAGCGTCCAGGGGCTTTCAGGAGGCGAGCGTCAGGGGCTTGCGATCGTACGGGCGCTCCATTTCCAGGCCGACATCATCATCCTCGACGAACCGACGATGGGGCTGTCACTCAAGGAGACCGAGAAGCTCCTCCACTTCGTTGACGGCATCCGCTCGGCGGGGAAGTCGGCGATCTTCATCGATCACAACATCTTCCATGTCTATTCCGTCGCGGATCGCATCGTGGTCCTTGATCGCGGCCGGGTCGCCGGGGAGTTCCCGACATCCCGGTACTCGCTCGAGGAGCTCATGGGCATCATGCGCGAGGTCGCCTCGACCGGGACGTATACCGAGGCGGAGCGCTATCGCGGGGTCGTGACCTCCGAGCCTGCTGGAGGGATGGCGTGAGCGCGGTCCCACGGACGGTAGCCTCGCGGCGGGACTCCATCGGATCGCGGCTGTCGCCGTGGGCCTCGCAGATCGGGATCGTCACGGCGTTCGTCCTGCTATGGCTGGCCTTCGTGATCCTGGCGCCCCGGACGTTCCTCGACGCGCCGATCTACCTGTCGTTCGCCCAGACGACGCCCTACTTCGCGATCATCGCGATGGCCCTGACGATGGTGATCGTCGCGGGCGATATCGACCTGTCCTTCCCGGCGACGATGTCGCTCGGCATGGTCGGCTTCGTGTTCGCCTGGCAGGCGACTGGAGTCGTGGCGCTGGGTGTCCTCGCGGCGCTCGGCGTCGGCATCCTGTGCGGGCTCTTCAATGGCTTCTTCGTCACGGTCGTCGGCATCCCTGCGCTGGTCGTGACGATCGGGACGCAGTTCCTCTTCCGTGGCGTCGCCCTCGTTCTGGTCGGTGGACGGCAGTACCCGCTCGTCCAGACACAGGACTCGATCGCGTATGAAGTGATGGTCGGGAGGATGTTCGGGATCCCGATGGAATTCTTCTGGTTCCTGCTGGTGACCGTCGGGACGTGGATCCTGCTCAACCGCCATCGCCTTGGCCAGAACGCCTATGTCACCGGGGACAACGCGCAAGCAGCGGCCCTGATGGGTATCCCGATCCGCCGGACGAGGATCGTCCTCTTCGTCCTGGTCGGGCTTGCAGCCGCATTGGCCGGCGTACTGAACAGCCTCCAAGTCGTGAACTACTACCCGTCGATGGGCGACGGCTACCTCCTTCCTGCTCTCGCGGCGGTGTTCGTCGGCGGAACGTCCGTGTTCGGCGGTCGAGGGACCGTCCTCGGCACCGCGCTCGGCGCGTTCATGATCGGGGGTATCCAGGCGGGGCTCGTCGCGGTCGGCCTGAGCGACTACTACCCGAGCCTCGTCTATGGAGCCGTCATCCTCATCTCGGTCTCGATCCACGCCGTCCTGCGTCGCCGCTTCGAGTACTGATGGATCCCTCGCACGCCCCGACAGACGGCCGCGATGGACCGTCCGACGACCGGGACCCGACGAACCGACTCCCCGGCCGGCGGGACCGGCCCTCGACGATGAAGGACATCGCGCTTGCGACCGGCGTCTCGCGGAGTACGGTCTCGCGGATCCTGAACGACACGCCGCTGACCGTGCCGATCGCAAAGGAGACGCGGGAGCGTGTCCTCGCTGCCGCGCGGGACCTCGAATATCGGCCGAACCCGCTGGCTCGGGCGCTTCGCGGAGCCCCGACGATGCTCCTGGGAGCGATCGTCCGGGATATCACAGATCCCTTCTTCTCGGGTGCGATCGAGGCCATCTCCGGCGCTGCTCGTGCGCGCGGCTACAACATCGTCCTGGGGCTGGCGCACGCACGCGCGACCGAGGCGTTCGAGCTCGCCACCGTCCTCGAGGCGAGACAATGCGACGGGATCATCCTCCTCGGCGACATGGGCGATCAGCCTCGCCTCCTGGCCGACCTTCGGGGCGCGCATGTGCCCGTCGTCGCCATGTGGCAAGGGACGCGTCTCGACCTCATCCCTGGCGTGCAGGTCGACAATCACCATGGGATCACGCTCGCGGTCGCGCACCTCCGCGAACTCGGACATCGACGGATCGCGTTCATCGGCGGCCGGATGCTCGGCGACATCCGGGAGCGTCAAGCCGCCTACTCCGAGGCCGTCTCGGAGATCCTCGGCGAGATCCCGCCGGGGTACGTCCAGCACGTCGTCAATTCACCGGAGGGCGGGGAGGATGCGTTCGCAGCCCTGCTCCGGACGGAGCCGCGGCCGACGGCGGTCGTGGCGTCCACCGACGTTCTCGCGATCGGGGTCCTTCGCGCCGCCCTCCTCCACGGCGTGAAGGTCCCCGATCAGCTCTCCGTGGTCGGCTTCGACGACATCCCGATGGCGACGTCGACGGTGCCGGACCTGACGACGGTCAGGATGCCGATCGCGGCGATGGCCGCCGAGGCGGTCTCCTTGGCTGTGGGGACCGAGCACGACATCGGCGATGGCCCACGCCACGCGGAAGCGCGGGCGCCCGAGGCGCGGACCCGCGGTCATTCGATCGTCCGGGTCTTCCCGCCGACGCTTGTCGTCCGTGGATCGACCGCATCCGTGGCATGACTAGGGTCGATCTTCGGGAACAGGTCCGGGAGGCGAACGCGGCCCTGCTCACCGCCGGTCTCGTCACGCTGTCGTTCGGTAACGCCAGCGGGGTCGATCGCGCGGCCGGGGTGATGTTCATCAAGCCGAGCGGTGTGCCGTACGACCGCCTTCGAGCCGGCGATCTCGTGGCCGTCGACCTTCAGACGGGCGCATCGGGCGATGGGTCGTCGCGGCCATCCTCGGACACGCCGACGCATCTGGCGCTGTACCGCCGCTATCCCGAGATCGGGGGCGTCGTCCACACCCATTCCTCATGGGCTTCCGCCTGGGCACAGGTCGGTCGGTCGATCCCATGCTTCGGCACGACCCATGCGGACCACTTCCGCGGCCCCATCCCGATCACGCGACCCCTGACGGAGGCCGAGCTGGGGGCCTCATACGAGGCGGACACGGGGAAGGTCGTCATCGAGACGCTGGATGGACTCGCGCGCGCGCCGCTGGAGATGCCCGCGGTGCTCGTCCGCTCACACGGACCTTTCACGTTCGGTGCCGACGCGAACGACGCGGTGGCCAACGCCATCGCCCTCGAGGCGGTCGCGGCGATGGCCTACCGGACGCTCGCGCTCGAGCCCGAGGCCGGTCCGATCAGCGAGGCGCTTCTCGAACGGCATTTCGGGCGGAAGCACGGTCCTGGAGCTTATTACGGGCAGCCGGATCGCGACGGCTGACGGACGGTGGACCCGCGACAGGATCCGGCAGCCAGGTTGATCGCCGCCGGCGAGGCCATCCTCGGGATCGAGTTCGGCTCGACCCGGATCAAGGCGTCGCTCATCGCCCCGGACACGACGCCGCTCGCGGCAGGTTCCCATCATTGGGAGAACGTTCTGGCGGACGGTATCTGGACGTACGAGATGCCCGACATCTGGCAGGGTCTCGCGGCCTGCTACGCGTCCCTTCGTCATGATGTGCGGACGCGGTATTCGGTCGAGCTGTCGTCCCTCGCCGCGCTGGGCTTCAGCGGCATGATGCACGGCTACCTCGCGCTCGATGCGGACGGTAGGCCGCTCGTCCGGTTCCGAACGTGGCGGAATACGATCACCGGGCGCGCCTGTACCGAGTTGACGCCGCTACTGGACTTCGCAGTGCCACAGCGGTGGAGCATCGCCCATCTGTACCAGTCCATCCTCGATGGTCAGCCGCACGTGGCGCGGATCGCCTACCTATCGACGCTGGCGGGGTACATCCACCAGGCCCTGACAGGCGAGCGCGTCGTCGGCATCGGCGAGGCGTCCGGGATGTTCCCGATCGATCCGCGCACGAAGGATTGGGATGCGACGCGGATGGCGTCATTCGACGACCTCGTGGCGCCGCGGCGCCTTGGTTGGACGCTTCGAGCCATCCTCCCGCGCGTGCTGCCCGCCGGCCGACGTGCCGGGAGGCTCACGGCTGATGGGGCGCGGCTACTCGACCCGACCGGCGACCTCGTACCCGGCGTCCCGCTGTGTGCCCCCGAAGGAGACGCCGGGACAGGGATGGTCGCCACGAACGCGATCCGTCCGCGATCCGGGAACGTGTCAGCGGGCACATCGATGTTCGCGATGATCGTCCTCGAGAAGAGCCTCTCCCAGATCCACGACGGGATCGACATCGTGATGACGCCGGATGGCCTACCGGTGGCCATGGCGCATGCCAACAACGGATCGTCCGACCTCGATGCATGGATCGAGCTATTCGCCGAAGTAGGCGAGGTGCTGGGCGTCGAGTCGCGACCTGATGATGTGTACGCTCGCCTCGTTCCCCTAGCCGCGACAGCGGACCCCGACGCCGGGGGTCTGCTCTCGATCAACTATGTTTCAGGTGAGCACATCACGGGGTTCCCCGAGGGTCGCCCACTGTTAGCCAGAAAAGAGGAGAGTGGGTTTGACCTCGCCAACCTGATGCGAGCGATCTCCTTCGCGTCACTCTGTGCTCTGAGGACCGGGCTGGACGTCCTGACCGAACAGGAGGCCGTCGTCATCGACGGGATCCGGGGCCATGGCGGGTTCTTCAAGAGCGGCCTGACCGCGCAGCGCATGATGGCCGCCGCGCTTGACGTCCCGGTCAGCGTTTCCGCGACTGCAGGCGAGGGCGGAGCCTGGGGGATGGCCGTGCTGGCCGCGTACATGCTCCGGCCCGATACAGCGACCTCGCTCGCCGACTTCCTGGACGAGCGGATCGATGAGAGCATCGTCGCACCGGTCTTGCCGGACCCGACCGACGTCGCCGGCTTCGCGGAGTTCTATGCCCGGCATCAACGTGGACTCGCTGTCGAGCGAGCAGCGATCGAAGCGCTCCCCTGACCGTCGCTTCCTATCGGGCGGAGTGGAACTACGGATGGCTTCGTTCGGCGCAGACTGTAGGTCGTGCAGCAGCCGATCGAGATTCGCGCGGTTCGGGCTGACGAGCGCGATGCCTGGGAACCCCTGTGGGCGGGTTACCTGACCTTCTACGAGACCGCCGTCCCGCGCGAGGTCACGGACACCACGTGGCAGCGTCTGCACGATCCGACCGAGCCGATGCACGTCCTCGGCGCGTTTCTCGACGGTCGTCTGGTCGGGATCGTCCAGTACCTGTTCCACCGGAGCACGTGGACGATCGGCGACTATTGCTATCTGCAGGACCTGTTCACGGTGCCCGAGGCGCGCGGCCTCGGCGCCGGCCGGGCGCTGATCGACGCCGTCACGGAACGCGCCCGCGCCGCTGGCGCCAGCCGCGTGTACTGGTTGACCCATGAGTCCAACACCGTCGCGCGCGGCCTGTACGACCGTGTCGCGGATCGCCCTGGGTTCATCCAGTACCGGCGGATCCTCTAGGTCGGGGCCGATCGCTCGGCGCCGACCGCTCAGGCTTCGGTGACCGAGAACAGGAGCTCGAGTCCGCGCGGGTCGACCTCGATCCCAAGTCCGGGTCCATTCGGCGCCGACCCGCGACCAGCGACGGATCGAGGGTTGTGGCCGGCGACATGACCGTCGGTCCAGTCATTGAAGAACGAGACATTGAAGAGGGCTTCCGGCTGTGTCGTGGCAGCGAGGTGGCTCACAGCAGCGGTGATCACATCGCCGCCCCACGTGTCCTCGATCGAAACGAGAAGCCCGAGGTCCTGCAGGAGATCGCGGATCCGCGCGGCACGCGTGAAACCACCGACCCGGCTGATCTTCAGGTTGACGGCGACCGCGGCGGCTCGGTACTTGGCGTCGAATGCGTCCTTCAGAGTCACGACGGTTTCGTCGAGGACGAGCGGCAGGTCGGTGCCGCGCATCACTGTGGCGCAGTCCTCGGTGTCGCGGCAAGGCTGCTCGATGAGGATCGGCAGGCCGGCCATCTCGCGGAGCGCGGTCCTGGCAGACAGCAGGTTCCAGCCGCCATTCGCGTCCGCGATGAGTACGGTGTCCGGCGGGACGGCGCGAACGACCTGGCGTACCCGCTCCGCGTCCTCGCGTGGGTCGTTGCCGACCTTGAGCTGGAAGCGCTTGATGCCGGCCTCGCCGCGACGGGTCACGAACTCGACCATCGACGCGGGCGAACCGAGCGGGACCGCCTCGTACAACGGGAAGTCCTCGTTGAGCACGCCCCCGAGGAGTGCCGATATCGGCAGCCCGGCCCGTTTCCCGAGCAGATCCCAACACGCGATGTCGATCGCGCTCTTGGCATAGCCGGCGCCGAGCAGGACGGCGTCGAGATGACGCCCGATCGCAAGCGGGCTCGACGCGTTTTGCCCGATCAAGGCCGGAGCGAGCGTACGGAGCGTGGCTCGGACCTCGTCCGCATGGACCGGGAGATAGCGGCTTCCGAGCGGTGTGATCTCGCCCCATCCGACGATGTCGTCGGTCGTTCGAAGTCGAACGAGGCTCCCGGGAACGGACGCCGCCGACCGTGACCCTGACATGACGTAATCGCCGTGGACGTAGTGGAGTTCGTAGCCGAAACAGTCGACGCTGGCGATCTTCATCTGATGGCCGACTATGCCAGACGTGGCGCGTCCGACGAGACCGTCAGGCGTTGCCCACGCACGGCGGCTCATCTAGACTGGCCTCCTCCCGAGCGGGAGTAACTCAGCCGGCAGAGTGTCTGCTTCCCGAGTTTCGACTCCGCTCAGCGGACCGTCCTCAGCAAAGAGAGCCCGTTTATCGCGCCCTTTGCTAGAGGACAGTGTCTATGTCTACCGCCCTCGCCGAGCTCGACCTTCGGGTCACGCTCGCGGATCACCTGAGTGATCTCATCGCGGCCTACCAGGTCGCGGGGATGTCCCCTCGGACCATCTCACTGTTCGACATCCACATCAGGCACCTCATCGGGATCGAGCCAACCCCGAGAAGATCGCAGGGTGGTCGGCTAGACCGTCTGTGGAGCAGTACTCGACGCCTCGCGCTCTGCGAGGTCCTTTAGTCGCCCCGTCTCGACCTTCAGGAGGTGCCCGTACAACGGCTGGAGCGGCCGATATGCGATCTCCCAACGCCCTCGCATCTCGATGACGTGATCCATGGTGCAGCCGATCGGCGTCGACTGGACGTCGTAGCTGGACGTGATGGTCACGCCGGGCAACCGGTTCACAAACGTGACATGCCGGCCAGGCACGACGTCGGTTGCGTGTACCGTCCACGTGTGGCGAAAGCCATCGGTCACGCGGACCGGGGCGCCGTCGGCGGCGACAGGATCTCCGCTCGCTCCGCGGGTGTTGTGCGCCCAGTCGCGCCACGTCGAGGGATCCGCGTAGTAGCGATAAACGACGTCGGGCGATGCAGCCACCGCTCGCGAACTGCGCATGTACCACGCCATCGTCGGTCTCCTCCCTCCTCGAGCCCACCAAATTTGGATGATCGAAGCTTAGGGGCCGGACCGTCGCGCCAGCAGTTCTCAACCGTCGGAATGCTCGGGCGCTGAGCCGCTCGCTGGACTTTGACCCGGGCGGGAAGCGGACTACCTCGAATGGCTGGCGTGGATCGCCTAGGAGACACTCTGCCCTCGTCCACCTCATCCCCTACAATCACCGCAGCAACCCATCAGTATCGACGGGTTGCAACGGGTTCCGTGCGTGCTGCCGGACTCCCGGGCGGGAGTAACTCAGTTGGCAGAGTGTCTGCTTCCCAAGCAGAATGTCGCGGGTTCGAATCCCGTCTCCCGCTCCACTCCACTCTCCATGTGACTGTGTCTCAGGACGTGTGACGATGCCCGACGCTGACCGACCCGTGAGCTTCGCCGAGGACATCAGGCCGCTGTTCCGAGCTGACGATCGCGACGCGATGGACTTCGCCTTCGACCTCTGGGACGTGAATGACGTTCGATCGAATGCCGGCGCCATCCTCGAGCGTCTCCAGGACGGGTCGATGCCATGCGACGGGGAATGGTCATCGGACGAGATCGAGCTGTTCAGCCGATGGGCCGCGACCGGGATGCCCGACTGACCGGATGACAGCCGCGCCGTCGAAGCTAACGACCTACCTCGTCCTCTTCCGCGGGATCAATGTCGGCGGCAAGAACAAGGTGCCGATGGCCGAGCTCAAGGCGCTGCTGACCGAGCTCGGGTTCGAGGACGTCAGGACCTATATCCAGAGCGGCAATGCGGTCCTTCGGTCGAAGGAGTCGGCGGAGACGATCACCCGGAAGATCGAGCAGACGCTTCCGACGCGCTTCAAGCTCGACTCCGAGCTGATCCGCGTCCTCGTCCTGTCGCGCGCCGAGCTCGACGCGGTGATCGCGGGGCGCCCCGACGGGTTCGGCGACCAGCCGGGCATGTACCACAGCGATGCGATCTTCCTGATGGGCGTCGACACCGCCGGAGCGATGCCAGCGTTCTCGCCCCGTGAGGGCATCGACCTCGTGTGGCCCGGCGAGGGCGTCGTCTATTCACAGCGAGTGAGCGCCCAACGGACAAAAAGCCGGCTCAACCGCATCATGTCGTCGCCTGTGTACAAGTCGATGACCATCCGTAGTTGGCAGACGACGATGGCCCTGATGGATCTGGTGAAAGCCGTGGATGACGGCGAGACCTCCGCGAGTTCGCGATGACCGAGATCGCCTATCCCGTCCCGAAGGGGCCGCTGGCGAACGTGATCGAGGTCCGGCGCGGGATCTACGACGCGCACACCGGCGGCATCGAGCACCGCGAGGCCCTGATCTATACCCTCGGCAAGGCCGCCGAGCTCGAGCACCTGGTGATGCTCCAGTATCTCTTCGCTGCGTTCTCGCTCAAGCAGCGGGCCGAGGAGGGATTGACGCCAGAGGCGGTCACGGCCGTCGGGCGGTGGCGGTCCACGCTCCTCGAGATCAGTGCCCAGGAGATGCTCCATCTCGCGCTCGTCCAGAACCTGCTGACGGCGGTCGGCGCGGCTCCGCGACTCGCTCGGCCGAACTTCCCGATGCCGGCGTATGCATATCCCGCGGGCGTCCGGATCGAGCTAGTCCCCTTCGGCGAGGCCGCGCTGCGGCACTTCGCGTTCCTCGAGCGACCGGACGGGATGGACGTCGAGGACGCCGAGGGCTTCGAGGCGATCGCCCAGGCCGTGGCCCTACCCCACGACGAAGGGGACGAGATCGTCCCGCACCTCCAGGAGTTCGACACGATCGGGGAGCTGTATCGATCGATCGCCGCGGGTCTCGAGCACCTCGAGGGGCGGCTCGGTGCCGAGCGGCTGTTCGTCGGGCAGCCGAACGCCCAGGCGACCGAGCAGCATTTCCGCTGGCCCGAGCTGGTCGCCGTGACCGACCTCGCCTCCGCGCACCAGGCGATCGACACGATCGTCGAGCAGGGCGAAGGGGCGCGCGGTGAATGGCGCGACGCACACTTCGGCCGGCTGCTCGGCATCCTCGACGACTACCTCGCGTTCAAGGAGGCGGATCCGTCGTTCGCGCCAGCCCGGTCGGTCCTCGCGGCCAACGTGCGACCGCAGCCGACCGGCGTCGATGTGCCGCTCATCACCGACCCTGGCACGACGCGCTGCATGGACCTCTTGAACGTCACGTACGAGGTCCTGTTGCAGCTCCTCTCGCGCTACTTCGCGCACACGGACGAGACCGACGAGCAGCTCGAAGTCCTGGCGGACATCTCGGTCGGGCTCATGTTCCGGGTCATCAAGCCGCTCGGCTCCGTCGCGACGACCCTGCCGATCGGTCCGGAACACCCAGGCGTCAACGCGGGCCCTGGGTTCGAGCTCTTCTACCAGGTCGACTACCTGCTCCCCCACAAACACGCCGCGTGGATCCTGATGGAGGAACGCCTGCGCGACGCGGCGTCATTCGCGCGTCGCTGCGGGATGCTCTGCGTCCCGACGCTGGTCAAGCCGCTGTCGGATGCGGCGACCTCCCTCGACAAGTTCGCCGATCAGCTGGCGGGGGCGGCGTGAGACGGGCAGACGCGGGCGCGGCTTCATAATCGGCGCCATGGCGCGCGACCCCCTCGTCCTGGCGGAAGACACGTTCTCGTCGCCCGCCGACGGGAATGCGCTCGATCCCCTCGTCGGACCGCAGTGTTCGCTCGCCGTCCAGCTGCGCCGCGCGAGCGGTGCGGTCATCGGCAGGACTGCGGAACTCGACGCGATCGCGCAGGAGGTCCGCGAAGCGGCAGGCCGACTATCGGCTGTCACGCTCGAGGGCGAGCCGGGAATCGGTAAGACGCGGCTGCTGCTCGAGGCCTCCGAGCTCGCAGCGGCCAGTGGATTCACATGCGTCGCGATCACCGCCGACGAGGAGATCCGCGGACCGTTCCTCGTGGCGCGCAGCCTGTTCGCGTCGACGGCTCTCCGGGAGGCGGTCGCCGGAACGCCGGCGGAGCGCGCGGTCCGACGTGTCGTCGAGGCCATCTCGGGTCGGGATGAACGCGGGTACGAGACCCTCTCCGCGGACGCCAAGCTGCTCCGCGCGTTCGATCTCGCCGGTGTCGCCATCGCGGAGGTCGCCTCGATCCGGCCCCTCGCGTTGTTCATCGACGATGTCCAGTGGGCGGACGACGACACCCTTCGCCTGCTCCGCTACGTCGTCCGCAGCGACTCCGATCGACCGATCTTCCTCCTGCTGACGATCCGACCCGATGAGTTCGCATCCGTCACCGAGGCCGTCAACCTCATCGCCGACATGGAGCGCATGGGCCTGGTCCGACGGGCACGGCTCGGTCGTTTCAGCTCGGTCGAGACCTCGGAGCTCCTGAAGCGCGTCCTCGGTGGTCGGGTCGAGCCCGCGTCCGCAGCGTCGATGCAGGTCCAGTCCGAGGGCGTGCCGTTCATCGTCGAGGAGCTGGCGCGGACCCACCGCGAGGCGGGGACACTGCAGCAGATCGATGGTGTGTGGCGGCTGGGGCGCAATGCGGCAAGGCTCATGCCGTCGGCCGTCCGAACGCTCATCGATCGTCGTGCGGCGCGTCTTCCGGCCCGAACGAAGGGGACGCTCGGCGATGCTGCCGTCCTCGGCCGCAGCTTCAGCCTTCGTGACTTGCGCGCGATCCGAGTGCGGATCGGCGAGGCCGAGGGCACGCCCGCGGCACTACCCGCCATCCCGAGGGAAGGCGTCGTGGACGCCGATCCGCTTCCGGACGACCTCGCCCCGGCCGTCGAGGCTGGCCTGCTCCTGGCGCAGACCGAGGGCGCGGCCGACTACACGTTCGCCCACGAGCAGGTCCGGCAGTTCGCCATGAGCCAGCTGTCGACGGGCCGCCGTCGGCAGGTCCATGCCGCCGTCGTCGACCTGCTGCTCGAAGGAGGCGAGCCAGAGCCTGCGGCACTGCCGCTGGTCGCGCAGCACGCGCTCGCGGCTGGTGACATGGATCGCGCGGGTCGCTTCTCGATAGCGGCAGCAGCCGCGGCGCTTGGATCGAACGCGCCAGAAGAGGCGCTGCGGCTGGTCGAGCACGCGCTGCCTGTGGTCTCGACGCCGGCCGATCGGCGTGTGCTCCTGGCGACCCGCGACGACGCGTTCGCCGTCCTCAGGCGGACCAACGAACGACTCGACGGCCTGACGGAGCTCGCCGCTCTGGCCGAGGCGATGCGTGACCCGGAGGTCGAACTCGACGTCCAGTTGCGGCGAGCGTCCGCCCTTCGGATGAGCCACGACGAGGACACGGCCGCCGAGCTGGCCCGTCGGGTCCGCGCGCGTGCCGCCGAGCGTGGCGACAAAGCCACCGAGCTGCGCGCGACTGTCGAGCTCGGGCAGGCGCTCCTGCGCAGCCCGCTGGGTGAGTCGTACGGCGGTGCCGCCAGCGAGATCGACCTCGACGGCGCCGAGGAGGCGTACCGACGCTCCATGGAGCTCGCAGAACGGCAGGAGGACGAGCGCACGCTGGCCACCGTTCTCCGCGAGGTGGCGATGATCGACTTCGGGCGCGTGCGGGCCTGGTTCGCGGCCGAGATCATGGCGGGTCGCGGGAACGAGATCCTCGCCGCAGTGGCGTCCGGCGTCGAGCTCGAGACGCTCCTCGCCGACGCGCCGATCGCGCCGTTGCTCGCCGAGTCCTCGGCGTATCTGGAGCGCGCTCTCGGCATCTTCGAGCGCCTCGGCGATCGGACGGGTGTGATGTCGACCGTCATCGCGATGGCCTATGTGCGCTACACGCCGGCGGTGCACCTGTCGAGCTCGGCGCGACACCTCGAGGAGATCCGGCGGGTGACATCGCGACTCTCGGAGGTCGTCACCGAGAGCGAACGAGCGCGCCTCGATCTCCAGATGTTGTTCGGCGTCCATGTCTTCGCACGCGCGAAGGTGGTGCCGGATGTCGCGCTCACACGCGGCGAGGACGCGTATCGAGCGGCGCGTTTGGAGGGCGACCGAACCGTGGAGTTCCTCGCGGCCGGCGGCGTGGCCCAGACGTTGCTCGAGCTCGGCGATATCGACGGCGCAGACAAGTGGCTCGGCCAGGCGGCTGCGGCCGCCTCCATGGCGCCGTCGTCGACTCGAGCCCGACAGCTCGAGACGTGGCGTGGCATCGTCCGCGCGGCCGGTGGCCATGCGGACGACGCTGTGGGCCATCTCGAGCGGGCGGTCGCCATCGCGACGGAAAGCGGCGGTGCATCCGCACGTTGCGAGACGCTCGCCCGGCTCGCGCTCGTGGCGGCCGGACTGGTAGGCGAGGGTGCGGACGGGGGGTCGGCAACGGCCGACGGCCAGCGATCGGGCCACGATCTCGCGGCTCTCGTCGAGGACTCGGCGGCCCAGGTCCATGCGCTCCGGTCCGTGCTTCCGGGCCATGCCCCATGGGGCGCGCAGGCCGACGCCGCCCTGGCGACACTCGCGCTCGGGCGCGGCGATATCCCGGCCGCGGCGGCCGCCGGCGGCGCCGCCTTGGAAGCGCTCCAGACGGGGCTCCACGAGGACGCGAGTCTCGAGATCGTCCTCCCGGCAGCACGCGCGCTGCTGGCTGGGGGACCTCCCGACGTGCAGGACTTCGTCCGTGGCTACCTGCGGACGACGTTGACGAGGATCGCCCAGGGCACGCTCGACGAGTCGATCCGCGTCCGCTGGTTGAAGGGGCCGGTCGGTCGTCAGCTCGTCGAGCTGGCCGGGCCGATGGACGCACCGCGTGCGGTGTTGGTCGCGGGTGCGTCCGCAAAGGATTCGGCGGCCGACGTGGACGAGGCGGATCGCCAGCTGCTGCGCCTGCTGACCGAGGGGCGGACCAATGCGGAGATCGCGAGCGAGCTGCAGCTTGATGAGGAGGACGTCGCGCGACGGCTGGCGGGCCTCCAGGCACAGCTGGGCGCCTCGAGCCGCGCCGAGGCGACGTCCCTTGCGTTCCGCGGCCTAGCCGCCGTGGGGTCGCGCTGATGGCCGTTCGCGCGCGCGTGGATCGGCACAAATGCGTCGGAGCAGGGAACTGCATCACGCTCGCGCCGACGGCGTTCGACTGGCTGGCCGGCGATTTCGGCAAGACCGATGTCGTGGGCGCCGACAGCGTGGACGAGGAGGTGCTTCGCGCCGCCGCATTCGCTTGCCCGACTGCCGCGATCGTCCTCGAGGACACGGAGGAGCTCCTGCCGTGGCAGCTCCGCGGCAAGACCGGTCCGGCGCGGCGGGT
>JBJMMR010000009.1:0-9943 GCA_045804645.1 Chloroflexota bacterium | reverse complement strand
CGGCATGCAGCTCACCGGCACGCAGTTCACCCGGACCGCGGCGGTCTTCGGCAACGACATCAGCACGCTGCCCGACTTCCCGGCCGAGATCCGTGCGCCGGCAGGTTCGCTCCCTGGCGTCAGCGGGTTCCAGATCAGCTTCAGCTCCACCGATATCCATACGCCCGGTGACGAGCCCGATGTCCTCGTCGCGATGAATCCGGCTGCGCTCAAGACCAACGTCGGCGATCTGCCTGCCGGCGGCGCGCTGATCGTCAACAGCGACGCGTTCACCCAGGCGAACCTGAACAAGGCCGCCTACGCGTCGAACCCGCTGACGGACGGATCGCTGAAGGCGTACACCGTCTTCGAGATCCCGATCTCCACCCTCAACGAGCGCTCACTCGATGGCCTCGAGATGACCACGAAGCAGAAGGACCTCACCAAGAACTTCTTCGCGCTCGGGCTGATGTTCTGGCTCTACGAGCGCAGCATGGAGCCGACGCTCCACTGGATCGATTCGAAGTTCTCCGCCCGTCCCGTCATCGCCGACGCGAATAAGCGCGCTCTGAAGGCCGGTTATGCCTACGGCGAGACGACCGAGATGTTCCACACGCACTTCCGCGTGCGACCGGCACACTTGCCGCCGGGCACCTACCGGAACATCACCGGCAACGAGGCGACGGCGCTCGGGTTCCTTGCGGCATCGAAGCTGGCCGGACGCCCGCTGTTCTACGGGTCTTATCCGATCACGCCTGCCTCGGACATCCTGCACCAGCTGTCGGGCTACAAGACGTTCGGCGTCAAGACGTTCCAGGCCGAGGACGAGATCGCCGCGATCGGCGCGGCGATCGGAGCGAGCTACGGCGGTGCGCTCGGTCTGACCGCGAGCTCAGGTCCCGGGATCGCGCTCAAGAGCGAGGCGATGGGGCTCGCCGTCATGGTCGAGCTGCCGCTCGTCGTCATCGACGTCCAGCGCGCCGGTCCATCGACGGGCATGCCGACCAAGAACGAGCAGGCCGATCTTCTGCAGGTCATGTTCGGGCGCAACTCGGATTCGCCGCTGCCGATCGTCGCCCCGGCGACGCCTGGCGAATGCTTCGACTACGCCATCGAGGCGTGGCGTCTCGCGCTCAAGTACATGACCCCGGTCGTGTACCTGTCCGACGCGTTCCTGGCGACAGGCTCCGAGCCGTGGCGCATCCCGTCGACCGCGGATCTGCCGTCGATCGGCGTCCCGAATGCCACGAAGGGCGATGGCCCGTTCTACCCGTACCTGCGCGACCCCGAGACGCTCGCACGTCCGTGGGCTGTCCCAGGCACCGCGGGTCTCGAGCATCGCATCGGTGGCCTCGAGAAGGCAGACGTGACCGGCAACGTCAGCTACGACCCCGAGAACCACCACCGCATGCAGACCCTGCGCGCCGCGAAGGTCGCCGGGATCGCGAACGACATCGCACCGCTCGAGTTCTATGGGCCGACGACCGGTGATCTGCTGATCCTCGGCTGGGGCTCGACCTACGGTGCGATCCGATCCGCCGTCGAGCGGCTGCAGGCGGAGGGTCACTCCGTCGCGCACGCCCATCTCCGCCACCTGAACCCGTTCCCGGCAAACACCGAGGAGGTCATCCGGAGCTACCGGAAGGTACTCATCCCGGAGGTCAACCTCGGCCAGTTGCTGATGCTCATCCGCGCCCGCTACCTGGTCGATGCCGTCGGCTACGACCGGGTGCGCGGCAAGCCGTTCCGCATCGTCGAGATCGTCAACGAAGCGGTACAGATCCTCAAGGGACTCGAATGACCATGGAAACGAACGGCGCGGCCGCGCCGCACACGAACGGCGACCAGCCCGCACTCAGCCCCGAGAACGCCCAGGTCATCGCCCTGACCCGGAAGGATTTCGTGTCCGACCAGGAGGTCCGCTGGTGCCCGGGCTGCGGCGACTATTCGATCCTTGCCCAAACGCAGAAGGTCATGCCCGACTTCGGTTACAGGAAGGAGGACATCGTCTTCATCTCGGGCATCGGTTGCTCGGGCCGGCTGCCGTACTACATGAACACCTTCGGTTTCCACACGATCCACGGGCGCGCGCCGACGCTGGCGACCGGGCTGAAGGCCGCGCGACCGGACCTCATGGTGTGGGTCATCACCGGCGACGGCGACGCCCTGTCGATCGGCGGCAATCACGTCATCCATTCGATGCGCCGCAACGTCGACATCAACCTGGTGATGTTCAACAACCGCATCTACGGGCTGACCAAAGGCCAGGCGTCGCCGACCTCGGAGTTCGGCAAGCGGACCAAGTCGACGCCGATGGGCACCGTCGACACGCCGATCATGCCGCTCACGATCGCCCTCGCGTCCGAAGCGTCGTTCGTGGCCCGCTCGGTCGATACGCACACCGAACACCTGCAGAACACGCTCGAGCGGGCCGGCCGGCACAAGGGCAGTTCGTTCGTCGAGGTCCTCCAGAACTGCAACATCTTCAACGACGGCGCGTGGCGCGACTTCACGGACCGCGAGGTTCGCGAGGATCGCATGCTCCAACTCGAGGATGGCAAGCCGATGATCTTCGGCAAGGACCGGGACAAAGGCATCCGCCTCCGTGGCCTGCGCCCGGAGGTCGTGACGATCGGCGAGAACGGCGTGACGGAGGCAGACCTGCTCGTCCACGACGAGGCAGCTGAGGACCCGTACCTCGCGCTCGTGCTGTCGCGGATGTTCTGGCCCGACTTCCCGGTACCGGTCGGCGTCTTCCGGGCGATCAGCCGACCGACCCACGATCAGCTGATCGACGGGCAGATCGCATCGGCCGTCGGACGCGCCGGTGAGGGCGATCTCGAGAAGGTCCTCAACGGCGGCGAGACGTGGACGGTCACGTGATCGCGGGCGACGACGGCATCCTCGCCGGCCAGGAAGCCGGCGATGAGGGGATGCGCTGTCCGGTCTGCGGCTTCATCAACCTTGCCGGCGCGGACATCTGCGATAACTGCGGCGCCGACATCTTCGGTCACGACACCCCGATGCAGGCACCCGCGTTCAAGGGACAGCTGCTTGGCGAGCACCTCGACGAGCTGGGTTCGCCGCCGCCGATCACCGTCAGCGCCGACACGGCGCTCGACGCGGTGATCGCGCGGATGGCCGATGCGGAGGCCGATTGCGTCCTCGTCCTCGCCGGCGAGCGGCTCGTCGGGATCTTCACCGATCGCGATGCTGTCGTGAAGGCCGCGGGAAAGCCGCTCGCATCATTCCGCGTCCGCGACCTCATGACCCCTGACCCGGTCGTCCTCCGACACGACGACCCGATCGCCGTGGCGATCCACAAGATGGCCGTTGGCGGCTTCCGGCACATCCCGATCATGGAAGACGGCCGCCCGACAGGCGTCGTCACGGCGCGCGACATCTTCCACCACCTCGCGCAGGCCATCGACTGAGCCCGCCATGGCCCGGATCGCGATCCTCGCCCAGGATTTGATCTGGTCCGACCGGTTGGCCCGCGCCGTCGAGGCGGCCGGAGCGGCGCCGGTGCGTGCGCAGACGGCGCCCGAGTTCGATCGTGCGCTCGAAGACGCGGACTTCGCGATCGTCGACCTGACGGCGAGCGCGTACGACCCACTGACCGCGATCGAGCGGGCGCGCTCGACCGGCGCGCGCGTGCTCGCCGTCGGACAGCACGACGACATCGACCTTCGTAAGCGCGCACTGGCCCGTGGCGCGGAGCGGGTGTTCGCCTACCGAAAGATGTTCGAGGACGGACCCGCGATGATCGCGGCCTGGACTCGCCGCCCTCTGGCTCGAGAGGGCGCCCCTTGATAAGCGAGCGTCCGACCGTCCCAGCAACCCGGTTCGCCGAGCGCCTCGACCGTGCCCTAGCGGCGACCGAGGCCGGGGACCTGGACGCGTTGCTCGTCGGCGTCGGGTCCGACATGCGCTACCTCACGGGTTACGCGGCGATGCCGCTGGAGCGGCTGACGCTTCTGGTCCTCCCGCGGGGCGCCACGCCGTTCATCGTCGTCCCGCGCTTGGAACTGGGTGCCGCTGAAGCGGGGATCCGGACCGAGATCGAGATCAGGACCTGGGACGAGACCGACGACCCGTACGCGCTAGCTGTGTCCGGGATCGCCCGCGCCGGCCGCATCGGCGTGTCGGACACGATGCTCGCGATGCACCTGCTCCGGATCCAGACGGCGCTCGGCGACAGATCCACGTATGTGCCAGCGTCGACGGTGCTGCGCGATCTCCGGATGCTCAAGGACGACGACGAGATCGCCTTGCTTCGTGCCGCGGCGCACGCGGCGGACCGCGTCGTCGAGGCGATCACGGGCGGACCGCTGGTCGGGCGCGCTGAGGCTGACGTCGCACGAGAGGTCCGCGACCGGCTCATCGACGAGGGCCACGAGTCGGCGATGTTCGCGATCGTGGCCACCGGCCCGAACTCGGCCTCGCCCCATCACGAGGCGTCCGAGCGGATCATCCAGCCGGGCGACCCGATCGTGCTCGATATCGGCGGGACACTCGGCGGCTATGGATCGGACATCACACGCACGTTGTGGGTGACCGGGGGCGACGACACGAAGCGTCCGGACGCCGAGTTCAGCACGCTGTTCGCCGCGCTCTACGAGGCGCAGGCGACGGGCACGCGAGCAGTCCGCCCCGGGGTCGCCTGCGAAGCCGTAGACGCGGCGGCGCGGGACGTGATCGACCGGGCTGGCCACGGACCTGCCTTCTTCCACAGGACCGGGCACGGCATCGGTCTCGAGGGCCACGAGGACCCATACATCGTCGCGGGTAACCCGCTGCCGCTCCGTGCCGGGATGGCGTTCAGCATCGAGCCCGGCATCTACTACCCAGGGCGATACGGGGCTCGGATCGAGGACATCGTCGTGTGCGGTGAGGACGGTCCGATCGTGGTCAACGAGGCGCCGCGGGAGCTCGCCGTCGTCGACGGCTGACGAAGGACGTGTCGCCCTGCCGACGGGGAGGACCGGGAGGCTGGGGTATCATCGGCGGAGGTCGTATCCGAGCGAGCGACCCCTTACGACATCTAGGATCCCATGCCCACCACCGAGCGGCGGCCCTCGGTCGCCGACCACGAACGCCGGTCTACCGGCGGTCGACGGCCATCCCCATGAGCCGCCGACATCACGGCCGTCCTCACCACGGCCGATACCGTCATGAGGGACCACGTCCCGAGGCCGGTCCACGGCCGACGACGCCCGCATCCGACGGCGCCTCCGCCGGCGCGACGCCGCCTGAGCCGATCGAACCGGCGGGACGGATCGAGCGCGCCTCAGCGAGCGAACCCGCCGCGGTCCCGCCAGTGACCTCGACACCGTCGAACGGACACGCGCCGCCCTCGGCGGATGGCTCGAACGGATCCCCGGCGCAGCACGGCTCCAACGGGGCGCCGGCGGGGTTCATGAACGGCCACGCGAACAGCAACGGGCACCCCGGCGCCAACGGCCATCCGGGCGGCCACATCAACGGAAACGGGCCCGTCGGCCAGAACGGCGGCGACCGATCCGCGGGGTGCACAGCGCCGCAACTCCGACGCTTCATCAAGAGCCGACCGTATGTCCCGATGCACGAGCTTCGGCGGCGTTTCGCCATCGATGGCAACGACGACGATGTGACCCCGGTCGATCTCGAGGGGTCGAAGGTCTACGTCGGACTCCCCGCGCGGGAAGGGTCGCTCCTCGGCGAGCTGCTCCGCGGCGGTGAGATCGGCTACGAACTCTCGTTCGACCCGCTGGCGCCGATCGTCGTCGGCGTCTATCCGATGCGCCCGGTGCCGCGAACCTAGGCCGGCACTCGCGGGTCGGGCTGGACCGTCCCACTCGCGGCGAACTCTCGGGCTCGGCGAGCCGAGACGACGTTCCCCTTCGCCTCGAACAGTGCGCACGCCTCCCTGGCGGAACGCATCGCGTCTTCGAGCCGGCCGGCGGCAGCGTTCGCCTCGGCGAGGAATACCAGCGCATTTGCCTGACCTTCGAGGTCGTCGGACGTCTGCGTCTCGACGACGCCGGAGCGGGCCAGCTCGATGCCTTCGTCGTGCGCCCCGTCACGCGCGAGCAGCTTCCCGCGCACGCCGCGCCACAGGTACTGCGAGTACACGTCGGACGGGGCCGCTACCTCCTCACAGAACGCGGCGAAGCCAGCCGCGTCGTCGAAGCGGTCCTGACGGTAGAGCGCTTCGGCAAGCAGACCCGCGATCGTCGAGATGTAATTCCGCTCGCCCATCGCGTCGAGTGCCTCGTAGTCCTTGCGCAGCTCGGCTTCGGCCGCAACGGGATCACCGGCGAGGAGCTCGACGGGCCCGGAGTCGATCGAGATCAGCGACGCGTCGAAACGCAGCCCGAGCTCCTCAAGGATGGTTCGTCCGCGGCGATAGTCGTCGCGGGCGAGATCGAAGTCACCCACCATTGCGCGCAAGTGGGCGAGTGCGGACAGCGTCGTCGCCTGCGAGCGCCGGTCGCCTTCCGCGATCAGCAGAAGTTGCTCGCAGGTCGCGATCGCCTCGCCGACCGGCGTCGGGCCGTAGAACGCGACCATCGCTGACGAGGCGTGAAGGCGCATCTCGATGACGCGGTCGCCTGCCCGCTTGGCGTAATCGATCGCGCGCTCGTTGGCATCCCCGGCCGCTCCATATCGTCCCGATACGCCGTAGGCCAGCGTCAGAAGGCGCCAGGCGCGAGCGAGGGCGTTGGAGTCGCCTGACGGTTCCAGCTCTCGGACCGCGGTCAGCGTCTGTTCCTCGACTTCATCGATCGATGTCGACGCCTCGGATCGCAGGTGGAGCTGGAGCCGCACGAGCTCGGCCGTCGTCGCGACAGAACGGTCGTCGATGTCTGACGCGTCGCTGGCCGCAGCGAGAAGCAGATCCTCGGCCGTGGCGAATTCGCCGATCTCCATGAACGCCTCGCCGGCGGACACGAGGAGCGGCGCGCGCTGCGGGTTCGCGTGGTCGAGCAGCTTGGCGGCCCGGTCGAGCAGATTCGCCGCCGCCGGAAAGTCACCGCGCGCCAATGCCCGCCGGCCGGCGGACGAGAGCCGCGTCGAGGCTCGAACCCCGAGTTGGACCGCGTCATCATCGAGCGGCCCGAGCTCACTCCGGTAGCGGTACGCCTGCTCGAGGTGGTAGCCGAGGATCTCCTCGAACTCGGTCTCGCGGCCGCGTCGCCGGTTCACCTCGTCCGCCCATTCGACGAACCGCTGGTGCAACGAGACGCGCTCGCGTTTGAGCAGGCTGCCGTACGCCGTGTCGCGGATCAGCTGATGACCGAAGCGATAGGCGTCGTCGTCGTCCTGCCGATCCGGGCGGACGAACTGCTTGTGCGCGAGCGTGACGAGGTGGATCGGGACCATCGGTCGGCGCGATTCGTCGACGAGGTGCTGTACGGCGTCCTCGGCGAACACGAGGCCCACGACCGATGCTGGCTCGACCACGTCTCGTTCGTCGGTCTCGAGGGCGTCGAGGCGCGCCGCGAGCAAGGCGTGGATGCCCGGCGGGACGACGAACTCCGCAGTCGGATCAGCGAGCACCCATGTGTCATCGTCACGGTGGAGTGTGCCGTTGTCGATGAGCATCGACACCATCTGCTCGACGAACAGGGGATTCCCTTCGGCTGCCCCCACGATCCGCCCGACGATCTCCTCGTCGAGTCCGGTCCGCCCGAGCAGCTCGTCGATCATCCGACCCGTATCGCCCGCCGACAGCGGCTGCAGCATGATCAAAGAGTCGCGATGGCCTTCCGACCAGTCGGTGTGCCGGTCGAGCAGCTCATGCCGGGCCGAGCAGAGGATCAGGATCGGCACGGAATCGACCGTCTCGACGAGGTGATCCAGCAGGTCGAGGAGCGTTGCCTCCGCAGCGTGGATGTCATCGATGATCATCACCAGCGGCTGCTCGCGCGCGAGCGCCTCGAGTAGCTTCCGCGAGCCCCAGAAGAGCTCCGCTACCGGGAACTGCCCCCGAGCGAGGCCCATCGCCGCGGCGACGCGGTCGACGACAGCCGCCTGATCCTTCTCCTCGACGCCGAGTTCGCCGACGAGAAGACTGATCTTCGCCATGGCCGCCTCGACCGTGTCGTCAGCAGCGATCTCGGCAACGCCGCGGACGATCTCCGCGATGGGCCAGAACGTGATGCCGTCGCCGTATGGGAGACAGCGGCCACGGACGACATGCGCGTCGCGTGAGACGGATACCGCGAACTCCCGGACGAGTCGCGACTTTCCGACGCCCGCATCACCGACGACGGTCAGCAAGGCCGCACCCGAGCGTCCCTCCAGCCGCTGCAACGTGGAGGTGAGCCGACGCATCTCCTCCTCGCGGCCGACGAACGGGGCGCTGTCCGTGGTCCGTGGAGCGGCCACTTCGCGGACGCTCACGAGGCGATAGGCGGGCACGGGCTCGGCCTTGCCCTTCAGCGTGAGCGGGGCGATCTCCTCGACCTCGATCTCCTCGCGAGCGAGGCGGTACGTCAGGTCGCCGAGGATGATCTCGCTCTGTCCTGCGGCCTGTTCGAGACGCGCGGCAGTATTGACGGCATCACCGGTTACCAGGCGCTGGCCCGTCGAGGCGTCGCCGGCGATCACCTCGCCGGTATTGACCCCGATGTGGTTGTGCAGCTCGAGCTGCCACTCCTCGCGGAACGATCGGTTGAGTTCTGGCAGGGCGGCCTGCATGTCGGCGGCGGCGCGGATGGCTCGGACGGCATCGTCCTCATGTCGGACCGGCAAGCCGTAGACCGCCATCACCGCGTCGCCGATGAACTTTTCGACGGTGCCGCCGTGCCGCTCGAGTGCGATCCGCATCGCGTCGAAGTAGCGCGTCATGACGTCACGGAGCGCCTCGGCCGAGGGCGGTTCGGACGTCAGGGAGGTCGGCTTCGGATCGGCGAAGACGAGCGTGACCGTCTTTCGGCTCTCTCGAGCCGTCAACCGTTTGGCGCTCGCGTCGGCGCCGAGACCGCCGCCGTGCTCGGCCTCCCGCGGATGCACCGCCACGACGCGATACGACGGGATCGCCACGTCCATGCCCTTCGGTGTGACGGGTGCCAGCTGTTCGATCTCGATCTGGTCCTGCACGAGCGCGTAGGTCGAGTCGGCGATCAGGAGCTCGAGGGCAGGAGCGTTCTGCTCCATAGCCGACGAGATCCGCATCGTGTCGCCCGTCAGTACGTGTTGTCCCGCGAGTGCCTCGCCGACGACGACATCGCCGGTCGCGACGCCCGTTCGAACGACGAGGCGGACACCCCACGTGCGCTCGAACTCTTCGTTGAGATCCGCCAGGACCGAGAGGCTCTCTGCCGCGGCCTCGACAGCGCGGATCGCATCGTCGGCCCGCGGCTGCGGCAGCCCGAACACCGCGACGACCGCGTCGCCGATGATCTTCTCGATGGTCCCGCCATGCGACTCGTACACGAACCGCATCTCATCGAAATAGCGGGTCAGGATCTCGCGGAGCGACTCAGGGTCGAGCTTCTCCCCGAGCGCGGTCGACCCCTTGAGGTCGGAGTTGACGACGGTCGCGAATCGCCGGATCTCGTACTGGTGATCGAGCGCGAGCGGCGTGCCGCAATCGACGCAGAGGCTCTCGTCCTCGACGTTGTCCGTCCCGCAGGCCAGGCAGACCGCCATCCGCAGAGTCTAACCAGCACGTCGTCCAAGTCCGTATCTGGAAAAGGGAGCGCCCCGGCGGTGCCGGGGCGGTGCGGTACGAAGTCGATCGGTGGCCGGTCCAGCCGGCCCGTGGATCAGCGGAAGCCGGGGTCGCCAGGAGGCGTCAGGAAGGTCCCGATGCGATCGGGGCCCGAACCGACCCAGCTCACGACGCATGGCGGGACGGGGTTCTTCTTCGCGCAGTCCGGCAGCAGGCCGGTGTACCAAGTCACGCCGAAGTATTCAGTTGGATTCCCCGGTCGAGTATCGATGGCTGCGTCATGCCCGAGGCGATCCTTGAACT
>JBJMMR010000008.1:0-56265 GCA_045804645.1 Chloroflexota bacterium | reverse complement strand
CGGGGTCCGCCAGGGCGATGCGGTTCACTGGCTCGCCCGGGGGACCCTGAAGCAGGCGCTGGTCGGGCCGTTCGAGGTCCTCGAGGAACGGGCCGGGTCGGAGCTCGTCGGCTGGCGCTACGAGGGACCGTTCGACGACCTGCCGGCGGTCCGAAAGGCGTTCGCGGCGGGCGCCTCACCGATCGCCGAGGCTGGTCCGTACAAGCACCGCGTCGTGCCGTGGGACGAGGTCGGCGAGGAGGAGGGGACCGGGATCGTCCACATCGCGCCGGGCTGCGGTGCCGAGGACCATGCCCTGGGCAAGGCGCTCGGGCTGCCGATGATCGCGCCGCTCGATGACAACGGGATCGTCGTCGACGGCTTCGGGTCGCTGACCGGGCGGGATGTCCGCGACGTCACAGACCCGATCGTCGAGCACCTGAAGCGAGAGGATCGCTTCTACCGTCTCGAGCCGTACCTCCACCGCTACCCCCACTGCTGGCGATGCAACACGCCGCTCGTGTTCCGGCTCGTCGACGAGTGGTACATCTCGATGGGGCCGGTCTACGACCGGCCGCGGGCCGAGCTGACGAAGGACGAGGTCGACGCGAGCCTCCGCTACCAGATCATGGAGGTCGTCGACCAGATCCGGTGGATCCCCGGCTTCGGTTACGACCGGGAGCTCGACTGGCTCCTCAACATGCACGACTGGATGATCAGCAAGAAGCGCTACTGGGGCCTGGCGCTGCCGATCTATGACTGCCAGAAGTGTGGGACGTTCGACGTCGTCGGCGGCCGGGACGAGCTCCGCGACCGAGCGGTCAGCGGCTGGGAGACGTTCGAGGGTCATACGCCTCATCGGCCGTACGTGGACGCCGTCACGATCGCCTGCCCGAGCTGCGGCGCGCCGGTCGAGCGGATCAGGGACGTCGGCAATCCCTGGCTGGACGCGGGCATCGTCCCGTTCTCGACGCTCCACTACCGCGAGGACCCGGCGTACTGGGCGAAGTGGTTTCCGGCCGACTTCATCACCGAGTCGTTTCCGGGCCAGTTCCGGAACTGGTTCTACTCGATGCTGGCGATGTCGACGGTCCTTCGCCGCGAGCCGCCGTTCAAGACGATCTTCGGCTACGCGCTCGTGTTTGGCGGCGACGGCCGGCCGATGCACAAGAGCTGGGGCAACGCGATCGACTTCGACGAGGCCGCCGAGCGGATGGGCGTCGACGTCATGCGCTGGATGTTCGCGAAGGCGCGCCCGGAGGAGAACATCCTCTTCGGTTGGCACGCCGCCGACGAGGCGCGCCGCGAGCTGCTCATCCTGTGGAACGTGTACGCCTTCTTCGTGACCTACGCGCGGCTCGCCGGTTGGACGCCGGATGGCAAGGCTCCCGCCGTCGCCGAGCGCCCGACGGTCGACGCCTGGATCCTGTCCCGCGCGGCGGGAACGGCCGAGGTCGTCGAGGCGCGACTGCGCGATGTCGACGCCGTCGGCGCCAGCCGCGCACTGTCGACCTTCATCGATGACCTGTCGACGTGGTATCTCCGTCTCAACAGGCGGCGGTTCTCGCGTGCCGACGACACGGCCGATCGGGCGGCGGCGTTCGCGACCCTGCACGAGACACTCGTCGCAACCTCGCGGATGTTCGCGCCGATCCTGCCGTTCCTCTCGGACGCGATCTACAGCAACCTCGTCACGACCGTGGATCCGGCGGCGCCCGACAGCGTCCACCTCACAGCCTGGCCCACGGAGGAGCTGGCCGGGTATCGCGACGCACGCCTGGAGTCGTCGGTGGAGATCGCTCGGCGGGCCGTCGAGCTCATCCGCGGACTGCGTGGGCAGGCGGGCATCAAGACACGCCAGCCGCTGGCCCGCGGGTGGCTGGCCGTCCCAGGCGACAGTGACGGATCGGCGCTCGCGTCGCAGGGCCTCATCGAGGTCATCGCTCGCGAGGGCAACCTCAAGGACGTCACGCTCATCCGCGACGACTCCGAGCTCGTCGACCGCCGCGTCAAGGTGCTCCTCCCGAAGGTGGGCAAGCGGCTCGGATCCGCGATCCCGTCGGTGATGGCGGCGGCTCGTGACGGCCAGGTCACGTTCACGGACGATGGGTCGGTGACCATCGCAGGCCAGACGCTGGCGGCCGATGAGGTCGAGATCCAGGCGACGCCGCGCCCCGGGACGGCCGTCGCGGAGGATGATGGGCTCGTGATGGTCCTCGACACCGCCCTGACCGACGCGCTTCGCTCCGAAGGCGACGCCCGCGAGCTCGCTCGCGCGGTCCAGGAGCTGCGGCGCGACGCGGAGTTGGAGCTCGACGACCGGATCGAGCTCTGGGTTCTCGGGCTGCCCGGGTCCGTCGCCACATTCCTGCCCGGCGTCGCGGAGGACACCCTGGCCGAGCTGCGCGAAGGCGGACCGCCGGTCGACGCACATCGGGCGACGGTGGCACTCGACGGCGGGACCGCGACGATCGCGCTTCGGAGGGTCGGTTGAGTACGGTGACCGCCCGAGCCGCCAGGACGGCGGGCCGCGGACGGGCTCGCTGGCCGATCTTCATCGGGATCGCTGCCACGGTGTTCGTCGTCGACCAACTGGCGAAGGCGTGGCTCGTCTCGTTCCTGTCGCCCGGGGAGCAGGTCCAGGTGATCGGCGACTACGTCCGGCTCGTCCATTCGAAGAACACCGGAGCGCTGTTCGGCCTGTTCCACGATCAGGCGCTGTTCTTCGCGATCGTGTCGGTCGGTGTGGTCGGTGCGATCGTCTGGTTCCACCACGCGTCTGGACGGAACACCCTGCTGTCCGTGGCGCTCGGTCTGCTGCTCGGTGGCGCGCTCGGGAACATGGCGGACCGGTTCCGCATCGGTTACGTCGTCGACTTCGTCGACGTCGGGATCGGCAACCTCCGGTTCTACACGTTCAACATCGCCGATTCGGCGATCAGCCTGGCGATCCTGCTGCTGTTGCTCAGCGCATTCCTCATGACGGCGGACGACCGGTCGCCCGGCCCGGAGGCGCCGGGTGCCTGAAGCGCCGGTCGCGCCGGGCATCCGGACCGTGCGGGTCCCCGACGGGACCGCCGGCAGGATCGACCGGTTCGTCGCCGACGCGACGGGTCTGTCCCGGAGTCACGTCCAGAAGCTGATCTCCGACGGGCGACTCACCGTCGACGGCGTGCCTGTCCGCGCCAATGCGATCGTCGCCGCCGGCAGCGAGGTTCGCCTGGACGTCCCGAAGCCGATCGAGCTCGACCTCGCACCGGCGCCCGACATCGACCTCACCGTCGTCTACGAAGATGACGATCTCCTGATCGTCGACAAGCCCGCCGGTCTCGTCGTCCATCCGTCGCCCGGTCACCACGACGGCGACACGCTCGTCAACGCGCTCCTCGCTCGGTCCGGAGCATCGGAGTACGGCGGGATCGCCGGTGTCGCGCGACCGGGGATCGTCCATCGCCTCGACCGGGACACGAGCGGGCTGCTGATGGTCGCCAAACACGACGGCGCGCAGCAGTCGCTGATGGCGCAACTCAAGGCGCGTCGGGTGCGCAAGACGTACCTCGCGCTGGTCGCCGGGAGCGTTGCGGCCGCCGTCGGCCGGATCGAGGCACCGATCGGGCGCGACCCCAAGCATCGGACGCGGATGGCGGTCATCCCCGACGGGCGTGCGTCGACGACCGGCTACCGCGTGCGGGAGCGGTTCTCACGGTGGACGCTCCTCGAGCTCGATCTCGTCACCGGTAGGACGCACCAGATCCGCGTGCACCTCGATGCGATCGGCCATCCGGTCGCCGGCGATCCGCTGTACGGCACCGGAACGTCGCGACGCGGCCCCGACGGGCTCGCTCGGCTGTTCCTGCACGCGTGGCGACTCGAGCTTGCGGCCCCATCGGACGGGCACCTGATCCGGGCGACCGCGCCGCTGCCCGACGAGCTCGAGACCGTTCTTTCGGGACTGCGTGAGGAAGCGACGAGCCGGTGAGCGACCCCGGTGGGCTTCCCGGACTCGATGGCGGGCGTGTGATGGAACAGCCGCACATCTCGCAGGACCCCGGCCGTCCGGACAACGTCATCGAAGGTGCCCCGGGCGCGATGCTCGTGATCATCTCGGGACCCTCTGGTGTCGGCAAGGACACGATCATCGACGAGATGCATCGTCGAGAGCGTGCCGAGGGCCGCGAGGGTGAGCGGCACTACCTGGTCACGGTCACGACTCGGGCGCCGCGCGACGGCGAGGTCGACGGCGTCGACTACCATTTCGTCGACCGCGACGAGTTCATCCGGATGTGGCGCGACCGTGGCTTCCTCGAGGCGAACGAGGTCCACGGCAACTTCTACGGCTCGCCGCGCGACCCCGTCCGTCAGGCGCTTCTCGCCGGCAAGGACGTCATCCTCAAGATCGACGTCCAGGGAGCCCAGGTCGTCAAGCAGCAGGTGACCGAGGCGCTGCTCATCTTCATCATCCCGCCGTCGCTCGAGACGCTGTTCGCTCGACTCCGTTCGCGCGCGACCGAAACGGCGGATGAGCTAGAGGTGCGCCAGCGCGACGCGGCGGTCGAGCTCGCCCGCCAGGACGACTACGACCATGTCGTCGTCAACGAGACAGGTCTCGTCGGACGGACCGCCGACCGGATCGACGCGATCATCGCCGAGGAACGGGCGGCGCACGCGGGCCGGCGGGTCCGCGTCTAGATCGGGGTGACCCTCGGGCTCAAGCCCGAGCTCGTGACGAGCGGGGCAGCGGACGACGCCTCGCGGCGCCCCGTCCGACTCGTCGAGGTGGCGATCGACGCCGCGGGCGCCGGCGGCGCGCGGCCGTTCACATATGCGGTGCCTCCGCGGCTGGCAGACCTCGAGGACGGCGAGGCGGTCCTGGTCGAGTTCGGTCGGCGACAGGCGCTCGGGGTGATCCTCGGATCGGCTGAGGATGTGCCGGCCGCCGGCGACATCAAACCGATCGTCGATCGCGTGCGCGCCGACGGTCCGCTCCTGCCGCCCTTGACGCTTCGGCTTGCGCGCTGGATCGCCGCGCACTATCTCGCACCACCGGCACTCGTCATCCGGTCGATGCTGCCGCCCGGGTTGCTCGAACGCCTCGAGCTCGTGGCCGAGCTCACGCCCGCCGGTGGTGCCGCCGAGGCGATGGATGACCCGGTGGACGGTGATCTCGTTGACCAGCTCTCATCCGGTGCGCGTCCTGCTCGGGAGCTTGCCGCGCCCGACGGTCGCGCAGGGCTGCTGCGGCGGCTCCGCTCGTTGGCGGATCGCGACCTCATCGCCCTCGATTGGACGCTGCTTGGCGCCTCCGGTGGACCGCGCTATGAGCGCTGGTTACGCGCGACGGCTTCCGGTCGTGACACTGCGTCGACCCTCGCCGGCGGCGGTCGACTGCCGGGTCGACCCCTCGGTCCGCGACAGATGGCCGCGTTAGGCGAGCTGACCGCGGCTGCCGACGGCCTCGCCGGCACAGACGTCGCCGGGCGGCACGGCTCCTCGGCGGTCGCGGGGCTCGTTCGGCGCGGCCTCGTCGAGGCCGAGACCCGCGAGCGCCCGCGGCGACCGCTGGCTGCACGGGCGCCCGGCCTTCGGGGCGGCCGACCGCCGGCGACCTCGCTTTCCCCCCAGCAAGCTGAGGCCGTATCACGGGCGGTGGACGCGATCGGCCGGCGCGACGCACGGCCGCTCCTGCTCGACGGCGTGACCGGCGGGGGCAAGACAGCGATCTACGTCGAGGCGATCGCGGCATCGGTGGAAGCCGGGCGGCCAGCGCTCGTCCTCGTGCCGGAGATCTCGATGGCGATGCCGCTCGTCGACCGGTTGCGCTCCGATCTCGACGTCCGGGTCGCGCTCGTCCATTCCGGGCTCGGCGACGGGGAGCGGGCGGACGAATGGCGACGTATCCGGGCGGGCGACGTCGACATCGTCGTCGGTACCCGGCTCGCCGTCGTCGCACCGCTCGCGGACGTCGGGCTCGTCATCGTGGATGAGGAGCACGACGCCGCGTACAAGAGCGACCGGACGCCGCGTCTCCAAGCGCGCGACAGCGCGATCCGACTCGGCGAACTGGCGACGGCCGCGGTCGTGCTCGGCTCGGCCACACCGGCCGTCGACAGCCTCGGGCGGGCACTCGACCGGCGCTATGACCGCGTCGTCCTCCCGACCCGTCCCACGGGCGAGCCGCCCGTCGTCGAGGTCGCCGACATGCGTGCGGAGCTCGCCGACGGGAATCGCGGGGTGCTGTCGCACGCGCTCGATGACGCACTCGCGTCCCTTGAGACCGCCCTCGGCGAGCAAGCCATCCTCGTCCTCAATCGACGCGGTACGGCATCAGTCGTCCTCTGCCGTGACTGCGGTCATGTCCAGGCCTGCCCCGACTGCGAGCGACCGCTCGTCTACCACCAGGCCGGCACGACGCTGCGGTGCCATCACTGCGGTCGCGCTACCCCGCTCGCGACGCGCTGCCCGAACTGCCACTCCCCGCGGATCCGGTACCTCGGCGGTGGCACGGAACGCGTCGAACGTGAGGTCCGCGAGGCCCATCCGCGCCTCAGGGTCGCGCGGCTGGACCGCGACGTCGCCGACCGGCGAGGCGCCGCGGAACGGGTGATCGACGCGTTCACCGCCGGGGACGTCGATGTCCTCGTCGGGACGAGCCTCGTCGCGAAGGGCCTCGACGTCCCGAGCGTGACGCTGGTCGGAATCGTGTCATCCGACGTCGCGCTGAACCTGCCCGACGAGCGCGCCGCCGAGCGGACGTACCAGCTGCTCCGCCAAGCGATCGGTCGTGCGGGTCGCGGTGACCGCCAGGGTCGCGCGATCGTGCAGACCTACCAGCCCGACCACCCGGTGATCCAGGCGGTCGTGAACGACGATGGCGATGCCTTCTATGCCGCCGAGCTCGACCTCCGGCGGCGGTTCGGATCGCCACCGTTCGGGTCGATCGTGAAGCTGACGGTGGCGCTGCCCGAGCGCGACGCCGCGGAACGGGCAGGGGATGAGATGGTCGCTCGCCTACGTGAACGGGCCGTCGGGACAGCGACGACCGTCGTCGGCCCGGCGCCGGCGTACATCGCCCGCCGCAACGAGAGGTGGCGGTACCACGTCATCCTGCGGGGCGACGACCCGCTCACGATCCTCGGCGGCGATCCCGGCCCACCCTGGTCGGTCGATGTCGACCCGGAGTCACTACTCTGAGGACAAGCACGATGATTGCGCGCTGAGCGCGCGGGGGAGGGAAGGGGATGCGACGTCGAACGATCCTGTCTGTGCTCGCCGTGAGCGTCATGGCCGCGGCGTGCGCGAGTCCGACGCCCCCGTCGCTCGACCCATCGCCGGCGTCGTCGCAGTCGCCGGCCGCCGGCGCGACGATCGCACTCCGCGCAGCACCGCCCGATCTCGGCTGTGACGCCATGCCGGTCGAGTACCGCCGCGTGACCTTCCAGATCGACCCGGCCGCAGGCGATCCCGTCACCGCTCGGACGGATACCGGCAAGTCGCTGCCGACCTTTTGGTCAGCGGGCTTCGCTGGCTCGGCCGAAGGGCCGGCCGTGATGGATCCGAGCGGACAGGTCGTCGCAGCCCACGGCGAGACGCTCGATGTCCCGGAAGGGGCGTTGCCCCGGCTTCACGGGTATTTCGTCTGTCCCTCGACGGACGCGCTGTACGTCCTCCTGCACGACCCGTCCTGAGCCGTTCGCTCAGTCCAGGTCCATCCGGTACGCGACGAGGACGCCGCCCACGATGCGCTCGAGGCCCTGCAGGTATTCGAGCTGCGACGCCTCGAGATCGACCGGGTGCAGGTGCTCGCCGACGGCTTCAGGGTCGACGGTCCCCCACTGGGTCGGGGCATACGCCATGACGACGTCGGTGTCGAGCGTGCGCTCGGCTTCGTGGACGAGGTCGATCTGCGCGGGCTCGAGCTCCGCGAAACTCCACTCGATGGCCACTCGATGGTCCTCCGTGCGGGTCCTCACATCGATGATACGGTCGGGACCATCCGCTGCGGTGTGCAACTTCCGGGTTCGTGCGACGATTGGTCTCCCAGGATGAGGAGACCACCACGATGACCGATCCCCTGAACCCCGACCACGACGAACCGGCCGAAGGGCCGCGCGATAACGCCTACTCCGCCCCCTCGGGCGCCGACACCAACCAGGACAGCGCGAGCGATGCTGCTGGCAACGCGAGTGCGCGGGCAGGTGAGATGTTCGAGCAGATCAAGGTCGCGGTCGAGGACGCCGCTGTGAAGGCGGCTCCGACCGTCCGCGAGCTGTCCGCGAAGGCCGCCGAGCTCGTCGCGGTCGCTGCCGACAGAGCGGCGCCGATCGCGAGGCAAGCCGGTGACGCCACGGCCGGAGTGAGCAGCAAGCTGGCCGTCCGTTCCCGCGAATGGGCAGCTGAGATCCGCGAGCAGGCCGCGGCGAACGGCGGCGACAGCTCCACGACGACCGCCACGGACACGCGGACAGCGACGGATATCGCGCGCGACGTCGCGGAGGACAACCCGCCGCTCTAGCCGATCGCATCGCGACGGCCGAGCCGATGCGGGCCTCGGTCGGTCGCCCATATACTTCGCCGCGATGTCCATCCGACCGATCATCACGCTCGGCGATCCGCGGCTGCGCCTGAAGGGCAAGCCCGTCGATTCGTTCGGGAAGTATCTCCATGAGCTGCTCGACGACCTCGCCCACACGATGCGCGACGCCCCCGGCGTCGGCCTGGCTGCCCCTCAGCTCGGAGAGGCACTCCAGGCCTGCGTCATCGAGGTCGAGAGCCACCTGTACGAGCTGGTGAACCCCAGGATCGTCCGGGCCACGGGTGACGACCGCGATCTCGAGGGCTGCCTGTCGATCCCCGGGTATGTGGCCTATGTCGAGCGGCGGGAGCGCGTCTGGGTCGTCGCCCAGGACCGCCACGGCAAGAAGTACAAGGTCACCGGATCCGGGCTGCTCGGCCGGGCACTGCAGCACGAGCTCGACCACCTCGACGGGAAGCTCTACATCGACTATCTCGACTCGATGGATGAGCTGATCCCCGTCGGCCAGGGCGACGAGGACGAGGACGCGGAGGTCCGCGAGGCGACGAGCGCCCTCGCGTGACCGGGGGACGGGCACGGACCGTCTTCATCGGTAGCGGTGGGTTCGGCCGCGAGACGCTCTGGCGACTCGCCGATCATCCCGACGTCGAGCTCGTCGGCACCGTCACCGCACCACCGCGGCCAGCGGGCCGAGGCGGGCGGACCGGCGTCACCCCGGTCCACGAGGCCGCACGCCATCTCGACATCCGTCCCATCCTGACCCCCACCCGACTCCGCGACCCCGGGTCACTCGACGAGGTGCTCGCGCTGGCACCCGATCTCGTCGTCCTCGCCGACTACGGCCAGATCGTGCCCTCCGCGCTGCTCGACCTTCGTCACGGCGCGTTGAACCTCCACCCATCGCTGCTGCCGCGCTACCGCGGGGCGACGCCCATCCCCGCGGCGATCCTCGCCGGTGACGACGAGTCGGGTGTGACGCTGATGCGGATGGACGCCGGGCTCGATACCGGGCCGATCGTCGCCCAGACGCGCGTCCCACTCGCGGGTGACGAGACGACCCCGCTGCTCGAAGAGATGCTCGAGGTCGAGGCGGCGGAACTTCTGACGCGCTACCTCGGCCCGTGGCTCCGCAACAAGATCACGGCGACGCCGCAGTCCGACGACGGCGCCACGCTGACCCGGCCGCTTCGACGCGAGGACGGTCGCCTGGACCCGACGCGACCCGGTGAGCGACTGGAACGTCAGGTTCGAGCGTACCAGCCGTGGCCGGGCTCGTTCGTCGACACGGAGTCCGGGCGTCTCATCGTCTGGCGCGCGGACGTCGAGGCGGACGGCCCCCCGCTCGGAGTCTTCGACGAAGGCGGGTTCGGGACGGCGGGCGGGGCGCGACTTCGGTTGCGGGAGGTCCAGCCGGCCGGTCGAGACCGCATGTCATGGGATGCCTACCTCCGGGGTCGCCCGGCCATCGTCGGAAGTAGCATCGTCCGGTGAGCAGCGACGCACGCCCCGGCATCTCCGGGCTGACGCCGGACGCGCTCGTGACGTGGGTCGAGGCGTGTGGCGAGCCGTCCTATCGCGCTCGCCAGATCGCCGACGCGGTGTGGAAGGACGGCGGCCTGACCGATCCAGCGGGCATCCGGACGCTCCCCGAGACGCTCCGCACGAACCTCGCCGACGCGTTCCGCTTCGACACCGTGGACGACACAGAGATCCGCCTCACCGACGACGACCAGACCGAGAAGGCGCTCCACCGCCTCGCCGACGGTGCGCTCATCGAGTCGGTTTTGATGCACTATCCGGCGCGCGGCGCCTCGCGAGAGCGGCACACGCTGTGCATCTCGAGCCAGGCAGGCTGCGCGGTCGGGTGTCCGTTCTGTGCGACGGGGGAACTCGGACCCGGCCGTGACCTGGACGTCGCCGAGATCGTCGACCAGGCGCGCCACGCACAGCGACGGCTGGCGGTGACGCGTCAGCGGCTCACCAATGTCGTCTTCATGGGCATGGGCGAACCACTCCTGAATCTCGACCGGGTGCTCGCGGCGGTCGAGGCGCTCAACGATCCGCGCCGGTTCGGCCTCGGTGCGCGCCACATCACGGTGTCGACCTCAGGCGTCGTCCCGGGCATCCGCCGACTGACGGCGCTCGGGCCCCAGTTCACACTCGCCGTCTCGCTCCACGCGGCACGAGATGCGCTCAGGGACGTGCTCGTCCCGCTGAACCGCCGCTGGCCGGTCGCCGAGGTCGTGGACGCGGCACGCGACCACGCGCGCGCCACGGGCCGCCGCATCACGTACGAGGCGACCATGATCGGCGGCGTGAACGACACCGATGTCGACGCGACCGCGATGGCCGACCTGCTTCGGGGCGACCACGCCCACGTGAATCTCATCCCGATGAACCCCGTCGCTCACACCCCGTGGAGCGCCAGCCGGATGCCCGTCATCGAGCGCTTCGCGGCCACCCTGCGCGACGCCGGGATCTCGACGACCATCCGGCGCAACCGTGGCCAGGAGGTCGGCGCCGCCTGCGGGCAGCTTGCCGCGGAACGGGCCGGCGAACCGCCGGTGCCGGCGGTCGCCCGCCGTCGTGAGCGCCTCGAGGCGGAGAGCGCAGCCGCGCTCCGCGGCGAGCGCAGCCATGACCCCGTGCCCGTCGGAGTGGGCGAGTGAGTCAGCCTGGCCGAGCGAGGATCGCGGGCAGCATCCTCGACGCCGATCTGGGCAACCTCGCGAATGCCGTCCGCCGCGTCGTTGCCGCCGGCGCGGACCGCATCCATCTCGATGTCATGGACGCCCACTTCGTCCCGAACCTGACGTTCGGCGCCAAGACCATCAAGGCGCTCCGACCCAGGACGACCATCCCATTCGACGCCCACCTCATGGTCGACGAGCCCGGGCGCTATATCGATGAGTACATCGACGCGGGCTGCGACTCGATCACGTTCCACGTCGAGATCGACGAGGCGATCGCCCCCACGCTCGAGGCCATCCGGGCCGCGGGACGCGCTGCGGGTCTGGCGGTCAAGCCGGCGACCCCGCTCAGTGCACTCGAGCCGTACGCCGAGTTGCTCGACATCGTGCTGATCATGACGGTCGAGCCCGGCTTCGGCGGGCAGGCGTTCATGAAGGATGTCCTCGCGGCCAAGGCGGCCGGCGCTCGCGAGATCCTGAAGCACAAGCTGTACGGCGGCGAGATCCACGTCGACGGCGGCATCAACCGCGAGACGGCGGAGTTCGCCGGCTCGCAAGGGGTCGATGTGTTCGTCGCGGGCTCGGCGCTCTTCCTGAAGGGCCGCGACATGGGCCGCGAGGTGCGCCTCCTCCGCGCGCTCGCCGATGAGGGTTTCCAGTACGGACCGAACGACGGGAAGGCGCCCATCCCGAGCGATCGGATGACGCGATTCACGTCGCTCCCCAAGCACCTTGCCCACCGCCTGATGAACGAGATCGAGGCGACCGGGATCCCGGTGATGATGCTGCGCGGAGAGGGTGAGGTGAACCCCGACGGCGTGCGGGACTACGACCTGCTGGTGCCGGCGACCGTCGAGGAGCACGTGATCGACGTCCACGGGTCCAGCCGCGACCGCCTCCTCGCCGAGGCGGACGCGTGGCGCCGATCCTTCACGGGGACCGCGTGAGGGCGCTTCTCCAGCGCACGAGCGGCGCCTCGGTCCGCGTCGCGGACGACCTCCTGAGCTCGATCGGGCCTGGGTTGGTCGTGCTGCTCGGTGTCGGCCACGATGACGACGCGAACACCGCCGACCGACTTGCTGCGCGCGTCGCCGAGCTGCGGATCTTCCGCGATGAGGAGGGGCGGACGAACCGGTCGCTGGTGGACTTCCGGGGCGAGGCCCTTGTCGTGTCGCAGTTCACGTTGTTCGCCGACACGAGCCGTGGCCGTCGCCCCGGGTTCACGGGCGCCGCCGGGCCGGAGCAGGCAGAGCGCCTCTACCAGCGGTTTGCCGCCTCGCTGCGCGAGCACGACATCAGGGTCGAGACCGGTCGATTCGGGGCGGAGATGGCGGTGGAGCTCGTGAACGACGGGCCGTTCACGATCTGGCTCGACACCGACGACCGCTAGCCGCAGTCCGCCTCGACGCTACGGGTCGAAGCTAGGAGGACGCTACTTCGACGCCTTCAGCAGGGTGCGCCGGCAGCGGGTGCAGACGAGCGTGCGCGTCGGCGTCCCGTCGCGGTCGATGACGAGCGGTTGCAGGTTCGGCTGCATCCGTCGGTGGGCTCGGACGCGGTTCGATCCCGATGACTGCGGGTTGTACCCACCCATCGAGACCTTGCCGCAGATCGCGCAGGAGCGGGCCATGCGAATCCTCAGGAACGGTGGTCAGACGGAAGCCTCGAACGGAAGGGTCCGAGGGGGGCGGTAATATAGCACACGCTTCGGGCCACCCCGTCGCCGAGCCCTCGAGGGAGGACCCCAGCCAGCGTGGCCATCCGTCCGACGCCCGGGCGTTCACTCGTCACGGGCCGTGCCCTTCGTGATGTCGTCCGGACGGCGACCCTTGGTTCGTACGGCGTAACCGGTTTCGCCGGCGGACCGATCGGTCGTCTGATCGAGCGGCTCGGTCTCGCCGCGCCCGGTCTGTCGGTCGCGATCGATGACGGGATCGAGATCGAGCTCGACATCACCGTCGCACTGGGCGTCCCGGTGGCAGAGGTCGCCCGCCAGGTCGATTCCGCGATCCGCTACGCCGTACGGCAGGCGATCGATCGCGAGATCGGCCGGATCACCATCCATATCGACGGTCTCGACGTGCCCGCAGGTGGTGCCCTGCCACAGTCGCCCACCGCGCTTCCCGTCGAGCGTGTCCGTCCGCGTGACCTGGCCGACAGCGGGACGGACGTCGCCTAGATGGCCCGCCGCTCCTGCGACGGGAAGGGTCTGCTCGACGCATTCCGTGCCGCCGTGGCGAACCTCGAAGCGCACATCGACGAGATCAACGGCCTGAACGTCTACCCGGTCCCGGACGGTGACACGGGCTCGAACATGTTCGCGACGGTCCGCGCCGCGCTCGACGAGGCGGAGGCGGTGGTCGGCGAGCCGGCCGATCGCGTGGCCGCCGCGATCAGCTTCGGGGCGCTGATGGGTGCGCGCGGCAACTCCGGCGTCATCACCAGCCAGATCTTCCGCGGCATGGCCGAGGCGATCGCCGGTAAGAAGCGGTTCAACGGCCTCGACCTCGCGCACGCGTTGAACCAGGGCGCACGAACGGCCTACGGGGCGGTCGCGAAACCCGTCGAGGGGACGATCCTCACGGTCATCCGCGAGGCGGCGGCCGGCGCCGTCGAGGCCGCGGAGCACGATGGCGACATCGAGACGGTGCTCGCGGCGACCCTCGTCGCGGCCGAAAGGTCGGTCGCGAGGACGCCGAGTCTGCTGGCCATCCTCCGCGAGGCCGGCGTCGTCGACTCCGGCGGCCAGGGCCTCTACAGACTGTTCCAGGGCGCGCTACTGCACCTCACCGATCGGACCCCGGCCGGTGCCGCCCGGCGGGGAGTGACGGCCGGACCCAAGCCAAGCACGCTCGTCGCGCACGCGGACGAGGGGTTCGGATACGAGACGATGTTCCTGCTGCGCGCCCGCGGGCATCAGCCGCTCGACGTCGACGCGGTCCGCGACCACCTCGAAACGATCGGCGAGTCCGTGCTCGTCGCCGGCGATGCACGGGCGCTCAAGGTCCACGTCCACAACGAGCGACCCGATCTCATCATCGGGTACGGGTTGGGGCTCGGGGACCTCAGCCGGATCACCGTCGAGAATCTCGACGACCAGGCGCGCGACATACGCGAGACGAGGGCGGCAGAGTTCACCGGGAGTCCGCCACCCGCACTCACCGAGGCCAGCATCGCGCGGCCCGCGTCGCCGGCGTCGTCCACCGTGGCGAAAGGCCACAACGGGACCGGCCCGATCGCCGACGTCCCGAGCCTCGCGGTCGTCGCGGTCACCAGCGGGGACGGTCTCGCGGCGATCTTCCGCGACTTCGGCGTCGCATCGGTCGTCCAGGGCGGCCAGTCGAACAACCCGAGTACCGGCGAACTGCTCGAGGCGGTCGGTGACGTGAAGGCCAGGGAGGTCCTTCTGCTCCCGAACAATCCGAACGTCGTCCTCGCCGCACGCCAGGTCGCAGAGATGTCCGATCGCCCCGTCGGGGTCGTCCCGACACGCAACGCCGCCGAGGGTTTCGCCGCGTTGCTTGCGCTCGACCCCGGGATGGACGCGGCCGCGAACGTCGGGCCGATGACCCAAGCGGGTCGGGCGATCCAGTCGGTCGTCGTCACCGAGGCGGTGCGCGACGCGACGATCGGTGGCAAGAAGGTCAAGAAGGGCCAGACGATCGTCCTCGACCCCGATGACGGGCTCGTCGCGGCGGACGATGACACGGCGAAAGCCGTCCTCAAGGCGATGACGGCGCTCACCCCGGGGTTCGAGTTGATCACGCTGTTCTACGGCGACGGGGCCGATCTGGCTGAGGCGGAGGAGATGGCGAAGCGGATCGGCAGCGTGGCCCCGGGGGCGGAGACCGAGGTGCGTCACGGTGGCCAGCCCTTCTACCGGTATCTGATCTCGGCCGAGTAGGCGGATGCCCTCGACGCGCGCGCCGGTGCGGGCTCCGATCCCTCCGCCGCCGACCGATCCTGTCGAGCTTCTCTCGACGCCGCTGGCAAAGTCCGGGCTGACCGCCGCGGGTCTCCTGCGCCGAGCCGGCATCCGCCTCGGCTGGTACGACGTGCGGGACCTGCTCTTCCATCTGCCGCGTCGGTACGACGACCTGCGCGAGCTCTCGAAGCTCGGCGACCTCGTGTGGGCAGAGGAGGGGAGCGTCGTGTCCGCCCGCGTCCGTGTCGACGACATCCACGTCGAGGCGACCTGGCGCCGGCGCGTCCAACGGACGGTCGCGCAGCTTAGCGACGAGACCGGCGAGATACAGGCCACCTGGTTCGGGCGCCGGTTCATCGAGCGTCGATTGCGCCAGGGTCAGGACATCGTCGTCTCGGGTCGGCTGAAGCGGTTCGGGCGGCGCTTGACGCTGGACAACCCGGAGTTCCAGGCCGTCGAAGGCGACGGCGAGGTGCTCCACGCCGGCCGGATCGTGCCGGTGTACCGGCTGACCGCCGGCCTCACCGCGGCGCGCCTGCGAGTCGCGATGCGCGAGGCGCTTGACCGTGCCGGGCATGCGTACCCGGAATACCTGCCGGATCCGCTCCGACGCGACGAGGACCTCGTCGGCATCAGCGATGCGTTGGAGTCGGCGCATTACCCCGAGTCGTTCGAGCGCCGGGATAGCGCGCTGAGACGCCTGGCGTTCGATGAGCTGCTCGCGCTGCAGCTCGGGATGGTCGCCCGTCGCCGCGCCCGTGGCGATGACCGAGCGCCGACCATCACGATCGACGACGGGACCGATGCTGCGATCCGCTCCGCGCTCGTCGGCGCACTCACGACCAAGGTCGGGCGACCCGTCGAGCTGACCGTCGACCAGTCGGCCGCGATCGACGCGGTCCGTGCCGACCTCGCCGGATCGGCCCCCATGCTCCGCTTGCTGCAGGGCGACGTCGGGTCCGGCAAGACCGCGGTCGCGGCCTTTGCCCTCGCCGCAGCGGCCAAGGCCGGGTTCCAGGGTGCCCTGCTCGCCCCGACCGATCTCCTCGCTCGACAGCACCGCGATACGGTCGGTGGGCTGCTCGAGGATGCCGGGATCGGGGTGCTGCTGCTCACCGGCTCGCTCAACGCACGAGACCGGTCCCACGCGAACGACCTCATCGCCTCAGGCCAGGCGTCGGTCATCGTCGGGACCCACGCGCTGCTGAGCGAGTCCGTGTCGTTCGCGCGCCTCGGCCTCGCGATCATCGACGAGCAGCACCGCTTCGGCGTCGAGCAGCGTGGCCAGCTCGAGGCCAAGGCCGGCGGTGCAGTCAACCCGCACGTCTTGCTGATGACGGCGACGCCGATCCCGAGGACGCTCGGTCAAGTCCTGTATGCGGACCTCGACGTGTCCGACCTGCGCACGCCTCCGAGCGGCCGGATCCCGATCCGTACCGGCATCAGGACGCCGGATCGGCTCGAACCCACGTGGATCAAGGTGCGCGAGGAGGCCGCCGCGGGCAACCGCACGTTCGTGGTGGTCCCCCTGATCGAGGAGGGCAGCGAGGGCATCGACGACGGGAGCGCCTCCGGGGCGGCCGCCGCCGAAACCGAGGCCGTCCGGCTGGCGCAGCTCCTTATGCCGCTGCGGGTCGGCCTCGTCCACGGGCGGATGAAGCCGATCGATCGGGACACGGAGATGACACGGTTCCGCGACGGCGAGCTCGACGTCCTGGTGGGTACGACGGTCATCGAGGTCGGTGTCGATGTCCCCGAGGCGACGATGATGATCATCGAGAACGCGGACCGCTTCGGGCTTGCCCAGTTGCACCAGCTCCGCGGGCGCGTGGGGCGGGGGACCGCCGAGTCGTATTGCGTCCTCGTGTCCGATTCGACCGACGAGACCGCCGTCGCCAGGTTGCGGGCGGCCGCCGAGGTGACCGATGGCTTCGAGCTCGCCGAGCGTGATTTCGAGCTCCGTCGCGAGGGCGATGTGCTTGGGTTCGCCCAGAGTGGCTTGCCCGGCCTGCGCGTCGCCTCGTTGACGCGACCGGACCATCGCGACCTCGCCGTTCGCGCGCGGTCCGCTGCCGAACGCTTGCTCGACGAGAACGCCGGCCTGGTCGGCGACACGACAGGGGCCGCGCCGCTCGCGCGTGAGCTTCGCTCGGGTTGGCTCCGACGGCTCGTCGCCGCCGATCCGGCGAGCGGCTCGTGACGTCGCGTGCCTGACGCGGGTCGGGTGATCGCCGGCACGGCCCGATCGATCCGGCTGGACGCGCCGGGTCCCGGCACGCGACCGCTGGCCGACCGCGTCAAGCAGACGCTCTTCGGGATCCTCGACCCGGACCTGCCCGGCGCGCGCTTCCTCGACCTCTTCGCCGGCAGCGGCGCGGCCGGGATCGAGGCGCTATCGCGTGGCGCTGCCCACGCCACATTCGTCGAGCGCGACCAGCGTGCGATCGGGACCATCCGCACGAATCTCGGGCGAACCGGTTTCGGCGGCAGTGACCGCGCGACGATCGCCCGTGCCGAGGTCCTCGCCTGGCTGCGCGATCCCGATCGCGCCGCCGCCGCGCCGTACGACGTCGTGCTGATCGATCCGCCGTACGACGAGATCGAGTCGATGACGACGGCGCTCGAGGCGGTCTCCGCCGTGGTGAGTCCGAAGGCCCGCGTCGTCGCCAAGCACTTCTGGCGGACCGCTCCGCCGCCGATGATCGGACTGCTAGCATCCGAGCGCGAGCGCCGGTTCGGCGACACCGCGCTGACCTTCTACCGGCCCACGGAGGACGCATGAGCGTCGCGGTCTACCCCGGCTCGTTCGATCCGATCACGAACGGCCACCTCGACATCGTCGAGCGGGCGGCCGCCGTGTTCGACACCGTGGTCGTCGCGGTCCTCGCGAATCCCCGCAAGGCGCCCTTGCTCACCGTCGACCAGCGCATCGAGGTGATCCGGGCGGCTCTCGCCGCGCACCGGGTGCCCGACGACCGCGTGGAGGTCGACTCCTTCGATGGCCTGACGGTGGAGTTCGCGAGGGCTCGGAGCGCGAGCGCGATCGTCCGGGGGTTACGCGCGATCAGCGATTTCGAGACCGAGCTCCAGCTTGCCCACAACAACCGGGTCCTGGCGCCCGAGGTCGACACCGTCTTCTTCATGACGTCGGCCGCGAACAGCTACGTCAGCTCGAGCCTCGTCAAGGAGATCGCCTCATTCGGCGGTGACGTATCGACGATGGTGCCGGCGCCGGCCGGGGAGGCGCTACGGACCGCATTCGCGCGGGGATGAGGTCGCGCGGTGGCGTGGAGCGGTGCGGACGCGCCGCCGCGGAGGCGTGGCTGGCGTACCGTCGCGTGCGATAATCGGCCGCGCAGGAGGGCAACGACATCGACATCATCTTCCTCGTCGAGCGCCTCGAGTCGCTGATCGCCAACGGCAAGAAGCTGCCGCTCACGACGAACGTGGTGGTCGACCAGAACGCCGCGCTCGGGCTCATCGACGAGCTGCGCGTCGCGGTCCCCGAGGAGGTCCGCGCCGCCAAGCGCATCAACTCCGAGGGTGAACGCATCCTCGAGAAAGCGCAGGAAGAGGCGGAGCGCATCGTCGGGCGTGCCCAGGAGCAGGCAGCCTTCCTCATCGACGAGCGCGGCCTGACCCAGGCCGCCGAAACCGAGAGCCAGCGGATCATCGAGGAGGCACACGCGGACGCCGACCGGGTTCGGGCGGGCGCCGACGACTACGCCGTCAATGTCCTCGAAGGCCTCGAGGGCGACGTCCAGCGGACGCTCCAGAGCATCCAGAAGGGACTCGGGCTCCTCGATGAGCGGCGCGCGACCCTGCTCGCGACAGCGTCGCCGTTCACGGACGAAGATCAAGCGACCGACGACGGCCAGCTGGTCGACGGCGCCCCTTGGGACGACGAGGCGGAGGAGCCCGCAGCGCCTGCCCGGACCTGAATCGCGTGCGATGACGGACGCGGCCGACGACCGATCGCTGAGTTGGAATGTCGCGGGTCTCCTCGCCGATGGCCTCGGCACCACGAGGACGTACGACGTCCGCGACGTCACGATCGAGCTGCCCGAGGGACTGGAGCTCGCCGCCCCGATCGTCGGTGCGGTGCGCCTCAGCCGCACGAACCGCGGGATCCTCGTCGATGCGCGGCTCGCGACGTCGCTCGCCGGGGAGTGCGCTCGCTGCCTGCGACCGCTCACCACGCCGATCGATATCGAGCTCGAGGAGGAATACCTGCCCTCGATCGATCTGACGTCGGGCCGCCCGGTCGACACGGACGCTGAGCCGGATGCCCTCCGCCTGACTGATCACCATGAGCTCGACCTCGAGCCCGCCGTGCGCGACGCGATCTCGCTCGCGGAACCGATCGCGCCGCTCGACAGGCCGGACTGCCCGGGGTTGTGCGTCGTGTGCGGGCTACCCCTGGACGAGGGCGAGCACGACCATCCGGACGATGAGATCGACCCGCGGCTCGAGGCCCTCAAGGCGTTCCGGCCGGAGGAGTGAGGGGTCCCCCGGGGCAGGCCACCGCTGGGCGTCGCTGGCCCGCGCTGGGCGTCATGGAACATCACATGTAACGACTGACGAAGGAACGGTCGGTCCGTCCGTCGGTTGGAACGCGCGGTGTTCCGATCCGCGGGTGAGGGCCGTATTCCGAGGCCTGCCGGTGTCAGTCGTAACACGTGAAGTAACACGCACCAAGCGGCGCCCGATCCCCTGCGACATGCCCGCGGCATTTCCGGCCCCCAGCCCCCTCAGCCCGCCCGCCGCGCAACGTCCGCACAACCTCGGCACCAACTCGGCATCCCTCAGCGTGCCGGGCGACATCCCTTCGTGGCCGTGGGCCTGACGTGGCCGTCGTTTCGCGGTAGACTCCGCCGTCGGCGCGACGCGCGCTCACGACCCGGAGCGCCGCCACGCGAGCGCCGCCACGCGATCGCGCGCCGCACACGACCACGCGCCACCAGACCGACAAGGAGCCCACGAGACCCCATGGGTGTACCCAAGCGACGCGTCTCGCACGCCCGCCAGGGCGAGCGCCGCTCGCACCTGGCGATCGACCTCCCCGACCTCGAGGAGTGTCCGCACTGCCACGAGATGAAGTTGCCGCACCGCGTCTGTCCGAACTGCGGCTACTACCAGGGCCGGCTGGCCGTGCCGCCGAAGCCGGTGAGCAGCAGCGGCGACGCCGACCGCTGACCGCATGGTCCGCGTCGCGTTCGACGCGATGGGTGGCGACCACGGCGCGTCCGAGGTCGTGCCCGGGGTCCTCGACTACGCCCGCGCGCATCCCGACGTCGAGCTGATCCTCGTCGGCGATACCGACACGATCCGTCGGATCGCCGGCGACCTCCCGACCAATACCAGGATCGTCCACGCCGGGTCGATGATCGACATGGACGAGCACAACCCCGCTCTCGCGATGCGCGAGAAGAAGGACGCGTCGATCCTCGTCGCGGCCGAGCTCGTGAGGAAAGGCGAGGCCGACGCGGTCGTGACGGCCGGCCACACGGGTGCCGGGATGGCCGCGGGGATCCTCAAGCTCGGCCGGCTCGCCGGTGTCGATCGACCGGGGCTCGCGGTCCAGATGGTCACCGATACGGGGCCGCTCGTCCTCATCGACATCGGCGCGAACCCCGATTCGACGGCCGAGAACCTTGCGCAATACGCCCGGATGGGGGCGATCTTCGCCGAGAAGGTCCTCGACGTCGCCGACCCGCGTGTCGCGCTCCTCAGCATCGGCGAGGAGAAGGGCAAGGGCGATGCGCGGATCCAGCGCGCCACCGAGCTGCTCGACGCATCGACCCTGCGTTTCGTCGGCAACGTCGAGGGTCGCGACCTGACGAAGCACACAGCGGACGTGGTCGTCACCGATGCCGTCGCCGGCAACGTCCTCATCAAGTTCTTCGAGGGCCTGTCCTCCTTCATCTTCGACCTGTGGCGGAAGGAGTTCCGAGCGTCGTGGCGAGGCCGGCTCGCGTACCTGCTCATGCGCCCGAGCATCGCCCGGATCCGCTCGATCTTCGACTACGAGACGCACGGTGGATCGTTGCTGCTGGGCGTGAAGGGCACGGTGATCATCACCCACGGCAGCGCCAAGCGGCGCATGATCGGCTTTGCCTGTGACGTCGCCGCGAGAACGGCAGCAGCACGCGTACCCGAGTTGATCGCCGAAGCGCTCGCGGCGGACCGTGAGCGGCTCGCCGAGCTCGAAGCGAGCGCGAGCACGGATCGCGACAGCAGCACGAACCGGGTCGGTGCGACATCGTCGACGGAAGAGGAGGTGGCTTCGTGAGCGGACCGGTCCTGACCGTCGGCAAAGGCGTCATCCGCGAGCTCGTGAAGAGCGCCGCGTTCGAGGTCCCTGGTGTTGCGCGCGTCGGGTACGGCGGGCCCACGTGGCGTGCCTGGCTCGCCGGCCCTCCCGTCAGGGTGCGCGTCGTCGACGACCGCGTGCTCGTACGTCTCCGCGTCGTCGCCAGGCCTGGTCACGCGCTGGCTCCGTTGACCGCCCAGGTGCGGACGGCCGTCGCGGCCACGGTGGAACGGCTCCTCGGCCTCGACCTCGGCGCCGTGACCGTCATCGTCGATGGCGTCGGAGGCTGACAGGCAGCGCGGACGACGTACCGGACGTCGACTCGCGCTGGCGGCGATCTTCGAGGCCGACTTCGGACAACGGACCGCGGAGGCGATCCTGGAGCGCCATCTGGCCGAGACCGAACGCGATCCCGTGGCCGCCGATCTCGCTCGCGAACTGGTCGCCGCGGTGGTCCGATATCGCGACCAGATCGACGCCCTGATCGACCGGACCGCGCCCCGTCACCCGGTCACCAGCCTCGCCAAGATGGACCGCGCGCTGCTCCGATCGGCGATCGGTGAGGTGCTACACTCCGCGACGCCGGCCCGGGTGGCCATCGCCGAGTGGGTCGAGCTGGCACGCGTCTACAGCGGTGAGGCGATGCGGCGCCTCATGAACGGCGTTCTCGGCACGATCTCACCTACCCCCAGTTCCGAGGAGGGAGTCAGTGGCCACAACGTACGACCGGCTCAAGAAGATCGTCGTCGAGCAGCTCGGCGCCGACGAGGATGAGGTCAAGCCGGAGGCATCGTTCGTCGACGACCTCAACGCGGACTCCCTCGACCTCGTCGAACTGATCATGAGCCTAGAGGAAGAATTCGGGACGGAGATCTCGGACGAGGATGCCGAGAAGATCCGCACCGTCCAGGACGCCGTCGACTACATCGACGAGCACTCCTCCTAGCAGGTCGTCCGTCACGTCCGAGGTGCGTCCCGGACACGCCGTCGTCGAGCGGCTCGGACTCCCGGTCCGGGACCTCGACCTCATCGAACAGGCACTCGTCCACTCCTCGTGGCTGCACGAGCACCCCGACGCAGCCAGGGGACACAACGAACGGCTCGAGTTCCTCGGCGACGCCGTCGTCAACCTCACGATCTCCGAAGCGCTATACGCGCGTCATCCGGACGATGACGAGGGCGCGTTGTCGGCCCGCCGCGCGGCGATCGTTTCGACCACCGGTCTTGCGAGGCTTGCCGGCCGCATCGAGCTCGGACGCTACCTCCTGCTCGGAGAAGGCGAGTCGCAGCGCAGCGGCCGTCGTCGACCGTCCCTGCTCGCCTCCTCGTTCGAGGCCTTGACCGGCGCGCTCTACCTCGATCTCGGCTATGACGTCGTCCGCCGCTGGCTCCAGACGATCGCCGAGCCGGAGCTGTCGCTCGAGGCGCCGGTCCTCTCGCTCAAGAGCCCGAAGTCGCGCCTCCAGGAATACACGCAACGCCGCTCGGGCGAGCGACCCGACTATCGGCTCGTCGAGGCATCGGGGCCCGACCACGAGAAGTCGTTCCGGATCGAGGTGTGGGTCGACGGCGAGCAGCTAGGCGTCGGCGAGGGCCCGTCGCGACGGACCGCCGAGACCTCCGCGGCGGCCCAGGCCATCGAACGGATCCGCGCCGAGCGGGCCGCGGAGCGACTCGCCCAGGCGGAACGCGCGGCGACCGGAAGCGACGCCGCCCGCCGCCAAGGGACCGAACGCGAGCGGCGACCGGCTTGATGGCGATCGTCTCCGCACCGCCCAGGCTGCTCGCCCTTCGCGTCCAGGGCTTCAAGTCGTTCGCTGAACGGACCAATGTCGAGTTCGGCGGCGGGATCAGCGCGGTCGTCGGACCGAACGGGTCGGGCAAGAGCAACCTCGCGGATGCCCTCCGCTGGGCGCTGGGCGAGCAGGGCCGGGCGCTTCGGTCGCGGAAGGCCGAAGACGTCATCTGGGCGGGCTCGGAGAAGCGGACCGCGCAGGGCATGGCCGACGTCACGCTCGTCCTCGATAACGGCGACGCGCTCCTGCCGGTCGATTTCCAGGTGCTCGAGTTCGGTCGACGGTTGTATCGAAGCGGCGAGAACGAGTACCTCCTCAATAAGCAGCGGATCCGGCTGCGCGATCTGGTCGATCTGCTCGACGCGGCCCACCTGGCGGACAACGCATTCCTGTTCATCGGGCAGGGGATGGTCGACCAGGCGCTGGCGCTGCGCCCCGAGGAACGCCGTCCGCTGTTCGAGGAGGTCGCGGGCGTCCGCCGCCACGAACGCCGCCGACGGAAGGCGGAGGAGCAGCTCTCGGAGTCGGAGGCGAACCTCGCGCGCGTCGACGACATCCTCGCCGAGCTCCGGCCGCAGGCGCGCCGCCTCGCGGCGCAGGCAGAGCAGCAGACCGCCCGCTCCACGATCGCCGATGAGCTTGCCGGCGCGCTGCTCGCATCGACCCATGCGAGATGGCACGAGGCGGCGGCGCGCCTCGCTGTCGCGTCCGAGCGGCGGCTTGCCTCCGACGGCGAAGCTGCACGAGCGATGGCCGATCTGACGTCGGCCGAAGCCGCTGCGGCGGCAGTGGCCGACGAACTCGCGGCGCGAGCCGATGCCGAACGGGAACGGCGCGAGACCCACGAGTCGGCGCGGGCCGCGCTGACCGACCTGCAGCTGCGTGACGGTCGGCTCGGATCCGAGGTCGAGGCCATCGAGCGTGACGCCGCCCGTCTGTCCGACGAGCGGGCGACGGCGGAGGCCGAACTCGCGAAACAGCGCCGTGCTGTCGTGGCGCCCGTCCCCGCGCGCGACCTCGACCTCGAGGCGGCCGTCGTTGCCGCGGAACGCGAGCTTGCCGAGGCCCTTTCCGAGCTCGGCACGTTGCGCTCCGACTCCTCGGCCCGCGGCGAGGAGGCTGCGGCCATCCGCCGGGCGGAGGCTGCCCGTTCCGCGGAGACCGAGACCGCCCGCCGGCGTCTCGCCGAGGCCGAACGGCAGGCCGCGACGGAACGATCCGCAGCGGAAGCGGCGGCGACCCGCCGGGACGAGGCCGTCAGCCGCTCGGAGGCGGCGCGCCGTGCCCTCGAATTCGCCATCGCGGCGGAACGCTCGGCGCAGACGACCCTCGAGACGGCACGCGCATCCGTCGAAGCTGCCGACGCGCAGCGGGCGAGCTCTGCCGAACGGCTCGCCGCGTCATCGACGGGGGCTGCCGCGCTGCGTGCTCGGGTCGACGCCTTGAGCGGCCAGCTCGACGAAGACGAGCGGCGCCCCATCGCTCGAGCCGCCAAGAAGGTCGGTGGGCGGAGGCTGGACGAGGACCTCGTCGTCGATCCGGAGCTGCGATCGGCTGTCGAGGCCGCCCTGGCGGACCGGGCGCGCGCATACCTCGTGGCCTCGACGGCGGTCGCGGATCTTGCCCGCGAGCGTGGGCGGCTGGTGGTCGAGGAACGTCTGGCGGGAGGCGGCAGTGCCCAGGACGCCGCGACCCGACGATGGCTCGACGCCGTCGCGGCTGCCGGTGGGGGCCGACTTGCGGAGGCCGTGCGTCGTGACGCGACTGGCGGTATCCGCCGTCTCCTGGAGCGGACCGTGTGGCTGCCCGATCTTGCAGCGTGCCTGGCTGTCCAGGCGGCGATGCCCCCCGGCTGGGCCGCCGTACCGCGCGACGGGACGGCCGTCGTCGACGACACTGGGCTGGCGCTCGGTGGGTCGGAAGGCGTGCTCGAACGCCGCGCCGAGCACGGGCGCCTCTCGAGCGACCTCGAGCGCCTCGATGCAGAGCTCGCCGCGCTTCGAACGCAGGCCGAGGAGACCGCGCGCGGCGCGGCGGCGGCGCGGGCGGCGTTCGAAACTGCTCGCGCGGAGGTCTCGCGCCTCGCCGGGGAGCGCCGGCGGATGGAGGAAGCGGAGCGCGCCGCCGTCCGCGAGACCGAAGTCGCGAGCCGTGAGGCGAACTGGCACACCGCCCAGCGACAGCGGCTCGACAGTGATGTCGCCCGGCTCCGCGAGGCGCTGCCCGCCGAGCCGGTCACTGCGGACGCGACGAGCGCGGCCCCCGTCGACAGGACCGCGATCGCGACCTGGGAGGCGCGCGCCGAGGAGCTGCGCGAACGGCGGGATCGGCTGGCGGCGCGGCTCGCGGACCACGACGGCACCCGGCGCGACGCCGAGCACGCGCGAGCCCGCGCCGAAGCTGCGGTGGCCATGGCCGAGGAACGGATCGCCCGGACCGACCGTGAGTCCGCCGCTCTCGTCGAACGCGAGGCGGCCCTCGGCACGGAACGCGATCGACTCGCCACCGACATCGCTGTCGCGCGCGCCCGGGAACGCGATGCGCGCGAGGCCCTCGCCGCACTGCACTCGGCCGACGCCGCCGACAGGTCGCGCCTCGCCGAGGCAGAACGTGCCGCCACGGCGGCTCGCGAGCGGCTGCGCACGGCCGACGATCGCGTCCGAGCGGCCGACCACGCCGAACTCGAAGCTCGGCTCGGGCTCGAATCGCTGCGCGACGGCGTGCTCGTCGAGCTCGCTGGGCTCGGCGACCTCGGGTTCGCCAGCCTTGGGATCCGTCGCGCGTCACGCGAGAGCGATGACGTCGCAGTCGACGAGGAGAGCGGCGTCGCCGATGACGCCGTCGCCCTCGAGCGCGCGCTGACCGAGATCGCGGAACGGTGGGCGACCGAGCCGCCGCCGACCGACGCCCCGTCGCCGGGGCGGGTCGCCCAGTTGCGGCGTCGCTATCACGAACTCGGCGCGGCCAACCCGTACGCGGTCGACGAGTACGCGGAGCTGAAGGCGCGCCTCGAATCACTCGAGGGACAGGGCGACGACCTCCGCTCCGCGATCGCCAGGACCCGCGAGCTGATCGCCGAGCTGGACCTCATGATCGCGTCACAGTTCCGGACGACGTTCGCGGCACTCGAGACCGCGTTCGAGCGTCGCTTCGAGCAGCTGTTCGGCGGCGGCTTCGCGAAGCTGTCCCTGACCGACCCCAACGACCTCGGTGCGACGGGTGTCGAGATCGTCGCGCGGCCCCCCGGGAAGAAGGCACAGGCCCTCGCGATGCTCTCGGGCGGCGAGCGCGCGCTGACGGCGGTCGCCCTGTTGTTCGCGATGCTCGAAGTCCGGCCCGTGCCGTTCTGCGTCCTCGACGAGGTCGACGCAGCGCTCGACGAGGCGAACATCGGCCGCTTTGCCGATGCCCTCCGGTCGCTGGCCGATACCACGCAGTTCATCGTCATCACGCACAACCGCGGCACGATCGAGGCCGCCGATGCGCTGTACGGGGTGACCGTGGGTGACGACTCGGTGTCCCGGGTCATCAGCCTGCGGCTGGACGAGGCGCAGGCATTGGCGTCGGAGCATCGCGACGAGCTGACCGCGGCAGGCTGATGGCGTTCTGGCGACGTCGGCGCGAGGAGCCGAAAGAAGCCGACCAGGCCGACCAGGCCGACCTCGACACGGCGGCCGAACCGGAGGCCCCCGTCGAGCCCGCGCCGGCGGTCCGTGCGGACCCGCCGGTCGACGCCGAGCCCGCGCCGGCGCGTGCGGACCCGCCGGTCGACGCCGAGCCATCCATCGTCCCAGATGCCGGAGCGCCCCCGCTCGACCCCGGGGTCGACCTCGCCGTGATCGAAGAGCCAGCTGCCGCCGCGCCGGCGTACGCCCCGTTCGACCCGACCGCGTTCCTTGCCGTGGCCCCCGCCCACACCCTGGACCAGGGTCTCGAGAAGACGCGGGGCACGCTCATGACGCAGCTCCGGAGCTATCTCGGCGGCGCGGACGGGCCCGCCTGGGACGAGGTCGAGGAGACGCTCATCGCCGGTGACGTAGGCGCGGCTCTCGCGATCGACCTTGTCGAGCGCGCACGACGCCGTCACCATCCGGAAGGCGCCGAAGCCGCGATCCGCGACGAGCTGGCTGCCCTGCTCGTAGAACGTGACCCCGGGTGGTCTCCGCAGCCCGCGAGCGGTGGCGGTCCGGCTGTCGTCCTCGTCGTCGGCGTCAACGGCACCGGCAAGACCACCACGATCGGCAAGATGGCCGCGCGCTACACGGGGGAGGGGCGGACGATCATCGTGGCCGCTGCGGACACGTTCCGTGCCGCGGCCATCGACCAGCTTCGGATCTGGGCGGATCGTGCCGGCGTCCCCGTCGTCGCGCACGCCCCGGGCGCCGATCCGGGCGCCGTCGTCTACGACGCGCTCGACGCGGCCGTCGCCCGGAACGCGGACCTGGTCATCGCCGACACGGCCGGCCGGCTGCATACGAAGGCGAACCTGATGGACGAACTCGCGAAGGTCCGGCGGATCATCGATAAGCGCCTACCCGGCGCCCAGCCCGAGACCTTGTTCGTGCTCGACGCCACGACCGGCCAGAACGGGCTCTCGCAGGCGATGGCGTTCCACGAAGCGGTCGGGCTCACCGGCATCGTGCTCACCAAACTCGATTCGACCGCCAAGGGCGGCATCGTGTTCGCAATCGAGGACGGGCTCAAGGTGCCCGTCCGTTTCGTGGGGGTGGGCGAGGGGATCAACGACCTGCTGCCGTTCGACCCGAAGACGTTCGTCGACGCCTTGTTCGGCGACCCGAGCGACGGTCAGGCGCCGACCGGCTGATCGCGCTCCACGTCGTAGGCGACCTGCGCTGGGGTGCGGCGGTCCATCACCGGCAGGTCGCGGAGGTGGCGGACGGGCGACCAGTACAGGATCGCTGCCGCGAGCAGCGCCCCGAGTGGTGCCAGGAATGCCGTCGCCCGGAGGCCGATCACCTCGGCCAGGAGTCCCGCCCCGAGCGCAGCTGCGAGCTGCGCGCCGGCGGAACCGACGTGGAAGATCGACGACACGCGGCCGAGCTCCCGATCGGCCACACGAGCCTGCTTCACCGAGGTCTCGGTGACGTCGTAGGCGGTGACGGCGGAATCGCCGAGAAGCTGCTGCGCGGAAAGGAACAGCACCGCCAGCAATGGCGCGCCAGCCGGCGCGAGCGGGATGAACAGGTTGCCGAGTGCGGCGAGCAACATCGCGCCGATCGCCACCGGACCTACGCCCCACCGCTTCGTGGCGCGCGTCGCCACGACCGCACCGACGAAGGATGACGCGCCACCGAGACCTGCGATCACGCCGATCAGCGCCGGCGTCATGTCGAGCTCCTCGAGCGCGAACAGGAACCAGGTCGCGCCAAAGATCCCCCAAAGCGTCGACATGAGCATCTGTGCACCCAGGAAGGGTCGAAGGAGCTCGTCCCTGCGCACGATCCCGATGCCCTCCCGGATCTCGTGGACCACGGGCTCGCGGTCCGCAGGAGGCGGAGGCGGCGGCTCGGGCGTCCTGACCGTGAACAGGAGGACTGCCGAGACGAGATAGGTGGCGACGTCGATGAGGATCGTGATCGGACCCGTCAGGATCTGGACGAGCGCGCCGCTGATGCCGAAGCCGACGAACTCGACCACCGAGCCGCTCGCCGCGAGCGCGCTGTTGGCTTCGACGAGGCGTTCGCGTTCGACGATCGTCGGCAGATAGGCGTTATCGGCCGCGTCGAAGAAGGTAGTCAGCACTGCGGCGAGCGCCGCGACCACGATGAGCTGCCAGAGCTGCAGCGTCCCGAGCACGAACGACACCGGCAGCGACAGCAGCAGCAGCGCCCGTCCGAGATCCGCCCAGATGAGCACCGGTCGCCGCCGCAGGCGATCGACCCACGCGCCGGCAACGAACCCGACCAGCAGTGCCGACAGGAGGTCGATGCTGCGGACGACGGCCACTTCGAACGGCCCCGCGTTCAACGTCAGGATCGCGATGACCGGGAGCGCGAACCGCGTGATCAGCGAGCCGAAGATCGACACGGTCGCGGCCGACCAGACCCGGACGAAGGCGTGGTTCGCCCACAGCGGCGACGAGAACGGGTTGCGCACGGGCTGGCAGCATAGCGGTGGGGTCGGTGGGCCGGCGCTCGGGACCTTCGTTTCAGGGGCGCGCTGATCGACCCTGCGTTACACTTCGGCCGCCTCGGTGCGTCAGAACTCGCGCACCACCCGGCTCGTCGCCGCGAAACTCGCGGCCGATGCCGGTCCACCACTCGAACGGAGTCCTGATCCGACCGTGTTCGACACACTCAGTGAGCGCCTGCGAGCGACGCTCGGCAACCTGACCGGCCGTGGCCGGATCAGCGAGGCCGACGTCGACGCCGCCATGCGCGAGGTGCGCCTCGCGCTGCTCGAGGCCGATGTCAACTTCAAGGTCGTCAAGGACTTCGTCGCTCGTGTCCGCGAGAAGGCGGTCGGCCAGGACATCCTGGCCAGCCTCACCGCCGGTCAGGCTGTCGTGAAGATCGTCCACGACGAGCTCGTCGACCTCCTGAGCAAGGGCGATCGCGTCTTCCATCTCAGCGGGAATCCCGCCGTCGTCGCGATGGTCGGTCTCCAGGGCTCCGGCAAGACGACGACCACCGCCAAGCTCGCGCGCCACGTCGTCAAGCAGGGCCGCCGGCCCCTCCTCGTCGCGGCCGACCCATACCGTCCCGCGGCGGCGGACCAGCTCGAGACGCTCGGTCGCGCGCTCGACATCCCGGTCTACCGGGCGCCACAGGGGACGTCCGTGCCTGACATCGCTCGCCAGGGCGTGGAGGCCGCCAAACGCCAGACCCGAGACGTGGTGATCCTCGACACGGCGGGTCGCCTGACCGTCGACCACGAACTCATGCAGGAGATCGCCGCGGTCAACACGGCGGTCAAGCCGATCGAGACGCTGCTCGTCGTCGACGCGATGACCGGCCAGGAGGCAGTCGCGGTCGCCCAGGCGTTCGTCGATGCCGTCCCGGTGACCGGGCTCGTCCTCACGAAGATCGACGGCGACGCTCGCGGTGGCGCAGCCCTCAGCATCTCCGCGGTCACCGGGCTCCCGGTGAAGTTCCTGGGCACGGGCGAGAAGACCGATGCCCTCGAGCCCTTCCACCCGGACCGGCTCGCTGGGCGGATCCTGGGGATGGGCGACATCCTGACGCTCGTCGAGCGGGCGCAGGAGACGTTCGATGTCAACCAGGCACAGCAGATGGAGGAGAAGCTCCGCAAGGCGAGCTTCACCCTCGAGGACATGCTCGACCAGCTCCAGCAGGTCCAGAAGATGGGGCCGATCGGGCAGATCATGTCGATGATCCCGGGCATGGGCGGCATGGCCAACGAGGCACAAGCCGCCGTCGACCGGGGCGAACTCAAGCGGACCGAGGCGATCATCCGGGCGATGACTCCGGGCGAGCGCCGCGATCCATCGATCCTCACGGGCTCACGCCGACGTCGCATCGCGGCCGGGGCGGGGACCACCCTGCCGGAAGTCAACCGGCTGGTGAAGCAGTTCAGCGAGATGCAGAAGCTCATGAAGCAGCTATCCGGGGGCGGCCGGCGCGCAGCGCTGGCAGGCCTCACGGGGGGCCGGCGCTAAGGCCGGGGGAGACCACGCGATGACCGAGTTCGACCACACGACCGCCACGCAGACCGAGACCGACACGACGGCCACGCCCGTACCGACCACCGCGCCGACGCAGGCCGGCAAGCCGGGCTCCAACCGGGTCCGCTGGATCGCCGCCGGGGTGCTCATCGCGCTCGTGGTGGCGCTCACGGGGATGGCGACGTTCGCGCTGACGAGCACGAAGTCGACGTCCGTCGTGCTCGGCTACGTCCCGACCGACAGCGTCGCCTACGGCGAGCTCAGGCTCGACCTTCCCGGCGACCAGCGTCAGAACGTCGGTGCGTTCCTCTCGAAGTTCCCGGGCTTCGCCGACCAGGCTGCGCTCGATACGAAGCTCGACGAGGTGCTCGATCGGCTCGTCGGGGAGGGCACGCAGAACAAGCAGACGTTCACGAAGGACGTGAAGCCTTGGTTCGGCGGCCAGATGGGCTTCGCGATGGGGCCGATCCAGGTCGGCAACGGCGACGGCCTGGCCGCTCACGATCGGCGGGCGCTCGTGCTGCTCTCCGTCAAGGACGCCGCGCTCGCGAGCTCGTGGCTGGACTCGACCCTCAAGGCGGAAGGCGGCAGCGGCACCGCGCAGACCTACAACGGCGCGCAGCTGACGGTCTTCGCCGCGCCCAAGATGTCGGACACCCAGGCCGCCTACACGATCGTCGACGGTAAGGTCGCGGTGATCGGCGACCTCGACTCGGTCAAGGCGGCCGTGGACACGAAGGGCGGCAGCCCGCTCGCGACCGGTGAAGCAGTCTCGGCGGCCCAGGCCTCCGTGACCGGCGACAGCCTCGGCTTCATGGTCGTGGACCTCAAGGCGGTCGCTGATGCGACGGCCAAGGTCGGTGCCACGATCGGTGAGGCGGGCGGATCCGTTCCGTCACTCCCGGCCGCGGTCACGAACCTGCTCCCCGGCTGGGCGGCAGCGCGCATCCGCGTCGAGGGTGACGCTCTGCGCCTCGATGGCGTGATCCAGCACAAGGAGGGTACCCCCGGTCCCGATGAGAACCGGACGAACGCCGTCGCCGGCTACGCGCCGCCGTCCACGGTCGCGCTGATCGCCGGCAACGACTACGGCGCGACGCTCAAGGAAACGGCCGATCTTTACGAGAAGGACCCGGCACTCAAGGACGTCTACGAGCAGATCGACCAGCTCGCCGGGATGCTCGGTGGCATCGATGCGGTCGTCGGCTGGATGGGCGACACCGGTGTCGTCATCGACACGCACGGCGATAGCGTCGAGGGCGGGATCGTCTCGATCCCTGCGGACCCTGCGCAGGCCAAGCAGCTGCTCACCTCGCTACGAACGTTCGTCCAGATGGCGGGCTCGAACTCGGGGATCACCGTCACGGATGAGACGTATAACGGTCAGACCATCACCACCGTCGATCTTGGCGACCTCCGGTCGCTCGCCGGCATGGCGGGCGCGCTCGGTGGCGCAAGCGTGCCGGCGGCCCCGTCGGCGCTCCCGGATGCGAAGGTGAAACTCGCCTACGTGGCCAACGATCAGGTCGTGGCCATCGGCAGCTCGCCGGACTTCATCAAGGCCGTGCTCGATGCCGGCGCGGGCTCGTCCCTGGCGGATGACGCCCGTTTCCAGGATCTCCTGAAGCGCGTCGACACGAAGCACACGAGCGTGAGCTTCGTCGACGTGACCGCGGTCCGCGGCCTCGTCGAAGGTTCGCTGGCCGACGCTCCCGCGGCGAAGAAGGCCGAGTACGAGCGATCGATCAAGCCGTTCCTGACGCCGTTCGACGCGTTGATCGCGACCGGCGCCACCGGTGGCAGCACGGACCAGACGCACGCGGTGATCACGGTCAAGTGATGCGAGAGATGCGAGGCCCCCAGCCTCGCCCATAGTCCAAGGAGGGACATCAAGCCCATGGCAGTCCGTATCCGCCTGACGCGGGTCGGTGCGACGAAACAACCGACATATCGGGTCGTCGTCGCCGATTCGCGCAGCGCGCGCGACAGCCGCGCCATCGACACGCTTGGCCACTACAACCCGCGGACCGAGCCGATCGAGCTCAACGTCGACGCTGACAAGGCCAAGGAGTGGCTGGCCAAGGGGGCGCAGCCGTCCGACACCGTCGTCCGCCTGTTCAAGCAGGCGGGCATCCTGCCCGCCGGCAAGTAGGAGCACCCGATGGCAGCCAAGGATCTGGTCGAGTACGTCGCGAAGTCGCTGGTCGACGATCCCGACGCCGTCAAGGTCGACGTCATCGAGGAGGACGGCGCGACCGTCATCGAGCTCCACGTCGCCGACGACGACATGGGCAAGGTCATCGGCCGGAACGGGAGCGTCGCGAAGGCACTCCGGACCCTCCTCAAGGTGACGGCGGCGCGCGACGGCGAACCGGTCCAGCTCGAGATCGTCTGAGCGGACGGCCGCGGTGGCCGACGCCGGAGCACAGGGCGACGCGGCGGCACGAGACCAGCGCCTCGTCGTGGCGCTCGTACGCGGCGTGCACGGCCTTCGCGGTGCCGTTCGCGTGGAGGTCCTGACCGACAAGCCGGAGCAACGATATCGACCGGGCTCCATCCTCTACCGGGAGGGGTCGGCCGAGCCGTTGACCATCGCTTCCGCAGAAGCGGTCGCCGACGGACCCGGGTGGCGGCTGCGCTTCGACGAGATCACGAACCGCGAGGCGGCCGACGCCCTCCGCAACGCCTACCTGGAGTCGGAGGTGCACCCGGCCGGGGAACTGGCACGGGGTGAGGTCTATTGGCACGAGGTCGTCGGGGCGACCGTCCGCGATGTGGATGGCGCCGATCTCGGCCAGGTCCAGGACGTCTACCGGGTCGGCGAGAACGAGGTCTACGTCGTGCGCGGCGAGCGCTTTGGCACCTTCGATCTGCCGGCGGTCCGCGCGTTCATCCGGGTCTTCGCGCCTCGACGGGGGGAGATCGTGGTCGATGCGGAGGCACTCGACCTCCAGCCCCCGAAGCGCCGACGGCCCGAGGGGGAGCGCCCGAAGGCACCACGCCGGCGCTCGCGGAAGCCGCGCCCGCCCACCGGGGCAGGGGAGCCGTCTTGACACTCGAGGTCGACGTCCTGACGCTGTTCCCGTCGATGGTCTCCGGCCCGCTCTCGGAAAGCATCCCCGGGCGGATCCAGGAGCGCGGGCTGGCGGAGGTCCGCGTCCACGACCTGCGGGAGTTCGGGCTCGGCCGCCATCGGTCGGTCGACGACACGCCGTACGGCGGCGGTGCCGGGATGGTCATGCGGGTCGAGCCGGTCGTGGCCGCGATCGAATCGGTGAGACGCCCGGATTCGGTCGTGGTCCTGATGGATCCGGGCGGCGAGGTGTTCGACCACGCTCGAGCCGCCGATCTGGCCGAACGCCGGCACCTCGTGTTCATCTGCGCCCGCTACGAGGGCGTCGATGAACGGATCCGCGCGTTCGTCGATCTCGAGCTCTCGATCGGTGATTACGTCGTAAGCGGCGGCGAGCTGCCGGCCCTTGTCGTGATCGACGCGGTGATGCGGCTGCTACCCGGCGCGATCGATGCCCTATCGACCGCCGAGGAGTCGTTCAGTGCGGGCTTGCTCGAGTACCCGCAATACACGCGGCCGCCGTCGTTCCGTGGCATGGACGTGCCGGAGATATTGACGTCCGGTGACCACGGCGCGGTCACAACGTGGCGCCACGAGAGGGCCCTTGAACGGACGCGCGTCCGTCGACCCGACCTCCTCCCGGAGGAGTAAAGCCGCCGGCCGGGGGGTCCGGTGGGCGCCGGGCTGCGTGCTATACTCCGCCGTCGGTCGCCCACCACGCGGCCCTTCCCAAGTTCGGACCGCAGCGTCCAGCGCTGCCCAGCCAGTCAAGGAACCGCCGCGTGAACGTGCTCGACGAGATCGTCCAGGACCAGCTCCGCACCGACCTGCCCGAGATCGCCACGGGTGACACCGTGAAGGTTTCCGCCAAGGTCGTCGAGGGCAACCGCGAGCGGATCCAGGTCTTCGAGGGCATCGTGATGCGCCTCCGTGGGGGCGGCATCACCCGGTCCATCACCGTCCGTCGCATCGCGTCGGGCGTCGGGGTCGAGCGGACCTTCAAGATCCATAGCCCGCGCATCGACAAGATCGAGGTCCTCCGCCACGGCGAGGTCCGCCGCGCCCAGCTGTACTTCCTGCGCAAGCGAGTCGGCAAGGCCGCGACGCTTCGCGAGCGGCGCGCCAACAACTAGCTGGCAGCCTCCCACCGGCCGTCACTTGATCCTTTCGGTCACCCCATGATCGAACCGGCCGAGGAACCGTCCTGACCGGGCGTCCCTTCGTCGTATCGGTCACCCCATGACCGGCAGTTCGCGGCGTTCGGCTGCGCGGCGGAGCCCCGACCCGCGTTACCCTGTCGGCCGATGGCCGTCATCGTCCCGACCCTCCGCCACGAACGCCGTCTCTGGAACGAGGGTCTGACCCGCGTCGTCGGGGTCGACGAGGTCGGCGTCGCACCGACCTGTGGAGCCGTCGTCGCAGCCGCCGTCATCATGAAACCCGGCTGCCACCGCATCCCCGGCGTTCGCGACTCGAAGACGCTCTCGATGCTTCAGCGCGAGCGGCTCGCACCGCTCATCCGCAAGCGAGCGATGGCGGTCGGCGTCGGTGCTGCGTCAGTCCCCGAGATCGACCAGTTGAACATCTATCACGCGACACACCTCGCGATGCGTCGTGCGATCGCGCGCCTGGGCGGGCACGAGCACGTCATCGTCGACGGCAACAGGATCGTCGGTTTCGAGGCGCAGGTCGGTCCGTACTCGAACGTGGTCGACGGCGACGCGAAGGTGTATTCGATCGCCTGTGCCTCGATCGTCGCCAAGGTCGTCCGCGACCGGATGATGACCAAGCTTGCGGCGCGGTACCCCGGGTACGGCTGGGAACACAACCAGGGATATGCGACGCGCGACCATCGCGACGCCATCCGCGCACTTGGCCTCACGCCCTTCCATCGACGCTCGTTCCTCGCACTCCAGCGAACGCTCGCGGGCGACCAGCTCGACTTCGATCTGCTCGCCGATCCCGCAGCATCGCCGGAGATCCATGAAGTCCTCGAACGCGAGCTCATGCCCGTCATGGCCGACGATGCCGCACTCGATGCTGACGATCTGCTCGCACTCGAGGCGGCATCCGCCTGAGGCGAGGAGCGCCGTGCGGCCCGGCGCGACCGGATGAGCGGCCGCTAAGCGGGCGATACGTCAACGTAGAGCGACCGTCGCCATCATCGCGGCATGGATGGCCCGGTCGTCTCGCCGACTCGGACCGCTGCTCAGCAGGCAGGTGACTCCGCCGAAGCGCTGGTCCTGGTCCGTCTCGTGGCTGCGGGTTGGGCCGTTCTGGCCCGGAACGTCCATGTCGGCCGCCTCGAGCTCGACCTCGTGGCGGTCGACCCGGGTCCTCCGGCGACACTCGTCATCGTCGAGGTCCGCTGGCGGAAGTCGCGCGCGTTCGGGCTTCCCGAGGAGACCGTCGATCATCGGAAGCGCATGCACCTCCGCGTGGCCACGTACAGGCTACGGGACCGCGGCACGTTCCCGGATGGGAGTCCTGTCCCGCGGCTACCCGTGCGTTTCGACCTGGTCGTCGTAGAGCCCGGTACGCTCGGAGGCGAGCCGGCGATCCGGCATCATCGGGCCGCCTTCTGACCTCGCGCGGGTCTTGCCTGGAGTCACGACGGTCGTCGAGGCGCGGCAAGGTGACACGCCGGCCCGGAACGGACCCTGTGCTACACTCCGCGCCGGTCCGGGCCCAGAACCGGGCCATCGATCACGCGAACGCCCGTCGGCCACAGCCGAACGGAGCACACACGCGGACCGTTCCCACCGGGCGGTGCCGGCCGACGAAAGGCTGGTCCCCGGGGATCAGCGAGGGTCCGCGGAGGAACCAACCGACAGGAGGTCGCTCATCATGCCGTCCGTCTCCATGCGGCAACTGCTCGAGGCCGGAGTCCACTTCGGACATCAGACCCGCCGCTGGAACCCCAAGATGCGCCCGTACATCTTCGCGGAGCGCAACGGGATCCACATCATCGACCTGGCGCAGACCGTCCAGCGCCTTGACGTCGCGCTCGAGGCCGTCCGCGAGACCGTGGCCCGAGGTGATCAGGTCCTGTTCGTCGGGACCAAGAAGCAGGCCCAGGAGCCGATCCTGTCGGAGGCGACGCGCGCCAACCAGCCATATGTCAACAAGCGCTGGCTGGGCGGCATGCTCACGAACTTCACGACGATCAAGAAGCGCATCGGACTGCTCGAGCAGCTCGAAGCGCGCCAGTCGGCCGGCGACTTCGAGCGCATGACGAAGAAGGAAGCCGCGAAGCTGACCGAGGAGATGATCAAGCTCCAGGGCACGGTCGGCGGGATGCGCAAGATGAAGCGTCTGCCCGGAGCGATCTTCGTGATCGACCCGCATCGCGAGCGGATCGCGGTGACCGAGGCCAACAAGCTCGAGATCCCGGTCGTCGGCACCGGCGACACCAACGTCGACCCCGACGAGCTCGATTTCATCATCCCGGCCAACGACGACGCGATCCGCGCGATCAGGCTGCTGTGCACGCTCGTCGCCGAAGCGGCGATCGAGGGCGCCCAGGAGCGATCGACCCGTGCGGCCAGCGAGCCGGAGATCATCGAGCCCGCGGCGATGGCCGATGGCGACGACGACGCGACCGGTGCGAGTGACGAGCTCGTCGCCGCGCTCGCTGGCGGCGGCGCCCTGACCTTCGAGCCCGATGCGGACGAGGACGATCTGCTCCCCGGTGACCGGGTGGCACGTGCCGAGGCCGCCGTCGCGGAGGCAGCCGAGGCGGCCGCCGAAGCGACGCCCGAGGAGATCGCGGCCGAGCTTGCTCGCGAAGCCGCGGAGAAGGCCGAGGCCGACAACCCGAGCTGAGCCGCGGTGGTCGTCCCTTCGATCGCCGACGAACTGATCGTCACACCACACCGCGGGCGCCCGACGCGCCCGTCCATCGAACAGGAACAGGAGCACACCGACCCATGGCGGACATCTCGGCGGACTTGGTCAAGGAGCTGCGCGACCGGACCGGTGCCGGGTTCATGGATTGCAAGAAGGCGCTCACCGAGGCCGGCGGCGATGTCGAGAAGGCGACGACGATCCTGCGCGAGCGGGGGCTTGCCGCAGCGGCCAAGAAGTCGAGCCGGGAGGCGCGCGAAGGGCTCGTCTCGAGCTACATCCACACCGGTGGGCGCGTCGGCGTCCTGATCGAGGTCAACTGCGAGACCGACTTCGTCGCTCGAACCGACGAGTTCCAGCGCCTGGTGAAGGATCTCGCCGTCCAGGTCGCGGGCCTAGCCCCGCTTTACGTCGACCGCGCGTCGATCCCCGCCGACGAGATTGAGACCAGGAAGGCCGAGTTGCTTGCTGACGAGGCGACCCAACGCAAGCCTGAGAACATCCGAGAGCAGATCGTCAACGGCCAGCTCGACAAGTGGTACGCGCAGGTGTGCCTCCTCGACCAGCCGTTCCGGGACGAGGACCGCACGGTCGGCGAGCTGATCACGGATCGGATCGCGACGATCGGGGAGAACATCGTCGTTCGACGATTCGTCCGTTACGCGCTCGGGGAGGAGCTGTGAGCGACACCGCGACGACCGCGGTGGCCGAGGATCGACCGGTCGCGTACCGGCGGATCCTGCTCAAGCTGTCCGGGGAGGCGCTCCTCGGCGACCGGCCGTACGGCGTCGACCCGGCATTCTGCTCATTCATCGCCGATCAGGTGAAGCATGTGACCGACCGCGGGGTCGAGGTCGGCATCGTCGTGGGTGGCGGCAACATCTTCCGTGGCCTCGCGGCCGCCGCGCGTGGGATGGACCGTGCGACCGGCGACTACATCGGGATGCTCGCTACGGTGATGAACGGCCTCGCGCTGCAGGACGCCCTCGAGACGGTCGGCGTCAAGACACGTGTCATGACGGCGATCGCCATGAACGAGATCGCGGAGCCCTACATCCGACGACGGGCGATCCGGCACCTCGAGAAGGGCCGCGTCGCGATCTTCGTCGCAGGCACCGGCAACCCGTACTTCACGACCGACACGGCCGCCGCGCTCCGCGCGGTCGAGATCAACGCCGAGGTCCTGCTCAAGGCGACCAAGGTCGACGGCGTATACGACAAGGACCCTATGACGAATGACGGGGCCCGGCGGTACGCTCGCCTCGATTACGTCGACCTGCTCCGCGACCAGCTGAAGGTGATGGACGCGGCAGCCGTCAGCCTCTGCATGGAGAACGCTCTCCCGATCATCGTGTTCGACCTCAACCAACCGGACAACATCACGAAGGTCGCGACCGGGGAACCGGTCGGGACGCTCATCTCGAGCGGAGGTCCTTCCGCATGAGCACCGAGATCCTCACCGACGCCGACCAGAAGATGACCCGCGCTGTCGACGCGATGGAGCGTGACTTCCAGGCCGTCCGAACGGGCCGGGCCTCGACCGCCCTCGTCGAGCGGATACTCGTCGACTACTACGGGACGCAGACCCCGCTCAACCAGCTCGCCGGCATCAGCGTCCCCGAGCCGCATCAGATCGTGATCCAACCATGGGACCGCAGCGTCCTCGGCGCGATCGAGAAGGCGATCACCAAGAGCGACATCGGGCTCGTCCCCAACGTCGACGGCGCCGTGGTGCGTCTGAACATCCCGCCCCTGACCGAGGAGCGTCGCAAGGACCTCGTCCGGGTCGTCCACAAGCGCATGGAGGAGGCGCGCGTGGAGATCCGCAATATCCGTCGCGACGCGAACGACCACCTGAAGCGCGAGGAGCGTGACGGGACCATCGGGACCGACGATTCGCACCGTCAGGCCGAGACGCTCCAGAGGACGACCGACCGTCACATCACCGAGGTCGATCGCCGCGGCGCCACCAAGGAGCAGGAGGTCCTCGAGGTCTAAGTGGCCCGCGCACCTCTGGCCCGACCGACCGACGCGCCGCCGATCGCGCACGAACCAGTCGAGGACGACCCGTTCCTGCCGGCCGAGGACCTTCCCCGGCACGTGGCGATCATCATGGACGGGAACCGACGCTGGGCCAGACAGCACGACAAGCCCGAGATCGAGGGTCACGCCGCCGGCGTCGAGGCGATCCGCGAGATCCTGAAGCACGCCGTCCGCCGCGGGGTCCCGGTGATGACACTGTACGCGTTCAGCCGGGAGAACTGGGCCCGCTCCGACGACGAGGTGATCGGCCTGTTCGGCCTTCTCGAAGCAGCGATCCGGAGTGAGACGGAGGAGCTGCGCGCGCAGGGTGTCCAGATACGGCTGCTGGGCAGGCTCGACGAGCTGCCCGAGGAGACGCGCCGCTCGATCGGCGAGGCCCTTGACGCGACATCTGGCGGTGATCGGCTGGTCCTCAACGTCGCGTTCAACTATGCCGGTCGCACTGAGCTGGTCGACGCGGTCCGGCGACTGGTCGCCGAGGGCACGGCCCCCGGCTCGATCGACGAGTCGGCCATCGGCGCAGCGCTGTACACCGCGGGCCTGCCCGATCCCGATCTCCTGATCCGGACCGGTGGGGAACAGCGACTGTCCAACTTCCTCATCTGGCAGTCGGCCTATGCCGAGTTCTACTTCTGCGACGCGCTGTGGCCCGATTTCGGGCCTGCGGCGTTCGACCAAGCGCTGCTCGAGTTCGCGCGCCGACATCGCCGTTTCGGGCGGTAGGCGAGGGTGCGTCAGCGCGCGACGAGCGCGGCGATCCTTGTCCCGCTACTCCTCATCGTCATCGCGGTCGGGGGTCTGGCGATCTCGCTCGGGATCGCCATCATCACGGTCGTCGCGGCACGCGAGGTCTTCGCGCTCCTACGGTCTGCCGGCCAGCCCGCCCTGGCCGCACTGGGGGCGGTACTGGCCCTCACGGTCGTCCTCGATGCCGCGTTTCCCGACGTTCTCGAGGGGAGCGGTCTGCTCCTGATCGCTATCGGCGTCGTCCTGACGGCCGTCGCCGCGTTCACGCGCCCCGACCCGCGCGACGGCCTCGGAACGTGGATGGCGACGGTATTCGGGGCGTTGTATGTGAGCCTGCTCGCGTTCGTGATCAGGCTCGGTCACGCCGGGGCGCCGATCCCCGCTGGTGCACCGCTCGAGGCGCTCGGAGCCGAGCGGGGCTGGATCGTGCTGCTGATCCTGGCTGTGTGGTCGTATGACACGGGCGCATACCTCGTCGGTCGCCAGTTCGGGCGGGAGAAGTTCCTCACCCACATCTCCCCGTCGAAGACCTACGCGGGACTCATCGGCGGGGTCATCGCCACGACCGTGGTGGTCGGTCTGCTGCTCGTCGGACTCGGCCAAGCACCGGTCCATGCGCTCGTCCTCGGCCCGCTTGCCGCTCTTTCCGCCCAGGCGGGTGACTTGGCCGAGTCGATGCTCAAGCGCGCGGCCGGCACGAAGGATTCCGGGACCCTGATCCCGGGGCATGGCGGGATGCTCGACCGCGTCGATTCGTTCCTGTTCGCCGCGCCTGTCGTGATGCTGTATGTCGTCGCCCTCATCGCCTGAATCCGGCGACGCGCGACGGGGCGTGGCGCTCCTCGGGTCGACGGGTTCGATCGGCGGACAGGCGGTCGAGGTTCTGGCCGCCCACCCGGAGCTCTTCCGCGTCGTCGCGCTCGCGACGCGATCGAACACGGCGGTCCTCCAGGAGCAGGCGGACCGGCTGGCTCCTGAGGTAGCGCTGGTCGCGCCGTCGGAGACCGATCTCGTCGAGCTTGCGACGCGCGACGACGTGGACCTCGTCGTCGTGGGGACCGGCGGGATCGTGAGCCTCCGCCCGGTCCTTGCCGCGTTGCAGGCAGGCAAGGTCGTCGCGACCGCGAACAAGGAGACGCTCGTCGCCGGGGGTCATCTGGTGATGCCCGAGGCGCGCCGGTCGGCTGCGGCGGTGGCGGAGGAGCGCCCGGACGACCCGTACGCGAGCCCGCTCGCCTGGCTGCGGCCGATCGATTCCGAGCACTCGGCGCTGTGGCAATGCCTTGTCGGCGAAACCATCGCCTCGGTCGACGCGCTGATCCTGACGGCGTCCGGCGGTCCGTTCCTCGACGTCGCGGCGGATCAGCTCGCCCTCGTGACAGCGGATGAGGCGCTCAGGCACCCGACGTGGTCGATGGGCGCGAAGATCACGATCGACTCTGCGACGCTCGCGAACAAGGGCCTGGAGGTCATCGAAGCCCACTGGCTGTACGATGTCGAGTACGACGCCATCGAGGTGGTGATCCATCCGCAGAGCGTCGTCCACTCCGCCGTCCGGTTCGTCGACGGCTCCCTCAAGGCCCAGCTGGGCACCCCGGATATGCGCCTCCCGATCCAGTACGCCATGACCTATCCCGAGCGACATCCCTCACCAGCCGCGTCACCTGACCTGATCGCGACCGGCCGGCTCGACTTCGGCCGGCCGGATACAGAGCGCTTCCCGGCGCTCCGGATCGCGCGCGCGGCGGGCATCGCCGGTCCCTGGGCGTCGGCTGCGCTGATCGCCGCGGACGACGTGGCCGTCGATCGCTTCCTCGCCGGGTCGCTGGACTTCCCCGGTATCCCGCGTCTCCTCGAGGCCGCCGTGGAGCGGTTCGGGTCTGGCAGCGGTGAGCCGGACGTCGATGCGCTGGTCGCGCTCGACGCCGACGTTCGAGCCACGTACGCGACGGGTTCGCTGGGAGGGATCGCGTGATGGGCATCCTCCAGCCGATCGTCACGATCGTGCTCTTCTTCCTGATCCTGGGGACGCTCGTCGTCATCCACGAACTCGGCCACTTCATCGCCGCGCGGGTCGCGGGTGTGCGCGTGCTCGAGTTCGGGATCGGGTTCCCGCCCCGCGCCAAGGTCCTTCGCTCCAAGGGCGAGACCCTCTACACCCTGAACTGGCTCCCCATCGGCGGCTTCGTGAAGCTCGAGGGCGAGGACGGCGATAAGGCGAACGACCCGAGGGCGTTCTCATCCAAGAGCTTGCCGATCCGGCTTGGCATCCTCGTGTCAGGCGTCGTGATGAACGTCCTGCTTGCATTCCTGATCTTCACCGGCATCGTCTGGTTGGCCTCGCCACAGGTCGGCGCGAAGTTCGCCGGTGTCCAGCCCGACTCCCCGGCGGCAACCGCGGGACTCCAGGTCGGCGAGACGATCGTGGCGATCAATGGGGAGCGGTTCCAGGTGTTCGTCGGCCCCGACATCGTCGACGTCCTCCGCGCGAACGCCGGTGAGGCGATCTCGATGACGATCCTCTCGCCGGCGGGCGAGACGCGGGAGGTGACGACGACCCTGCGCGCCCCATCAGAGATCGATACACAGCACGGGGCGCTTGGCATCGAACGGATCGAGTTCGCCTATGACGGCTCGACGACCTCGAACGACCTCGCGACGGCGATCCAGATCGGATTCCAGCAGACGGTCCGCTGGATGGGCCTGATCATCGGCGGTCTCGGCTCACTGGTCGGCGCGATCTTCGCCAACCCGACCGCGCCACCGCCGGTCTCCGGGCCGATCGGCATCGCGACGCAGATCGGCGACGTCTTCTTCACGGCGGGTCCGATCTTCACGCTGTTCGTGGCCGGCATCCTGTCGGCGAACCTCGCGGTCGTGAATATCCTGCCGTTCCCACCGCTCGACGGCGGGCGGATGTTGATGATCACCCTCAAGCGGATCTTCGGCTCGCGGATCAGCGTTCGCGCCGAGCAGCTGACCTACCTCGTCGGGTTCGCGTTCCTGTTCGCCTTCATCATCTGGGTGTCCGGGTTCGATATCGTCCGGTCGCTCGGCGGAGCACCGCCGCCCCAGCCGTGACGCTCGCCACGCCTCGCATCGAGCGTCGACGGACGGCGGCCGTCGACGTCGGCGGCGTCCTCGTGGGGTCGGATTACCCCGTCGTCGTCCAGTCGATGACGAATACCGACACGGCTGACGCGGACGCGACGGCGATCCAGGTCGCGCGTCTTGCCCACGCGGGCTCCGAACTCGTGCGCGTGACGGTGAACAACGAGGAAGCCGCCGCGGCCGTTCCCGAGATGGTCCGCAAGGTACGTGGGCTCGGCGTCGATGTCCCCATCATCGGGGACTTCCACTACAACGGGCACAAGCTCCTCGTCGAGTACCCAGAGATGGCGGCCGCGCTCGCCAAGTACCGCATCAACCCGGGCAACGTCGGGGCGAAACGGCACGACGAACACTTCGGGACGATCGTGAAGGTCGCGATCGACAACGGGAAGCCCGTCCGCATCGGGGTCAACTGGGGCTCGCTCGATCAGGCGATCCTTACCGAGCTCATGGACGCCAACGCCGCGCTCGCGGAGCCGCGTGACTCACGCGACGTGATGATCGACGCCATGCTCGAATCGGCACTCCGTTCGGCCGAGCTCGCCGAGGAGACCGGGCTGGGGCATGACCGCATCATCATCAGTGCCAAGGTCAGTGGCGTCCGTGACCTCGTCGACGTCTATCGCCTGCTGGCGCTGCGCTGCGACTATCCGCTCCACCTGGGGCTGACCGAGGCCGGCATGGGGGACAAGGGGATCGTCGCCTCGACGGCCGGCCTGGCCATCCTCCTCGATGAAGGGATCGGGGACACGATCCGGGTATCACTCACGCCCGAGCCCGGTGCGCCGCGTGAGCGCGAGGTCGAGGTCGCGCAGCAGATCCTGCAGTCGATGGGGCTGCGCTCGTTCCTGCCGCAGGTGTCGGCGTGTCCAGGTTGCGGGCGGACGACGTCGACCTTCTTCCAGGAGATGGCCCAGCAGATCCAGGGCTACCTCAAGGAGCGGATGCCGGCGTGGCGCGAGACCCATCCGGGCGCAGAGGACCTACGGGTGGCTGTCATGGGCTGCGTCGTGAACGGTCCCGGCGAGTCGAAGCACGCCGACATCGGCATCAGTCTTCCGGGCACGTTCGAGGAGCCCGTCGCGCCCGTCTTCATCGATGGACGCCTCGACCGGACGCTCCGTGGTGACGGGCTCGTCGGTGAGTTCATCGACATCCTCGAGAAGTACGTCGAGCAGCGTTTCCCGTCGCCAGGGGCGACTCGACCGGCCTGATCGCCTCCCGTAGCGCTGCGCTCGCTTGCACCGAGCGTCGTTTGATGAGCCAGCGTGGGAATGTGTGAAGACCGGTCACGCATGGCGGGATCCGGCGCGGGATCCTGCACGCTCGTGGGAGAACGCTCGCCCAGGGCGAGGAAGGGCCTCGCCGCGCCGGCGGTTCACGGCGCCCGTTTGAGCGTCCACCCCTCCGGGTATATACTTCGCATAACTGAACGGCCGCTCCGTGACGTGGGTGACCCCCACGTTTTTTTTCGGACCGGTCGTTGCTTGGTTATGGGTGAAGAAGGAGGCGATCGTGAGTCGAGACTTCGTTGGCGCCCTCCTTCAGCTGAACGCCGAGAAGCAGGTCTCTCGTGAGCAGCTCATCGGAGCGGTGGAGGACGGCATCCAGTCGGCCTACCGGCGCGTCGCGGGCGACGAGGACATCCACGTACGCATCGATGCGGAGTCGGGCCGCATCCGCGTGTTCCGCGCCCGTCTCGTCGTCGAGGAGATCGAGGACGAGCTGACCCAGATCACCGTCGACGAAGCGCGCAAGTTCGAGACGAGCGCCAAGCCCGGCGACCTGGTCGAGACCGAGCAGCTCGATGGCGACGTTTTCGGCCGGATCGGTGCCCAGACCGCAAAGCAGATCGTCCTCCAGCGGATCCGGGAGGTCGAGCGCGACCAGGTCTTCGATCAGTTCGCGAGTCGCGAGGGAGAGCTCATCACCGGGACCGTCAACCGGGTCGAGCCGCGCGCGATCATCCTGGACGTCGGCAAGAACACCGAGGCGATCCTCGCGACGACCGAGCAGAGTGCCCTCGAGCACTACCGCATCGGGCAGAACGTCAAAGCGTTCGTCCTTGAGGTCCGGCGTTCGGTCCGAGGCCCGCAGATCTTCGTGAGCCGCACGCACAAGGGCTTCCTGCGGCGGTTGTTCGAGCTCGAGGTGCCCGAGATCCACAGCGGGACCGTCGAGATCAAGGCGATCGCGCGTGAAGCGGGGAGCCGCTCGAAGGTGGCCGTCACGTCGCGGCAGGACGGTCTCGACCCGGTCGGCGCCACCGTGGGCCAGCGCGGTGCACGCGTCCAGGCGGTCGTGGCCGAGCTCGCCGGCGAGAAGATCGACGTGATCCCCTGGAACGACGACCCGGCGGTCTTCGTCGCGAACGCGCTCAGCCCGGCGCAGGTGCTGTCCGTCGACATCGACGAAGAGAAGCGGATCGCCTCCGTCACCGTCCCGGAGCGGATGCTGTCGCTGGCGATCGGCCGCGAGGGCCAGAACGCTCGACTCGCTGCCCGCCTCACGGGCTGGCGGATCGACATCCGGAGTGACGTCTCGGTCGCCGAAGCCAAGGCCGCATCCGAGCAGACCGAGACCCAGTCCACGGCCGAGGTCGCGACCGAGGAGGTCGCGGCGCCGACCGAGGCCGCTGCATCGGAGGAGAGCGCCGTACCCGAGGAGAGCGCCGGCTCCGGGGAGAGCGCCGGCTCGGCGGAGGCCGTACCGGCCCCAGCCGCGACCAGGGCGAAGCGAACGACCAAGAAGGCGGCGGCGGCCGAGGAAGCCGCCGCCGAGGCCGGTGCTCCTGCCAAGCCCAAGCGAACGACCAAGAAGGCGGCGGCCAAGAAGGCCGATGACGGCACGGACCCCTCATCGGACGCAACGGCCGAGTCCGCGAACGGCGCAGAACCGGCACCCACGGAGGAGGTGGCGACGTAGCCGGGGCATCGACCCCGACCAGCCCGCTGCCGGCACGCCGGGTCCCGACCCGGACGTGCGTAGCGTGTCGTACATCCCGCGCCAAGCGCGATCTGCGACGCATCGTTCGCACGTCGACAGGCGACGTTGCGTTCGACCCGTCGGGGCGGCTCGCGGGACGAGGCGCATACGTCTGTCACGACACCGACTGTCTGTCCATAGCCATCACCAAGGGCGCCCTCACCCGGGCGCTCGAGACCCAGCTCCCAGCGGCGTTCCTCGAGGAAGCCCGCGCAGGAGCGACCACCACGCACACCATCGAAGGAGGAGCCCGTGGCAAGGAGTAGGAGCGGCACCCGCGGCCGGCGCGGGCCCCGTAAGCCGCCGCGTCGACCGGACCAGAATGCGTCGTCGGTCCAGACGATCGATCCGCGCGAGCGCGGCGCGATCGAGCTGCCCGGCACGATCACCGTCAAGGAGCTCGCCGACCTGCTGTCGGTCAACGTCGCGGACGTCATCCGCGAACTGATCAAGAGCGGCATCTTCGCGACGATCAACCAGCTCATCGACCGCGACACCGCGTCGCTCGTCGCGTCGGAGCTCGGATACGAAGTCGCCGAGGCGGTCGCGCCGTCGACGAACGGGACCGGACCCGAGGTCGATGCGGACGGGACGGCACCGGAGGCGACGAAGGAGGTCCTCTTCGAGGAGGACGACGCGAAGAAGCTCGAGGCGCGGGCACCGATCGTCACGGTGATGGGCCACGTCGACCACGGCAAGACCAGCCTGCTCGACGCGCTGCGCTCCACCGAGGTCGCCGCGGGCGAACGCGGAGGCATCACGCAGCACATCGGGGCCTCGGAGGTCGACCACGACGGGAAGCGCGTCGTCTTCCTGGACACGCCTGGTCACGAGGCGTTCACGGCCATGCGTGCCCGAGGCGCCCGCGTCACCGACATCGCGATCATCGTGGTCGCTGCCGATGACGGCGTCATGCCCCAGACCCTCGAGGCGATCAGCCACGCGAAAGCGGCCAAGGTGCCGTTGATCATCGCGCTCAACAAGATCGACAAGCCGGACGCCGATCCGACCCGCGTCAAGACCGAGCTCACGGAAGCCGGCGTCGTGATCGAGGAGTACGGCGGCGACGTGCCGCTCGTCGCCGTGTCGGCGAAGAGTGGGGAGGGGCTCAACGAGCTCATCGAGATGGTCCTGCTCGTCGCCGATCTGCAAGAGCTCAAGGCAGATCCGGATCGACCGGCCGTCGGCACGATCGTCGAGGCCCAGCTCGACAAGGCCCGCGGGGCCGTCGCGACGGCGCTCATCCAGACCGGCACCCTCAACGTCGGCGACATCATCGTCGTCGGCGAGACGTTCGGTCGCGTCCGGGCGATGGAGAACGATCGCGGCAAGCGTGTGAAGCAGGCCGGCCCGGCCAGCGCGGTCGTGGTCCTGGGCCTCTCGGAAGTCCCGGAGGCCGGTGACATCCTGCGCGTCGTCGCCGATGACAAGGCGGCCAGGACGGCCGTCGAGCGGCGCAAGACGCAGGTCGCCGCGAAGGGCGGCGACGGAAGCGGCCGAGCGACGCTGGAGGACCTCTATCGGCAGATCCAGGCTGGCCAGGCCAAGGAGCTGCGGATCATCCTCAAGGCCGACGTATCGGGATCGCTGGGTGCCATCACCCACGCGCTCGAGCAGCTCGACCAGGACGAGGTCCGTCTCAACGTCCTGCTCGAGGCCGCCGGCGACATCACGGACAACGACATCATGCTCGCGACGGCATCGAACGCGATCGTCGTCGGGTTCAACACGTCGATCACCGACACCGCTCGGCGAGCTGCCGAGGACGAGGGCGTTGACGTCCGGCTGTACGACATCATCTACAAGCTCACCGACGACATCGATGCGGCCCTCAAGGGTCTGCTCGAGCCGGAGGAGGTGGAGGTCGTCGAGGGCCGGGCCGAGGTGCGCCAGGTGATCCGCGTCGGAAAGAACACGGTCATCGCCGGTTCGTATGTGACCGACGGACGGATCGTCCGAGCGAATGCGCGGATCTGGCGCGGTGGCCGCGTGATCGCGACGGACCGGATCGAGTCGCTACGGCGCTTCCGCGACGACGTGCGCGAGGTCCAGACGAACTACGAATGTGGTATCGGTCTCGCCTCGTTCAACGACATCGAGGAAGGCGACGTCATCGAGTGCTACTCGACGCAGATGGTGTCGCGGGTCGCAGTCACCGCGTGATGTCGGGTGACGCAGCGAACTGAGCGCATCGATGAGCTGCTCCGTCAGGAGATCGGCTCGATCGTGAGTCGTGAGGTGGCGGATCCGCGGATCGGGTTCGCCACGATCACGAAGGTCGAGACGACGCCCGACCTTCGTCATGCCAGGGTGTGGGTGAGCGTCATCGGTCAGCCGAAGGAACGGACCGCGACGATCGCCGCGCTCGCCCGGGCGATGCCGTTCGTCCGGCACGAGCTCGGCAAGACCCTGCGCCTCAAGCGGATCCCGGACCTTCACGTGGAGCTCGATGACACCGCCGAGCGCGGGACCCGCGTCCTCCACCTGCTGGACGAGCTCGAGTCTGGGCGCGCAGAGCCGGACACGGGACTGCCGCCCGGTGAGACGCTGCCAACGCCGGTCGCACGTGTGGGCCACGAGGGTGACGCGACCGAGGAGCCGCCGTCCGCGGTGATCGCACCGAAGCCGCGTCGTCGCCGCGGTCGCCAACGGTCGACGAACGACACGACCAAGACCCGGCGTTCGTCGCGATGACAGTCGATCTGTCGCCCTACCTCGACAGCGTGCCCAACGTCGTCGTCGAGCGTCTCCGTGGCGCACGCCGCGTCCTGGCAGTCGCCCACGAGAACCCCGACGCCGACACGCTCGGCGCCACCCTCGGCGTCGTGCGCTTGGTCGAGCGGCTCGGCGGCACCGCCGATCCCGTCTGCACGGATCCGCCGCCGCCGCTGTACGCGTTCCTCGACGGCGTCGACCGGTTCCGGACGGACCCCGATGCTCAAGCGGACTACGACCTCCTCGTGCTGTCTGATTGCGCGACGCCCGATCGCGTCGGCGAGATCGGGGCGCGTCATCGCCCGCTGTTCGAGCGGCTCCCGCGCGTCGTCATCGACCACCACGCCTCGAATGAAGCCGTCGGCGACGCCGATTGGATCGAACCGCACGCCGCAGCGACCTGCGAGATGGTGACGCTCCTCGCGGTCTGCCTGGGTGTGCCCCTCGCCTCGGATCCCGCGCTCGCCGCCGCGTTGATGGCGGGGATCGTCATGGATACCGCGACGTTCGCGCATCCGAACGCGACACCGCGGACGCTCGCGGTGTCGGCGGCCCTGGTCGAGGCGGGTGCACCCCTGTCGGATATCTCGCGCCGCCTGTACCGGTCGAAACCCGCCGAGCAGCTGCGTCTGTTCGGACGGGTCCTCGACCGGCTCGAGTCCTTCGACGGCGGCCGCGTCGTCGCGTCGACCCTGCTCGACGCCGACCTCGAGGCGACCGGCACCGAGCCACCGCAGAGCGAAGGGATCATCGACCTGCTCGCGCAGGCCGAGGTCGCCGAGGTAGCGATCCTGTTCAAGGAAGCGGGCGACACGACCCGGATCAGCGTCCGCACGAAGCCCGGCGGCGTCGACGCGACCGTCCTGACCGGACTGTTCGGCGGGGGAGGGCATTCGCGCGCGGCGGGTGCGACGGTGTCGCTCCCTGTCGAGCAGGCACGGGACGCGGTACTTGCCGAGGCGCGCAAGGCCGCGGCCGCCGTCACGCGCTGACGTGGCGCGCTCGTCCCTCGGACCGGGCCTCGACGGCATCCTGATCGTCGACAAGCCGATCGGGCCGACCTCACACGACATCGTCGGTCTCGTGCGCAGACTCGCAGCGACGAAACGCGTCGGCCATGGCGGGACGCTCGATCCGTTCGCGTCGGGTGTTCTGCCGGTCTTCCTTGGCCGCGCCACCCGTGTGGTCGAGTTCCATCTCAGCGATCGCAAGGCGTACCGCGCGACGATCTGCTTCGGTGCGTCGTCGACGACCGATGACCTGGAGGGTGAGCTGACGCCATCGGACGGCCCCGCGCCGAGCCGCGCGACCGTCGAGGCCGCGCTCGGACCGTACATCGGCGAGATCCGCCAGCGCCCGCCGGCGTATTCCGCGATCAAGGTCGGTGGACGCCGGGCGTACGCGATGGCGCGAGCTGGCGAGACGGTCGAGCTCAAGGAACGTGACGTGACGATCCACTCGCTCACGCTGGCGTCCTGGGATGACACTGACCCGGAGCGCCCGATCGCCGTGGTCGACGTCTCCTGCTCGGCAGGGACCTACGTCCGCGCGCTTGCGCGGGATCTCGGCACCGCCGTCGGAAGCGCCGCGTACCTCGGCGCATTGCGCCGGACCGCCGCCGGTTCCTTCATCGACGCTGACGCGGTCTCGCTGGACGCGGTCCGAGCAGCGACCTCCGACGGGCCTCAGGGTCTGATGCCCCTCCTCCAGCCGGTCGATGCCGGCTTGGAGCGGTTCGCCCGGGTCGAACTTGACGAAGGCGAGGTCGACGCCGTCGCCCAGGGGCAGTACATCCGACCGGCCGCGGCGATCCCCGGTCACGGTGATCACTATCGACTCGTCGATCCGCAAGGACGACTGGTCGCGATCGCCGTTCCCGCGGGTGGAGGTCGCCTGGCACCCGACAAGGTCCTCATCGGCGCCCACGAGCGGTCGGCGTCGGTCGGGACGTGATGGACGTCGTTCCGGGGGTCGATCGCCTGCGCACCGAGCACGGCCCCCTGTTCGCCGTCATCGGCGTGTTCGACGGGCTGCACCAGGGGCACATCTACCTGCTCGATCACCTCGTCCGGGAGGCGCGTGCGCGCGGAGCGCACCCCTGCGTCATCACCTTCGACCACCATCCCGATGAGGTCCTCACGGGATCCGCGCCGCCGCTGCTCCTCCACCCGGACGAGCGCATCGCGCGTCTCGCCGATGCCGGTGTCGACGTGACCGTCGTCCAGCACTTCGATGACGCGGTCAGGCACACGACCTACGACGACTTCCTCGCGACGATCCGCGGTAGGGCGGACCTCGCCGGACTGCTGATGACCCCGGATGCTGCCTTCGGCTATGAGCGCGCCGGAACCCCCGAGGCGGTCCGGGCCCTCGGCGACCGCGAGGGCTTCGATGTCGTCGTGGTCGATCCGCTCGAGATCGACGGCGCCGCCGTCCGGAGCAGTGACATCCGCGCGGCGATCGCACGCGGCGACCTGGCTGGCGCGGAACGACTGCTCGGCCGACCGGTCACGCTCCAGGGCGAGGCCCGCGACGGTGAAGTCACCTTCGACTGGCCGATGGCGCTGCCGCCGAACGGCGAGTACCGCGTACGGATCGACGGGCGGCCGGTCATCGCCAGGATCGACGGTACGAGCGTGCGGGTCGCCGAAAGTCCGTCACAGGGCGTCGTGCAGGTGGAGTTCGTCTCGTGACCGGTGAGATGCGGCATCTGGCGCAGCTCAATGTGGGACGCATGCTGGCGCCCGTGGATTCGCCAGCGATCGCGGGCTTCCGGGCGCAGCTGGACCCGATCAATGCGCTCGCCGATGCCGATCCGGGGCTCGTCTGGCGACTGCAGACCGAGGCCGGGAACGCGACCGACATCCGTCCCACCGATGACGACCTGTTCCTGATCAACCTGAGCGTGTGGCGTTCGATCGAGGCGCTACGCGCGTTCACCTACACGACCGGGCACGTACACGTATTGCGCGACCGTCGCCGGTGGTTCGAGCGACTGACGGAGGCGCATCTGGTGCTGTGGTGGGTACCCGTCGGTCACATCCCGTCGATCGCCGAGGCGCTCGACCGTCTCGAGCTGTTGCGCCGGGACGGGCCGACGCCGGCTGCGTTCACGTTCCGGGCGCCGTTCGCGCCGGAGGCCGACGGACCGGGTGATGCGCTCGTCGACGCGGAGTTCTGCTGGCCGGAGCCGATGAGACCCTGATCCTCGAGGGATCAGAGGCCCGGTCGCCAGAGCGGCTCGTCGACGCCGCGCTCCTTGTTCTCGTAGCGGGCCATCACGAAGAGGGCGTCCGACAGTCGGTTGAGATAGGGGAGGACCTGTTCCCCGATGGCTTCCTCCCGCGAGAGCGTGATCGTCTCGCGCTCGGCTCGCCGGCAGATGGTCCGTGCGAGATGGAGCTGGGCGGCGCCCGGCGAGCCGCCGGGGAGCAAGAAGTTCGTCAGCGGGCCGACCGTCTCGTTCAACTCATCGATGAGGCGTTCGAGCTTTTCGATGTGGTGAGTCTGGACGGTCGGGATCCGTTCGCGCCGACCGTCGTCGCTCGGCCAGCAGAGGTCCGAGCCAAGGTCGAAGAGTTCGTTCTGGATCTGCGTCAGCTCCGCGGTCAGTCGATCGGACAGCCCGAGGGCGAGTGCGACGCCGATCGCCGAGTTCAGCTCGTCGACCGTCCCGTAGGCGCGGACGCGCGCAGAATCCTTTGGAACGCGCCGGCCTCCACCGAGCCCGGTCAGGCCCTCGTCGCCCGTCTTCGTGTAGATCTTGGTGAGCCGCGGCATGCCGGGGAGCATAGCCGCCGTGCGCTCCACGATGGCGCGTTCGGGGGCGCTCTGCTAACATCCGCCGGTCATACAGGTAGGAATAGAAACAAGTTCGTGTCGGAGGACCGAGTGCCGCTCGCGCGGGAACAGAAGCAGGAGATCATCACCGGGTACGCCACCAAGGAAGGTGACACCGGTTCACCGGAGGTCCAGGTCGCGCTCTTGACGGAGCGGATCACGGACCTTACGGAACATCTCCGCCGCTTCCCGAAGGACAACCATTCGCGCCGCGGCCTCCTCAAGCTCGTCGGCCAGCGCCGCCGCCTTCTCGCGTATCTGATGAAGAAGGACAGCGCGCGTTACCGGACCGTCATCGGACGGCTCGGACTCCGCCGCTAGCGCCGCGTCACGTCGCGGGCTCCGCCTGCGACGACCCTGGGCTCCCGACAGGGCGCCTCGCTCACCCGGCTCCAGCAGCGCAGCAGGCTGACCCGCCCGCGGGTCGTCACCTCCTCCACGACAAGGAGGATCGTTTCCCTTGTCTCAGACATTCGAGACACAGCTCGGCGGTCGGACGCTGACCATCGAAACAGGCAAGCTCGCCCGCCTCGCCGGAGGCGCGGTCACCGTCCGCTACGGCGACACCATGGTGCTCGGCACCGCCAACCGTTCGGAACCGCGGCCGGGCCTGGACTTCTTCCCGCTGACGGTCGATTTCGAAGAGCGCATGTACGCCGCGGGCAAGATCCCGGGCGGCTTCATCAAGCGTGAGGCGCGTCCCTCGGAGAACGCGATCCTCGCAGCCCGCCAGACCGACCGGCCCATCCGGCCGCTCTTTCCCGAGGGCTACAAGGACGACGTCCAGCTGGTCATCACGGTCCTGTCGACCGACCAGGAGAACCTCCCCGACGTCGTCGGCACGATCGCCGCATCGACCGCGCTGACCATCAGCGAGATCCCGTTCAACGGCCCGGTGGGCGCCGTCCGCGTCGGTCGGATCGACGGCGAGTTCGTCGTCAACCCGACCTTCAGCGACCTCGAGCGGTCGGAGCTCGACCTGATCGTCGCCGGCACGCGGGACGCGATCATGATGGTCGAGGCGGGTGCCAAGCTCCTGCCAGAGGATGTGATGGCCGAGGCCATCCTGTTCGGCCACCGCTCACTCCAACCGGTCGTCGACCTCCAGGAGGAGATCCAGAAGGCGATCGGGAAGGCCAAGCGCATCCCGTACCTCGAGCCGACGACCGGGTCGGTCCTCGACTTCGCGTCGGCGACTGACGACAAGCGCGAGCTCGTCGTCATCGATACGGAGACGACGGGCACCGATCCGAAGATGGCCGACCTCGTCGAGGTCGCTGCCGTCAAGGTCAAGGGCACGGAGATCGTCGACCGCTGGTCGACGTTCGTGAACCCCGGACGTCCCATCGTCGGCAACCAGATGCATGGCATCACGGACAAGGACGTCGCCGGCGCGCCGAGCCCGAAGGAAGCCGCCGACCAGCTGCTCGCCTTCGTCGGTGAGGCGAAGATCGTCGGGCACAACGTCGGCTTCGACCTGGGCTTCATCGAAGAGGCCAAGGGCGATGGCTTCCGGTTCCAGCCCGGCACCTACCTCGACACGCTCGTGATCGCCCGTGAGGGCTACCCGGGTGCCGAGTCGTACAAGCTCCCGGACCTCGCGCGCTTCTTCGGCGTCGACCTGACCCAGAGCCATCGGGCATTGCCGGACGCCGAGGCGACCGCCAACCTCCTCGTCTGGTTCGCGAAGGACCTGCCGGGCCGTATCTCGAACCTGCGTACGGCGATCGCCGACGCGGTGCGCGCACAGCGCACCGGCGGCGACACCCCGAGCCTGCTCGAGTCGGCACGGCGCGACGCTCGGGTCAGTAAGAGCCTGTTCAGCCTGATCCAGAAGAAGACCGTCCGCCAACTCGTCCTGGACGAGGGGATCCGCATCGACGGTCGCGGTCTGACCGATATCCGGCCGATCAGCGTCGAGGTCGGACTCGTCCCGCGTGCGCACGGCTCGGGTCTGTTCACGCGCGGTGACACGCAGGCGCTGACCGTGGCGACCCTCGGATCGTCTTCGGACGTCCAGCGGATCGACACGATCAGTCCCGAGACCGAGAAGCGGTACCTCCACCACTACAACTTCCCGCCGTACAGCACCGGCGAGAACAAGCCGATGCGCGGTCCCAGCCGGCGCGACATCGGCCACGGCCATCTCGCGGAGCGGGCGCTCGTGCCGGTCCTCCCCGACCATGACGACTTCCCGTACGTCATCCGCCTCGTGAGCGAGTGCGTGACCTCGAACGGATCGACGTCGATGGCCTCGACGTGCGGCTCGACCCTCGCGCTCATGGACGCCGGCGTCCCGATCAAGGCCCCGGTCGCCGGCGCGGCGATGGGTCTGATCAGCGAGCCCGATGGCCGCTTCGTGGTCCTGACCGACATCCTCGGCAAGGAGGATTCGATCGGGGACATGGACTTCAAGGTGACCGGGACACGCGACGGCGTGACGGCCCTGCAGATGGACATCAAGGTCCAGGGCATCAGCGAGGCGATCATCCGAGACGGCCTCAAGCAGGCCCTCGCGGCGCGGCTCGACATCCTCGACAAGATGACGGCGGTCCTGCCCGCGGCCCGCGTGGAGATGAGCGACTTCGCGCCGCGCATCATCACGATCAAGATCAACCCCGAGAAGATCCGCGAGATCATCGGCAAGGGTGGATCGATGATCCGGAAGATCCAGGAAGAGACCCAGACCGAGATCAACGTCGAGGACGACGGCACCGTGGAGATCGCGGCGGTATCCGGCGAGAACTCGCGCAAGGCGATCCAGTGGATCGAGAGCCTGACGCGCGAGGTCGAGATCGGCGCGCTGTACCTCGGCAAGGTGACCCGGATCATGGGGTTCGGGGCATTCGTCGAGATCCTTCCCGGCAAGGAGGGCCTGGTCCGCATCGGCGAGCTGGCCGACTACCACGTACCGACCGTCGAGGACGTCGTGTCCGTCGGCGACGAGGTGATGGTCGTCGTGACCGAGATCGACCGGCAGGGCCGGGTCAATCTGTCGCGCAAGGCCGCGATGCAGCGGCACCT
>JBJMMR010000007.1:0-16316 GCA_045804645.1 Chloroflexota bacterium | reverse complement strand
GTCACCCCGACCAGGGGCACCCCGGCGATGACCAGCGCGGCCAGCGAGCTCGTGACCTTCTGCTCGGCCGACGCGAGGAGCACCCACGGGAGGGCGATCTCGATCGCCGCGAAGGCGACGAGCCAGCGCCAGCGGTCGATGACGGGTCGCAGGTCCGTTCTCAGCAGCGCGATCGGAAGAAGGATCGCGGCGGCGATGCCGGTCCGGGCCATCACGAGGAACGCAGGCGACACCTCGGCGACAGCGATCCGGATGAAGAGATACGGGATGCCCCAGATGATGGACATCAGCGCGAAAAGGACGAGCGGCCGCCTCACGACCGTTGCCAGGACAGCGGCATCATCGGCGGATGTTCTCAGAACTCCGGCCTAAGCGAGCCTATACGAGGAACGCGTAGTCTCCCGGTGGATCCGGGCATCGCGTGCGATCGACGCCGACGCTCCAATCGACCATCTCGCCCAAGGCACCATCATCGACCCGACACGACGGAAGCTGGTGAGAGCAAACGATGCCGGACGAGACGCGAATAGATCGCTGGCTTTGCGCGGTGCGCCTCGTCAAGACCCGGCCGATGGCGACGCAGCTGTGCGATGGTGGGCACGTCCGCGTCAACGGCAACCCGGCCAAGCCGTCGACGAAGGTTCGTGCTGGCGATGTCGTGCATGCACGGATCGCGGAACGTGAACGCATTCTCGAGGTCGTCCGGCCCATCGAACATCGCGTCGGCGCACCGGACGCAGCCACGTGCTACATCGACAACAGCCCACCACCGGTCATCCGAGAGATCGCGCCCGGGATCAAGGCAGTCCGTGGGGAGGGCCGGCCGAGCAAGCGCCTACGCCGCGAGCTCGAACGGATGCGGCGGGCCGGGCGGAGCTGATGCTGACCAAAGACGCGGCGTAACGTGTAGCCGGTGATGCCCGAGACGCACACAGCTGCGGCCTCGTCGCCATCCGTCATCATCCGATCGCTTCAATCAGGCAGGTACAGACATAACTTACCTTATCGGAAGTAGTGTCCAGCTCAGTCAGTCGCCGAGTCAGACGTCAGGGTCTGCGAGATGTCCCGGTCGTGAGGGACGTCATGCTCCATCGCTCAGTCGGGTGCGGCCCTACCACGGGCGACCGCGAACAGTACACGCGTTCTAGTCTCGGTATGCCACGCGAACAGCGGGCTCTCTTGTGTCGGGACGCGCCGGCGGCCACTATCGCGTCGTGCCAAGCAAGCTGAAGCCGGTCGGGACGGCCGCGTCCGGGCGGTCATACGCGGGACCGTGACGCAGCGTTACGAACCCGTCGATGTCGACCGCTTTCGGGACGGACTGCGGCGGGCGGCGGTCCGACAGGGTCCGATCGAGCGCGGGCTGAGAGTCGTTATCCGAGCGGTATGTTGGCTCCTGCGTTGGCGGGTCGACGCGACCGGGTTCGACGGGCTCCCCCGCCGCGGTGCGGCTGACCGCCCGGCCGCCGGCTGTCTCGTCGTGGGGGCGCCGCATCGCGCCTGGATCGATCCATTCCTGTTGCTGGCGAGCTGGCCGCCCGAAGCGGCGCGGCTCGTGTGGTTCGGAGACGGACCGACGATGTCGCGCTCATGGTGGAGGCGATGGCTCTTCCCGAGACTCGGGATGATCCCGATCACCCCCGGGTCCGGGGGACCCCGGGCATACGCGAGCCTCGCAGCGGAGGTCATGGGAGCGGGTGGCGCGTTGGTGATCTTCCCGGAAAAGGGTCCGCCGTCGGCGCCGGATGCGACCCGCCTGATCTCGCCAGGCTTCGCCTACATCGCTCTGTACGCGGGCGCAACCGTCATCCCGGTTCTTCTCGCGGGCACGCACCGGATCGTCCGCGGCTCCTCCTTCACGGTCGACGCCTTGCCGGCGATCGACCTCGGCTCGCCAGACGACTCGGCATTCAGCCCGTCCGGCCGGGCAAAGGCCGCCGCGCTCACCGAACGCTACCAAGCCGCGCTCGACGGTCTGTTGCCTTCGAGATCAGCGCACGCCGACGCCCGGCGGCCTGGACGCGACCGCTGGCCGTGGCTTGCCTCGCTCTTTCACTGAAACGAGTCAGGATGAGGCGCGTCTAGCATCCGACGCACGTTCCACATCCTCAGGATGGGCACAGCCTCATGGGCACGATGACCGGCGCGACGGGCGAAGCGACACGCGGCGAGGATATCGTGGGCGCTCCTACAGCGACCCTTCCGTGGACCGCTCTTGTCCGGTTGTCGCTCTTCTGGCTCGGCCTGACGGCGATCGACTCGCTGATCACCAACGCGGTGCAATCACGCCTCAAATTCGATGGCCTCGTCCCGCCGGAGAGCATCGGCTCGTCACTCGCCATCCTGGCCGCCCTCACGTTCGGCTTCTCGTTCTTCATCCAGCCCACGGTCGGGTCGATCAGCGACTACACGACGTCCCGCTGGGGCAGAAGGAAGCCGTACATCGTCGTCGGGGCGATCTTCGACGCCGTGTTCCTGATCGGCATCGCGATGTCATCGACGTTCATCGCGCTCGCCGCGTTCATCACGCTCCTCGCCATCAGCACCAACATCGCTCGAGGACCCTTCCAGGGCTACGTGCCGGACCTGCTGCCGAAACGTCAAGTCGGTGTGGGCAGTGCGCTCGTCGGCATGATGCAGGTCGTCGGCAACATCGTCGGTTTCGGACTCGGGGCGCTCGCCAACATCCGGGGCAACGTCGGACTCGCGCTCGTGGCCGTCGCGGTGATCGAGCTCGTCACCATGATCAGCGTCGTCGTTCGCGTACCGAACGGCCCGCCCGCGCGACCGCGAAACGGCCGGACGTGGCGGTCGATCGGTGCAGAGACGTGGGGGACCGACATCCTCCGAGAGAAGAGTTACTTGTGGCTTCTGGCCTCTCGCCTGCTCATCCTCATGGGCGGGGCGTCCCTCGTGAATTTCGTCGTCCTGTACCTGACCGACGTCCACCGATTGTCTCGCGAGGCGGCCGGGAACGCCCAGTTGCTGATGCTGGCTGCGGTCGCCGTCGCCAGCCTGGCAGCGATCTTCCCGTCGGCGAAGCTCTCGGATCGTATCGGGCGAAAGCCGGTCATCTACGTAAGCGCGGCGCTCGGAGCGGTCTCGCTGGTGATGGCAGCCCTCGCACCGAATATCGCGGTCGCCGTCGTGGCAGCAGCGATCTTCGGAGGCTCGCAAGGCACGTTCCTTGCCGTCGATTGGGCCCTCATGACCGACATCATCCCGAAAGCCGCGTCCGGTCGGTACATGGGTCTCTCGAATGTCGCGACCCAATCCTCGACGACGATCGCCGTGATCGTCGCGGGCTTGCTGCTGACCGCCATCGCTCACACCGCTCTCCCGCCCGGGACCGGCGAGCGAGTCGTGCTGTTCCTCGGGGTCGGCTATTACCTGCTCGGTGCGCTCACCTTGCGACCCGTCGTCGAGCCTGCCCGTCCGCGCATCGCCGCCGTATACCCCTCCCCCATCTAGCGCCCTTCCTCGAGGCGCAAAGCGTTGCTGGATGCGCCTGCTGCGTCAGACGTTGCTGCCGGTGACGATGACGAGCGCGGCGCCGTCGGTCGGCGCCGACTGGAGAAGGCCGGCCCACGACGCGCCCGCAGCACCTTCGACCGTGATACCGAGCGCCTCGGTCAACTCGGCTTGTGCTTCGTGGAGCGCCTCCTCGCCGACCGTATGCATCGCGTCGACCCGACCGAACATCAGCTCGACCGCCCGCGGGATCGCGATCCTTGAGGCGATGCCATCGGCATACGTGTCGACGTGGTCTCCGTCGACCGGGTGGCCGGCGGCGAACGAGCGGGTCATCGCGTCCGCGCCGGCGGCCTGGACGCCCACGACGCGCGTCCCGGCCGAGGCGTGCCGGAACCACGCTCCGACCCCGTCGATCAGCGCGCCGTTGCCGACCGGGACCGACGCGACCGCGATGGGCGGGAGCACGCCGGCCTCGATCGCGTCGGTCAATTCGACCGCGAGGGTCGCTGCGCCCGAGGCGATCCGCGGGTCGTCGCCATCGACGAGGAGCTCCGCACCGTTCTCCCCCGAGTAGCGCTCGGACGCTCCGCGCGCGTCGTCGAAGTCCTCCCCTTCCTCGATCACGGTGGCGCCGAGGGCGCGCATCCGGGCGACCTTGCCGCGGTTGGCGTGTCGCGACGTGAAGACGACCGCTGGCACCCCGAGCGCCCGCGCGGCGTAGGCCACGCCCTGGCCGAAATTCCCCGCCGAGGCGACCACGATCGAGCGTTCCGGCCCGATCCTCCCCTCCCCCGCCAGGCCATGGACGGCGACCCACGTCCCGCGGCCCTTGAACGAACGGATCGGGTTGACGGTCTCGACCTTGACCACGACCGGGACGCCGAGTCGCTCGCTGAGCCCGTCGTGGACGAACTGCGGCGAGCGCGTGAACGCCGGGTCGACGGCTGCCGCGGCATCGCGGATGGCGTCGGGCGTCAGTTCAGGGATCTCGAGCATCGACGGTTCTGTCGTCATCGGTCAGCCTCCGAGGCGCGGCAGCAGCGGCTCGAGATACGGCGCCAGAGCGCGCGCGAACGGCGTCGTCATGTGATGGGCGTCGCGGTACACGAGCACCTTGCCGATGACCGCCGGGCATGGAGTGGTCGGACAGAGCCACGCGGTCGGATCGATGAACGTCGCCCCCGTCTCGCTGCTGACCGTCCGTTCGGTCGCCGTCCACGCCGGAGTGACCGCCTCGGACAACGGGGTCGCGCACGCGAGCGCGTTGTCGAGGTGGTCGGAAACGCAGACGGGAGCGTCCGTCGCCGGACGCGGGGTGTCGCCGATCACGACGATATGTCCGGTCGCCTTTCGAAGCTCGTCGAGCGACCGCTCGAGCCCGGTCGCCCACAGGTCTTCGCGGTCCGTGTAGGCAACTGGGCCGCCGTTCACCCACAGCTGCCCGATCCGGCTGTCCGACACCACGACCATCGCCGGCTTCTCGCTGCGTATCCGGTCGAGGACGGCGGCACGCCAACTGTCGCACTCGGTGTACTCGCGCTTGAGCGTGCCGTTGTAGACGGGCAGGTCGGCGACGGGGCAGGCCGATTTCGTGAGCGAAACGAGCCGCCAGTCCTGCTCGTCGGCGATGCGCTGGAACGTCGGGAACCAGTGCGCCGCGTGCGAATCGCCGATCAGGAACACGGTCTTGCCGTCCTTGCGGCCGTAGACGCAGTCGGGCGGTGCCGTCTCCTTCCATTCGGCGTGGCATTCGTCGGCATAGATCACGGGGAGATCCTGGCGGACGGTCGCGAGCGGTGGGACGAGGTCCGCCGGTACCGGGCCGGCGGGTGTCGGGGCCAGGGTCGGTGCCGCGGACGGCGTCGCGGGTACCTCGCTCGCGACCGGAGTCGATGCGAGCGGCGTGGGGAGATCGAGGTTGACCACCGCGCTGCTCACCGGGCCGGCGACCGAGCCGAGCACGGCTGGCGGTCCGGCGGTCACGCCGAGCCCCAGCGCCACGGTGGCTACCGCGACGCTGGAGACGAGCGCGGCGGCGAGGGACCGCGACGGCCGGAGCTTCGCCACGCGGCCGTGTCGGATCGGGTCCTCGATCCAGCGCCGGCTCGCCTCGGCGAGCACGAACGTCAACGCGACGAGTCCGAGCCGAGCGGGCCACGGAAGCGCACGACCAACGGCGGCCGCCGGAAGCACGAGCAGCGGCCAGTGCCAGAGGTACAGCGAGTAGGAGATGCCACCGATCCAGCGCATGGGCCGGACGGCCACGACACGGGACACGCCGTTGAGCGGTTGCGGGATCCCGCCGGCGATCACGAGCGCCGTGCCGACGACCGGCAGGAGTGCGGCGGTCCCAGGGAACGGCGTGTCAATGTCGAACACCACGGCCCCGGCCAGGATCAGGGCCAGGCCCGCACCGACCGCGATGGTGGCGAGCGACGTCGGCAGGCGCGTCAACCGCGCGACGCCGATCGCGAGCGCCGCCCCGACGGCGAGCTCCCATGCGCGCGCAGGCAGGAGGAAGAACGCCAGCGGGGCATCGCTCGCGGTCCAGACGACCCCCAGACCGAACGACAGCAGCGCGACCATCGCGACCACGAGTCCGATCCGCCGGATGTTCGCTCGTCGGCCGGCAACGAGCAGCAGGAGCGCCGGCCAGAACAGGTAGAACTGCTCTTCCACGCCGAGTGACCAGAAATGGAGCAACGGCGAGGGATCGAGCTCGGCCTGCAGGTAATCGGTCGCCTGCGCGGCGAATCGGATGTTGCTGACGTAGAGGGCGGCGGCTGCGCCGTCGGCTGCGACATCGGGAACGCGCAGCGGTGGCAACACGATGGCCGACGCGATGACCGTGAGCGCGATCACGACGAGAGCCGCCGGGAGGAGGCGCCGAGCGCGTCGTGCATAGAACGTGACGAGATCGACGCGGCCGGTGGCCCGGAGCTCGCGGACGATGAGACCGGTGATCAGGAAGCCGGAGACGACGTAGAACACGTCGACGCCGATGTAGCCGCCTGGGAACCCGGGGATCCGCGCGTGGTACGCGAGCACCAAGAGGACGGCGACGGCCCGCAAGCCTTCGATGTCAGGACGGAACGGGGCGCGTCCGTCGCTCGGGGGAGGCGATGCCACGTGCGGCATGGTACCCGCTCGCGCCGCCTACTCCGGGCGTCACGTACGGCGCACACGAAAACGCCCGAAGGAACCTGGTCCGTAGTTCTCGGTCCCGATGTAAACACCGTGACCGCTACTTGCGATCCGAGCCCCTTCGGGCACGACCTACGTTACCGGCGGCCGCTGGTGTTGGGAACCCGAGTTATCCACGAGTTTCACGTTTCGCGATGCGATTCCGAAGTGTCTATCCACCGGGAATCCACGCGGAGTCGAGCGACCGGTGCCTGGGGCCGCGGGCCCCGCGCGATCGGGGGCGGGCAAAGCAAATGCCCGAAGGAACTCGATCACTAGATGCTCCAACCAATGTAAACACCGGTCAGATCACTAGATGTTCGTGCCCCTTCGGGCAAGGAGAACCATACGAGAGGTGCCCATCGGCGACAACCTACTTATCCACGAGTTTCGTCGGAGAGCCGTGCCCCGCGGACGCGTTTTCCACACGGTTCCCACAGCGCCGGCGCGAGTCTCGACCGCGCGTCAGACCTCCAGCGGCCAGAAGTCCTCGTCGAGCAGGATCGGCCGCCCGTCGTCGGCGACGGTCAGGCGGCGCTCCTCGGATCCGTCGACGTCCTGAAGGTGCCACGCCTGAGGACCGGTCCGTTCCGCGCGCCACCGAGCGGGCCGCGGCTCGAGCTCGTCGTCGACGTACACGAAGTCGACGTCGACGGCCGCTCCGACGACCACGGACCGCGCGAACCTGCGGATCGCGATCGTCGCCGAGGCTGGGGACGCGACGATGAACAGCTCGTGCTTCGGGCTCCACGGAAAGGCCAGGTGACGGATCCCGTCCGACGTCACCACGTTGCCATGCAGCGCCGACTGGTCGGGCTCCGGATGGAGTGTCAGTAGCCCGGCCCGCGTCGTGATCTCGAGCCGCGTGGGTCGGGCGTCCGTTGACGCCTCGAGAAGCAACGATCGGACCAGTCGGCCGTCACGCTCGATCGACTCACGCCACCGCGTCCCGCGCTCGCCCTCCGCCTCTGACCATGTGATGAGGTCACCAGCCGGGTTCCGGGCATGACCACCACGGCGGACGTGTGCCACGCCGACCACACGCTCCTGTCAGTGGTCCTGTCGCGCGGCGACCGCTGGAGCCGCCCCAGAGCCGTCCATCGCATCCGCCCACCGTTCGGCCGCCGCCTCGAGCTCGCCGGCGAGTGATGGCGCGACGCGGCCCCGGATGGCGACGTCCCGCTCGCGGTACTCGATATCGACGGTCCCCCGCTCTCGCACCCGCGCGAGCAGCTCGCCCGCCGCGTATGGCAGCGCCACGTCGACATCGACCCACATCGATGCCAGTACAGCGGCGATCTCGGCGCGGAGCGTGTCCATGCCGTAGCCCGTCAATGCGGAGACGAACACGGCGCCGCCGATCGACGGTGCGACCGACGATCCGTTCAGGGCCGCGCGTTCGACGAGGTCGGCCTTGTTGAACACGACGAGGCGGGGCTTGTCACCCGCCCCGAGCTCGTCGAGGACGGTCTGGACCGTCGCGCGGTGCTCGTCGGTATGCGGGTCGGATGCATCGACGACCTCGAGAAGCACGTCTGCGCGATTGACCTCCTCGAGAGTCGCCCGGAATGCATCGACCAGCTGGTGCGGAAGCTTGTGGATGAACCCCACGGTGTCGGTCACGATCGCGGTCTGGCCATCACCGAGCTTGACCTGACGGGAGGTCGGGTCGAGCGTCGCGAAGAGCTTGTCCTCCGCCCGTGCCACCTCGGAACCGACGAGGGTGTTGAGCAGGGTCGACTTCCCCGCGTTCGTGTAGCCGACGATGCCGACGGTCGGCCACAGCCGTCGATCACGACCGCGGGCGGCCGTCGCCCGGTTCTGGCGGACCTGCTCGACGCGGTCCTTCATCTTCGAGATGCGCGTCCGGATGACGCGCCGGTCGGTCTCGAGCTGGCTTTCACCCGGACCGCGCGATCCGATGCCACCCTGTGTCCGCGACAGGTGGGTCCATAGCCGGGTGAGGCGCGGCAGCTGGTACTCGAGCTGGGCGAGCTCGACCTGGAGACGCCCCTCGTGCGTCTGGGCGTGCAACGCGAAGATGTCGAGGATCAGGCGGCTCCGGTCGATGACCTTGATCCGCAACAGCTCTTCGAGCGAGCGCTGCTGCGCTGGCGACAGCTCGTCGTCCGCGATCAGGACGTCGAAGCCGGTCTCGCGCTTGGCAGAGGCCAGCTCTTCGGCCTTGCCCTTCCCGACGTACCAATTCGGGTCGACGTGGCGGCGGTTCTGCCACTCGGCGCCGACCACGTCCGCACCCGCCGTCGCCGCGAGGTTGGCGAGCTCGGCGAGTGATTCCTGGGCGGTCCAGCCGTCCTCCGACCCGGTGTCGACGGCCACGAGGAAGGCCTTCTCGACCGGTGCTTCGAGGTCGATCAAGTGGCGGGCCATGTGCCTGCAGGATACCGTGACCGCCAGTGACGAGCGGCTGACGCTCCTGTAAGGCGGCGCGGGCACCATCGATGGCGAGGAGGTGTCCGATGACCGACGCCCGTTTGCAGAGCACGAAGCCGATCGACGACGAAGTCCCCTTCGCGGAGTCCGAGGGCGACCGCGACACGGCGGCGCGTCCGGGCGATGCACTCGTCAAGCCCGCGACAGCCGAGCGCGAGGCAACGCAGCACGACGCCGACACCGAGGAGTCAGAGCTGGATGACGCGCCTGCGGTGCCCGGCGAGATCGGCGCGCCGTGACACCGCGCGACGATCAGCGACAGCAGGGCGGTGCCGATACGGGTGTGGATGACGCCCAGGACCTACCCCTCGACGACGTCATCGAGGTCCAGGGCGACGTCGCGCCCGAGGACCAGGACGCGCTCCTCGATACGGACGAGCTCGAGCATCAGCGCACGCCGACGAGGACCGAACTCGACGCCGGCTACTCGATCCCTGACCGCGAGTACGTCGGTGGCGAGGCAGCAGTACTCGACGGGCTCGACCTCGAGGACCTGCGCGAGGGCGAGACCGACGACCCGGGCGTGGCGGCGCAGGAAGGCCTCACGTACATCCCCCCGATCGATCCGCCCGTCGTCGCCGACGAGGAGGCCCAGGACGGGATCGTGCCAGGCGCAGGCATCGGTGTCTCGGCCGAGTCGGAACCGTATGACGACAGCCATCGCGGCACGGACCTCGACCCGGAATCCGAGCCGAACGTACGGATACGCCAAGCGTTGCGGGCGGACTCCCAGACGAGCGTGCTGGAGGATCGCCTGATCATCGGGACGCGTGGGTCCGTGGCCGTCATCCGTGGCGTCGTTGATGACGTCGATGACAGCGACGCCATCCTCGAGGTCGTCTCGCGCGTCGCCGGCATCAGCGACGTCGTCGATGAGACGGAGCTCGCGAGTTGACGACCGCCTAGCCGATCAGCCGCCGGACGAGCTCGAGCGCCGGCTCGAACGGCGCCCTCGCATCGAGCCACGTCACATCCCGTTCGGCTCGAAACCACGTCCGCTGCCGCTTCGCGAACGCGATATTGCGGCGGGCGTCGTCATCGATCGCCTGCTCACGCGTGACGATGCCGTCCGCAACCCCCCAGGCCTCGTGGTAGCCGATCGCCGAGAAGGCCGGTAAGCGGGGGTCATACCGCTCGCGGAGGGCGACGGCCTCGTCGATCAGACCAGCATCGAACTGCGCCCGCGCTCGTGTCGCGATCCGGCGCCGGTGCTCATCCGCCGCCACGTCGAGGCCGAGCCAGATCGACGGCGCCCCATAACCACGTGGCTCGGGCCGGGGCCCGTCGCCGCGCAACTCGGCGATCTCGAGGGCCCGTATGACGCGTCGGGGGTTCGCGAGGTGCGTCCCGGCGGCGAGCGTCGGCGCCGTCGCCTGGAGGCGCGCCGCGAGCGGCTCGAGACCCTCGGCATCGAACTCCGCTTCCAGGCGGGCGCGGACGGCAGGCTCGTCGGGAAGCGACGCGAGATCGAGACCGCGAGCGACCGCGCGGAGGTAGAGTCCGGTCCCACCGACGAGGAGCGCGACTCCCCCGCGCGCCGCGAGCTCCTCGAGGACGCCGTTGACATGGGACGTGAAGCCGGATACGGCGAAACGCTCGTCAGGGTCGACCAGGTCGAGGCCCGCGTGCGGGACGCGACGACGGTCCGCGTCGCTGACCTTGGCTGTCCCGATATCGAGGCCCCGGTAGATCTGTCGCGAGTCGGCCGAGATGACGGTGGCTGCGCGGCCCTCGGCCATCAGCCATTCGCCGAGTCGTATGCCGAGCTCGGTCTTGCCGGCCGCGGTCGGACCGGCGACCACGACGAGCGGCGGCAGGCTAACCATGGCCGCATACTGCACGGCCCATGCCCTTCCCGCACGTCTTCGAGCCGCTGACGATCCGGCATCGGACGCTCAAGAGCCGCATCAATTTCGGTGCGCACACCGCCAACATGGCCGAGGCCGGACTGCCGGGCGATCGCCACATCGGGTACTACCGCGAGCGCGCTCTGGGCGGGGCGGGGATGATCGTGGTCGAGCCCGTGCCGGTGCACCGCACCGCCGTCCTCACCCGCGGCAACTTCCGCCACGACGACGATTCGATCATCCCGGCCTTCCGACGACTCACCGACACGTGCCGCGAGGCGAACCCCGACGTCGTGCTGATCCAGCAGCTGTATCACGTGGGGCAGCACGGCGACGCGGATGTGTCGTTCGCGCCGAACTGGTCCCCGTCGGGCCTCCCGTCGTACCACGATGCGGACGGCAGCCACGCGATGACGGAAGCCGAGATCGACGAGGTCATCGCGGGGTTCGTCGCAGGAGCGCGTCGCGCACAGGGGGCCGGCTTCGACGGGGTCGAGATCTTCGCGGCCTACAACGCGCTCGTCGATCAGTTCTGGACCCCGTGGTCGAACCGGCGGACCGATGCGTGGGGCGGCTCGTTCGACGCTCGGATGCGCTTCTCGTGCACGTTGCTGGAGCAGCTCCGGGCGACCTGCGGCGACGCCTTCATCCTCGGCTTGGCCGTGAGCGTGGACAGTCGTTCCGAACCGGCGTTGACGATCGACGAGCTGGCCGAGATCGTCGCCTGGCACGACGAGCGGCGGTTGATGGATTACGTCACCTGCGGCACCGGCTCCTACTTCGACTTCTACCCCATCATCCCGGTCTCGCTGTACGAGCAGCAGCTCGGCGTGCCCTTCGCCGCGGCGTTGAAGCGCGTCGTGAAGAACGCCGTCGTCCAGGCAGAAAGCCACATCCGGACGCCGGCCGCCGCCGAGGCCGTTCTTGCCGCCGGCGAAGCGGACATGGTGAGCATCGTCCGCGGGCAGATCGCCGATCCGTACCTCGTCAGGAAGGCCCGCGAGGACCGAGCCGACGATGTTCGGCCATGCATCTCGTGCAACCAGCTGTGCTGGGGCCGGCGGTCACGCGACTACTGGATCTCCTGCCTGGGAAACGCATCGGCCGGTCGGGAGTGGCGGACCGGTGATACGCCGCCACCTGCCGAGACGCCGCGATCCGTGCTCGTCGTGGGAGGCGGTCCCGCGGGTCTCGAGGCTGCCCGCGTCTCGGCGGAGCGGGGTCACCGGGTGACGCTGCTCGAGCGTGGCGCGCAGCTCGGCGGTCAGTTCCGGCTCGCCGGAAAGCAACCGTCGCGCGGGCAGATCCTCGACCTGCTGGCGTGGTTCGAGCATCGACTCGCGGTCCTCGACGTGGACGTCCGTCTCGGATCGACGGCCAGCGCCGACGATGTGGAGGCGTTCGCCGCCGACGAGGTCGTGATCGCGACGGGTTCGCGGCCGCCCGTGACCGGCTTCCAGCGAGCATTGCCGATGGTCGACCGGATGCCGGGAACGGAGCGTGTAGACGCCGTCTCCATCCAGGCCGTCCTTGCCGAGACGGTCTCCGTCGGGCCACGCGTCGTCCTGGTCGACGATGTCGGTGATTGGCGTGGGCTCGGCACGGCACTCTATCTGGCCGAACGCGGCCACGCCGTGACGATCGTCACGTCGGCAGCGGTCGTCGGCGGCGGGCTCTTTCACAGTGCGGCCGACGGGCCGCTCCGGGCCCGGTTCAGTGCAGCGGGCGGGACGATGCGGCCGGGAACGGTGGTGCTCTCGTGGGACGGCGACGGTGCCACGGTCCGCACGGTCGCGAAGGGCGCGGAGGACGTCCTCCCCGCCGACACGCTCGTCATCGCGGAGACGGCGGTCGCTGAGACCAGCCTGGGGGATGAACTCCGACGGCGCGGGATCGCATTCGACGCGATCGGCGATTGCGTCGCACCGCGCCGGGCAAGCCTCGCCATCTACGAGGGGCGTGAGCTCGCGCTTCGAGGGTGAGTGGCGCGCGCTCGGCGCGTACCATGACGGCGACCATGGCGACCGAGCAGATCGACCACACGACCCCGACCCGCCGCGGACGCTCGGCGCGACACGCGGAACGGCTCGCCCGGGCGATGGAGTCGGTCCCCTATCTCACGCGGAAGTTGCCGCCCGTCGAAGTCCTGTCGACCGACGGCCTCGAGGCCATCGAATACAACGCCGACACGCTCCTGCAGGAGGTCGGCATCGAGATCGTCAACTATCCCGAAGCGACCGAGATCTTCCGCGCCGCCGGAGCCGACGTCCAGGGGCAGCGCGTCCGGTTCGAGCGCGGGATGTGCCGCAAGATCGTCCAGGCGACGGCACCGAGCTCCTTCACCCAGGTAGCCCGCAACCGGCACCGAAGCGTGGTCATCGGCGACCCGCACATGGTCCTCGTGCCGAGCTACGGCTCGCCATTCATCCACAACCTCGACGAGGGGCGGCGGTACGCCACCATCGAGGACTTCCGGAACTTCGTGAAGCTCGCGTACACGAGCCGTGTCCTGCATCACGACAGCGGGACGTTGTGCGAGCCGGTCGACCTGCCGGTCAACAAGCGCCACTTCGACATGGTCTACAGCCACATCCGCTACTCGGATCGGGCGTTCATGGGCTCGGTCACGCACCCGAGTCGAGCGCAGGACTCGGTCGACATGGTGAAGATCGTGTTCGGCGCGGACACGCTCGAGCGCGAGCACGTGATCATGGGGCTCGCGAACGCGAACTCGCCGATGTCGTGGGACTTCAACATGCTCGGGTCGGCGAAGGCGTACGCCGAGAACAACCAGATCATGCTGATCACGCCGTTCATCCTCGGCGGCGCGATGGCGCCGGTCACGGTGGCGGCGGATGCCACGCAGACCCTGGCCGAGGCGCTCGCCGGGATGGCGTTCTGCCAGATCGTTCGGCCGGGCTCGCCCGTCATCTTCGGTTCGTTCGCATCGTCGATGTCGATGCAGACGGGAGCACCGACCTTCGGGACACCGGAGCCCCAGCTCGTCCTGTTCGTCCTCGCGGCGCTTGCACGCCGACTCGGCGTGCCGTTCCGCAGCGGCGGCAACTTCACGGCGTCGAAGGTGCCCGACTACCAGGCCGCCTACGAGAGCGCGATCAGCTTCATGGCGACGATGCAAGCGGGGGTGAACTTCAACCTCCACACCGCGGGCTGGCTCGAGGGCGGGCTCGCGATCGGCTACGAGAAGTTCATCCTCGATGAGGATCAGGCGTCGATGGCGGGCAAGTACCTCGAGGGAGTCGATGTGTCCGAGAACGGGCTCGCCCTCGAAGCGATGCTCGCGGGTGGTCCCGGACAGCACTTCCTCGGGTCGCCGCACACGCTCGCGAACTTCGAGACCGCGTTCTGGCGCTCGGAGCTCGCCGATAACAACAGCTTCGAACAGTGGGAGCTCAACGGGTCGCAGGACGCCGCGCAACGCGCCAACGCGCGCTGGAAGCAACGCCTCGCCGAGTACGAGATGCCGCCATTGGACGAGGCGATCCATGAGGAGTTGCTCGCCTGGATCGAGCAGCGCAAGGCGACCTTCCCCGACTCCGACGTCTAGCGCGACCGCATCTGCGGGGCAAACCCGGAAAGTTATGCGTCGAGCGTGATCGTGCTCGCGCTTTCCTCGCCCGGGAGTGGCGGAGGCGTCGTCAGGATCACATCCTCGACCTTCGCTTTCGTCTGTAGCCTCCGAAGTTCCTCCAGCGGGATGTGACACTTCATGAGATGGCCGGGTTCGACCTCTAGCAGCGCCGGCTCGGTCACCTCGCAAAGCCCATCGATCCTCCGCGGGCACCGCGTGTGGAAAACGCAGCCACTCGGTGGATTCGCCGGACTGGGGATCTCACCATCCAGGCGGATCCGGGCTGGCGGCTCGCCGTCGACGGTCGGCACCGCCGACAACAGTGCCTCGGTGTACGGATGGTTCGGACCCCGGAAGATCGTTTCGGAGTCGGCTACCTCCTGGATACGACCGAGATACATGACCGCGATCCGATCTGCCAGGTACCGAACGACCCCGAGGTCGTGCGAGATCAGCAGATAGCTCGTCTGATTCTGGGCCTGGAGATCCGACAGGACGTTAAGGATCGCCGCTTGGACCGACACGTCGAGCGCGCTTGTCGGCTCGTCCGCGACGACGACGTCCGGGTCGCCGGCGAAGGCGCGCGCGATCGCCACCCGTTGCTTCAGGCCACCAGAGAGCTGGCGCGGTTTCAGATCGAGGTGGCGTTCGCTCAGGCGCAACTCTGACGCTAGTCGCTCGACCCGCTCATCCGCCGCCTTGCCTGACAGACCCGTGAGCTTGCTGACCGATCGACGGAGGATGTGCCGCACGCTCCACCCGCGGTTCAGCGCGGAATCGGGGTTCTGGAAGACCATCTGGATGGAGCGCTTGTCCTTCGTGGGGCGATCCGCGGTCGTCGCCCCGAGTGTGTGCTCGTCCAGTTCCATGCTTCCGCCGGCGTCCGGACTCTCGATGCCAAGGATCGTCCGGGCGAGCGTCGACTTACCGGACCCGGATTCTCCGACCAGGCCGAGCGTCTCGCCGTGGAAGACGTCGAGGTCGACGCCGACGAGCGCTGGGATCGGATGCCCGCTCTGGCGGAAGGTCTTTGATATCCCGCTCATCGCCAGGGTCCGTTCGCCGGTGATGGTGACCTGGCCGGGTACCGCGGCAGGTTCGACGATCTGGTCGATCTGGTCCCAGTGATGGCAGCGCGTCCATTGACCGTCGGCCAGTTCGACGATCGGTGGCTCCTGCTCACGGCAGATGTCCGTTGCCAAGGGGCAGCGGTCGACGAACACACATGTCGGCAGGGGCGCGCCGATCTGTGGAAGCGTGCCGGGGATCGTCGCCAGCGGTCGCTGCGACTTTCGGATGCCGTGCCGTGGAAGCGCTCGCAACAGGCCGACGGTGTAGGGGTGTTGCGGCCGCTCGAAGACCCGCGCGGCGTCCCCCTCCTCGACGATCTTGCCTGCATACATGACGCCGACTCGATCACACATCGCGCGTATCACGCCCAGGTTGTGGGCGATCAGCAGGACCGCGGCATTCGTCTCGGCCTGCAGCTTGCGTACGAGGTCGAGCACGCTTGCCTCGACCGTGGCGTCGAGCCCGGTCGTCGGCTCATCGAGGATCAGGAGTTTCGGATCGGACGCGAGGGCGATCGCGATGACGACCCGCTGCTGCATCCCGCCCGACAGCTGGTGAGGATAGCGGTCGGCGACCGCTTCGGGGTCGGCGATCTGGACCCGCTCGAGCGCGCGCATGGCGCTCTCCCTGGCCTGCTTGGAGCGCTGGCCGAGAATGGTGAACGCCTCGGCGACCTGCGGCCCGATCTTGGTCGA
>JBJMMR010000006.1:0-84443 GCA_045804645.1 Chloroflexota bacterium | reverse complement strand
CGGACGGTGCGGCTGAGCTTCATCGAGGGGTAGGTCGGGCCCGGCGCGGCTGGCGACGTGCGGGTCGCGGAGCGACGCCGCCCTGACCCGAGCGCGCTTGGAACATCACATGTTCCAAGTGACGAAGAAGCGCGCATCCTGGGCGGTCTCAGCCGCCGACTGGAACCGGTGGTGTTCCAAACGGCCGCTGAGCGCCGGTACCGACGTTAGCCGTAACACGTGATGTTCCAACGTCAGCCGGTCGGAGCATCGGCACGTTCCACCCGCCCGGACGGTGTCTATCTGCACCAGACTCCACCGGAGTCGGCCGCCTGATAGTCCGCCCCTTGGACTCGGCGGTATACTCCGCGACTCACGACCCGTCACGCTGACGCACGGGTCGCCTCCCAGCGCGCGAGACCAGAGATACCCCAGAGCCACCGATGACACCGCCCAGGACCCGCCGAGGGTCGCCGGAGGAGAGCCCCATGGCGTTGCGTTCCGATTCCGAGAATTTCGCGCTGATCCGCGTCATCGGTGTCGGCGGTGGCGGTAGCAACGCCGTCAACCGGATGATCCGGGCCGAGATGATGGGTGTCGAGTTCATCGCCTGCAACACGGATGCCCAAGCGCTTCTCCAGTCGGACGCACCGCACAAGATCCGCATCGGCGACAAGGTCACGCGCGGGCTCGGCGCCGGCGGCGACGCGGCGATGGGTCAGCGATCCGCGGAAGAGGACTCGGACAAGATCGCGGCCGCGATCCAGGACTCCGACATGGTGTTCATCACAGCGGGTCTCGGCGGCGGGACGGGCTCCGGTGCCGCGCCGATCGTCGCGCAGATCGCGAAGGATTCGGGCGCTCTGACGATCGGCGTCGTGACGAAGCCGTTCACCTTCGAGGGCAACCGCCGCAAGCTCGTCGCGGAGAAGGCGGCCGAGGAGCTCAAGACGCAGGTCGACGCCCTGATCACGATCCCGAACGATCGGCTCAAGGACGTCGTCCAGAAGAACACCAGCATCCTCGACGCCTTCCGGGTCGTCGATGACGTCCTGCGCCAGGGCGTACAGGGCATCAGCGACATCATCACGATGCCCGGACTGATCAACCAGGACTTCGCCGACGTTCGCGCGATCATGAAGGACGCCGGTTCGGCGTTGATGGGCATCGGTCGTGCGAGCGGCGAGAACCGTGCGGTCGAGGCGGCCCAGCAGGCGATCGCGAGTCCGCTGCTCGAGCTCGACATCCACGGCGCGCAGGGCATCCTCTGGAACATCACGGGTTCGTCGACGCTGTCGTTGTTCGAGGTCAACGAGGCGGCCGAGGCCATCAAGGAGGCCGCCGATCCCGAGGCGAACATCATCTTCGGCACGAGCTTCAACGAACGTCTCGGCGACGAGGTCATGGTCACCGTCATCGCGACCGGCTTCGACGGCGGCAAGCGCAAGCCAGCGGTCCAGCGCGAAGCGTCAGGTGTCATGGAAGGCGCAGCTGCGAGTCGTGTCTCCCACGAACGCGACTTCCTGCAGGAGCTCGAGCGCCAGCGCGAGCACGGGAACGACGGCATGTTCAGCCCGGCGCCCGCCGGCGACGAGGAGCCGGCGGTAGCCGCTGCGCCGCGTGTCGAGCGCACCGCAGGCGAGCCGGCCGCGGCTCGACGTCCGACGACGTACGACGCCGACGACCTCGAGATCCCAAGCTTCCTGCGCCGCAAGTGATCCGCGCCGGCAAGCGGCCGGCGAGCGATCGATGACCGAGAGACCTGCCGAGGTGGACGCCCTCCGCAGGGCGTACGAGGCCGTCCAGGAGCGCATCGCCGCGGCGTGCGAGCGCGCCGGCCGTGACCGGTCGACCGTCACGCTGGTCGCGGTATCCAAGACCGTCGACGCGCAACGACTTGCGGCCGCGGTCGACGCGGGCATCACTACGCTCGGCGAGAACCGCGTCCAGGAGGCTGAAGGCAAGGTCGCGAAGCTGTCTGGCGTGACCTGGCATCTCGTCGGTCCGCTGCAGTCCAACAAGGCACGCCGCGCTCTCGAGACGTTCGACGTGATCCAGACGGTCGATTCGATCGCGCTCGCGGAGCGCCTTGATCGGCTCGGGAGGGAAGTCCGAGGCGCGGGACCCGCGGCGCGCTACCCGGTCCTCGCCCAGGTCAACGTGGACGACGATCCATCGAAAGCCGGGTTCGCACCCGTCGAGCTGCGAGGGGCGCTCGACGCCTTGGCTCGCCTGGACGGACTGGACGTCCAAGGCCTGATGACGATCGGCCGATTGGTCGGCGACCCAGACGCGGCGCGCCCGACGTTCCAGCACCTGCGCGCCCTCCTGGACGAGCTGCACTCGAGCGGTGCCCCGGTCGGCTCCGCACTGTCGATGGGCATGACCGACGACTTCGAGGTCGCGGTCGAGGAGGGCGCGACGATCGTCCGGGTCGGTCGGGCGATCTTCGGCGAGCGTCCGCATCGGGACGTGCCAGACGAACCGGAGCACCTCCATGCCCCCGCTGGCTCCTGAACACCGACTGGTAAACTCCGGCCGTGCCTGGGGCGTTCCTCGTCAACTTCATCCAGTTCCTGCTGATGGCGCTCTGGGCGCTCGTCTTCGGGCGGATGATCATGTCGTGGATCGATCCGTCTGGGCGGTTTCGGGCATCGGCGTTCCTGTACCAGACGACCGAACCGCTGCTCGCGCCCGTGCGCAGGATGCTGCCGCAGTCGGGGATGATCGACTGGTCGGGGTTCATCGTCCTGATCATCCTCAGCTTCCTCTGGCGCATGCTGTGAGGTCTTGAGTCCGAGCGACGTCCGCTTCGCCGTCCGTCTCACGCCGAGGGCGGCGCTCGACCAGGTCGATGGCGTCACCGACGGGATACTCCGAGCGCGCGTCGGCGCGCCGGCCGTGGAAGGCGCCGCCAACAACGCGCTGATCCGGCTGATCGCCGAAGAGCTCGGGGTCGCACGATCGTCGGTACGGATCGTGGCCGGCGCCTCGAGCCGCCAGAAGTTGGTGGTCGTGGACGGCGGAGACCCCGATGCGATCGTTGCCCGGTGGCCGGGGCTGCGGGTATGATCGCGGTCCGTCCGGATGCCGCCGACCGGCGTCAGGGCTTCGTGGGCGATTGGCTCAGTGGTTAGAGCACGCGGTTCACATCCGCGGGGTCACTGGTTCGAATCCAGTATCGCCCACCACCTTCGCCCCTCCTCCTGACGACGGTGTTGACCGTCACGCCTCGATCGGATCGGAGGCGGCACGCTCGCGACGGGCGAGGAGTACGAACGGGATCGCGCACGCCTGCATCACGGCCGTGACCACGTAGGCGGGGCCGTATCCGAAGACGTCCGAGACGCGACCGAGCGCCGGTTGCGACACCGCGCCGCCGATCGAGCTCATGAACGAATCGAACGACAGGACGGTCGCGCGCTGCTCGGACGGGATGATCCCGTTGATGAACGCCTGGCGGAGCGGGGACGTGACCGCGAACAGCATCGCCCAGGCCGCAAGCAGCACGAGGGCGATCACGAAGCTGGTTGTGACGCCGATCACCGCCATGATCCCGACCGTCCCGACGACGGACAGGAGGACGCCGTCCGTCCGCCGCCTGAACAGCCGCCGCACGTACGGGACGAGCATGCCGCCGACGATCTGGGCACCCGCGAACACGGCAGCCGTCAGTCCAGCGACGCTGTAGGCATTCGGGTCGCCGTACAACTGGAGCAGGTACGGCTGGCTCGCATAGAAGGCGAAGAAGGTCACGCCACCCGTGAACAGCCCACCCAGCATCAAGGCGCGGACCGGCGGGTTGCGCCACCCCGCCTCGATCGAGCCCTCGAGGACAGCTCGCACCTCAGTGATCGGGTCGGCGCCGCGCCGTGGGGTGAACCCGATGTCGTGCATGAAGCGGTATGCGATCACGAGCGTCAGACCGAGGAACCCAGCACGGAGGATGTATGGGACACCAAGGTCGGTCGCCTGGGCGACGACCCCGCCGAGCACAGAGCCGAGCAGCATCGCCGCTCCGGAGGCGGTCTGGGCACGTCCGAAGACCGTGTCGAGCTCGCCAGAGAACCCGGTCGCGCGGAGCGCGTCGACAAGCCACGCCTCGGTCGCCCCCGAGAAGAACGTGAACCCGAGTCCAAGCAGCGCCGAAGCCAGGGCCCAGCCGACGAACGGTGCGTGGATCTGCCACATGACGAGGTAAAGGACGGTCGACGCCAGCAGCGTGGCGGCGCCGAGCATGTAGGAGAAGCGCCGACCGCGGGTGTCTGCGACGACACCCGTCGGGACCTCGAAGAGCACCTGCCCGATCGCGTAGAAGGCGTTTGCCGCGAACGCCTCGGTGTTCGACAGCCCGGCGTCGAGCAAGAACAGGGTGTTGACGCCCCAGATGAAGGACGTCGCCAGGGTCGTGACGGTCGTCAGAACGAGGTAGGTGCGCTGGATCGTCCTGGCGGTCGGAAGCGCCATCGCGTGAGCCTACCGTCGCCTGCGACGCGACGTCCGGACCGCGCGTCACGTCATCGGATGTTGTGGCGTCACACCCTCGACGAGCGACAACCTCCTCCGCGAATGAGCCTCCGGTCCTCCCCCGGGGGTTCATTCGTTTTCCCGTGGCGCGGACGACGCCGGCGGTGGCTGCGAGTCAGCACGAATGGCCCGAAGCTCGCTTCGAACGTCCGTACGGCCCGCAGCCAGTGTCCGGCAAGCACCGCCGACCGCTGGGGACATCGGAAATGGACCTTCGGGCATCGGGTGCTGACTGGTAGTCACCGCGGGCGGCATCGGGCGCGTCGCATCGGGCCCGCGGACTACCCGACTGGGGGGCTAGCTCTCCCGGGCGAGCCGCCTCAGCACGGCGGGCAGGATCCCGCCGCCGCGGTAGTAGTCCACCTCGATCGCGCCGTCTAGCCGCGCGATGGCCTCGAACCTGATCTGGCGGCCGGCATCACGTTCGGCGACGACCGTGACCGACTGGCGCGGGGCGAGCCGATCGCCGATCCCCAGGATCGAGTACGTCTCGCGCCCATCGAGGCCCAACGACGAAGCGGTATCCCCAGGCTTGTACTGGACCGGCAGGACGCCCATACCGACGAGGTTCGAGCGATGGATACGTTCGTATGACTCGGCCAGCACGGCCTTGACGCCGAGCAACGCCGGGCCCTTGGCGGCCCAGTCCCGCGACGAGCCGGACCCGTATTCGCGACCCGCGAGCAGGAGCAGCGGCACGCCCTCCTCCTGGTAGCGCATCGCGGCGTCGTAGATGAAGGTCTGCTCGCCATCCGGGAGGTGGACGGTGTATGGACCTTCCTTGCCCTCGACCAGGCGATTCTTCAGTCGGATGTTCCCGAACGTGCCTCGCATCATCACCTCGTGATGACCGCGCCGAGCGCCGTAGCTGTTGAACTCGAGCGGCGTCACGCCGTGCGCCTGGAGCCACTGGCCGGCAGGTGACCAATGCGGGATCGCGCCGGCCGGCGAGATGTGGTCTGTCGTCACCGAATCGCCGAGGACGGCCAGGACGCGCGCGCCGGTGATGTCCCCGACGCCCCGATCGCGGGACGTCATGCCCTCGAAGAACGGCGGGCGGGCGACATAGGTCGACGACCCGTCCCACGCGTACCGGTCGCCCTCCGGGATCGGCAGTGCTCGCCAGCGATCGTCACCTTCGAACACGACGCCATAGGTTCGTCGGAACAGCTCGGGATGGATGGCCGTGCCGATGACCGAGCGGATCTCGTCGGCGGTCGGCCAGATGTCGGCAAGGTAGACCGGCCGTCCATCGGCGCCATCGCCGAGCGGTTCCGACGATAGGTCGGTGTCGACGCGGCCGGCCAGCGCGAAGGCGACGACGAGCGGCGGCGACGCGAGGTAGCTCGCTCGCGCGAGGGGGTGGATCCGTCCTTCGAAGTTCCGGTTTCCGGACAACACCGCCGCGACGATCAGGTCGTTCTCCTCGATCGCGGTCGCGACCGCGGTGTCGAGCGGGCCGGAGTTGCCGATGCACGTCGTGCATCCATACCCTGCGAGCGCGAAACCGAGCTGTTCGAGCGGCGCCATCAGCCCCGCCGCCTCGAGGTAGCCGGTGACGGCCTTCGACCCAGGAGCGAGGGATGTCTTGACGGTCGGGCGGACGCGCAGCCCGCGTGCCACGGCGTTCCGCGCGAGGAGTCCGGCGCCGACCATGACGGTCGGGTTCGACGTGTTCGTGCACGACGTGATCGCGGCGATCGCCACCGACCCTGTGCTGACGGGTACGTTCTCGTCACCGATCGAGACGGTCACGGACCGGTACATCCGGTCATCGATCACCGGGGCAGAGGACGTCGCGGGGACGGGAGGAGCGGGGGCATCGACGACCTCGCTTCTCGCGAACGCGGGAGCATCGGATGCCGGGAACGATTCCGCAGATGCCTCGTGCACGACGTCACCGTCGGCTTCGATCTCGGGCGCTGGCGGCTCGCCGCCTGGCGACATCAGTCCGTCCGGGAACGCGGACCGGAAGTTCTCGCGCAGCTCTCGGATCGGGACACGATCCTGGGGCCGCCGCGGACCGGCCACGGACGGCTCGACCGTCGAGAGGTCGAGGGTCAAGATCTCGTCGAAGGCCGGACCCTCGCCGGGTTCGCGCCACAGTCCCTGCTCCTTGGCGTAGCGCTCGACGAGGTCAACGCGCTCGGGCGTGCGGCCGGTGAGTCGCAGATACGCGAGCGTCTCGTCGTCGATCGGGAACAGCGTGGCCGTCGCCCCGAACTCGGGGCTCATGTTCGAGATCGTCGCCCGATCCGCGAGCGACAAGCCGGCGATGCCGTCCCCCGCGAACTCGACGAAAGCGCCGACGACGCCATGGCTCCGAAGCAGCTCGGTGACGACGAGGACGAGGTCGGTCGCGGTCGAGCCGCTGGGCAGGGCACCCGTGAGCTGGACGCCAACGACGTGCGGCATCGGCTGATACAGCGGCTGCCCGAGCAGGACGGCCTCCGCCTCGATGCCGCCGACGCCGTAGCCCAGGACGCCGAGCGCGTTGATCATCGTCGTGTGCGAGTCGGTCCCCACGAGTGTGTCAGGAAACGCCACGCCCTCGCGGTCGTCGACGACCGGGGCCAGGAACTCGAGGTTGACCTGATGGACGATGCCGGTCCCCGGCGGGACGATGCGCAGGTTGCGGAACGCCGTCTGTGCCCAGCGCAACAGCTGGTAGCGCTCGCCGTTGCGCTCGTACTCGCGCTCGACGTTGAAGGCGAATGCGTCACCGGTACCGAAGCGGTCGACCTGGACGGAGTGGTCGATGACGAGGTCGGCCGGGACGAGCGGGTTGACCAGGCTCGGATCACCGCCAAGGTCGGCCATCGCGTCGCGCATCGTCGCGAGATCGACGACCGCCGGGACGCCGGTCAGGTCCTGCATGATCACCCGCGACGGCATGAACGGGATCTCGGCCTCGGCGGCGATCCCGGGACGCCACGAGGCGAGCGTCTCGACATCGGCCGCGCCGACCACGCCTCCGGCGTGACGCAGCAGATTCTCGAGCAGGATGCGGACGGTGACGGGCAGGCGGGGTTCTGCAGTCAGGCTCTGGACGGCTCCCAGGCGATAGATGTCGGGCAGGCCCGGGCCGAGGGATCCCCGGGCGCCGAAGGGATCGGATGATGGCAACGCGTCCTACTCCGTTCGCTCGCTAGACTCGATCGATGGAAGCGTACCCCGCTCGGCGTGCCGCCCGCGTCGACCGAGGCCGCCGTATCTCGACGACGCTTTGGGAGTCCGGTCGGTGAAGCCGTGGGGCGGTCTGCCTGGTGATGACCCCGAGCGCGACCGCGCCGAGATGGACGCCGCGATCAAGGAGGCAGGCATCGATCTCGACCCCGTCCCGCCGGGCCACCACCGGCACGGCGATGGCGAGGTCCACGCGGACGGACACGCGCATCCCCATCAGCGCTCGGGACCCAGTGATATCCCATCGACCGGCATCGTTGGGGCAGGAGCTGTCGGGACGGCCCTCGGCCTTGCCCTGAGCCGCGCTGGTTGGCCGATCCAGGCCGTCGCGAGCCGGGACGAGGAACGTCGGAACCGGTTCGCGAGCTCGGTCGAGGGGGCGCGTGCGTTCGCCGAAGCGCAGGCCCTGATCGAGGAGGTCGAGCTGATCATCCTGGCCATCCCCGACGACGCGATCGTGCCGCTCGCGCGCGACATCCGGATGTACAGCGGCCAGGCCATGGTGCACACGAGTGGTGCGCTCGGCGCGGAGGTGCTCGCGCCGGCCATGGCGGCCGGGACCCAGGTCGGGTCGTTCCACCCGCTCGTCGCCTTTGCCGACACCGAACGCGCGATCGCCGCGCTCCACGGCGCGACGGTCGCGGTCGAGGGCGATGACGACCTGGCTGCGCTCCTCGCGTCGATGGCCGCCCGGATCGGCGCGCACGCGGTACGTCTCGCGCCCGGGACCAAGGCCGCATACCACGCGGCGGCGGTCCTCGCCGCCGGCGGGTTCGTCGCGCTGCTCGATGCCATCGCAGAGCTTGGCGCGGTCGCCGGTCTCGACGAGGCCGGCGCGTTGGCGATCTACGGCCCGCTCATCGAAGGGACGCTGGGGAACGCGCGCGCGCTCGGGATCCGTGCCGCCTTGACCGGTCCCATGACGCGTGGCGACGTCGGCACCTTGACCGCCCACCTCGCCGCGCTGCGGAAGCACGCACCCGGCGTCCTGCCGCTGTATGTGGCCGCCGCGCACCGGGAGATCGAACTGGCCCTCGACCGTGGCGCGCTGGCACCGGAGACGGCCTCTGCGATGCGCGATTCACTCAGCAACGCGCTTGCAAGGCAGGACTGACCTAGTACCATTGCCGGCCATGGGACACAGCATCGCCGCAAAGTACGCGGCGCGACCGGCGGCGCGATTCGTGCGTTCGTCGAGCCGCGTGAAAGAGCGGCGTCTCGGTCTCGGAGCGCGCGCATCGTTCTACCCGGTGAGCGGATCCCAGACCCTGCTGCGAGCCCTTGATGCCGGCCCATTCGAGCGACTTCGCTCGGGCTGGCGCGGCCCCCGACCCATCCGGTCGCATCTGCGCGATCGCCGAGTCCGGCCGCTGGTGACGATGCACTGGGCTCGCTCCGGGCGTTCCGGGACGAGCCGACGTCCCAGCGCCGCCGCGGCTCCGTGGCACGCCTGAGGAACGCCACCGCCACTTCCGCGGGCGGCATCGTGGTCCGCTACGCCGATGGGCGTCCACAGCTCGTCGTCGGCAGTCGTCGACGCGACCGTGACAACAGGACGTGGACCCTTCCCAAGGGGACTCCCGATCCGCACGAGACGATCGAGGAGACGGCGCTGCGTGAGGTCGCGGAGGAGACCGGGCTGGAAGTGCGGATCACCGGCCCGCTCGGTTCGATCGAATACACGTTCGTCCAGTCCGGTACCCGCATCCACAAGACCGTCCACTACTTCATGATGAAGCCCGTGGGGGGCGACCTCGAACGGCACGATCACGAGTTCGACGAGGTCCGCTGGATCGATTTCGATGAGGCGCCCACCATGCTGACCTTCGAGACAGAACGCGGACTCGTCGCGCAGGCGGCCGACCGCCTCGCGACGTCGGGCGTGGAGCGCGCCTCGTGACCGACCCGGAGGGGGTCGCCACGGTCATCCACGAGACGCCACTCGCAGCCCGTCACGAGGCGCTCGGTGCGCGGATGATCGACTTCGCCGGCTGGCACATGCCGGTGCAGTACAGCTCGATCCTCGAGGAGCATCGGTGCGTGCGCGAACGCGCCGGCCTGTTCGACCTGTCGCACATGGGTGAACTGCTCGTCGAGGGCCGGGACGCCGGCGAGGCGCTCGCCCGCGCCCTCGTCTCCGACCCGCCGGCACTCGCCGTGGGTCGCGCGCATTACTCGATGATCTGCGCGTCGGATGGCGGGATCCTCGACGACCTCATCGTCTATCGCCTCGCCGCCGATCGGTTCATGGTCGTGGCCAACGCCTCCAATGCCCAGATCGTGTCCGATGCCCTCGCCGAGCGACTCGACGGCTCGCGGGCGGTCCTCGACGACCACTCGCTCGCGACGGGTCTCGTCGCGATCCAGGGTCCGCGCTCGATCGACGTCCTGACGCCGCACACCGACGTGGACCTGCCGTCCCTGCGCTATTACGGCATCGCGGACGGGCAGGTCGCCGGGATCCCGGCACACATCGCCCGGACCGGGTATACCGGTGAGGATGGTTTCGAAGTCTTCGTCGAGACGGGCCGGACCGGCGAGCTGTGGGACACGTTGATCGAAGCGGTTCGCAGCGTCGATGGCCGCCCGGTCGGCCTCGGCGCACGTGACACCCTCCGCCTCGAGGCCGGCATGCCGCTGTACGGCAACGAACTCGATACGACGACCACGCCGTACGACGCCGGCCTGGGGCGCGTGGTGAAGCTCGACAAGGGTGTCGATTTCGTCGGCCGAGCCGCCCTCGAGCGCGCCGCGGCCGAGGGACCGAAGCGTCATCTTGTCGGCCTCATCGTCGAGGGACGCGGCATCGCGCGGCACGGGTATCCGGTCCACGCCGGTGACCGCCGAACGGGTGTCGTGACCAGCGGGACGCAGTCGCCGACGCTCGGCGTCCCGATCGCTATGGCGTACGTCGCACCGGCTGACGCGGAACCGGGCACCATGGTGGACATCGAGATCCGCGACGCCCGCGTGCCGGCGCGGGTCGTACCGCTGCCGTTCTATCGGAGGACCAGTTGACGTGAGCGCACCGACCGACTTGCGCTATACCCGCGACCACGAGTGGGTGCGGGTCGACGGCGGCGAGGCGACCGTGGGGATCACCCAGTACGCCGCCGACCAGCTCGGTGACATCGTGTTCGTCGAGTTGCCCGACGAGGGCCGCGATCTCGAGGAGGCGAAGCCGTTCGGCGTGGTCGAGTCGGTCAAGGCGGTCAGCGACCTGTTCGCGCCGTTGACGGGCACGGTCACGTCCAGCAACAGCGCGTTGTCGGCCAACCCGGAGCTCGTCAACAGCGATCCGTACGGCGACGGCTGGATGATCAAGATCACGGTCAGCGACAGCTCGGAGATGGACGATCTCCTCGACGGTCCCGCGTACGACGACCTCGTCGCGGCCGGCTGATCGGACGATGCCCTACGGTCCACACACCCCGGCCGACCGGGAGCGGATGCTCGCCGCCCTCGGCCTCGAAAGCATCGACGACCTCTTCGCCGATATCCCGTCCGATCTCCGCGCGAGCGCGCTCGACCTGCCGCCGCCCGAGCCCGAGCTCGAGCTGTCGGCACGCCTTCGGGAGATGGCCGGGCGGAACCGAACCGACCTCGTGTCCTTCCTCGGCGCCGGCGTGTACCGTCATTGGACGCCACCCGCGGTCGATCAACTGCTGCTTCGTGGTGAGTGGTACACGGCGTACACGCCGTACCAGCCCGAGGTCAGCCAGGGCACGCTCCAGTCGATCTACGAGTACGAGTCGCTGATCGCCGAGCTCGTCGACATGGACGTGGTCTCGGCGTCGCACTACGACGGCGCCGCCGCCACAGCCGAGGCCGCGCTCATGACGTGTCGCGCGACGCGGCGGGACCGCGTCCTCGTGAGCCGCGGCGTCCATCCCCAGTACCGCGAGACGCTGCGGACGTACATGCAGAACCTCGAGCTTGATGAGATCCCGCTCATCACCGAAGGCGACGGCGCGGGCACGACGGATCTCGACGCACTGTCCCAGATGCTCGCCGAAGAGGGCCGGCCGGTGGCCGGGGTGATCGCCGCGAACCCGGACTTCCTGGGACTCCTCGAACCGATGCCGCGGATCGCGGAGCTGACCCATGCGGCCGGCGCGCTCTTCGTCGCCGTCGTCGAGCCGGTCTCGCTGGCGGTCCTGACGCCACCGGGTGCGTACGGCGCGGACATCGCCGCCGGTGAGGGGCAGCCGCTCGGCATAGCCCCGCAGTACGGCGGTCCGTATCTCGGCATCCTTGCCTCGACCGACGCCCTCGTGCGTCAGATACCGGGTCGGCTGGTCGGCATGACGACGGACCTCGACGGGAAGCGCGCCTTCGTCATGACGCTACGCGCGCGTGAGCAGGACATCCGGCGGGACAAGGCGGCGAGCAATATCTGCACGAACCAGGCGCTGCTCGCGCTGGCGGCGTCGATCTACCTCGCGACCATCGGCCCGCACGGGCTGCGCGACGTCGCCGCGACGGGTGCGGCGCGTGCGACCGAGCTGGAGGCGAGCCTTGTTGCCGTCGGTGTGGAGCGGGTGCACAGCGGGCCCTACCTGAACGAATTCGCGATCAGGGTCGCCGACGCTCGGACGGTCCATCGCCGGCTCATCGAGCGTGGATTCCTTGCCGGGCTCGTCCTCGCGGATGCGGAGCCAGAGGATCCAACGCTCGCCGACGGTCTCCTCCTCGCGACCACAGAACTGACGACACCCGGCGACATCGCTCGGTTCGTCGCCGCACTGCAGGAGGTCCTCAGCGGCCGGCCGCCAGTGGGCGTCGAGACCGGTGCGGGCTCAGAACAGGCAGCAAACCCGGTCGGAGCGGCGCGATGAGCGTCACCGGCGAGAAGCTCCAGCCGACGCTGTTCGAACGCAGCCGCCCCGGACGTGGAGGCGGCAAGATCCCGCACCCGCCCAAGGACGCCCTCGATCGGCTACCCGCCGACGCGCGGCGCGCGACACCGCCCGCCCTGCCCGAGATGAACGAGCCGGACGTCGTCCGCCACTATGTCAACCTCAGCCAGCTCAACCACGCCGTCGATACCGGGTTCTATCCGCTCGGGTCGTGCACGATGAAGTTCAACCCCAAGTTGAACGAGTGGGCGGCGCGGCTGCCGGGTTTCGCGGAGCTGCACCCGCTGGCTCCCGATGAGGTCGCGCAGGGCACGCTGCAGCTGCTCTGGGAGCTCGAGGCGGCGCTGGCTGAGATCTCCGGCATGCGGGCCGTCACGCTCCAGCCGGCGGCCGGCGCCCAGGGTGAGCTCACCGGGATCCTGATGATCCGCGCGTACCACCGCGAACGGGGCGATACCGACCGGGACGAGGTGCTCGTTCCGGACAGCTCGCACGGCACGAACCCCGCGACCGCATCGATGGCCGGGTTCAAGACGATCACGATCCCGTCGGCCGCGGACGGTGGCGTGGACCTCGACGCGTTCAAGGCAGCACTCGGACCGCGGTCCGCGGCGGTGATGATCACCAACCCTTCCACGCTCGGGCTCTTCGAGTCACGCATCGGGGAGCTGCTCGACGCGGTCCACGACGCCGGCGCGCTCGCCTACATGGACGGCGCGAACCTCAACGCCATCCTCGGACGGTTCCGCCCGGGCCAGGCCGGCTTCGATGTCATGCACTTCAACGTGCATAAGACGTTCAGCACCCCGCACGGCGGTGGCGGGCCCGGTGCGGGACCGGTCGGGGTAGGGGAGCGACTGCTCCCGTACCTCCCGACACCGCGCGTCCTTCGGCTCGACGACGGGACGTTTCGGCTTGAACGACCAGGCGAACGGCCGACCTCGATCGGACGGCTGCGCAGCTTCGTCGGGAACACCGGCGTCCTCGTGCGCGCCTACGCGTATATCCGCGCGCATGGGGGTTCGGGCTTGCGAGAGGTGAGCGACGACGCCGTCCTCGCCGCGAACTACCTCAAATGGCGCCTCGCGGACACGTTCGACCTGCCGTATGACCGGCCGTGCAAGCACGAGTTCGTGGCTTCAGGCGCAAGCCTCAAGGCAAGGACCGGCGTGCGGACGCTCGATGTCGCGAAGCGCCTCATCGACCACGGGTTCCACCCCCCGACGATCTATTTCCCATTGATCGTCGACGAAGGGATGCTCATCGAGCCGACCGAGACCGAATCGGTCGAGACGCTGGACGCGTTCGCCGACGCGCTTGCCGAGATCGTGGCGGAGGCGGAACGCGACCCCGAGGTGGTCACCTCAGCGCCGCATACGGCACCCGTCAGGCGCCTGGACGAGGCGACGGCCGCGCGCCAGCCGAACCTGCGCTGGCGACCGATGGCGGGTGCGGAGATGCCCTGCCCGGACTGAGCGCGAGCGGGACTTCCGTCAAGTTGACGGGTACTACCTTCCTGTGAATGATATGCGCCATCTTGAGGCCCGCGGCTCGTCATCGTGACCGCGGGTGCCCCCGCGCACGGCGCCATCGATGGGAGGATCGCGGCGTCGAGTCGGTCAAGGCGCCAGGGTCGGTGGACACGACCGTGGCGTGCTCGAACCAACCGGATGTCGCGGTACGGAGACCGCGGCGACGGGGTACGTGAAAGGAACTTAGATGACACAGAAACGTCTGCTCGCCCTCCTGGGCGCGTTCGCCCTCATGGCGAGCGCGTGCGGTGGCTCGAGCGCGACGCAAGCGCCTGCCAGCCAGGCGCCCGGAGAGTCGCCGGCCGCCTCCGGCGGCGAATCGCCCGCTGCCTCGGCGGATCTCGCCGAGGATCAGGTCATCCGCTGGCCGCTGATCCAGGATCCCGCGACGCTCGATCCGAACCTGGCGCAGGACTCGCAGTCGACCGCGGTCCTCGTCGCGGTCCAGCGCGGTCTCACCTACGTCGACAAGGATCTGAAGATCGTCCCGGAGCTTGCTGAGTCGTGGGACGTCTCGCCGGATTCGAAGACGCTCACGTTCCATCTCAAGGACGCCAAGTACAGCAACGGCGACCCGATCGTCGCTGGCGACTACGTCTTCAGCTGGAAGCGTCTGCTCGACCCACGCAACCCGGCTCCCTACAACTACGTCCTCAAGGAAGTCGAAGGGGCCGGTGACCTACTCAGCATCGACCCGAAGAAGCTCCCGTCGGACTCCGAGATCGAAGGGATGCTCGACAAGGTCGGCGTCTCGGCGCCGGACGACAAGACCTTCGTCGTGAAGCTCGCCATCCCCGCGACGTACTTCCTTGCTGTCACGGGGATGTGGGTGACGGTCCCGATGCAGGAGAAGTGGATCACCTCGAAGGGTGCCACCGAGACCGGCAACTACGTTGCGTCGGGCCCGTTCACGGTCGAGAGCTGGGACCACAACGCCCAGATCGTCCTGAAGCCGAACCCGAACTGGATCGGCACCAAGCCGACGTTGACTGAGATCGACATGCCGATCTTCGCTGAGCTCGCCGACGCACAGCGTGCCTACGAGGCCGACGAAGTCGACTCTGTCTATCCGGTTCCGGACGAAGACATCAACCGGATCAAGAACGACCCCGCGTTCGCCGACCAGTACTCGGAGATCCCGACCCTCGGCATCGCCCAGTACGACTTCAACAACGGCGTCGATCCGTCCGGCAAGGGCAAGCTCAAGCGCTGCCCGGACGAGCACACGTGCCCGACCGTGAACAAGGACTTCCGCATCGCGCTGACTGAGGCGATCGACAAGCAGGCGTTCATCGACGCCACGTTCTCTGGCATCGGCCAGGTCGCCAACAGCTTCATCATGCCGGGCTTGCCGGGTCACGATGACTCGATCAACCCGTACCCCTTCAACCTCGACGACGCCAAGGCGCACATGGACAAGGCGCTGCAGGCGATCGGCTACTCGAGTGCGGCCGACATCCCGGCGCTGAAGTTCGGCTTCAATACCGGCGCCGGCCATGAACCGCGCGTCGCCTTCCTGGCCGAGGCGTGGAACCAGGCGTTCGGGCTCAAGACCGACCAGGTCGGTAGCGAGTTCAGCGTCTTCCTGACCCAGCGGACCGCCGGTGAGTATGACCTCGCTAGGGACGCCTGGGGTGCCGACTACCCGCACGCGAATAACCAGCTCGATGGCAATTTCACCTGCGGTGGCGGCAACAACAACGTCCAGTACTGCAACCCCGCCTTCGACGAGCTGCTCAAGCAGGCGGCCGTCGAGCAGGACGCCGACAAGCAGGCGCAGCTCTACGCACAGGCGGACAAGATGCTGTCAGAAGATGCGGCGTACCTACCGCTCCTCTATCGGACGTTCGCGACCGTTGTCAAGCCTTGGGTTGACGGCGAGCAGGTCACCCCGATCGACCACAACAACCCAGGCGACGAGTTCCCGGAGACGATCCGGATCCTCGCGCACTAGTCGTCACCGACGACCAGATGATGGGCCGGCTCCACACGGGGCCGGCCCATCGTGCATCATCGACCGAACACATTGGGGTCTGACACAAAGCTGGTGAGACCGTGATCAACTACCTCGCTCGGCGGATCCTGTGGATCATCCCGGTGCTGTTCGCGGTCTCGGTCATCACGTTCTTCCTCATGCACGCCGTGCCCGGTGGGCCGTGGGACGCTGAAAAGCGCTTGCCCGCCAACGTCCAGGCTCGCCTGAACGCCCAATACGGGCTCGACAAGCCGCTCTACGAGCAGTACGTCCAGTGGGCAGGTGGGTTCGTCACCGGCGATCTCGGCCCGTCGTACCGGTCCCGAGACCGCCGCGTCAACGACATCATCGGCGACGGCATCGGCGTGACGTTCCAGCTCGGCGTGATGGCCTTCGCGCTGTCGGTCCTCGTCGGGATACCGCTCGGGATATTCGCGGCTCTCGGTCACAACCGCTGGCCGGACTACCTCTCGACGTCGATCTCGATCATCGGCATCGCCACGCCCAGTTTCGTCCTGGCGATCCTCCTCATCGTCGTCTTCAGTATCGGGTTAGGTTGGTTCCCGACGGGCGGCTGGAAGGGGCCGCAATACTGGGTCTTACCGACCGTCGCCCTGGCCGGCTTCCCGATCGCCGTCATCGCGCGGTACACACGTGCCTCGATGCTCGAGGTGACCCGCAAGGACTACATCCGGACGGCCCAGAGCAAGGGCATCGGTGGGCGGGACGTCGTCTCGCGCCACATGATCCGTAACGCGCTCATCCCGGTCGTCACCATCCTCGGGCCGACGCTCGCGTTCCTCGTCACAGGCTCATTCATCATCGAGACCATCTTCAGCGTGCCGGGGATCGGCCGCTTCTACGTCTCGGCGATCAGCCAGCGCGACTACAGCCTGCTGATGGCGATGACGATCCTGTACGCCTTCACGGTGGCCTTCCTGAACGTCGTGGTCGACGTGTTGTACGCCTACATCGATCCGCGGATCCGGTACAGCTAGGGACGGGAGCACCACCATGACCACTCAAGCTGCCAGCGCCCAGGTAGGTGCCGTTCGTGCCCGGCCGGCGACCGGCCTGTGGCGCGACGCATGGGGTCGGCTTCGCAAGAACCGGCTCGCGATCGTCGGCCTGATCCTCGTCATCACGCTCGTGTTCCTTGGCGTCTTCGGGCCGTTGCTCGCGCCGTACCCGTATTCCCAGCAGGACCTGAAGGCCGTGCTCGCGGGAGGTCACGGACCGCTACCACCCGGCTCACCGGGCCACATCCTCGGCACGGACCAGCTCGGCCGCGACCTGCTGAGCCGGCTGCTCGATGGGGCGCGGATCAGCGTCAGCGTCGCGTTCGTCGTCCAGGTCGTCATCATCCTCATCGGCGTCCCGGTCGGCGCGCTGGCCGGTTGGTTCGGTGGACGAACAGACAACCTGCTGATGCGGTTCACCGACATCATCTACGCGTTCCCCGACCTGCTGTTCATCATCCTGCTTTCGGTCGCGTTCCGGGAGACGCCGTTCGGACAGGCACTCGACGGCCTGCTGCTCGTGTTCATCGCGATCGGAATCACGTCGTGGGTCACCGTGGCGCGGCTCGTCCGAGGTCAGATGCTGGCACTCAAGGAGACCGAGTTCGTCGAGGCCGCGAGGGCCATCGGCGTGTCCGACCGGAAGATCGTGACCCGCCACCTGCTGCCGAATGGCATGGGGCCGATCATCGTCGCGATCACGCTCGGCATCCCGGCAGCGATCCTCGCCGAGGCCACGCTCGCGTACATCGGCATCGGCGTGCAGCCGCCGCGCGCGTCGTGGGGCAGCCTCATCGCGGAAGGTCAGAAGTTCATCCGCTCGGAGCCCCACCTCGTGACGTTCCCCGCGATCGCGATCGCACTCGCCCTCATCGGGTTCACGTTCCTCGGCGACGGTCTGCGCGATGCGCTCGACCCGAAGCTCAAGGGCAAGCAGTAGGTGGGTGCCGTCGACGACACGATGACCGAGCCGGACGCCCCGAGCATCATCGAGGTCTCGCCGGACGATGCACGGCGGACGCAGACACCGACCGAGCCGCGAGCCGAGTCGGGCCAGAAGGCTGACAAGCTCCTGACGGTCCGCAACCTTTCGACGCACTTCTTCACGCCTGACGGTGTCGTCCAGGCCGTCGACGACGTGTCGTTCGAGCTCGGCTACGGTGAGACGCTCGGGCTCGTCGGGGAGTCCGGTTGCGGGAAGAGCGTCACGGCGCTGTCGATCGCTCGCCTCGTGCCGAACCCACCGGGCCGCATCGTTGCCGGCGAGGTCATCTTCGACGGGATCGATGTCCTGAAGATGAACGACGACGAGATGCGCCATCTCCGCGGCAAGGAGATCGGCTTCATCTTCCAGGACCCGCTGACGAGCCTCAACCCGACGCTCACGATCGGTTACCAGATCGCCGAGTCGATCCGTCAGCACATGGGGCTCTCGAGCTCGGCGGCGCGGGACCGCGTGGCTGAGCTGCTCGGCAAGGTCGGAATCCCGCGGGCGAAGGATCGGCTGAACGACTACCCGCACCAGTTCTCTGGCGGGATGCGCCAGCGCGTCATGATCGCGATCGCTCTCGCTTGCGACCCGAAGCTCATCCTTGCCGACGAGCCGACGACCGCCCTCGACGTGACCATCCAGGCACAGATCCTCGAGCTGATCGAACGGCTGTCGGACGAGTTCCACACGGCCGTCCTGATGATCACCCACGATCTCGGCATCGCCGCCGGGATGTGCGACCGCGTCAATGTCATGTACGCCGGCCGGATCGTCGAGACCGCCACCGTCGACGAGCTCTTCGAGAGGCCGCGGATGCCCTACACATGGGGTCTCCTCGACTCGCTGCCGAGGCTCGACGATGTCAGAGGCGATCGCCTCCGGACGATCGAGGGACTCCCGCCCCTGCTCATCCAGCCGCCTGACGCCTGCCGGTTCGAGCCGCGCTGTCGGTTCGCGCGCGACATCTGCCGCGAGGACGAGCCCGAGCTGACCGAGCGTGGCGCATCACACTACGCGCGGTGCTGGGCGACGCAGCCAGATGGATGGATCCCGTGACCGTCAGCATGCCCGAGCCTGGCCTCGCCCCGACCGCGGACCAGCCGGACCTCATCCAGGTCGAGGATCTGAAGGTCCATTTCCCGATCCGCCAGGGGATCTTCCAGAGCGAAGTCGGGACGGTGAAGGCCGTCGACGGCGTCACGTTCGAGGTCCGCCAAGGCGAGACGCTCGGACTCGTCGGGGAATCCGGCTGCGGCAAGAGCACGACGGGGCGGGCGTTGATCCGACTCCGCGATGTCACCTCGGGAACCGTCCGTTTCGACGGTATCGATCTCGGGACCCTCAAGTCCGACGCGCTGCGGAAGATGCGCCGCCGGATGCAGATCATCTTCCAGGACCCCTACGGGTCGCTCGATCCGCGGATGACCGTAGGTTCGATCATCAGCGAGCCTATCGACGTGCATCACCTCGCGTCCGGCGACGCGAAGAAGCAGCGCGTCCAGGACCTGCTGCGCATCGTCGGCCTCGACCCGAAGTACGTGAACCGCTACCCCCACGAGTTCAGCGGTGGCCAGCGGCAGCGCATCGGGGTCGCGCGCGCCCTCGCCGTCGAGCCCGAGTTCATCGTCTGCGACGAGCCGATCTCGGCGCTCGATGTGTCGATCCAGGCGCAGGTCCTCAACCTGCTGACTGACCTGCGTGACCAGCTCGGGTTGACCTACCTGTTCATCGCCCACGACCTGTCCGTCGTCAAGCACATCAGCGACCGGGTGGCGGTGATGTACCTCGGCAAGATCGTCGAGATCGGTCCGCCCGACGTCATGTATGCGAACCCCGGCCATCCATATTCGCGGGCACTGCTCTCTGCCGTGCCGGTCCCCGACCCGGAGCTGGAGCGCAAGCGGAAGCGGGTGATCCTCACCGGCGATGTCCCGAGCCCTGTGAACCCACCCGAAGGCTGCCGTTTCCACACCCGGTGCTGGCTCTATGAGCGGCTCGGACAGCCGGAGCAGTGCCGGACGATCGATCCGCCACTCCGGACGCTTACCGGCGACCACGGGGCTGCCTGCCACTTCGCAGAGCAGGCCCAAGCCTCGGATGTCGGCGTCAGCCACATCGAGATGAGCCCGGTCCGGCGCGGCACCCCCGAGGCGGCGCTCAAGACGATCCGACCCGAGCTCGCTGGGGCGCAGGCGCTCGAGCAGACCGTCGACATCGCGGAGACCGTCATCGGCGGTCCGCCGACCGGCGGCGGGGCAACGAGCACAGGCGCGGGAACGAGCGGTGGCGCGGCAACGACAAGCGCTGGCCACGGCGATGGGACAGACGCCTCGGCAGGGACGGACGGAGCGGCCAAGCCGCCTGAGTCGCCGCTGCAGTAGGGCGACTGCCCATGATGCGACTTACGCGTCGCCCACTTGCTCATCATGCAGCGGGGGCATGCCCTCCGAACGAAGGGGTCCGTATGCCCCCGGCGCATCTTGCGTGATCGGTCTTCCGCGGACTCCGCCGTCGCCGCGGGCGTCTCGGTTCGCCGCTACCGCTACTGTCAGCCGCCGGCTGCGATCGCCTCCACCGTCGACGTGTGCGCGATACGGGCGGGCGCCTTCTGACCCCGGAAGTGGCACGCCACCAGGTGGTCGCCCCCGACATCGTCGAGCTGCGGCTCATCGCTCGCACAGATCTCCGGGTTCCCTAGTGCCGCCCGCAATGGACAGCGCGGATGGAACCGACAACCCGACGGCGGGTTGACCGGGCTCGGGACGTCACCGGTCAGGATCACCCGCTGACGGCGGATCTCGGGGTCGGGGACCGGGATCGCCGACATGAGTGCGACGGTGTAGGGGTGTTCCTGCTGTCGGAAGAGCGCCGTACGCTCGGAGATCTCCGCGATGCGGCCGAGGTACATCACCGCCACCCGGTCGCTGATGTGCTCCACAACGCCCATGTTGTGAGCGACGAACACGTAGGTCAGCCCGAGGTCGCGCTGGAGCGACTTGAGCAGGTTCAGGACCTGCGCCTGGATCGACACGTCGAGCGCCGAGACTGGTTCGTCGCAAACGACGAGCTCCGGCTCCAGGACGAGTGCGCGAGCGATCCCGATCCGCTGGCGCTGGCCGCCGCTGAACTCGTGTGGATAGCGTCGGGCGTGGTAAGGCTGCAACCCGACCATGTCCATCATCCGGGCGACCTTGGCGCGTCGTTCGGTCGGGGTGCCGATCCCGTGGATCCGCAGGCCCTCGCCGATGCTGTCGCCGATCGGTGTCCGCGGGTCGAGGCTCGCATACGGGTCCTGGAAGATGATCTGGATACGGCGGCGGTAGCGCTTGAGCGCCGACCCCTTCAACGTCGTGATGTCCTGGCCGTCGAACCGGATCGTCCCGGAGGTCGGCTCGATGAGCCGGAGCAACAGCCGGCCGACCGTCGTCTTGCCGCAGCCCGATTCGCCGACCAGGCCGAGCGTCTCGCCTCGTTGAACGTCGAAGGTGACGCCATCGACCGCCTGCACCCAACCCTGCGTCCGATGGATGACGCCGCCAGCGATCGGGAAGTGCTTGACGAGATCGGTGACCTCGACGAGCGGCGCGGACGCGGTCACGTCTCGGCTCCCACGGCCCCGACATCCTCTGCGATCGGGTCGCCGTCGGCGTCGTGGTAGACCCAGCACCGCACGTCATGACCCGGACCCACCGGACGCAGCTCGGGATGGAGCTCGGTCGCGAGCGTCACGTCCTTCTCGATGCGCGTCAGGCAGCGTGGCGCGAACCGACAGCTCGGCGGGAGGTCGATCAGGTTCGGGACGGTACCGGGGATGACCCTCAGCTCGTCCTGGACGGACCCCACCACCGGGATCGACGCGATGAGACCCTGGGTGTATGGATGCTTGGGACGACGGAAGAGCGACGTGACGTCGCTCTGCTCGACGATCTCGCCGGCATACATCACCGCGACGCGATCGCACATCTCGGCGACGACACCGAGGTCGTGGGTGATGAGGATGATCGCCGTCCCGGTCTCGTCGCGGAGGTTGCGCATCAGGTCGAGTATCTGCGCCTGGATCGTCACGTCGAGCGCGGTCGTCGGCTCGTCGGCGATCAGCAGCTCGGGCTCACACGCGAGGGCCATCGCGATCATCACGCGCTGGGCCATGCCGCCCGACAGCTCGTGCGGGAACGAGTCGAGGCGCCGCTTTGGATCCGGGATGCCGACCATCCGCAGCAGATCGAGCGCCCGGTCTCGCGCCGGACCCTTCTTCATCCCACGGTGCAGCTCGAGGACCTCGCCGATCTGCTTGCCGACATCCCACACCGGATTCAGCGAGGACTGGGGCTGCTGGAAGATCATGCTGATCCGATCGCCGCGGATGTGGCGCATCTGCTCGTCGGACATCGTCAGCAGGTCGTGCCCGTCGAACAGGATGCGGCCGCCCTCGATGCGTCCCGGGTTCGCGACGAGGCGCATGATCGACAAGCTGGTGACGCTCTTGCCGCAGCCGGACTCGCCGACGAGCCCCATGATCTCGCCGCGATCGACATGGAAGTCGATGCCATCGACCGCTCGGACCACGCCCTCGCGCGTGTAGAACGACGTCCGCAGCCCGTCGACCTCGAGCAGCGGTCGCTCGCCGCGCTCGTGCTTCGGGCGGCGATGCGAGGCCGGAACGAGTTCTTCGATGACATTGCCTTGGGCCGACGGGTCGAGGATCGATGTCGCGGCGTTCGGCTTGACCACGATCGTCGGCTCGGCCCCGTCCGTGGTTTCGGGGATCGCGGCACCGGGCGTCGGCGCGCTACCCGGCAGCGGCGTGGCGGGCAGCGGCGTGCCGGGCGGCGGCTGCTCGTCGGTCATCGATTGAGCCTCGGATCGAGCGCATCGCGGAGCCCGTCGCCGAGCAGGTTGAACGCGAGCACGGTGATCGTGATCGCGATACCCGGCGCCAGGATGATGTGCGGCGCGTTGAATAGCTGGTCCTTCTCCAGCCCGATCATCGAGCCCCATTCCGGATTCGATAGGTCGCCCGTGACGCCGATGAAGGCAAGGGCGGCGATGCCGAGGACCGCTGTCCCGATGTCGAGCGTGCCCTGGACCACGAGCGGCGTGAACGAGTTCGGCAGGATCCGCCGGGTCAGGATGCCGATCGAGGACTCACCGAGGGCCCGCGAGGCCGTGACGAAGTCCTGCTCGCGGGTCGTGAGCACGGCGGAACGGGCGATCCGGGCATAGACGGGGATCGACACGATCGCGATCGCGACCAACGCGTTGAACAGGCTTCTCCCGGCGGCGGTGACGATCGCGATCGCGAGCAGCAATGATGGGAAGGCGAGGACGACGTCCATGAGACGCATCAAACCGTTATCCGCCCATCCGGTCACGAACCCGGCGATCGCGCCGATGGCGGTGCCGATGATGATGGCGAAGGTGACAGCGCCAAGGCCGACGGTCAGCGACGTGCGAGCTCCGTATACGACCCGGCTGTACACGTCCCGGGCATTGCCGTCGGTCCCGAACAGGTGTTGTGCCTGGTCCGCGGGGCAACCGAGGAGATGGATGCACGGCCCGACGCGACGCTGCTCGCCCGGCTGCCCGAGAAGCGACTTGTTCGGGTCGTGCGTGGCGATGACCGGGGCGAAGATCGCCATCAGGACGAGCGCGATCAGCAGGATGAGGCCGACCACCGCCGAGCGCTGCCGGAGGATGCTCGCTCCGGTGTCGCGCCACAGGCTCGCAGGCTTCGTCGGCCGCCCCGTCTCGAGGAGGCCGTCGGTCGTCGTCACACCGCCCGCGATCGGCCCGCCGCCGCTCATTGCTGGCGCACGCGCGGGTCGAGGATGCCGTACGACAGGTCCACGAGCAGGTTCACCACCACGTAGATGACCGCGATGGCCAGCGTGAAGCCCTGGATCACGACGTAATCCCTGCCCGTGATCGCCTCATACAGCGTCCGGCCGACCCCTGCCAGGTTGAACACCGTTTCAGTGAGGACCGCCCCCGACAGCAGTGCGCCGAGCTGCAGACCGATGATCGTCACGACGGGCAGGAGCGCGTTTCGTGCGCCGTGGCGAAGCACGACCGAGCGCTCCTTGAGTCCTTTGGCGCGAGCGGTTCGAACGTAGTCGCGACCGAGGACGTCCAGGAGGCTCGAGCGGGTGATGCGCGCGATGATCGCCATCGGGATGGTCGACAACGCGAGCGCCGGAAGCAGCAGGTGACGGAACGCGTCCACGGCGGCGTTCCACTGGCCGGTGATGATGGCGGTCGGTATGTAGATCCCCGACAGGAAGTCAAGCAGGCCCTTCAGCGGTCCGGTCAGCCCCTTCAGGCCCCACACCTGGACCATCGTCTCGACGCGGACGCCCGAGCTCAGGCGACCCGATGGCGGTAGCGCCAACGGCGTCTCCTTGAAGACGACACCGAAGAGATAGGCCAGCAGCAGGCCGAGAACGAAGACCGGGATCGACACGCCGAGGTTGGCGAAGACCATCGTGCCGACGTCCGCTTTCGAGTTGTGGCGGACGGCCGACCACAGCCCGAGCGGGATGCCGACGATGACGGCGAAGAACATCGCCAGTAGCGTCAGCTCGACCGTTGTCGGGAGCCGGTCGATCAGCATCTGGCCGACCGGCCGCGAGAGCTTCAACGAGTTGCCGAGATCGCCCGTCGCCACCTGGCCGACATAGATCGCGAACTGGGCCGGGATCGGTTGGTCGAGCCCGTTGCGCTTCGCGTACGCATCGCAGACGACGTCGGTCGCGCGCTCGCCGAGCACCGCTCTGCACGGATCCCCGGGGACGAGTCGGGCGAGGGCGAACACGAGGAACAAGATCCCGAACAGCACCGGGATCGTCAGCGCCAGGCGACGGAGGATGAATCGGGTCATCCGGGGAGTTCGGTCCCCTCAGTGTGCCGTTGATAGCGGACAGGGACGCCGCAAGGGCGTCCCTGTCCGATCGATGTCCGAACCGTGAGGTTACGAGGCGGGCGGGTTCAGGAAGCCCCCGAACAGGCCACCCCAGTACTCGAAGGCGCCGGAGTTACCGACGTGAAGCGGGTGCTTCGCGTCCCACTGGACGGCATACGTCGTGACGACGTCGTTGGCGTCCAGGGTCGCGCCGTCGTGGAACGTGACGCCATCGCGGAGCTTGCACGTCCACGTCGACAGGTCGTCGTTCGGCGTGCACTCGGTCGCGAGGGACGGGACCGGCTTGGTCCCGTTGATCTCGTACGCGTACAGCGACTCGAACAGCTGCTCACAGGCGCGCAGCGTCTCGCCGTCCGACTCGTCGCCGCAGTAGAGGCTGAGCGGTTCAGCGTTCTGCATGAAGACCATCGTGTCGCGGTCGCCGGGCTTCATGTCCGCGAGGATCTCGGTGGTCAGCGGTGATGCCTGGCCGCCCTCGACATCCGCCTTGTAGGCGGTGCCGGTGGCGCCATGGGCGATCGGCACGACCGGGACGTGCTGCTTGACGAGGTCGTTCGCCTCCTTGTAGGCAGCCTGCCGGTCGGCGTCGGCCGCCGACGTCGCACCCTTCGTCAGGGCCGCGGCGATGTCGTCGAACGGTCCTCCGAACTTCTTGCCCGACCCCGAACCGAAGTGGAAGTCGAGGAAGTTCGTGGCATCCGGATAGTCGGCACCCCAGCCGTAGATGAACAGACCGGTCATCTCACCGGCCGTCACGGCCTTGGTGAAGGCGCCCGACTCCTGGAGGTCGATCGAGGTCTTGATGCCGAGGTTGGTCTCGAGCTGCTGCTGGATCTCGGTCGCGATGACCGGCGGATCGGGGTTGTATGGACGGACCGCCGCGCGGAACGACAGCGGATAGGTCTTCGAGAAATCGAAGTTCGCGTCGGTCAGTAGCTTCTTCGCCGCCGTCGCGTCGAAGTCATACCAGGCGTCGCCCTCGCAGCCGAACGGCACGAGCGGCGGGCACGGCGTGAAGTGGGTCGCGACCTCCGAGCCTTCCGGATAGAAGTTGTCGACGACCTGCTGCCGATTGATGCCCATCGCGATCGCCTTGCGGACGTTCTCGTCGTCCCACGGCTTCACGGCGCGATTCATCCCGATGTACATCGTGTTCATCGGCGGGCGGGCCATGAACTGCAGGGACGAGTCGGCCTTGATCTTGGTGATCTCCTCGCGACCCGGGTTATCCATCCCGTCGATCGAGCCCGACTGGAGCTCGACGAGTCGCTGCGCGCCGGTATCGCTCCAGCGGAGCTCGGCCTTCGGCGCCTTCGGGGCATCGCCCCAGTAGTCGGGGTTGGCCTCGAAATCGATCCTGTTACCCGTATCCCACTGGGTGAGCTTGTACGGGCCCGTCCCATTGGGCTGGGTCAGGTACGACTTGTCCGGTGCGTGGGCTTCGAGGTACGCCGAATCCTGGATCCCGAACGTCGAGAACGCCGCCTTCGGCAGGAACGCGACGTCAGGGCCACAGAGCTGGAACTCGACGGTCAGCTTGTCGACTGCCGTGATCTTCTTGATGGTCCCCGTGTACGGCGCGACGCCGCAGGGGGCGTCACCTGATTCGGGATACGAGATCCCGGTGAATGCCTCTCCGGATGCCGACGCGCCCGGCTCGCTGGCCGATGGAGCGCTCGACGGGGCCGTGCTGGCCGACGGTGTGCTGCCCGAACATGCAGCGACGATCGCTGCGATGCCGACGACGGCCACCAACCGGCGCGACAGGCTCGAAGAACGAGTCATGCGCTGGTTCTCCTCTAAAAGTCCCGAGGGTCGCCCGTCATCCTCCCTGAGCCGACCAACCTGGGACATGGATCGACGCCGGCGTCCGTTCCGGCGACGGTGCGCGGGAACCTTAGCACCCGTTTCCCCACCTTTGCTAGGGGCTCGCTGCGGCTCGAAGAAGGGCGATCTCAGGGTTCCGCGGGCGGGTGGAGGAAGCCGCCGAAGCGATCGACGAAGGCCTGGAACGTCCCCTCCCGACCGTGGTGCAACGGATGCGCCGCATCCCAACGGATCGCATAGGAGAGGACGACGTCGTTCGCATCGAGCGTCGACCCATCGTGGAACGTCACGCCGTCGCGCAATGTGCAGGTCCAGACCGTCAGGTCGGCGTCCGGTTTGCACGCCGTCGCGAGGGACGGAGTCAGCGCAGGGTCCGGGATGTCGTGCCGGTAGAGCGACTCCGACAGCTGAGCGCAGATCCGCAGCGCGACATCGTCGGTCTCGTCGGCGCAGAACAGGCTGCCGGGGCGGTCGTGCTGCATGTAGACGAACTGGGTGCGGTCGCCGGGGAGGACCGTCGAGAAGCGATCCGTCGCGGTGGCGCTCGCCTGCTTGCCGGTGACGTCGGTGCGGAATGCCCCGACAGTGCCGACGTGGGCCAGCGGGACCATCGGCACGTGCCTGCGGATCAGGTCGTTGACGCCGGCGTAGCCCTTGGCGCGCGCTTTGGCGTTCCCCGTCCGGCCGCGCCCGAGCCACCGCCCGATGTCATCGAAACGATTGCCGAACTGGAGGCTGGCTCCCGGACCGAAGTGGCTATCGAGGAGCAGTCCAGCATCGGGGTACCGCGCGCGCGCGCCGAGCAGGTAGAACCCGTCGAGCTTGCCCGAGTCGGCCGCCGCGACAAGGTCGTCGAACGGCATCGGGTTCAAGGTCGTCGTGATACCGAGCTGGTCCTTCAGTTGCGACTGGAGGGCGACGGCTGTCGCGTTCGGATCGGGGAGGTAGTCCCGCGGCTCCTGGGGAAAGCTGATCGTGGAGCGGAAGCCGTCGCCGAAGCCGACATCGGCGAGGAGATCACGGGCGGCCTCGGCGTCCATCTCGGGCCACGGGTCGCCACCGCATCCGGCCGGGATCGCGCACGGCAGGAAATGGGTCGCGAGCTGCGCTCCCGGGGGAAAGCTGGCGTTCACGATCGCCGCTCGATCGATGCCGATCGCGATCGCCCGGCGCACGGTCTCGTTGTCGAACGGCGCGAACCGGTTGTCGAACCCGATGTACCCGGTGTTGAGACCCTGGCGCGGTGTCAGGGTCAGGTCGGGGTTCGCCTCGGCGGCCTCGACGTCGGCTGGTGCCAGCTCATCGACCGCATCGACCGACCCCTCGCGCAGCTTCGAGAGTCGCTGGCCGGCGTCCGGCTCGCCGACGAAGATCATCGATGGCGTCAACGCGGGCGTGCCCCAGTAGGTGTCGGACCGGCGCAGGGTGATATCGCCAGAGCCGTCCCAGGCATCGAGTCGGAACGGGCCGGTCCCGTTCACCTGGGTCAGGATGGGCTGCTGCTGCGCGGTCGGATCGACGTGGCTCTGCAGCCACGCAGTGTCATCGATGGCGAGGGCGGGCGACGCGATCTTCGAAAGGAACGCCGGATCGGCATCGCATAGCTCGAAGACGACGGTCGACGCATCCCGCGCGAAGACGCGCCGGAGCGATCCGGCATACGGGCCGTACGCGGCGTCCGCGCTCGCGGGCTCCTCGCACGGCGCTGGCCCTCCCGCTGGGTACTTCATCGGCGTGAACACGCCCGTGGTCGGCGGCGCCGTCGGGAACGCTGAGCTCCCGCTCGGGCCAGGGAGGAGGGATGCATCGGGGCTCGTCGAGGGCGATGGACCGGCGCACCCGACGATGACGCTGATCGTCACCAAGCCGGCCGCGAGGAGGCGGCCGGGCCGTGGGGGTCGTGACATCGGCGCGTAGCCTAGCAGTCGGGTTCGCGTATGCTCGGCCGCATGCAGACGGTGCGCGTGGCCCTCGCGCAGATCGCGCCCGCGCTCGGCCAGTTCGACGCCAACCTCGCGCGGCACCACGAGCTGATCGACGAGGCCCGTTCGAAGGAAGCCGACCTCGTCGTCTTCCCGGAGCTCGGGCTGACCGGCTACCAGCTCCAGGACCTCGCCGCCGAGGTCTCGATCCGGCTCGACGACCCCCGGCTTGCCGACCTTGCTGCTGCAACCGAGGACCTGTCGGTCATCGTGTCGTTCGTCGAGGAATCGGCCGACCACCGGCTGTTCATCGCCGCGGCGCTGCTCGAGGACGGGGAGGTCCGGCACGTCCATCGCAAGCTCTTCCTGCCGACCTACGGGTTGTTCGATGAGCGGCGGTTCTTCGCCCACGGCGATGTCCTCCGCGCGGTGCCATCGCGACTCGGCGTCGGGATGGGCATCGCGATCTGCGAAGACTTCTGGCATCTGACGGTGCCGCAGATCCTCGCGCTCGACGGCGCGCAGATCCTCGTGAATGTCTCGTCGTCGCCCGGCCGAGACCTCGCGGCGACGAACGAGGTCGGTCTCGGGACGGCCACGTCGTGGCGGACGCTGATGCGGACCTACGCCCAGCTGACGACGACGTTCGTCGTGTTCTGCAATCGGGTCGGCGTGGACGAGTCGATCTCGTTCTGGGGCGGCTCAGAGGTCATCGGACCGTCCGGAGCAGCGATCTTCACGGCGCCGCTGTACGACGAGGGGCTGTTCGTCACCGACCTCGCCACGGCGGATATCCGGCGTGAGCGCGTGGCGCTGCCACTGCTACGTGACGAGCGGCCGGAGTTCCAGGTCCGAGAGCTGTCGCGGATCGTGGCTGAACGGGCGGGACTTGCGCACGACTCGACGAGCGATCCCGAAGCGGAGATGGGGCTCGACGTCGCACCGGGCGACCGAACGCCACATCCGATCGGGTTCCGGCGCGCGAGCGGAGGCTCCGGCGGATGACCGCACCAGTGGCCTTCGAGCTGCCGACCGAGCTCGCGATCGATACCGATGTCGCGCGGCGGGTCATCGGCGAGTTCGTCCGTGGCCAGCTACGGCAGGCTGGATTCGAGCGGGCAGTCCTCGGTCTGTCGGGGGGCATCGACTCGGCCCTCGTCGCGTTCCTCGTCGCCGACGCCATCGGAGCCGAACAGCTCTTGTGCGTCCTGATGCCGTATCGCACCTCGTCGCCAGCCTCGCGCGAGGACGCCGAGGAGGTCGTCCGTCGCCTGGGGACGCCGTCCGAGCTCGTCGATATCACGCCGATGGTCGATGGGTTCTTCGGTCCTGAGAGCGACGCCTCCTCGCTGCGCCGTGGCAACTTCATGGCTCGCCAGCGGATGGCGGTCCTGTACGACCGCTCCGTGACGTGGGGTGGCCTCGTCGTGGGGACCGGCAACAAGACGGAGTCACTCATCGGGTACACGACGGTCTTCGGGGACAACGCGTGCGCGTTCAACCCGATCGGTGACCTGTACAAGAGCCAGGTCCGCCAGTTGGCGGCCGCCATCGGCGTGCCCGACGAGATCATCCGGAAGGCGCCGTCGGCCGATCTGTGGCCCGGTCAGACGGACGAGACCGAGGCCGGCTTCGATTACCCGACGCTCGATCGCATGCTCTTCTGGCGGATCGACAAGCGCCGCTCGATCGACGAGATGGCCGCGCTCGGGTTCGCGAAGGACACGGTCGAGCGGGTCGACCTCATGGTCGCCGGGGCAGAGTTCAAGCGACAGGTCCCGCCGATCGCGAAGCTCGGGCCGCGGACGGCCGGTGTCGATTATCTCTATCCGCGCCGACGGCCGGGTTCGGCGCGGACGCCCCGCACCTGACGGTTGTCGTCGTCTGACACGGACCACGGCGGCGGGACCCTCTACGTCGTCGCGACACCCATCGGCAACCTCTCCGACATCACCCTGCGCGCCATCGACGTGCTGCGCGACGTTCCCTTGATCGCCGCCGAGGACACTCGCCTCACCCGCCGGCTGCTTGAGCGACACGCGATCCAGACGCGTTCGATCAGCTTCCATGCCCGAAGCGCCCCCGCCCGCCTGGACGAGCTCCTCGCCCATCTGCGTGCGGGCGACGACCTGGCCCTCGTGACCGACGCTGGGACACCCGCTATCAGCGATCCCGGCGGCGATCTCGTCGCGGCGTGGGCCGCAGACGGCGGACGGGTGGTCCCGATCCCGGGCGCGTCGGCGGTGCTGGCTGCTGTCGCTGCGTCCGGCGTCACCGGGCCACGTTGGGCGTTCGAGGGCTTTCTGCCGAGGAGCGGCCGCGGACGCCGCGAGCGGATGGCGGCGATCGCCGGCGACCCACGAGGGACGGTCCTGTTCGAGGCGCCGAGCCGGGTAGCAGCCACGCTTCGGGATCTCGCGGCCGCATGCGGCGAGGACCGCTCGGGCGCCGTCGCGCGCGAACTCACCAAGGTGCACGAGCAGATCGAGCGCGGGACGCTTGGCGCGCTGGCGACCGCGGTCGCTGACGGGGACATCCCGACGCGTGGCGAATTCGTGATCGTCGTCGGGATGGGCGACGTGGCATCAGGCACGAGCGGGCGCGGCGGCGATCTCGTCGCTGCCAGGGCGGCGGTCGAACGACTCGTCGCGGAGGGCGTGGCCCGTGGCGAAGCTGCCCGACGCGTCGCCGCCGACACGGGTCTGCCACGTCGCCAGTTGTACGGCACCGCCGCGGACGCGTCGAAGAGCGCCTGACCGGCTCGCCGCGCCGACGCGTGAGCGCTGTGGCACGCTACGGCGGGAGGTCGCCGAACGGCCGCGATGGGTCGTCAAGGCAGGGCAAGGAGAGCGCGGATGGGCGTCAGCTGGGGCCGGTTCGATACGAGGACGCTCGTCCTCATGCCGATCGCGATCGCCGTCAACATCGTCCTCGGGCAGACGATCGCGTCGGTGCTGAAGATCCCGATCTACCTCGACTCGATCGGCACGGTGCTGGTCGGCGTCCTGGCCGGTCCGATCCCGGGTCTCGCGACTGGGCTGCTGTCGAACCTGCTCTGGACATACGTGCTGCCGCCGCCCTTCCACAACGATTTCGCGGCGCCGTTCGCGATCACGGCATCGTTCATCGGCTTCTACTCGGGGCTCGTCGCGCAGTGGGGCTTCATGCGCAGCCGCCCGAACGCCGACTGGGTCCGCGTCGTCCTTGCGGCAGTCATCGTCGTGCTGGTGCTCGGCGCGATCGGCTTCTACGGATTCATCCCGTTCTACGCTGGCAAAGACTTCACGTTCTTCAACCCGGCGGCCCAGGCCGACACCTTCTTCACGATCCTGGCCTACCTCATCGCGATCCTGATCATCGGGGCGATCGTCGGGCTGATGGCATTGCTGATCGTCCGTCGTGACCTCGGCGTCGCGTTCGTCGCGGTGGCCGGCCTCGTGTGCGGGATCATCTCGGCGATCATCTCGGCGCCGATCGCGGCCGGGGTGTTCGGTGGCGTCACCGGGTCCGGAACCGACTTCCTCGTCGCCGCCTTCCAGCAGGCCGGCTCGGACCTCAGGACCGCCGTCCTCCAGCAGGGCCTCCTCTCCGACCCGATCGACAAGACCGTCACGTTCTTCGTCGTGTTCGTTCTGCTGCAGACGCTGTCCCGCCGCTTCATCGCGCGGTTCCCGCAGGGCGAGAAGGCGGTCAGCCTGGAGGTCGCGTAGGCCGCCCGCCGTCGGTCTGGGCCGACCTGGCCGACGATCTCGACCCGGTCGACGCGTCGTTCATCGCCCGGCTGGTCCCGCCGACCCCATCCGCCTATCACCGGCTGAACCCGCTGACCAAGGCCGTCATCGCGACCGTGGCGTCGATCGGCGCATTCGTCCTTGGCGGCTACGTCGGCCCGATCGCGATCAGCGTCGCGATGCTGCTCGCCGCGCGGGCGGCCGGCGTCGCCCGAGCCCTCCTTCGGGCGAGCTTGCTGCTGAGCCTCCCGATCGCCGTGTCGGTGGTCCTCGTGAGCGTCTTCACGCGACCCGGCTCGACCGTGCTGTTCACCATCGGCCCGTTCGATGCGACGCTCGAGGGCGTCGATTTCGCCGCCCAGACGCTCGTCCGGCTTCTGACGATCTCGCTCTCGATCGGGCTGTTCATCTTGACGACCGAGGCGCGCGCATTCGTGTTCGACCTCGAACGCCGTGGCGTCCCGCCACGCTTCACGTTCGTGGCTCTCGCGACGATCGAGGCGGTCCCGACGCTTGTCGAGCGGGCGGCCACGATCGCGGAGAGCCAGCGCGCCCGCGGGCTCGATACGGAAGGGAGCGTCCGTGCGCGGTTGCGCGGCCTCCTACCGCTCGTCGGTCCGGCCGTCATCACGTCGCTGACTGACGTCGAAGAGCGAAGCCTCGCCCTCGAGTCCCGGGCGTTCAGCCGTCCGGGTCGCCGCCATCTCCTGTGGTCGATGCCGGACTCAGGTCGTGAGCGCGTCCTCCGGGCCGTGCTGGTCCTCGCACTCGTGGCGGCCGTCGCCGTCCGCGTGGCGGGGTTCCCGCTGCCCATCGTCGGCTGATGCTGCGACTTTCAGGCGTCGGTTATCGGTACCCTGGGTATGCGACGCCGGTGCTGCACGACGTCACGTTGGAGCTCGCTCCTGGCGAGATCGTGGGTGTCGTCGGCGCTAATGAGTCCGGCAAGTCGACGCTGTGTCTCGTCGCGTCGGGACTCGCCCCGGGGTCGATCGGTGGCGAACTGACGAGCGGCGCTGTGGAGATCGACGACCGGGCCACGACGGGGCGACCGCTCCATGAGATCGCGACCGAGGTCGGCATCGGGTTCCAGAACCCGGCGACACAACTGTCCGGGGTCGCCGGGTCGGTCTTCGAGGAGGTCGCCCTCGGTCCGATGGACCTTGGCCTCCCCGCACGGGAGACGGTCGCTCGGACGAAGGCGGCGCTCGCGACCCTCGGTATCGAGGAGCTCGCCGAACGAGCGCCGCGGCGGCTATCCGGCGGTCAGGGGCAGCTCGTCGTGCTCGCCTCGCTGCTGGCGATGCGCCCGCCCTACCTCGTCCTCGACGAACCGACGGCCCAGCTCGATCCCGAAGGGACGCGGCTGGTCGGTGAGGCCCTCCGTCGACTCGCGGACGCCGGAACGGGGCTGCTCGTCGCGGAGCACAAGACCGACCTGCTCGCCGAGATGTGTCATCGGGTCGTCGTGATCGACGCCGGCCGGGTGGTCGCGGGAGGCCCGACTGGCGATATCCTCGGCGACCCAGCGTTGGAGGGCTTCGGGGTCGAGCCACCGAGCCGGGTCCGACTCGAGCGGGCGCTCGTCGAGCGCGGACTCGATCCCGAGGTCGTTCGGACATGACCCGCGTGTCGCTCGAGAGCGTCGGCTTCGTCTACCCCGACGGGACGCGCGCGCTCGAGGCCGTCGACCTCGATGTCGGTGCGGGGGCATCGGTCGCGATCATCGGTCAGAACGGCAGTGGCAAATCGACGCTGGTGCGGCATCTCGACGGGCTGCTACGCCCGACCGAGGGACGCGTGCTCCATGACGGCGTGGACACCTCGGGCCGACGGACTGCCGCGCTGGCCTCGGCGGTCGGGATCGCGTTCCAGGACCCGGGACGCCAGATCTTCTCGCGCCGGATCCGCGACGAGGTCGCGTTCGGGCCACGCATCCTCGGTCGCACCTCAGAGCGCGTGGCCGCGTCCGTCGCCGAGGCCCTGGAGCTCGTCGGGTTGGCGGATGTCGCCGATCAGAATCCGTACGACATCGGCTATTCGCGGCGCAAGCTCCTCGCGCTGGCGTCGGTCTACGCGATGGAGACGCCGGTCGTCGTGCTCGACGAGCCGACGACCGGGCAGGACGCTCGCGGCGTCGGACGGGTCGGTGGGCTCGTCGCAGCGCTGCTCGAGGCAGGCCGGACCGTGATCGCGATAAGCCACGACATGCGCTTCGTCGCCGAGACGTTCGAGCGGGTCGTCGTCATGCGCCGTGGCCGGATCGTCCTCGACGGCTCGGCGGCGGATGTCTTTGCCGAAGAGGCCTGGCCGACGCTCGCTTCGACGTTCATCGAACCGCCGTTGGCGGCGCGGCTCGGTGCCCGTCTCGGGCTGGGCTCGACGCCGACCGAGCGCGCCTTCGTCGACGCCGTCGCCGCCCGGCGTGGACCGTAGGATGGCGGCGATGCCACAGCTTCGTTGCCGGAGGCCTTCCTGATGGCGTCGCCCCGCATCGTTGTGGTCGGCAGCACCATGATCGACCTCGTCGCGTACGCCGATCGCCTCCCGGGGGACGGCGAGACCGTGCTCGGTACGAGCTTCCTGACCGGCTTCGGTGGGAAGGGCGCCAACCAGGCCGTGATGGCAGCGCGGTTCGGGGCCGACGTCGCCATGGTCAACACGCTCGGCGACGACGACCACGGGACCGCGTATCTCGAGAAGCTCGCTTCAGAGGGGATCGAGACCCGGTTCATGCGCCGCGTGCCGGGCTCGTCGGGCGTCGCGCCGATCTGGGTCGACGCCCGGGGCACCAACCGGATCATCATCGTGCCGGGCGCGAACGAGCACGTCCTCGCCGAGGTCGCCGCCGAGGCCGTCGACGCGTTCCGACCGGATGTGGTCGTCGGCCAGTTCGAGATCCCGCAACCGACGACAGCAGCGGCCTTTGAGACGGCGCGCCGGGTCGGGGCGACCACGGTGCTGAACCCGGCGCCGGCGGCAACCGTCGATCCAGGTCTCCTCGCGGTGACGGACTGGCTGGTCCCGAACGTGCCCGAGTTCGCGCTCATCGCCGGGGTGCCGCTGGGTGGCTCACGTGAAGACGATGCGCGCGCTGTTCGCGCCTTCGCGAGCCGGCTGGCGGTCTCGCTGATCGTCACGCTCGGCGAGCGAGGCGCGCTCCTCGTGCCGCGCGACGGAGGCGCGGAGTGGGTCCCGGCGCCGGTCGTCGAGGCGATCGATACGACGGGCGCCGGTGACGCGTTCGTCGGTGCGTTCGCGGTCGGTCTTGCGAGTGGCTGGTCGCCGGTCGACGCGGTCCGTCTCGGCTGCGCTGCCGCGGCGGACAGCGTCACCCGCCGTGGGACGCAGGCCTCGTACGCCGACGGTGCCACGGCCGACAGCCTTCTCCAAGGGGTCGCGACCTAGGATGCGGCGATGACGGCTCACAGCTCGCCGGTCCCACCCTCGGTCGGACGAGGCCTACCCGTCCTCGACAAGCTCTCCCCGACAAGCCGTGTCGCGCTGATCGCGACGCTGCTCATGAGCGCGCTCGGCATCGCGCTCGACTTCGGCGTCCACGCCGACAAGAACGTCGTCTTCATCGTATCGGCGGTCGCGATCCTCGGGCTCGCGTGGGTCGTCGGGCTATCGACCGAGCGGCTCGGGTCGCTGACGGGCCCGCGGGTGGGTGGGATCCTGAACGCGACGTTCGGCAACATCGCCGAGCTGATCATCGCGTTCTTCGCCCTGCAGGCCGGACTGATCGAGGTCGTGAAGGCGTCGTTGACCGGGTCGATCATCGGCAACCTGCTTCTCGTCCTGGGGGCGAGCATCCTCGTCGGTGGGCTGCGCCACGGGATCCAGACGTTCAGCGCGCGGGTCGCGTCGTCGAACGCGTCGCTCCTCGTGCTCGCCGTCATCGGCCTGTTCGTGCCGGCGGTCTTCGCGTTCACGACCGGCCATCCGGCGCAGGGGACGCTCACCGAGGAGTCCGTCCTCATCGCCTTCGCGCTCATCGCCGGGTACGTCCTGTCGCTCGTGTACCAGTTCACCAATCCCGACGAGACGCTGGGCGGCAGTGGCGAAGCGGCAGGCCACGGCGGCCCGGCCTGGGCGATGCGGACGGCGATCATCGTCCTGATCGTCGCGGCGGTCTTGCTCGCTGTCCTGTCCGAGATCCTCGTCGACTCGATCGAGACGTTCATCGAGTCCTTCGGACTCTCCGCGTTCTTCGTCGGCGTCGTGCTCGTTCCGACGATCGGCAACCTCGCGGAGCATCTCGTGGCGGTGCAGCTCGCGGCGAAGGACAAGATGGAGTTCGCGATGGCCGTGAGCTTCGGCTCGAGCCTCCAGGTCGCGCTCTTCGTCGCCCCGGTCCTGGTCATCGTCGGCGCGATCCTCGGCCAGCCCATGGACCTCGTCTTCACACCGCTCGAGGTGGCAGCCGTGGCAGCGGCGGTGGGGATCAGCGCGCTCATCGCGCTCGACGGCGAATCGAACTGGCTCGAGGGCGCACTCCTCACGCTCGTCTACATCATCCTGGCGATCTCGTTCTTCGAGGTGAAGCCGGCCTGACGGCCATCGAGATGACGCGGCGACGACGCGGGAGGGGGAACGCGTCGCCGCCGCGGGGGAGGAGGGAAGTCAGCGTCAGGCCGCGGCGCCCTCGGCCTCGTCGTCGTCCCCGAGCTCGCCGTCCTCGTCGACAAGGGGCTCAGCGCTCTCCGGGATCGGCTCGGTGGGCGGCGCCTCGCCGTACCGCTCGGCCTGGGCGACCAGGGAGTCGGCGGCCTGCTGCGCCTCGTAGTCCTTCTTGCGGCGGCCGGAGAGCATCTCAACGTGGGACGCGACGACCTCTGTCTTCCAGTGCCGCGTGCCCCGCTCGTCATCCCATGATCGCGTCTGGAGTCGGCCCTCGACCGCGACCTGCTGGCCCTTCCCGAGATACGTGCCCGCGATCTCGGCGAGGCGGTCCCAGGTCACGACGTTCGCGTACTCGGCCTTCTCCCGGCCGCCGCTGAGGTACTCGTTGCTCGCCACGGTGAAGGTCGTGACGTTCTTCCCGCTCGCGAGGCTGCGCATCTCGGGGTCCCGCGTCAGGCGACCCGTGAGAAAGACCTTGTTCACGGTCGGATCTCCTTCCCGGTCGGCCGGATGCTCCGGTCCCGACCCTGCGTTACGGCGGGGTGTCAGCCGGACGCTAGCGAGGGGCTCTGCACTGTCACGTATCGGCCGCTTACCCGCCGCTCGCTCGACTGACGAGGACGACCTCCGGGCGGCGAATCAGCCCGCGACTGGGATCAGCCCGCGGCGGAGTCGGAGCGACGTCCGCGTGACGTCGACCGTGGCGACGAGGGTGGGACCGTCGGGAACGTCGGGATCACCTGCGTCACCGGAGGCGCCAGGCCGAGCGAGCCGTCGGACGCCATAGTCCGCGACTGGGGGACGGGCGCGGCCGCGGCCGCCTCGCTGGCACGCGCCGAACCATCGGCCCCGAAGCTCGCGCTCTGCGGCCGCTCCCCGTTGACCCGGCGCTTTCGGGCGGCTGGTCGCGCCCGCGCGCTGTCGGGCACGATCAGCGGCGGGTTCCTATGGGCCTGATCGGCGGCGCCCATGGCGAGCACCGTCTGGTCCGGCTCCGGTGCGTGGTCGGCGTACAGATCGCAGAAGAGCTCGACGAGCTCGGGATCGAACTGCGTTCCCGCGTGCCTACGCAGCTCCGAGATCGCCTGTTCATGGGTGATCGCCCGTTTGTACGGCCGGTCGTTGGTCATCGCGTCGTACGCGTCAGCGATCGCGACGATCCGCGCGCCGAGCGGGATTTCGTGCGCACGCAGTCCGAACGGGTAGCCGTGGCCCGCGTAGCGCTCGTGGTGGTGGAGGATGATCGGCACCGCGTCCTTGAGTGCCGCAGCTTGCTCGAGGATCACCTGCCCGATGCGCGGGTGCTGGACGACGGCCCGCCACTCTGACGTCGTCAACGACGTCGGCTTCTCGAGGATCTCCTCGGGTACCGCGATCTTGCCCACGTCATGCAGCAGCGCCGCGACGCGCAGCCGATCGATCTCGGTGTCCGACAGCTGGAGCTGGCGGCCGAGCGTGACGACGATCGAAGCGATGAGCGGTGAGGGCTGGCCGCGGTAATGCGGCATCGGCGCGAGGACCGATGCGAGTGCGGCGGTCGCGGCATCTCGGGCGCGCTGGCCGATCTCGACCGCGCGGGCTCGTCCCGCGGCCGAGATGGGCGCACGCGGGACGCGCGCATCGTCGTCGGGCTCGGCGAAGATATACGTCTGGTTCCGGCCGAGCGACTTCGCCGAATACATCGCGGCGTCGGCGTCGCGGACGAGGTTCTCCATCCGCAACTTGGTGCCGACGCCACCCGCGATGCCGATCGAGATCGTGACCGCGATCTCCGGCGCGCCCTCGATCGAGAAGCGCTGACGGCCCACGACCGCGCGCAGCTTCTCGGTCAGGACCGAGCCCTCCTCGACGTCGGTCTCGGTCAGGATAAGCATGAATTCCTCGCCACCGTAGCGGCCGATCATGTCAGACGCTCGGAGGCTCTCGGCGATCGTCTGAGCGACACCCCGAAGCACGACGTCGCCGACAGCGTGGCCGTACGTGTCGTTGACCGATTTGAAGTGGTCGATGTCGACGAACGCCACCGACAGCGGGCGGCCGTAGCGGGTCGCTCGTTCGACCTCGTTGAACAACGCGGCGAGCAACGACTGGCGGTTGGCGACACCCGTGAGCCGGTCGTACGTCGCCCGATCGTGCGTATCGACCAATGCCGTCGCGATGTCGTTGATGGCTCGCGCGAAACGCCGCTCCTGCGCGGTTCCCTGCGGCTCGACGTATCCGGAGTAGTCACCCGCCGCCAGGCGCTCGGCGGCTTTGATCAAGTATCCATAGCGGTACGCAAAATGCGAGCGCACGACGACCGATGTCAGCGCGACCCCCATGATCGAGGCGGCGATCGCCGACACCACCAGCCGGATCGGTGCTGGTAGCCAGGTCGACACCGTGTCGGGGACGAACATGAGCAGGAGCCCGATCCCGACGGCGCCGCCGAGAGCCAGGATCGCGATAAGACGCGTCACGCGTGAAAGTCTGCGTCCGGCGGCGTCCGCGTTGACCCGACCGGTGGTACCGAGCGACGACAACGGTGGTACCCCGTACGGCACCACGAGTGGTGGCTGCCCCCGTCGACACCGGACCCGCTGCTATACTCCCCGCGTCCTCGACCGCAAACGGGTCCACCCCCGTGGACAGGAGGTCAACGATCGCGCGACTAGGGCGCATCGGCCGTCCCGTGAGGCGGTCGGGCGACCTCCGGACAGCGTTCCACCGCCGCGTCGGTGGCGCTACACGGGAGAGGTCTAACCAGGTCCCAGGCCCGCGGGTCGGGGCCTTTTTCTTTGGGCGGCGGAGGATGGCCTCCATCGCACGAACACCGCGCGGCAACTGATGCCTGCCACGGTGATCGTCGGCCTTCAATGGGGCGATGAGGGCAAGGGCAAGACGACCGACTTCCTTGCCGAGCAGACGTCGATGGTCGTCCGCTACCAGGGCGGTGACAACGCGGGCCACACGGTGGTCTTGGGCGACGAGGTGTTCAAGCTGCGGCTCACCCCGTCGGGGGTGCTGTATCCGCACATGACATCGGTGATCGGCAGCGGCGTGGTCGTGAACCCGACCACGCTGATCGACGAGCTCGACATGCTCACCGGCCGCGGGATCGATGTCCGTCGCGTGCGCGTCAGTCGCAGCGCGCACGTGATCATGCCGTACCACGTGGCGCTCGACCGCGGGAACGAGGCGCGCCTCGCGGGAGCGGCCGTCGGTACGACCGGACGCGGGATCGGGCCGACGTACGCCGATCGCGCGTGGCGGCTCGGCCTCCGCATGGAAGATCTCCTCGACGAAAGCGTCCTGCGAGATCGGCTCGGACGGGTCGTCCCGGACAAGAACCTCATCCTGGGGTCGATGGGCCAACCGGAGTTCGAAGTGGATGCGCTGGTCGACCAGGCGCTCGGTTGGGGCGAGCGGCTGCGCGACCACCTCGACGATACGACCTGGCTCGTCCAGGGCGCACTCAAACGTGGCGAGCATGTGCTCCTCGAAGGTGCGCAGGGCACCTTGCTCGATCTCGACCACGGCAGTTATCCGTTCGTCACCTCCTCGAACCCGGTCGCCGGCGGCGCGTGTACCGGCGGCGGGATCGGCCCCCTCCAGGTCGACGAGGTCATCGGGGTGATGAAGGCGTACTCCACGCGTGTCGGGTCCGGTCCGTATCCGACGGAGCTGCTCGACGGGATCGGGCATGGCATCGCGGAGCGCGGCAACGAATACGGGACCGTCACCGGGCGACCACGACGGGTGGGCTGGTTCGACGCGGTCCCGCTCCGGTATGCCGTGGCGGTCAACAGCGTCACCTCGATCATGCTCAACAAGCTCGACATCCTCTCCGGTATCGAACGGCTCCGGATCTGCGTCGCCTACGAGATCGACGGACGGCGCGTCGACGCGTGGCCGTCGAGTGGTGCGGCCCTTGCACGCGCCGTCCCGATCTATGACGAGTTCCCCGGCTGGTCCGAACCGATCCACGACGTCCGATCGCTGACCGACCTTCCCGAGAACGCCCGCCGCTACGTGACGGCACTCGAGGAACACGCTGGAGTGCCCATCGTCCTCGTCTCGGTCGGGCCCGAACGGACGCAGACGATCGAGCGCGCCTGGCGATCGATGCGCCAGCGCCCGGCGGTCCCGGCATGACCGCCAGTGGGCTCGTCATGCCGACGCGCATCCTGGTCGTGGGCAGCGGGGCTCGCGAGCATGCCCTTGCCTGGAAGCTGAGCGTCGAGCCGGGCGTGAACGAAGTCATCGTCGCGCCCGGTAGTTACGCCATCGGAGCCGAGCCACGCGTCCGCGCCCTCAAGGATGTCGATCCGCTCGATGCCGACCGCGTCGTGTTCGTCGCCAAGGCGATCGCCGCAGAGCTCGTCGTGGTCGGGCCCGAGGCGCCCCTTGCCACAGGTGTCGTCGACGCCCTCCAGAAGCAGAAGATCGCGGTGTTCGGGCCGACCGCGGCTGCCGCTCGCATCGAGTCGAGCAAGGCCTTCTGCCACGAGGTTGCCATCGCTGCGCGCGTCCCGATGGCACGGTCGGCCGCCTTCGACGTCGGCGAGCGCGGCCCGGCCCTCGCATGCGCGCGGCAGCTCGCCGCGGAGGGCAGGGGGATCGTCGTCAAGGCCGACGGCCTCGCCGCAGGCAAGGGCGTCGTCGTCTGCGACGACATGGGCGAGGCGGTCACCGCTATCGACGCGCTGGCCGCCGAGGGCGCGATCGTCGTCGAGGAACGACTCCAGGGACGCGAGGCGAGCCTGATCGCGCTGACCGACGGCAAGGACGTGCTCGCGTTACCGTTCGCGCGCGATCACAAGCGGCTCGGCGATCTCGACATGGGGCCCAATACCGGCGGCATGGGTGCGTACAGCCCCCTCGAGGACCTACCGGACGAGGCCGCCGACGATCTCGTCGAGCGGTTCCATCGACCGATCCTCGCCGAGTTGGCGCGTCGCGGTACACCGTTCCGTGGCGCCCTGTACGCCGGCCTCATGCTCACCGCCGACGGACCCGTCCTGCTCGAGTGCAACGCACGCTTCGGCGACCCCGAGACGCAGGTGATCCTGCCGCGCCTGGCCGCGCCTCTGGGGCCGCTCCTGCTTGCCGCTGCGAAGGGTCGCCTCAAGGCGGCGATCAAGGCACTCGGGGTAGACGGTCATCGCATACCCGTGATCCCCGGCGCATCGCTCGGCGTCGTGCTGGCGGCCGCCGGCTATCCCGACGCGCCGCGGCCGGGCGATCCGATCGAGGGGCTGCACGCCGCGCGCGCCTCAGGCGCACTCGTGTTCCACGCCGGCACCGCGCGAGATGCCGACGGCGGATACCGCACCGCGGGCGGTCGCGTCCTGACCGTCGTCGGTCGTGGGCCGGACCTCGGCTCGGCGCGTGATCAGGCCGAGATGGCCGCCGGGATGATCTCGTTCGATGGGCTCCAGCGGCGGCGCGACATCGGTCTCCAGGCGCTGTATGGGTCCGGCGCCGTACCGGTCGGGGCGACGCGGTGATCCGTCGATACACGCTTCCCGAGATGGCCGCGATCTGGTCCGACCAGGCGCGCTTCGAGCAGATCCTGCGCGTCGAGCTCGAGGTCGCACGCGCGCGAGCCGCTCGCGGCCTGATCCCGCCCGCCGCCCTCGCGGCGATGGAGAGCCGCGCGACGATCGACGTCGATCGGATCGCCGAGATCGAGCGCACGACCGACCACGACATCATCGCCTTCGTCAGCCAGGTCGCCGAGTCCATCGGGCCGGAAGGGCGCTATCTCCACCTTGGCCTGACGAGCAGCGACGTCGTCGATACCGGCCTCGCGCTCCAGCTCCGCGCCGCCGGCAGCCGGCTCCTCGGTGACGCCGACCGTCTCATCGCCGTCCTCGTCGCGCGAGCACGGGCCGAAGCGGACACGACGATGATGGGTCGCACCCACTCGGTCCACGCCGAACCGACCACGTTCGGTCTGAAGGTCGCCGGCTGGGCGTTCGAGATCGATCGTGGTCGCCACCGCCTTGCGGCGGCGGTCGACGAGATCGGCACGGGCAAGATCTCCGGTCCGGTCGGGACGTACAGCCACCTCGACCCGGAGATCGAGCGGGACGTGCTCGCCGCCCTGGGCCTGCACGCGGATCCGGTCAGCACCCAGATCGTGCAACGCGACCGCCACGCGGCCCTGCTCACGGCGATCGCGATCCTCGGCGGCAGCCTGGAGCGGATCGCCACGGAGATCCGGAACCTTCAGCACACCGAGATCGGCGAGGTACAGGAGCCGTTCAAGGTCGGCCAGAAGGGGTCCAGCGCGATGCCCCACAAGCGCAATCCGATCCTGGCTGAACGGATCTCGGGCCTCGCCCGGCTCCTGCGCGGGTATGCCCAGACCGCGCTCGAGGACCAGCCTCTGTGGCACGAACGGGACATCAGCCATTCGAGCGCGGAACGGGTGATCCTGCCGGACGCCACGATCCTGCTCGACTACATGCTCGTCCGCATGACCACGCTCATCGAGGGGCTCGTCGTCCGCTCGGAGCGCATGCGCGAGAACATCGCTCGCGGACTCGGGCTCCATGCCAGCAGCCGCGTACTGGTCGCGCTCGTCGAAAAGGGTGGTGTCGGCCGGGACGAGGCCTATGCCATCGTCCAGCGAGCGGCGCTGCGGGCCGCCGACGAGCGCGCGCCGTTGCGCGACCTGCTGGCGGTCGACCCGGTCGTCGCGCAGAAGTTGCCGCTGACCGACCTCGACGCCTGCTTCGACGAAGCGACGTTCCTGCGCAACGTCCACGTGGTCATCGCGCGCCTCGACGCGCTCGAGCGGCGCTCACCGGAGCCGGCGACGGAGTCGACGCATGTTGACGGCTGATCGGTTCGTCCGATCGGGCAAGGTCCGCGACCTGTACGACCTCCCCGACGGTCGCCTGCTGCTGGTCGCGTCGGACCGGATCAGCGCGTTCGATGTCGTCCTTCCGACAGACATCCCTGACAAGGGGCGGATCCTGACCGGCCTATCGCGGTTCTGGTTCGCCGAGACCGCCGGGATCCTCCCGAACCATCTGCGCTCGGTCGCCGTGGACGACCCGGCACTCCGCGGGCGCTCGATGATCGTCGAGCGCGTCGATGTCATCCCGTTCGAGGCCGTCGTGCGCGGGTTCCTCGCGGGCTCCGGCTGGAAGGGCTACGTCGCGACGGGCCACGTCTGCGGCATCCGGCTGCCGCGCGGCCTGCGCGAGAGCGAACGCCTGCCCGAGCCGATCTTCACGCCGGCGACGAAGGCCGAGCAGGGCGCCCACGACGAGAACGTGTCGTTCGAGGTGATGGAAGGAACACTGGGCCGGGATCTCGCGCGCCGAGTGCGACGCGCGGCATTGGACCTCTATGCGGCGGCGATCGGCGTGGCCGCCCGCGCCGGTATCCTGATCGCCGATACGAAGTTCGAGTTCGGGTTGCGACCGGGGACGAACGAGCTCGTGCTCATCGATGAAGTGCTCACGCCCGATTCGTCGCGCTTCTGGGACGCATCCATCTACGAGCCGGGTCGACCGCAGGCGAGCTTCGACAAGCAGTTCGTACGCGATTGGCTCGAGACCCAGCCCTGGGACAAGAGTGCACCTGGTCCGGCCTTGCCGGAGTGGATCGTCGAGGGGACGCGCGAGCGGTATGTCGCCGCCTTCGAACGGATCACTGGTGCCAGCTTCGAGCGCTACCTGAGGGAGGACGTCATCGCCCGATGAGCAGTCATCGTTTCGCCGTGAACGTCACCCCCAAGCCGGGCATCCTCGACCCACAGGGGCGCGCGGTCGAGGGCAGTCTCGACCACCTCGGCATCGAGGGTGTCCATGCGGTGCGCGTCGGACGTCGGGTCGAGCTCAGCGTGGACGCAGCCGATGTCGCGTCGGCCCGAGCGGTCGTGGAACGCCTGGCGTCGGAGTTGCTCGCGAACCCGCTCATCGAGGCATACGCCATCGAACGGATCGAGCCGATCGAGGCGATCGCCTGATGCCGGTGCGCGTCGGCGTCGTCGTCTTTCCGGGTAGCAACTGCGATCGCGACACGCTCCACGGACTGGAGATCGCCGGCGCGGAGCCGGTCGTGCTGTGGCACGAGCAGGCGACGCTCGACGGGGTCGCGGCGGTGATCCTGCCGGGCGGGTTCGCGTACGGCGACTATCTGCGGGCCGGGGTGATCGCGCGGTTCAGCCCGGTGATGCGATCGGTCGAGGCGTTCGCCGCGGAGGGCGGGCTCGTGCTCGGGATCTGCAACGGGTTCCAGGTCCTGGCGGAGGCCGGCCTCGTGCCTGGGGCACTGCTCCGCAACCGCGGGCTCCGGTTCCTCGGACGCGACGTCCGGATCGTGGCCGAGCGGATCGACACGCCGTTCACGCACGCGCTCCGAACGACGGGGCAGCCGTTGCAGATGCCGATCGCCCACGGCGAGGGCTGCTACTACGCGGACGAGGCGACGCTCGACGCGTTGGAGGCGGACGGCCAGGTCCTGTTCCGGTACGTCGACGAGGACGGCCGAGCGGCGGCCGAGGACGATCGCCGGTCGAACCCGAACGGCAGCCTGCACGCCATCGCCGGTGTCCTCAATGCGGCGGGCAACGTCGCCGGGTTGATGCCGCATCCCGAGCGGGCATCGGAATCGATCCTCGGGTCGGATGACGGGTTGCCGATCATCCGGTCCCTCGTCGAGAGCGCGGCGCGGGCGGCCGCGGGCGAGCGGGCGACCGAGCTGGTCGGTAGTCGATGACGATCGCCGAGCCGCAGGCGGCCGACGCCGCGCACTCGCTCGAGCCGCTCCATCGCCGCCTCGGGCTGACCGACGAGGAGCTCGATGCGATCCGCGACCGCCTTGCCGGACGCGAGCCGAACGAGCTCGAGCTCGCGATGTTCAGCGTGATGTGGAGCGAGCATTGCTCGTACAAGAGCTCGAAGCCACTGTTGGGCACGCTCCCCACCGCAGGACCCGGCGTCGTCGCCGGTCCGGGTGAGAACGCGGGCGTGATCTCGATCGGCGACGGCCTCGCGGTCGCGTTCAAGATCGAGTCGCACAACCACCCTTCCGCGGTCGAGCCGTACCAGGGAGCCACCACCGGCGTCGGCGGGATCCTGCGTGACATCTTCACGATGGGCGCGCGACCGATCGCCGTCCTCGATGCCCTTCGGTTCGGCGACCCGTCCGACGCCCGCACGCGGCACCTCGTCGATGGCGTCGTCGGCGGTGTGGGCGGGTACGGCAATTGCGTGGGCGTCCCGACGGTCGGTGGCGAGCTCGTGTTCGATCCGAGCTACCAGGGCAACCCCCTCGTCAACGTGATGGCGATCGGTGTTCTCGAGGAGCGCCACCTGACGCGTGCCGCCGCGCCGGGACTCGGCAACCTCGTCGTGCTGTTCGGGTCGACGACCGGGCGCGATGGCATCGGCGGGGCGTCGGTGCTGGCGAGTGCCACATTCAGCCATGCGGATCCCTCCAAGCGACCCTCCGTGCAGGTCGGTGATCCGTTCGCGGAGAAGCTCCTGATCGAGGCGTCCCTCGAACTGATCGAGCGCGGGCTCGTCGAGGGTCTCCAGGACCTCGGCGCCGGCGGCATCACGTGCGCGACCTCCGAGACGGCGGACCGCGCCGGTACCGGGATCGACGTCGACCTCGACGCGGTCCCACTCCGCGAGCCTGGCATGGCGCCGTTCGAGGTCATGATCTCGGAGTCGCAGGAGCGGATGTGCGCGATCGTCCGGCCGGAGCGCTGGGACGACGTTCGCGAGGTCGCCGAGCGCTGGGGGTTGCCGGTCGCCGTCATCGGGACCGTTACCGGCGATGGCGACATCACCGTGAGGAGCGGTGACGCCGAATTGGCGAGGATCCCCGCTCGTGCGCTGACGAGCGACGCGATCGTCCACGAACGGGTGGCGCGTGCGCCCGAGCATCGACGTGCGGCGCCGGCGCCGGGTGCACCGACGGGCGCGAGCGACCGGCTCCCGGAACGTGGCATGGATCCGGGTGCCGTCCTGCTGGCGCTCCTCGGCTCGCCGAACCTCGCCTCCCGCCGTTCCGTGTACGAGCGCTACGACTCGACGGTCGGCACCGACACCGTCGTCGGGCCGGGTCATGGGGCGGCCGTCATCCGCATCAAGGGGACGACGCGCGCACTCGTCGCGACGACCGACGGGAATCAGGCGATCGGCGCCGTCGATCCGTACCTCGGTGCGGCGATGAGCGTGGCGGAAGCGACGCGGAACGTGAGCATCACCGGGGCGCGGCCCCTCGGCGTCACGAACTGCCTGAACTACGGCGACCCGACACGCCCCGAGGCCTTCTGGCAGCTCAGCGAAGGCGTCCGCGGCGTTGGCGATGCGTGCCGCGCGCTCGGTCTGCCCGTGACAGGTGGCAACGTATCGCTTTACAACGAGTCACCCGCTGGCTCGATCGCCCCGACGCCGGAGATCGGGGTCGTCGGCCTCATCGACGACGTCGCCAAGATCATCGGCCCGGCGTTCGTCTCCGAGGGCGACGCGATCGTCCTCGTCGGCGAAGCGACCTCGGGGCTCGTCGGTTCCGCGTACGCGGCGCTCGCGGGCACGACCGTCGAGGACGGGCTCCCGTCGCTCGATCTTGCGCGCGAGGCGGCGGTGCAGACATTCGTCCGCGACGCGATCGCCGGTGGACTTGTGGACGGTGCGCAGGATGTCTCGGGCGGCGGGCTCGCCGTCGCGCTCGCCGAGTCGGCGATGTGGGGCGGCATCGGCGCTAGCGTTCGCGTCCCGACATCGATGTCGCCGGCGGTCGAGCTGTTCTGCGAGAGCCCGTCGCGGGTGGTCCTGACGGCCACGGCTCGTCACGCGCCGGCGTTGACGCTGCTCGCCCTGCAGCATGGCTTGCCGGTCGAGACGCTCGGAACGGTCGGCGGTGACCGTCTCCGGATCCAGCTTGTCGGGACGAGTTCGACGGGCGCGTCGGAAGAGCGGGGCAGCACGATCGCCGACGTCCTCGATGTCCCTGTGGCCGCCCTTCGTCATGCCTGGGACCACGGCCTGGACCGCGCACTCGGACTTGGAGGCCACTGAACGATGTGCGGCGTGTTCGGGGCCGTGCTCCCCGATGGCGAACCGACGGAGGCGGCGGCGGTCGCGACGCTCGGGCTGTTCGCGCTGCAGCACCGCGGCCAGGAGTCCGCCGGGATCGCGGTCAGCGATGGCGAGCAGCTGATGCTTTACAAGGACCTCGGGATGATCGGGTCCGTGCTCGACGAACGGCGCCTGCCGAGCCTCCGCGGAACGCTCGCCATCGCGCACTGCCGCTACTCGACGACGGGGTCGACGGTGTGGGAGAACGCGCAGCCGACGTACCGGCAGGGGCCACGGCGCGCCATCGCGATCGGGCACAACGGGAACCTCGTCAACACACGCGAGCTGCTCGGCCAGCTCGCCGGCGGTCGCGCGCGCCTCCCCGCATCGACCGACACCGAGCTCCTGACCGCGCTCCTGGCCGACGAGCCTGCAGCCGACACGGTCGAGGCCCTCCAGCAGGTCCTGCCCCGCGTCCGCGGCGCCTTCGCGCTCGTCGTCCTCGACGACAAGCGCGTCATCGGCGTCCGCGACCCCCACGGGTTCCGGCCGCTGGTGCTCGGCAAGCTCCCGGCGACCGCGCGCAAGCCCGGCGGCCCGAACGACGGAGGCCTCTGGACCGACGACGCCGCGGGCTGGTGCCTGTCGTCGGAGACGGCGGCGCTCGACATCGTCGGTGCGGAGTACGTCCGTGACATCGAGCCGGGCGAGATCGTCGTGCTCGAGCCCGGCCAGCCACCGCGCTCGATCCGGTACGCCGACGCGGATCCCGCCCTGTGCGTCTTCGAGCTCATCTACTTCGCGCGGCCGGACTCGTACATGGAGGGCCGCAATCTCTACGAAGCGCGCCGGCGGATGGGCGAGCAACTGGCCGCGGAGCATCCGGTCGATGCCGACCTGGTCATCCCGGTCCCAGACACGGGCGCTCCTGCGGCCGCGGGCTACGCCGAGGCGAGCGGCCTACCGTATCGCGAGGGGATGTACCGCAACCGCTATGCCGGGCGGACGTTCATCCAGCCGTCCCAGGGGATGCGCCACCGCGGCGTCACGATCAAGCTCAACCCGATGCCCGCCGTCGTCGCGGGGAAGCGACTGATCGTCGTCGACGATTCGATCGTCCGCGGCACGACGACCAAGCGGATCGTCGAACTCCTTCGGCGCGCGGGCGCGCTCGAGGTCCACGTCCGGATCAGCGCGCCGCCGATCTACCACCCCTGCTTCTACGGCATCGATACGTCGCTCGAGACCGAGCTGATCGCCGCGACGCAGTCGGTCGACGAGATCCGGGAGTTCATCGGCGCCGATTCGCTCGGGTACCTGTCGATCCGCGGCGTCCTCGCTGCGCTCGACCTGCCGTACGAGCGGTTCTGCTTCGCGTGCTTCGACGGCAACTACCCCGAGCCGGTGCCGTACGACGTCGAGGGGCGCAAGTTCATCCTCGAAAAGGAACTCACGACCACCCCGTGACGGACCAGACGGCCGGCGCTCGGCGGCGGTCCGCGTACCGCCACGCGGGAGTGGATGTCGATGCGGGCGATCGCGCCGTCGAACTCATGCGCGAGCACGTCGACTCGACCCGGCGACCCGAGGTGGTCGGCGGTCTGGGCGGCTTCGGTGGCGCGTTCGCGATCCCGGCGGGGTACCGGGAACCGCTCCTGATCGCCTCGACCGACGGGGTCGGGACGAAGACGGCGATCGCCGCGGCCGTCGGTCGTTTCGACACGATCGGTATCGACCTCGTCGCGATGTGCGCCGATGACGTGGTGTGCACCGGCGCTGAACCACTCGCATTCCTCGATTACGTCGCCGTCGGCCGCCTCGATCCGGTGGCTGTCGCCGAGCTCGTCGGCAGCGTCGCTGCGGGGTGTCGCGAGGCCGGGGCTGCCCTGGTCGGTGGCGAGACCGCAGAGCACCCGGGGCTGATGGATGCGGACGCCTTCGATCTCGCGGGCTGCTGCATCGGGGTCGTCGAACGCTCGCGCGTCATCGACGGCTCGGCGGCGCGGGCCGGTGATGTCATCGTCGGGTTGGCTGCGAGCGGGCTCCACGCGAACGGGTTCTCGCTGGTCCGCTCGCTGGTCGCGCAGTGGGATCTCGACCTCGCCGAGCCCTACCAGGCCCGCCTGCGGCGCACGCTCGGGGATCAGGCGACGGGTGCGGCCATCGACGACGCGCCACAGGAGACGATGGCGACGCTCGGGGAAGTCCTGCTGACCCCGACACGGATCTACGCGAGGGCCGTCCTCGCCGTCCGTGCGGCTCTGGGCGACGAGGGCCACGACATCCGGGGAGCCGCGCACATCACCGGTGGCGGGATCCCCGGCAACGTCCCACGCGCCCTCCCCGAACCCCTCGGCGCGAGGCTCGACCCGAAGCGCTGGTCGATCCCGTCGGTCCAACGGCTGTTCGGTGCGCTCGGCGGCCTCGACGACGGGGAGCTGCGCGCCACTTTCAACGGAGGTCTCGGGATGGTGCTCGTGGTCCCTCCCAAGGCCATCGCGACGACCGTCAAGACCCTCGAGACACGCCACGTCCCCGCCGCCGTCGTCGGCGAGGTCGTCGAGACGGATCGCCTCGACGGTGCGCGGTACAGCGAGGGGTCGCTGGAGTCGGTCGCATGAGCGCCGAGGGCCGGGGCGGGCGAACGCGCATCGCGGCGGGTGTGTCTGGGGCCGGGTCCAACCTGAAGGCCCTGCACGCCGCGGCGGCGCGTGGCGAGCTCGGCGGCGACCTCGTGCTCGTCTTCGCGGACCGGCCGTGTCCCGCGCTCGACTGGGCGGCAGAGCAGGGGATCGATACGGCCCTGCTGCCGGGGGGCGAGGACGAGGAACTTGCCGAAGCGCTCGCAGGCGTCCGCGCTGACGTCGTCGTGCTCGCCGGGTACATGCGGGTCGTCGGGCCGCGCGTGCTCCGCGAGTTCGAGGGGCGGATCCTCAACGTCCATCCGTCACTGCTGCCGTCGTTCCCGGGTCGACACGCGATCCGCGATGCGCTCGCTGCGGGCGTCATGGTCACCGGGGTGACGGTCCACCTCGTCGACGTGACGCTCGATGGCGGTCCCGTCGTTGCGCAGGAAGCCGTGCCGATCCTCGCTGACGACGACGAGACGCGGCTCCGAGAGCGGATCCAGGCCGTGGAGCATCGCCTGCTGCCGCGGATCGTGGCGCTGCTCGCCTCGGGGGCGATCGGGTTCGATCGTGAGAAGGGTCGCGTCACGATCGATCTCGACATCGCGGACGCTGCCGTCCCGCGGCCGCGCCGGGCGCTGTTGTCGGTCTCGGACAAGACGGGCCTCGTCGAGCTCGCGACCGGCCTCGCGGCACGGGGATTCGAGTTGGTCTCGACGGGCGGCACGGCCGGGGCGTTGCGTGATGCCGGCCTCCGCGTGACCGACGTTGCGGCGGTCACGGGCAGCCCCGAGATGCTCGACGGTCGGGTGAAGACGCTGCACCCGCGCATCCACGCCGGCCTTCTCGCAGATCGACGCCTTGCCGCCCACCGCCGCCATCTCATCGCGGCCGGCATCGCCCCGTTCGAGCTCGTCGTCGTCAACCTCTACCCGTTCGCCGCGGCGCTCGAACGTCCCGGGATCAACGTCGATGAGCTCATCGAGGAGATCGACATCGGCGGGCCGTCGATGGTGCGGGCGGCCGCCAAGAACCACGCCAACGTCGCGATCGTGACCTCGCCGGCCCGCTACGACGACATCCTCGCCGCCCTCGACGAGCCGACCGGCCTCGACGATCGACTCCGGCGGGCCCTCGCGCTCGAGGCGTTCGCGCATACCGCCGCGTATGACGCGCGGATCGCATCCGAGCTGCCCGGGCGACTCGCCGCGGCGGGTCTCGTCGACCCGCCAGACGACCCATACCCACCGACGGTCTCGATCGCGCTCGACAAGGTCGAGACCCTGCGCTACGGCGAGAACTCGCACCAGCCTGCCGCGCGCTATCGCCGCCCTGGTTCGACCGCTGCCGACGGGCCGTTCGGCGTCGAACGTCCACCGCTCCAGGGCAAGCAGCTGTCGTACAACAACGTGCTCGATGCCGCAGCGGCCTCGGCGCTCGGTCGAGCGCTGCGCGGCCCAGCCGTCGTCATCGTCAAGCACACGAACCCGTGTGGCGCCGCGGAACGATCGACGCTGCTGGAGGCATGGTCCGCCGCGTTCGAGGCCGACCCGGTCAGCGTGTTCGGTGGCGTCGTGGCGTTGACGCGCGAAGTCGACCGAGTGATGGCCGAGGCGCTCACCTCGATCTTCCTGGAGATCGTGGTCGCGCCTGCCTACACGACGGACGCGCTCGATATCCTGGCGACGAAACCGAACCTGCGGGTGCTCGTCGACGAACCGCTCGCCTCGGACGAGCCGCTCGCCTCGGGCGAGGCGCTCGGCTCGCAGGAGCCGGCTCCGTCGAGTGGCCTCTCGCCGCTCGGATCGATCCGGACCGCCGGCGGTGCCGTCCTCGTGACCGCACCGGACATCGCCCCGGATGACCCGTCCATTTGGAGGTGCGCGACGCGCCGCACGCCGACGGACGCCGAACGCCTCGATCTCGATCTGGCGTGGCGGCTGGTACGCGGCGTCACATCGAACGCGATCGTGCTCGTGCGCGAGCGCCGGCTCATCGGCATCGGTAGCGGCCAGACGTCGCGCGTCGATGCCGCCCAGCAGGCCGTCGCCAAGGCCCGCGCGATGCTGGGTCCCGAGTCGACTACCGGAGCCGCATGCGCCAGCGATGCGTTCTATCCCTTCACCGATGCCGTCGAGGCGTGCCTCGACGCCGGGGTGCGGGCGTACGTTCAGCCAGGCGGGTCGATGCGTGACGCCGAAGTGATCCAGATCGCCGATGAGCACGACGCTACGATGCTGATCACGGGGGTCCGCCACTTCCGTCACTGATCGTCGGACCGCCGACAGCGGACCGAGGAGGCGAGCGGGCCGGGCCAGGTGATGCCGCTGCTACCATTCCCGCTCCCATGAGCGATCGTCCCCGGTATTACCTGACGACGGCCATCGCGTACGCGAACTCGAAGCCCGGCGTCCACACGCTGTACGAAGTGATCGGTGCGGACGTGATCGCGCGCTGGCACCGCATGAAGGGGGACGACACGCGGTTCCTCACCGGGACCGACGAACACTCGATCAACATCGCCCAGGCCGCTGTCGATGAGGGACGCCCGGCACGCGATTTCGTCGATGAGAAGGTCGAACTGTTCAAGATCGCCGAAGACGCCCTCGCGATCTCGCCGGATCGGTTCATCCGGACGACCGACCCGGACCACGTCCGCGCGGCGCATGAGATGGTCCGCCGGGCGTACGCGAACGGCGACATCTATATGGGCACGTACGAGGGCTGGTACTGCCCCAATGAGGGCTTCCGGAACGCGACCGACGTCGTCGAGACGGCGCGGGGCACGATCTGCCCCAATCATCCCGACGTCCCGCTCCAGTGGCTGACCGAGCGCAACTGGTTCTTCCGTCTATCGGCGTATCAGGAGCGCCTCGAACGGCACTTCGCCGAGCATCCTGAGTTCGTCCAGCCCGAATTCCGGCGTAACGAGATGCTCGGGTTCATCCGAGGCGGACTCGAGGATTTCTCGATCTCGCGCGAGCGCACGCCAGGCGACTGGGGGATCCCGTTCCCAATACGGGAGGACGGCGAGACCGCGCAACGCGGGGACGGCTCGTGGGATCCCGAAGCCGGCAAGATCTACGTCTGGTACGACGCGCTCATCAACTACATCACCGGCGCGGGTTTCCCCGACGACATGGCCTCGTTCGCGCGGTGGTGGCCGGCCGATCTTCATGTCATCGGCAAGGACATCGCCAGGTTCCACACGATCTTCTGGCCGGCCATGCTTTGGAGTGCGGGTCTCGAGGCCCCGCGGCGGGTATGGGTACACGGCTGGCTGCTGGCCGGCGGCGGTGAGCGCATGAGCAAGAGCCGCGGTAATTTCCTCGACCCGAACGATTTCGTCGCGGCGTTCGGGAGCGATGGCGCCCGGTACGTCGTAATGCGCGAAGTGCCGTTCGATCGCGACGCAGAGGTCTCCTGGGACTCCTTCGTGCGTCGCTACAACGCCGACCTTGCCAACGACTTCGGCAACCTGCTGAACCGCACCGTCTCCATGACCAACCGGTACGTCGACGGTGTGCGGCCGGCGCCACGTCTCGAGCGCGATTCGTCGCTCGCCGAGGCCTGGGACGAGACCGTCCACGCGTACTCCGACGCGATCGAGGGTTGCGAGCTTCACGATGCGCTGGCGGCGCTGTGGACGTTCGTCGGCGCAGCGAACCGGGTGGTCGATGCCGAGAAGCCCTGGGATCTGGCGAAGGCCTGGAAGGGCGGCGATGAGGCGTCGGGCGACCGACTGCGGGGCGTCCTCGGCGACCTCATCGAGGCGTGCCGTCTCCTCGGGCTGGCGGTCGCCCCGGTCATGCCCGGAGCCGCGCCACGCGTGCTCGGTCAACTCGGTTTCGCGTATGGCTACCGCCCCGACGGGAACGGCGAGTCGTCCGTCCTTGGAGAGCTCGAGTGGGGCGCCCGGGCGAACGAGGCCGGCCGCGTCGCCGACCCCGAGCCGCTGTTCCCGCGCCTCGAGGTCGAGGCCGCGGAGACGGCGACGCCGTAGGGCGAAGCCCGCACGCGAGGACGGGATGCGCCTGGTCGACTCGCATTGCCACGTGAACGCGGAGCGGTTCGCCGATGACGCGGAGGTCGTCCTCGAGGCGGCGCGCGCGACCGGCGTCGAGCGGCTCCTCGTCCCGGGCTGGAACGTCGCTTCGTGCGAACGAGCCCGCGAGCTGGCCGAACGAGTCGACTGGATCGACATCGCCCTCGGTGTCCACCCGCACGACGCGGCCAAGGTCGACGACGCCGCATGGCGGCTGATCGGCGGGTGGGCGGATGATGACCGCGTACGAGCGATCGGCGAGACGGGCCTCGACTACGACCGCGTCTTCAGCCCGATCCCGGATCAGCTCGTGAACCTTCGGAGGAATCTGCGCCTTGGCGCGGACACCGCCAAGCCGGTGATCCTCCATTGCCGGTCTCGCGGCGGTGAGCGAGATGCCCAGGACGCCCTTCTCAAGGAGCTCACGGCGATGGGTACGGCGTGCCCGTCGATCATCGTCCACAGCTTCTCGGGCCCCGTCGACTACGCGGATGCGATGCTCGATCTCGGCGCGGTCATCTCCTTCTCGGGCCTCGTCTTCCGGAAGGGAGAGGAGGCCTCCGCCGATGTCGCCCGATCGACGCCCTCGGAGCGGCTCCTCATCGAGACCGATTCACCCTTCCTGGCCGCGCCCGGCGCCCCCAAGGCGCGCAACGAGCCCCGCTACGTCGGCATCACCGCCACCTGGGTCGCGGAGCAGCGGAACGGGGACCCCGAGGCCCTCGGCGACGCCCTCGTCGCGACGTATGACCGCGCGTTCCGCAACGCGTGGGCCGCGAGTTGACAGAGCCGGCGAGCGTTCGTTAGATTTGTCTTAGCACTCTGACACAGAGAGTGCTAATGCATCGACGGAGCCCCGCGGGGCGTCCGGTGGCGATGCGAACGAACAAGAGAGGGATCGGCTGACCGACGCAAACCCGAGCGGTCGGCCGCCCGTAATCCAACGCCGGTCGGTCCGCTGGCCGTCACAGGAGGTATCGCACGTTGGCCACTGCCACCGCGACCAAGACCAAGACCAAGCTTCGCCCTCTCGGCGATCGCGTGGTCATCGAGCCCACGCCCCGCGAGGAGATGACGAAGAGCGGCATCGTCCTGCCGGACACCGCCAAGGAGAAGCCCCAGGAGGGGACGATCATCGCCGCGGGTCCCGGCAAGATCAACGACGACGGCAAGCGCGAGGCGATGGACGTCAAGGAGGGCGACAAGGTCCTCTACGCCAAGTACGCGGGCACCGAGTTCAAGATCGATGGGGACGAGTACCTGATCGTCAGCCAGAAGGACATCCTCGCGATCGTCAACGACTAGCCGCGACCGTTCAGCAAGACCCGACCCCACCCCGACTCCCTGGGAGGACACACGACATTGGCTAAGCAACTGATCTTCGACGAGACCGCTCGTCGATCGCTCAAGAAGGGCATCGACCGGATGGCTGATGCGGTCAAGGTGACGATCGGCCCCAAGGGCCGCAACGTCGTCCTCGACAAGAAGTTCGGCTCGCCGACCATCACCAACGACGGCGTGACGATCGCCCGCGACATCGAGCTCGACGACCCGTTCGAGAACATGGGTGCGCAGCTCCTCAAGGAAGTCGCGACCAAGACCGATGACGTCGCCGGCGACGGCACGACCACAGCGGTCGTGCTCGGCCAGGCGCTCGTCGGCGAGGGCCTTCGCGTCGTCACCGCCGGTGCCAACCCGATGGTCGTCAAGCGCGGTATCGAGGCCGCGGTCGACGCCGTCGTCGAGGAGATCAAGCGGCAGTCCCGCCCGGTCGACAACCGCGAGCAGATCGCTGCCGTCGCGGCGATCAGCGCCGCGGACCCCGAGGTCGGCGAGATCATCGCCGAGGTGATGGACAAGGTCGGCAAGGACGGCGTCATCACCGTCGAGGAGGGGCAGAGCCTCGGTCTCGAGAAGGAATACACCGAGGGCATGCAGTTCGACCGGGGTTACCTCTCGGCGTACTTCGTGACCAACCCCGATCGGATGGAAGCGGTCCTCGAGGATCCGCTCATCCTTATCACCGACAAGAAGATCTCCAGCGTCCCGGACATGCTCCCGGCGCTCGAGAAGGGCGTCCAGCAGGGAAAGCCCATGCTGATCATCGCCGAGGACATCGACGGTGAGGCGCTTGCGACCCTCGTCGTGAACAAGCTGCGTGGCACCGTGTCGGTCCTCGCCGTCAAGGCGCCGGGCTTCGGCGATCGCCGCAAGGAGATGCTGCGCGACATCGCGACCCTGACCGGTGGCACCGTCATCAGCGAGGAGGTCGGCCGCAAGCTCGACTCCGTCACGCCTGAAGACTTCGGAACCGCCCGCCGGGTCGTGGCGACCAAGGACGACACCACCGTCATCGACGGCGGCGGGTCGCAGGACGCCATCAAGGCGCGGATGACCCAGATCAAGGCGCAGATCGAGGACACGACGTCCGACTACGACCGCGAGAAGCTCCAGGAGCGCCTCGCGAAGCTGTCGGGTGGTGTCGCGGTGATCAAGGTCGGCGCGGCCACCGAGGTCGAGCTGAAGGAGAAGAAGCACCGCATCGAAGACGCCCTATCGACGACCCGCGCGGCCGTCGAGGAGGGTCTCGTCGCCGGTGGCGGCACGACGCTTTTGCAGGCGATCCCCGCGCTCGACAAGGTGAAGCTCGATGGCGACGCCGCAGTCGGTGTCGATATCGTTCGCAAGGCGCTCGAAGCGCCCGCTCGGCAGATCGCCGACAACGCCGGTGCGTCGGGCGAAGTCATCGTCCAGCATGTCAAGGGCCTCAAGGCCGGCGAGGGGTACGACGCCCTGAGCGGCGAGTACGGTGACCTGTTCAAGAAGGGCATCGTGGATGCGGCCAAGGTGACGCGGTCGGCACTCCAGAACGCCGCCTCGATCGCGGCGATGGTCTTGACCACGGAGACGCTGATCACGGACCTGCCGGAGAAGGAGAAGGCCGGCGCCGGTGGCGGTCACGACCACGGCGGAGGCATGGACTTCTAGACCGCGCCCCAGGCGCGTCCGTCGACGACGGACGCACACGAACCAAGCTCAGAGCCGGGTCTCCTTCAACGAGACCCGGCTCTGACGTTACTCGCCGACGCCTCAGTACCCGTACGCGCCGCCCGACCGCGCCCATCGTCAGAAGGGCCGCATGTGCTATGCGGTATTCGCCGTATCGACACGACTCGCGCCTGAACCTATCGTCGACCGCCTCCAGATCGCGGGAAGGAGGACGAGCACCAGATGGACCCGTTGCAAGCGTGGATGCTGGTGGCGTTCGTGAGCGTGATGACCGCCGCGCTGCTGCTCTTGGAGGTCGGGATGCGCAGGACGCGGCGTGTCGGGGGAAGGCGATTGTCCGCTGACGTGCCCGTCCACCGACGGCACGACCGCTAGGGCAGGTCGGCCGACCCGTAGGACCCACCGGAACACGCAGAAGGTCCGGCCGAGACCCGGCGGATCCGCGCTGGTGGAGCCGATCAGTTCCGCATACTTCCGGGATGGCGGACGCAGTGGCCCTCGTCGAACGCGCACGACGCCGCGAGGAGGACGGTGACGACGAAGGCGCGATCGTCGACTTCGAGCGCGCAGTCGGTGCCGCGCAGGAGAGCGGCGAGACCTCGACCGAGATTACGGCGCGCGCCGGGCTCGTCCGCGTGCAGTTCGCCGTGGGCAATGCCGTCGAGGTCGACGTCCAGCTCGAGCGGATCGAGGAGATCATGTCGCCCATCGTCGCGCAGACCGCTCGCGCTGAGGCGCTGTGCGAGCGCGGTCTCGTCCTGACCGAACGCGGCGAAGACGCACGCCGCCTGTTCGAGCAGGCCCTCGACCTCACCGCGGACGAGCCGGATCAGCAGGCGCGGCGCGTGGAGGTGAAGGCGCTGATGTATCGCGCCCATGGCGAGCGCCTGCGCGGGAACTACAGCGGCGCCCGCACGACGCTTGACCGCGCACTCCTGATCGCAGGTACGACGCTCGGGAACGAGTCGCAGGAGGCGGCGGAGGTCCTGAACGCTCAGGGCGTCCTCGCGAAGTTCTCGGGCGAGTTCGACGCGTCAGCGGAGGCGTACGCTCGCGCTGGTCGGATCATCGAGACGCGACATGGCCCGAGCCACCCCGACATGGCGGCGATCTACCACAACCTCGCCGGCCTGGCGCATGCGCGCGGCGATCCCGAAGCCGCTGAGCCGCTTGCACGACGGTCGGTCGAGATCCGTGAGGGGACCAGCGGCCGTCGTCACCTCGCGGCGATCCTCGATCGGGCCGGCCTTGCTGCGATCCTGTCCGATCTCGGTCGCGATGATGAGGCCACCGAACTCCTCGAAGGCGTCCTTCGCGACCTTGCCGCAACCGTCGGAGAGGAGCACCGGGAGTACGCGGTCACGTTGAATAATCTCGCTGCGCTCGATCAGCGCCGGGGTGATCTGGCCGCCGCCGAGGAGCGCTACCGACGGGCCCTGGCGATCAAGGAGCGCACGCAAGGTCTGGAAGCACCGGCGCTCGCCACGACTCTGGTCAACCTTGGGACCGTGCTTCGGCGAAGCGGGCGAACGGACGAGGCAGGCGCGGCATTCGAGCACGCCGTCAGGCTTCTGGAAGGCGTCGTTGCGAGGGACCACCCCACCTTGTCGGCAGCGCGACGTAACCTGGGCCGACTGGCTGGCGTCGACGGCGACCCAGATCGAACAGTCTGAGACTGGAGCACGCCTTACTCGTTGAAATCCCTATCTTGGGAGATGCGGAGCGGAGGACCACGATGACCGACGGAACGATGGGACGTGAGATCGTGATCGACGACGACGACGTCCAGGGCCATCGTCTCGCGGCGAATGACAACGAGACGGTCCCGGACGAGGGGACGGACGTCGAGGGTCACCGCCTGGCGGCGAACGACAACGAGACGGTCGACGACGAGGACGCCGCAAATCAAGAGGCTGATGTCGAGGCCCACCGGCTCGCCAGCAACGACGATGAGACCGTCGTCGACGACGAAGACGTCGCAGGACATCGCCTCGCAGCCAACGACAACGAGACGGTCGTCGAGGACGACTGACCCGGGGCGCGCCGGGCGGCGCGCGGGATAGCAAAAGCGCCGATAGGCTTCGGCCTCCCGGCATACTCGATCCCTCGACTATCAGGGAGGGATGCGATGGTCCGGATCCGAAGGTTCAGCGTGGTGAAGACCGCGACGGTCGTGGCGTTGATGTACACGGTTATCGTCGCGGTCTTCGCGATCCCGTTCTTCCTGCTCGTCGCGATCGCTGGCGTGTCGACCAACGGAGGGCCGACACAGGCTGTCGGCAGCGGCTTCGGCCTGCTCGTCGTGGCGATCGTGGCCGCACTCGTGTACGGCCTCATCGGCTGGATCGCCACGGCCATCCTCTGCCTGCTCTACAACTTCGTGGCTGGCGTGGTCGGCGGCATCGAGGTCGAGGTCGACCGCGCCGAGCCCCCCGCCCCGCCACCGGCGTGGATGACCTCGACGACGCCGCCTCCGCCACCGACCACGAGCCCTCCGTCGACGCCGATGCCCTAGGCGGCGACCAGGCGTTTGACAGCCAGAGGCGCCACCCGGACGCTGGGTATATGCGCTTCACACGACTCGCCATCGCGCCGCTCATCGGGGTACTGATCCTCGCCGCGTGCCAGGGCACCCCGATCAAACTGCTATCCGACCCGAAGGAGATCCTTGCCGCCGCGGCCACATCCACTGCAGCGGCCACGAGCGTCCACGTCGACCTCACTGCCGAAGGGAAGCTCGGGGTCGACCCCCTTGGCACCGGGACATCGACGCCGGTCGACCTGAGCGGGTCGACCGCCAACGCCGACCTCGATCTACAGAACGGCAAGCTGCACGCGGCGTTCTCGGCGCCGAGCTTGTTCAACCTGGCGGGCGACGTCATCGTCGCGGACGCGCTGTACGTGAAGACGACCCTCACCGGGCCGAAGTACCGTTCCACGCCACTATCGGCTGAGCGCCAGCAACCGCTCAAGGGCTTGACGGACCTGCTCGCGCGATCGGATCTCCAACCGACGAAGGAAGCGGACGCGCCGTGCGCCGGCGGAACGTGCTACACGCTGACGCTCACGTTGAAGCCCGGCGACCTCGCTCCCGCCGGCAGCGGTGCTGGCGCGGGTCCGATCCCGAGCGCGTTGCCCGTTCCGATCCAAGTGCCCGATCTGTCGAGCTCGACGGTGGACCTGACGCTCCACATCGACCAGGCGACGACCCGCGTATCAGATGCGACCGCGGTGGTCGACATGGGCGATCTCGGGAATCTGACCGTCCAGGGCACATTCACCAAGTGGAACGAACCCGTGCAGATCAACCCTCCGCCGGCTGATCAGGTCGAACCAGCGGGCTAGCGGTCCGAAGCGACGACGGTGGGGTAGCGTCCCGGTGTGGACGAGCTCATCGAGCAGATCGGCGCGCTGCGCTCGCATTCGTCCGGCAGAACGCGTTCTGGTTCGCGTTACTGGCCCCGATCTTCGTCGTGTCGGTCCTGCCTATCGCGGGGCCGGAGCAGGTCCTCGTCCTCGCCGTGATCTACCTCGGTGAGGCGATCGTCTACGCGATCCGTCGGAGCCGCCCGATGTCATAGGGGACGGCCGCGGGTGAAGGCTCGGGAGCGTGCCCGGACCTAGAATGCGAGGGTGAGCCCAAGGACCCGTCGCCGGACCGGCGACCCCACCCTCGACGACGCCCTCGGGACACCCGGGACCGTAGCGGCCGAGGTCTCGGACACGGTCCCCGACGAACCGGACTGGCTTCGTGACGCCGGCGCCGACGCGCCGGGGCGCGACCCCACCGCGCCAGCGCCCAAGGGTCCCGATCCCCAGGTCCTCGCGAAACGGCGCGCCGACCGCGAGGCGCAGATCCTCCGCGCACTCAACCCGGAACAGGCACGCGCGGTCACGACGACCGAAGGGCCACTGCTCATCCTCGCTGGCGCTGGCTCGGGCAAGACCCGTGTCCTCGCGCATCGCATCGCGTACCTCGTCGGCGTCAAGGATGTCCCGCCGTTCCGGATCCTCGCCGTGACGTTCACCAACAAGGCAGCCGCCGAGCTTCGCGAGCGGATCATCAGCCTGGTCGGCGAAGGTGGTCGCGACGTCCAGGCTGGGACGTTCCACGCCCTGTGCGCCCGCGTCCTCCGGCGGGATGGCGAGGCGATCGGGATCAGTCGACGGTTCGTGATCTACGACACCGACGACCAGCAGGCGCTGATGAAGCAGATCCTCCGCGAGGAGGACATGCCGCTGACCGGCGAGTTCCGGCCCAGCGTCGTCCTCGCCGCGATCAGCCGCGCGAAGAACGAGATGCTCGACCCGACGTTCCTGGCCGAGAACGCCTCCAACCATCGCGAGCGGACCATCGCGCGCCTCGCGGGGCGGTACCAGGAGCGGCTGCGCGCTGCCCGCGCCCTCGACTTCGACGACCTGCTGCTCGAGGCCGTCCGCCTGTTCCACGAGGCGCCCGATGTGCTCGCCCGCTACCAGGATCGCTGGCACTACCTCCATGTCGATGAGTATCAGGACACGAACCGCGCGCAATACCTGTGGGTCAACGCGCTCGCCCGGAAGCGCGGCAACCTCGCCGTCGTGGGCGACGACGACCAGTCGATCTACTCGTGGCGCGGTGCCGACCTGCGCAACATCCTCGATTTCGAGCGCGATTGGCCCAACGCGACGGTCGTCAAGCTCGAGCGCAACTACCGCTCGACCCAGCTCATCCTCGATGCGGCGCATGCCGTCGTCTCGCACAACACGGCCCGCAAGGACAAGAAGCTCTGGACCGACATCAAAGGCGGGCTGAAGATCCAGCGGTTCGAGGCCTACAACGAGGATGAGGAGGCCGAGTGGATCGCCCGCCAGGTGGAGGCGCTGATCGGCGGGCGCGGAACGGAGCTCACCCGGCGCGCCGACGAGAGCGACGAGGACACCAAGTTCCGAGCGCGAGACATCGCCGTGATGTACCGGATGAACGCGCAGTCCCGGGCCATCGAGGAATCCTTCCTTCGGTACGGCTTGCGGTATCAGCTCATCGGCGGCACGCGCTTCTACGCGCGACGCGAGGTCAAGGACGCGCTCGCCTACCTCCGCGTGCTGCGCTCGGACACCGACAGCGTCAGCTTCGAGCGGATCATCAACGTCCCCGCGAGATCGATCGGCGACAAGACGATCGAAGCACTCCGCGCGGCCGCAGCGGCCACCGATGCCGAGACCGGGGAACCAGGGACGTACTGGAGCGCGATCGAGCGCGGCGCACGCGGCGACATCCCGACGCTCGCGCCGCGCACGCGCAACGCCTTGGGCGAGTTCGCCGGGCTGGTGCGCCGTATGCGGACACGGATCGGCGTGCTGCCACTCCCCGAGCTGCTCGACGAGGTGCTCGAGGCGTCCGGCTACCGGGCGATGCTCGCCGATGGCTCGGAGGACGGCGAGGACCGCTGGGCGAACCTGCTCGAGCTCCGCTCGGTGACGACTCGGTACGACGATCTCGAGCCGGAGGATGCGCTCGACCGGTTACTCGAGGAGACGGCGCTCGTCGCCGACCAGGATTCGTACGAGGGCGAGGCGGACGCCGCAACGCTGATCACGCTACATGCCGCGAAAGGCCTCGAGTTCCCGGTCGTCTTCATCGCCGGTCTCGAGGAGGGCCTGTTCCCGCACAGTCGTGCGCTCGACGACGAACGCGAGCTCGAGGAGGAACGGCGGCTGGCGTACGTCGGTATCACCCGCGCCAAGCGGCGCCTGTACCTGTCACATGCCTGGCGACGCGCGACGTGGGGGATGGGGCAGGCATCGGTCCCGTCGCGGTTCCTCATCGAGATCCCCGCCGAGCTGATGATCGGTCCGCGCCTCGGTGGCATCGACGAGCCCGACCGCGAGCTGGACCTCGATCTGGTGTTCGGGCAGCGTCGGACGACCCGCTTCAACACACCGACGCGTGGAGCCGGGCCGGCCTATCGGCAGGGCAGCGGCCGGCCTGGTGCTCCGAGCGAGGGCGAGACGTTCCGGCCGAGCCGAGACCTCGCCGCGCGACGCGACGCGTTCGAAGCCGGCGCCCCGTCCGGTTCTCTCGGGATCGGCGGCGCGACCGCCGCGCCCACCCGTCCGCCACGCCCCGTCATCCCTGGGGAGCGCCAGTTCCGTGACGGCGATCGCGTCCGCCACGGACGTTGGGGCGATGGGATCGTCGTCACGTCGAAGCTGACCCGAAGCGACGAGGAGATCACCGTCGCGTTCAAGGACCCGACCGTCGGCCGCAAGACCATGCTCGCGAGCCTCGCGAACCTGGACCTCGTCGGCTAGGGACGGGCGTCCGCCGCCTCGAGCAGCCGTACGATCTCGGTCTGACCGCGGTCCCGGGCATGGGTCAGCGGACGAACACCATCGCCGTCGGCGAGGTCGGGATCTGCGCCGGCTTCGAGGAGCAGCTCGACGATCTCCTGGTGGCGTGGCCCGCCGTCGGATAGCAGGATCGCTTCGAGGAGTGCTGTCCAGCCGAGACGATTGACGTGGTCGACATCGATGTCGGTCTCGTTCAGCAGGTAGCGCACGACTTCGACGTGCCCGCGCTCGGAGGCAGGGATATGGGCGACGCCCCCGTAGCGATTGGTTATCGTCGGGTCCGCCTCGGCCTCGTTCGCGACGCGGACGACGTCGAGGAAGCCCTCGCGGCCGGCGTACAGCAGTGGGTTGTCGAGGGTGGCGTCCTGGGCGTCGACGTCGGCACCGGCGTCGAGGAGCGCACGGAGCGCATCGGTGTGGTGGCCTCGGGTCGCGATCATCGTCGCGGGCGTGCCGTCGGCAGCGCGAGCGTCTGGATCAGCACCGTCCGCGAGCGCGGCGCCGGTCGCGGCGACGTCGCCGGCCGCGGCGGCAGCGAGCAGACGGTCATCGGCGGTAGCGAGTAGACGGTGATCGGTAGCGTCACGCGGGGCCATTCCGAGAGCCTAGCGGCCTCTACCGGCATCGAGGGGATGGACGCGCTGCACCGGCGCGGCGCGCTCGGTACCCTCCAGCCATGACCGTCCAGCTTCCGCCCGTCGATCCCGCGCTGGTCGAACGCGCGGCTGCACTCGATATCGATGCGGCCGCCGCGCGGCACGCGGAGCTCGCCGCGGCGATCGACCGCGCGAACGTGCTCTACCACGAGCAGGACGCGCCCGAGATCAGCGACGCCGAGTACGACCAGCTGTTCCGCCAGCTCGTCGCCCTCGAAACGGCGTATCCGGAGCTCATCACAGAGACGTCGCCGACGCAGCATGTCGGCGGCGCGCCGACCGGCGAGGTCTTCGACGAGGTCCGCCACCGGCGGCCGATGCTGAGCCTCGCGAACGCGTTCAGCCACGACGAGCTGCGTGCGTTCGATGCCCGGGTGCGGCGTGGGCTCGGGCTGCCGGCCGCCCCCGACCCGGCCGACGAGCTGCGCTACGTCGCCGAGCTCAAGATCGACGGCCTCGCCGTGACGCTCCGATACGAGCGCGGGCGGTTCGTGCAGGGCGCGACCCGTGGGGACGGCACGACCGGCGAGGACGTCACGCCGAACCTCCGGACGATCTCGGTCATCCCCGACCGCCTGCGCGAGCCAGCCACCGCCGACGTCCGCGGCGAGGTCTTCATGCCCAAGGCCGAATTCGTGCGGATCAACGCCGAGCGCGAGGAAGCCGGCCTGGCGCTCTACGCCAACCCGCGCAACTCCGGCGCCGGCTCGCTACGCCAGAAGGACCCCTCGATCACCGCCAGCCGTCTCCTCTCGTTCTGGGCATACCAGCTGCTCGAGGAGGGTGACGGGAGGCTGGCCTCGCAGGCCGACGCCCTGGCACGGATCTCGGCGCTCGGTCTGCCCGCGAACCCCGATCACGAGGCCGGGTTCGATATCGAGGGCGTCATCGCGTTCACCGAGGCGTGGCGGGAGGCACGCCACGAGCTGCCCTACGAGACCGATGGGGTCGTCGTCAAGGTCGACCGCTTTGACCAGCAGGAGCGGCTCGGGATGGTCAGCCGCGCCCCGCGCTGGGCCATCGCATACAAGTTCCCGCCCGAGCAGGTCGAGACCACGCTCGAGGACATCGTGCCGTACGTCGGGCGGACCGGGACACTCACACCCGTCGCCCACCTGACCCCGACCAAGGTCGCCGGATCCACGGTCGCGCGCGCGACGCTCCACAACCTCGACGAGATCCGGCGCAAGGACATCAGGATCGGCGATCACGTGATCCTCCAGAAGGCCGGTGACGTCATCCCCGAGGTCGTGCGGCCGGTCGTCGAGAAGCGCACCGGCGATGAACGAGCGTTCGACATGCCGCTCACCTGTCCGGTCTGCGCGACCCCCGTCGTCCAGGACGAAGGCGCCGTCCGCGTCTACTGCCCGAACCCGGCATGCCCCGCCCGCGTGTCGCAGGAGTTCTCGCATTTCGTCGGGCGTGGCGGGATGGACATCGAGGGGGCCGGCTGGAAGGTCCTCGAGCAGCTGCTCCAACGCGGGATGGTCAGCAAGCGCGGCGATTTCTACCGGCTTTCGATCGAGGACCTCGAATCGCTCGACCGCTTCGGCCGCAAGAGCGCGGAGAACCTGCATCGGGCGATCCAGAAGTCCCGTCGGCGACCGCTGGCGCGGATCCTCAACGGCCTCGGCATCCCGCAGGTCGGCGAGCAGACGGCGATCGACCTCGGGACCTGGCTCGTGGAGCGGGTTCCTGCGGGCGATGGCTGGCTGGAACGGGCGGCGGACTTCCTCGAGACCGCCGGCCCGGAGGCGTTCGAAGCCGTGTACGGCGTCGGTCCCACGGTGGCGACGAGCCTTGCCGCCTACTTCGGCCCGGACGGCCCGGGCGGTGAAGTGCTGCGCGACCTGGCTGCGGCAGGCATCGAGCCGGAGTTGCCCGAACCGCGACCGGCAGGAGCGGACGAGGGACCACTTGCCGGCAAGACGCTCGTCGTGACCGGGACGCTGCCGGGCTTCAGCCGGCAGGAAGCCGAGAAGGCGATACGGGCCGCGGGAGGAAAGCCGGGCGGCTCGGTTTCGAAGAAGACCGACTACCTCGTCGCCGGCGAGGCGGCGGGATCCAAGCTCACGAAGGCCCAGGAGCTGGGCGTCCCCGTGCTCGACGAGGACGCGTTCCGGCGCCTGCTGGCCGGCGAGACCATCGCAGACCAGGGGAGACCATGACCCATCCGAATGTCGATCTCATCCAGCGCTATTCCGCGGCGCTCACCGCCGGCAAGGCGGCCGACGCGTTGCCCTTCTACACCGAAGACCTCGTCCTCCACATCCCCGGTCGCAGCCCGCACGCCGGTACGTTCCGGGGCCAGGACGCCGTGCTCGCCTACTACACGCGGCTCTTCCGCGACACCGACGGGCGGTTCACGCCGCTGGGCGTGGACGACATCCTCGCGAGCGACAGCCACGCCGCGAGCCTCGTCCGCTGGAAGGTCGAGCGGAACGGGCGGGAGCTGGAGATCGACCGGGTCGTCATCTACCGCATCGAGGACGGTCGGATCGCCGAGATCTGGGTCCGCGACTGGGACCAGTACGCCTACGACGAGTTGTTCGAGGACGCCACTGCCGAACCCGTCGCCGGGGTCGGCTGAACGTCGCTCAGCGACGACCGACCGCGTAGCGCTCCATGAGCTGTGACACCGCGACGCGGGCGGCCTGCCACTCGGGTTGATCGCCGAGGATCACGCCCTCCGTCCCGAAGCGGCGGATCTGGGTCATCGCCGTGACGATGAGATCGTGTGCGAGCTGGCGATTGCGACCAGCCTCCACCTGACCGGTCACGAGGTAGCGTCGCACCGTATCGAACGGTGCTGTCCAGCGGCCCCAGCGGATCTTGTCGCCCTCGCGCAGCGTCTCGAGCCACTCGTCATCGCCGACCGGATGGCGGTCGTGCTCGGCCATGTGGTGACGTAGGTCGACGCGCAGACCGCGCAGCTCCAGGCTGTCGGTCCGCCCGTCGTCGTCGACGGTCCGGTAGCAGACCGGGCACGTCGGCAGCTCGACGTCCGCGCGGGGGGCGTCACCGTAGGGGAGCCCGCAGCGGCGGCAGAAGGTGGCATCGGAACGGGCGGCTGGAGTGCCGCATTGCAGGCAGGACGTCGTGATCACGGTTCTAGGTTGGTGAGGCGCGTGGGCGGCGACCATCCCACCATCGGCCCGTTCGGCCGGGACCCTTGGGCCACGTCGGGTCAGACCTCGCCTGGCGGCGAGGCTCCGGCCAGTGCTGGCCTCAGCCCATCGCGTGGTTGAACTGGCCCCAGAGGTGCTCAGGATGCCACGTCATCGGAGCGCCGCGGATCAGTCGGGGAGCGCGCCACGCCTCCGTCCAGCCTGCTTGCTCCAGCGCGTCGGCGCCTGCCTCGTTCTCGAGGAGGATCCCGCATCGGACGCGTCTGTCCGGGGTACTCCCACGGCGGCGGGCCTCGATGATCGCGAGCGCGTCATCGAGATCGCGAGCGACCGTCGCGCCGCCACCCCATGGCGCTCGAGCGACGAACCCGCGGAGTGCGCCGTCGCCGACGTCCAGGACGCGTGTGCCTGTCGGCGTCGCCAATGCCTCGAGGACGAGGCGGCGGTCCTCGCCGGTCGCCGCGCGGTCGAGGTCGACGATCGCACCGATGTCATCGGGCCGGAACGAGCGGATCGTGGTCCCGGGTCGTGCCTCGACGTGTGGTTCGTCCGCGCGTTCGCCGATCCCCGCGGCTTCGAAGGTCCGATACCACGTCTGGACCTCGAACCCGGATCGCTCGTACAGCGGCCGCCCGCGGTCCGTGGCGACGAGCAGGAGCGTCGTGGCGCCTGCCTCGGCCGCGATATCCGCGACAGCATCGGTCAGCGCCGCACCGAGGCCGCGACGCCGGTGGTCGCGCGACACCCAGATCGTACCGATCCACGCGACGGGCCCGTTCACCGTCGCGACGCCGGTCCCGACGACGTCACCATCGATGTCGGCCACGATCGTGTGACACGCGGCATTGCCGAGGGTGAACTCGAACCAGGCACGCCGGTCACCCCAGTCGTCGGCGAGGATCGCGTTGACGGCCGGGTCGATGTCGTCAGGAGTCATGGGGCGAAGGCGCGGCGTCGTCGGCACGCGGCTATCATCGGGCGGTGGCCACCCTGTCGCGCGCGGATGTCGAACATGTCGCCCACCTGGCGCGTCTCGGCCTGACGGAGGAGGAGCTCGCCCGGCTTGAGGGTCAGCTCAACCACATCCTCGACCAGTACGCGATCCTCGCGACGGTCCCGACGGACCACATCGCGCCGACGGCACAGACCATCGAGCTCGAAAACATCCTGCGCGAGGACACGACGCGCCCATCGCTTCCGGTCGAGGCGGTGCTAGCCAACGCCGCTGACACCGACGGTTCGTTCATCGTCGTGCCGCCGATCCTCGGGAGCGAGTGACCGACCTCACGCGCCTCACCGCACATGAGATGGCCGACCGACTGAGGGCGGGCGACGTGTCGTCGCGCGAGCTGACCGAGGCACACCTCGACGTCGCGGAACGACAGAACCACGGACTCAATGCCTGGCTCTCGATCGACCGAGAGCGCGCGCTGGCGGAAGCCGACGCCGCGGACGAGCGGCTCAGGTCGGCGCGCGACGCCCGGACGTCGGCCTCGAGCGAGCTGCATCCGATGCTCGGCATCCCGGTCGCGCTCAAGGACCTCGTCTCGGTCGCGGGCGGACAGTGCACGGCCGGATCGCGGATCCTCGACGGGTATCGCGCGCCGTACGACGCGCATATCACCGAGCAGCTTCGCCGCGTGGGCGCGGTCATCCTCGGGAAGACGAACATGGACGAGTTCGCGATGGGCTCGTCGACGGAGCATTCCGGATTCGGCCCGACGGCGAACCCCTGGGCACTCGATCGCGTCCCGGGCGGCTCCAGTGGTGGGTCCGCCGCAGCGGTGGCCGCCTTCCACGCGCCGATCTCGATCGGGACGGACACCGGTGGGTCCATCCGCCAGCCCGCCGCGCTGACCGGCATCGTCGGCATGAAGCCCACGTACGGCCGTGTCAGTCGGTACGGGATCGTCGCGTTCGCAAGCTCGCTTGACCAGATCGGGCCCTTCGCGCGCGACGTCCGTGACGCCGCCGCGCTCCTGCACGCTGTCGCCGGCCGGGACGAGCGTGACTCGACGTCGTCGCCGGAGCCCGTTCCGGAGGGCCTCCTCGCGCTCGCGGCGTCGGATGATGAGGCTGCCACGTCCCTGCGGGGGAAGCGGTTGGGGCTGCCGCGCGAGTACTTCGTCGCCGGTATGGAGCCGGGGGTCGAGGCGCGGGTCCGCGAGGGTGTCGCGGCGCTCGAGGGCGCTGGGGCGATCGTCGAGGAGGTCTCGCTGCCACACACGGAGTACGGCCTCGCGACGTACTACATCGTGGCGCCGGCGGAGGCCTCCGCGAACCTTGCCCGATATGACGGCATCCGCTACGGGCGACGGCTCGGCGAGGGCCGCGACGTCCTCGGCGACTACCTGGCGACGCGCGGGATGGGTTTCGGGCCCGAGGTCAAACGGCGGGTCATGCTCGGCACCTACGCGCTGTCGGCGGGCTACTACGACGCCTACTACCTGAAGGCACAGAAGGTCCGGACGCTGATCAAGGGTGACTTCGATGCCCTCTGGGCCGATGGCTTCGACGCACTCGTCGCCCCGACCTCGCCCACGGTCGCCTTCCGGTTCGGGGCGCGTCTCGAGGACCCCGTGTCGATGTACCTTTCGGATGCGTGCACCTTGCCGGTCAACATGGCGGGTCTTCCGGGGATCTCGATCCCGACGGGCCTGTCGGACGGGCTCCCCGTAGGCCTCCAGCTGATCGGCGCGCCCTGGTCCGAGGCGCGCCTCCTCGAGCTGGCACGAGGCTACGAGGCCATCACCGCGACCGCGGAGTGGCGGACGATCGAACCGACGGATCTGGCCGCGCTCGATGAGCCGGGCACGCCGACGCCAGCCGAACGCCTGGCATCGATGGCGGCGGTCGACCGATAGTCACTTCGGGTGCCCTGCCGGGACATCGGGCATCGAGTACCATCGCTTGGTCCTTATCCCAGCGGCTGCCGTCACAGCCGCTCGCCCGTCACAGCAGGGGGACCATCTGTGGAGCCAGTCGTCGCCGTCCTGTTCATGTCCGGCATCATCCTCGCGATCGTCGGCTCCGGCCGCGCTATCTCGATCCGGATGACGCGCGGTGTCATCGCTGACGACCGCGGTGGTACGACACCGATCCCGGTCTGGGCCCGCCCCGACGTCGCGCGGCTGCTCTGGTTGGCAGTCGGCCTGTACGGGCTGTTCCTCGCGGCGGCGGGCGTCGTCTACGGCAGGTAGGCCCGTCCGAGCCCGGCCACCCTTCGAATCTGGAGCCGGACGCCGCTGCCTCTAGCGGTTTCGAGCGACGGAGCCGGCGCCAGCGGGCGACGCGCGCCGAAGGGCCTCCTCGATCGCCCAGATCGCGAGCGGCCGTAGGTAGATCGAGGCGCGATAGTCGCCATCGGCGTCGTACGCCTCGGGCGTCCGGAACCACAGGCCGCGCTCGTACGTGACCTCCGCGATGCCCCGGGCGGTCTCCCAACCTTCGTCGACGAGGCCGCGGCCGATCATGAACGCGGCAAGCGCGTAGGTCGTCCCCACCCACACCTCGGACGACTGCTCGCTCGATACATCGACCGAGCCGTCTGGCCGCATCCCGTTGACCGCGCCCATCCGGCCACCGCCGAAGCGCAGCACGTTGTTCTCATGGATGGTCCGTAGGGCGGTCTCGACGCGGTCCTTCGGTAGCAGATCGCCGAGGCCGGTCACATCCGCGTACCACTGCCCACACAGCTGATCCGCCATGATCGAGTCCGAGCTTGGCCCTGCTCCGTCGTCGTAGGCGAAGTAGCGGCCTCGCCAGAGACGCCGGTCGAAGGCGACCTGGCCCCGTTCGAGCCAGCCCGCCCACCGCCGTTCGGCTTCGCGATCGCCAACGTAGCTCGCCATGCGCTCGGCGGCAGCGACCGCCGCCAGCCAGAGCGAGCCGCCATAGGCCGATGGACCACGCATCGGCCATGTGTCGTAGGTCTGATCCGGTTCGCCGTCGTGCTCGGGCAGGCCGTCGCCATCACGATCGGCGAGGACGAGGCGACCGAGGACCGCGTCCACCGCCGGGTACACCTCGCGGATCAGCGCGTCGCCGTCCGATCCGGCCGCCACGGCGTCCCGCCATGCCTGGAGGACGAATTTCGGGCCCAGATCCTTCCATCCGTTGACATCCTGGAAGCGGTACCAGTTGGGCCGGTAGAAGGGATCGTCGTCGGGACCGCCGACGTCGTGGGGCACGGTGTCCGGGAGCTTCCGCGGTGCCTCTCGCCCCGATGCCTCGATGCTGACCGTCGTCCGATCGTCGACCTCGATCGTGGCAACGAGGTCCCGGATCCCGCGGATCTCTAGGTCAGGGAAGAGCTCGAGCACGGCGAACGACGCATAGAAGTCGACGTCGACCGTGTCGTAGAACGGGTAGTCGACGCATTCGAGCAGGGCGAAGCGCCCGGGATCGTCAGGCGGGGGGAGGGGACCGTCGACCTCGCCTGCTTCCCAGAAGGTGCCGCCGTCGACGAGGAAGTAGAGCTCGTTGAACAGCGCCGCGCGGTACCAGCGGGGTCGGTCGGGATCGTCGAGGATCGGCCGTTGCCAGGCGTCGATCGAAGCGCGCCACTCCGCTGCGTGACGGAGCCCGTGGATGGCGATGTCCCAGGCGCGAGCGCCCGACCGCCCCCAGTGACGGGTGTAGCGCTTCCACCAGCGACGCCCGCCACCGAACTCGACCATCGGCAGGTCCCACGCGAGCGCGAACCGGACCGAGGCGCGCTCCCCGGGCGCGAGCGAACGCGTTGCCGCGACCGCGGCGCCCGCCGGCCCGGCCGTGGGGGAGTCGGCGCGGGCCGGCGTCGCCCGAGTCAGGCGGCCGTCGGTGGCGAAGTCGGGCCAGAGGTCGATGTCGGCGATCGGATCGAAGAGCGTGGCGTTCGTGAGCTCCCAGCCGTCGCCCGAGGCGGCCAGCGCGAGCGTCCCGCGCAACGCGGTGGGCGCACCGGGCCCGGGATCCGCGAACTCGACACCCTCGACCGATCCTTCGCGGCGAACGGTGTGAGCGCGAGCGGTGGGAACGCCCTCGTCCGGACCTCCGGGCGGGTCGGCAAAGGACGCCATGATCCCGACAGTCACGGGCTCGGGTCCAGGGTTCTCGATCCACCACTCGAAGATGCCGACCGGCAGCGCGCTGCGCTCGAGGTCGCGCGCGATGACCGGCGAGAGCTGCTCGCCGATGACGGTCACGCCGACGGTCTCCGCATCGAACGACTGCCAGGCCCGCGGGAACAGCGCGTGGTACGCGCCACCGCCCACGGGCAGGTCCCAGCCCCACGTCTCGAGTCCGTCGCCAGGCGGCCTCACGGCGAGCACCGTCGCGCGCGTCGAGCCGTCGGCATGGCCGACGAACAGCGAGAACCCGTCGGCGACGACCGGTTCGAAACGGTGATGTCCGACGTCGAGGTGCCAGCGGGCGAAGTCGCCACGGAACGTCCGCCCGATGCTGCCCGTCCCCAACCCGCCGATCGGGATCCCGGCCCATTCGCCATCGTCGATCATCGGCACGTGGACCCGTGGTCGCCCGACGTCCGGGCACGGCTCGCCGATCGCGCGTCGCCAGGCGACCTCGGGGATCACGGGCCAGTCGACGTCGATCCGATCGGTCTCGGTGATCGTCACGTCGCAGCCGTCACTTCTCGATGCCGGTGACGACCACGGTCCGCATGAACGCTCGTTGGGCGAGGAAGAACACGATCACCGGGACGGCCATCGTCAGCAGCGCCGACGCCTGGATCAGGGTCGGCTGGCTGGCGTACAGCGCGTTGTACTGCTGGATCCCGATCGAGAGCGGCTGCAGCTCCGGCTTGCTCGCGAGGTACAGCAGCGGCACGAAGAAGTCGTTCCACGCGAAGAAGAAGTGGAACAGTGCGACCGCGGTGATCGCCGCCAGCGATTGCGGGACGATGATCGAGCGGAGGATCCGGAACGGGCCGGCACCGTCGATCATCGCTGCCTCATCCAGCTCCCGTGGGATCGACATGAAGTACTGGCGCAGCAGGAAGACGTTGTAGGCGTTCGCGAAGAAGTGCGGGATGATCAACGGCAGCCACGTGCCGTTCCAGCCGAGCTTCGTGAAGATCACGTACTGCGGCAGCAGCGTGACCTGGAACGGCAGGATGATCGTCGCGAGCAGGATGATGAAGAGCGCGTTCTTGCCCGGGAATCGGAACCGCGCGAAGCCGTAGGCGACCAGCACCGACGATGCCACCGCGCCGATCGTGCTGAACAGGGCGATCCCGATCGTGTTCCGCAGCAGGCGCGGGAAGTCGAGCTGGTTCCAGACGGTCGTGAAGTTCTCGATCAGCGGCGAGAACGCCCACGCCTGCTGGAGGGTCCGCCAGCGGCCCTGCCATTCGATGGGCGTAGCGGTCGCATCGTTCGGATCGATGAACTTGCTCGACTCCCGACCCGCGTCGATGAGCATGAGTTGCCGGGTCGAGCCGTCCGGGAACGGGACCGAATACAGGGGATAGGACGTCCCCTCGTACGTCGCCGTGAGCGGTGAAGCCGGCCACGCCGGAGCGGCCGGATCGGACACCTGCGATGGCTGCTTCAATGAGGTCGTGGCCATATACAGGAGGGGCAGGAGGTACGCCCCGACGATGATGAATGCGAACATCGTGAGCGATGCCTTGGCGAGGTATCGCCGGTACATCCGCGCGACCGAGCTTGGCTCTCCGAACGACCGTTCCGCCGTGAACGTCCCGACCTTCGTCACCGGTCGGCCCCGGCGTAGTAGACCCGACTCCGGGTCGCCCAGAAGAGCGCGAGCGTCAGCACGAGGACGATCGCGAACAGCAACCACGCGATCGCGGACGCGTAGCCCATCCGGCTGAACCAGAACGCCTCGCGGAACAACTCCAGGTTGATGAACAACGTTGCGTTGTTCGGGTCGCCGTTGCCGTTGCTCAGCGTGTAGATCTGGGTGAAGTACTGGAACGTCGCGATCACGCAGATCACCAGGTTGTAGAGCAGGATCGGCGAGATCAGCGGGATCGTGATCCGACGCAGCGTCGTCCAGATCCCGGCCCCGTCGATCCTCGCTGCCTCGTACAGCTCACTCGGGACGCCCTGCAGCCCGCCGAGGTTGATCAGCATGAAGTTGCCGATACCCCAGAGGCCGATCAGTGCCAGGGCCGGATAGATCCAGACGTCGCTGTTCGTCCAGTCCGGGCCGGCGATGCCGAGCGACCGCAGGATCTCGTTCAGCCAGCCCGTGTTCGGATTCAGGAAGCCGATCCAGACCAGCGTCGATGCGACGAGCGGGATCATCATCGGCATGTAGATGAGCGTTCGGAGCACGCTCTTCCCGACGAGCCGCGGGCTATTGAGGAGGAGCGCGAACGCAAGGCTCGCGATCATCGTCAGCGGCACGAAGAGCAACGCGAACTTGACGGTGGCGATGATCGACGTCGCGACCAGCGGATCGCGTGTCATCTGGATGTAGTTGTCGATGCCGACGAAGCGCGTCTTCTCGGCTGCCAACAGGTTGAAATCCGTCAGCGACATGACGAGGGAAGCGATCATCGGGCCGGCCGTGAAGACCGCGAGACCGATCAGCCATGGTCCGATGAAGACGAACCCCCAGAACGCCTCCCGGAAGGCCGGGCCACGGAACCGTGCCCCACGGCCCGTCGCGGGCGCGAGCGTCTGAAGGCTCCCGGTGGTGTCGGCCATGGTCCGGGTCAGCTCCCTGTGGGGTGACGGGCCTTAGCTGGGATGGCGACCTCCCGGGCGGAGGAGAACGCCCGGGAGGTCGCGGGAGGAGGCGAGTCTATTCCGGAGCTGCGTCGAAGATGCCCTGCAGAGTCGTCTGCAGCTTCGCCAGCTCGGCGTCGATATCGAGCTCGTTGGTCCGATACGCGTTGCCGAGGGCCTGGAGGGCCTTCTTGGCCTTGGCGTAGTCCGGCATGTAGGCCTGGTGGTTGGGGATGTCGGGGTAGGACAGCATCGCCTGTGGCACCGCCCAGTCGATGGTGACGTCCGGGTACTGCTTGTTGATCGTCTTGAAGAACGCGTCCTGCTTCGACGAATCGGCCGGGAAGGCCCCGTAGTCGGCTAGTAGCGCATCTGAGTTGACGAGCACGCTAAGAGCCTTGAACGCCTCTTCCGGGTGCTTCGTCGTCTTGAGCAGGCTGAACGTGTCTGCGTGGAGCTTGGCGGTCGTCGTGCCGTTGTACGTCGGCGCGACGGCGACGCCCCATTCGAAGTCGCGCTTCGCGGGCGCGGCGGGGTTGATGCAGCACATGTACCAGCTGTGCGTTTCGGCCATCGCCAGGTTGCCTGAGGAGAACTCATTGTCCGGTCCAAGCAGGTCGCTATGGATCTGGGCGTACGTCGGGATGAAGTGATCCTTCCAGACGCCGTCGCTGTACCAATGCAGACCGGTCTTCAGCGGACCCGGGATCTGGGCCGTCTTGCCGTCAGTGCCGACCACCGAGAACGCTCCGAAGATCGTCGACTCGGCGACCGGGTTGTTGTCCGCCCACTGCGAGTCGAACCCCCACTGGGTCACGCTCTTTGGGTCGAAGCTGGAGCTCGTGGCATCGTTGCCTTTCTTGTCCACGGTCAGCTTCATGCCGAGCTCGCGCACGGCGGCCATGTCCCACGGCTTGCCTTGGTACTGCTCGCCGACCTTCGTCGGCGGGTACGGCAGGTCTGCCTCGTCGAAGAGCTTCTTGTTGTAGTACATGAACGACGGATACGTCGCGAACGGCAGCCCGATCATCGCGCCGCCCTCTCCCATCTTCCAGAACTCGACGAGCTTCGGATCGACCTTGCTCATGTCGTACTTCTGGGACGCGACGAGATCCGACAGGTCGAGGACCTGGGTGCGGAAGATATTCAGGCCTTCGACACCGACCGGCCCGATGATGTCCGGCGGATTCCCGGCCGCGATCTCGATCTGGAGCTGGTTCGACGCGACTCGGTTGTCGTAGATCTCGACCGAGATGTAGATGTCCTTCTGGCTCGCGTTGAAGTCGTCCGCGACCTTCATCTCGGCGGCGATCTGATCCGGCTTGCCGCCCGTCCCGAGCCCGATGAACCAACGGACGACCTTGCCACCGTTCGGGCCTGGCGCGTCGTTGGCGATCGGGGCGGGCGTGATCGCGACCTGAGAGGGCGCGGCTGCCGAGGCCGCCGCCTGGCTCTGCGCCGCGGTGGGCGCGGTGCTCGGAGTCGATGTGCCGCACGCCGCGGCGACGATGCTGATCAAGCTGGCGAGGACGAGACCGCGTCTCATCCCGGCGAAACGAAGTTCCATCGCGATCGATCCTTCCTCCGTTCTAGCTCCTACTCCATCCGACCAGTGGTGCGAGGGTGGGTCACGCGGGGTGGTAACGAGGGGTGGCGGCATCGTTCCTCAGCGCATGGCCCTCCCCGCACTCGAGGCGCGCGCGATGAGTTCCGTCGCGAGGACGACATGGCGGGGAACGCGGCCGTCGCGTCCGAAGTTGCCGGTCAGGAGGTGGACCATCTCGCGGCCCATCTCCTCGATGGGTTGACGGACGCTCGAGAGCGCCGGTCGGGTGGTCGTTGCGATGGGTGAGTCGTCGTAGCCGACGACCGCGACATCTTCCGGGACGCGGCGGCCCGCGGCCTCCAGGACGCCCAGGGCGCCCGCTGCCATCAGGTCGGATGCGCAGAAGACGGCGTCGATATCCGGGCGGTCACGAAGGAGACGCTCCATCGCCGCCTCTCCGCCGGGATGGGTGAAGTCGCCCGTGACGATGAGGCTGTCATCGAGCTCGATACCCTCATCAGTCAACGCGTCGCGATACCCGGCGAGGCGGTCGATGCCGGCGCCCATGTCACGTGGGCCCGTGATCGTCGCGACCCGCTGCCGACCACCGGCGAGCAGATGTGCCGTCGCCCGACGCCCGCCGTCGCGGTTGTCGGCGTCGACGAAGTCGATGTCGACGCCGCGCGGCGGACGGCCGAGCACGACCGAGGGGATATGGCGCGTGGCTAGCTGCTCGGGGAGGGGATCGTCGCCGTGGAGGCTCACGAGGATGACGCCGTCGACGTGGCCGGCCGTGAGATAGCGGACGGTGCGCTCCTCATCGTCCATGTCATCAGGCATGAGCAGGACGAGCTGGAGGTCGCGCGTCGCCAGTGCCGCGCTCACGCCGCGGACGAGCCGCGGGAAGAACGGGTCGCTGAAGAGTCGGGTGGTGGGCTCGGTGATCACCAGCGCGATCGAGTCGCTGCGTCGCGTGACCAGGCTGCGCGCCGCGCGGTTGGGGACGTACCCGAGGCGATCGATGGCCTTTTCGACGGAGCGCCGGACGTCGGGGGAGACCTTCGGGGAACCGTTCACGACTCGGGAGACCGTGGCCCTCGAGACACCCGCGACGCGCGCGACCTCGTCGAGGGTCGCGACCGGCTTTGCGGTGATCGCCTCGAGCTGGGCCATGATCGATTTCGGCCTCGCGGGGGTCCATGGCGCTCTCCCTGTGAGAGCGCTCTCACGTTCCGGTTGGCACCATATCACCTGTTGTCAAGAGAGCGTTTACAAGTCGTTTGCGGCCAGCTTATGCATATTCTTCGACTGCGCGCGGGGGTTCCTTCGTTGATGCAGCTCGGCGGCATACCCGAGGGCCGCCACGTCCCATCGGCGGCTCTAGAGCGACTTGCCGGTCGCCGATCCGGCCGCATCGCGGGACTGATGCCGCCCGATCGGGGGAACTGGTCCCGCCCAGTCCTGAAACTGATGCAGCCGAAAGTGCATCACGCGAGGATCCCCGGCGCCGCGGCGCGCGATATGCATCACCCTCGGGCACCATCACTCGCCCGCGCCTCGCCGGCGCCGGGGGCCTTGCCCGCGCTGGCGCCTCGCCCGAGATCACAGACCTCTATGCGAGACTGACGAACGATGGCCATCGAGACGACGACGGACACGTCGACACCTGGGCGCGGACGGTACGAGGCAGTCATCGGGATCGAGGTCCACTGTCAGCTCCGGACCGAGTCGAAGATGTTCTGCGCATGCGCGACCGCCTACGAGGCGTCCCCGCCGAACACCCACGTGTGCCCGGTGTGCCTTGGGCTCCCGGGCGCGCTGCCGGTCATCAATCGACGCGCTGTCGAGCACGTCCTCGCGACCGGCCTCGCGATCGAGGCGACCACCCCCGAGGCGACGCGTTGGGACCGGAAGAACTACTTCTACCCGGATCTGCCAAAGGGCTACCAGATCAGTCAGTACGATCTGCCGCTCGCGTCGGCCGGGCGGCTCACCGTCGAGACGTCGGATGGCCCATTTACCATCGGCATCACGCGCGCGCACCTCGAAGAAGACACGGCCAAGCTCATCCATTCGACGGGATCGGACGGCCGCAAGGTCAGCCTGATCGACTTCAACCGGTCCGGTGCACCGTTGATGGAGATCGTCACCGACCCTGACATCCGGACGGCGGAGCAGGCGCGCCGCTACGCCGAAGAGCTCCAACTGCTACTGCGGACCATCGGCGCCTCCGATGCCGACATGGAGCGTGGGCAGATGCGCGTCGAGGCGAACGTCTCGCTTCGACCGCCTGGCGCTACCGCGTTCGGGACACGTGTCGAGGTCAAGAACATGAACTCGTTCCGCTCGGTGGAGCGAGCGATCGACTACGAGATCGAGCGGCAGGCAGCCGCCCTGGATGCCGGTGATCCGCTGGCGCAGGAGACCCGCGGCTGGTCCGACGACAAGGCAGCGACGTATCGGATGCGGTCGAAAGAGACCTCGGACGACTACCGCTATTTCCCGGAGCCGGATCTCCCGCCGCTCCACGTCGATCCGGCCTGGCTAGCCGAGCTGCGCTCAGCGATGCCGGAACTCCCGGCAGCTCGTCGGACGCGGTTCCAGCAGGATCTGCACCTCAGTGCGTACGACGCGACCGTCCTGGTCGGCGATCCCGACGCAGGCGCCCTGTTCGAGGCCACGGTTGCCTCTGACCCTTCGGTCGCCTCGAAGTCCGTCGCGAACTGGGTCACCGGGGAGTACTTGCGGCTGCGCAACGCGGCGCCGGCCGATGCGCCCGTCTCCGTCGATCCGACCCAGCTCGCGGCGCTCGTCGGCCTCGTCGATGCGGGCAGCATCTCGCGCGCGAACGGTAAGGAGGTCTTCGCCGCCCACGCGACGTCGAGTGCGGACGTCGCGACGATCGTCGCGGAACGCGGCTACCACCAGATCTCGGATGAGGACGTTGTCGGCAAGGCCGTCGACGAGGCGCTCGCCGCGAACCCGAACGCCGTCACCGATTACAAGGCCGGCAAGACGCAGGTGATCGGGTTCCTCGTCGGTCAGGTCATGAAGGCGACCAAGGGACAGGCCGATGCGTCGGTCGTCCAGGGTCTCGTGCGGGCGCGGCTCGACCGATGAGTACGCTCAACATCGTCCTGTGGCTCGCGGGCATCGCGTTGATGGCGGTCGGGTACATGCGGTTCCGCGGTCCGTGGTCGCGCTACCAGGGCCTGCGTGCGCAGCAGGCGAACCTCGATCGCTACGACGCGTGGCGGGGCGGCGTGCGGGCCCATGATGTCGGCCCGACCGGCGCGTCGGTGATGATGGCCGACGCGCGACGGCAGGCGCAGATCGCCGGGATCGTGGTCATCGCCGGCGTCGTGATCTTCGCGTTGGGGTTCCTGTTCCGCTAGTCGCCTCGTAGTCCAGGGCGTCCGGTCAGTCGGTGCGGTCCATCGGAGTAGGGTCAGCGGCCCATAGACTGGCCTCGGCGACCACGGACGAGCGGAGGACAGGCACGACGATGCGTGAGCGGACGGAAGGGCGCGGCCTCGCGACGCGGGCGATCCACGCAGGAGAGCGACCGGACCCGACGACGCACGCCCACCGGACGCCGATCTACGCGACCGCGACCTACACCTTCGACACGGCCGCCGAGAAGGAGGACGCCGTCGACCGATCACTGGCGTGGGAACCGGGGGTCTATTTCTATTCGCGCACCGGAAACCCGACCAACCGCGCGCTCGAAGAGAAGATCGCTTCGCTCGAAGGCGCCGAGGATGCCGTCGTTTCGTCGTCAGGCATGGCTGCCGTCGCGGCCACGCTGTTCGCGCACCTGCGGGCGGGCGACCACCTCGTCGCGGGTATGGAGCTGTTCGCGATCACGAATGTGCTGCTCGACGACGACTTCCCGCGGCGCGGGATCGATGTCACCCGCGTCGACCCGACCGATCTCGCGGCGGTCGAAGCGGCCATCACGCCGGCGACTCGCGTGCTGTTCGTCGAGTGCTCGACCAATCCGACGCTGAGGGTCCCGGACCTTGACGCTTTGGCGGAGCTCGCTCGTCGCCACGACCTGTTGTTGATCACCGACAACACGTTCCTCGGGCCGGTCATCCTCCGGCCGTTGGAGCACGGCGCCGACCTCGTGCTGCACGCAGCGACGAAATACCTCTCGGGGCACGGGGACGCCGTTTCGGGCGTGGTCGCCGGCCGAAAGGCGCTCATCGATCCGATCCGTTCCCAGACCGACACGCTCGGTCAGGCCGCGAGTCCGTTCTCGAGCTTCCTGGTCCAACGGGGAGTGCGGACGCTGCCGCTGCGCACCAGGGCGGCGTCAGCCAATGCGGCGCGCATCGCAGCTCTGCTCGAGGGACACGAAAAGGTGGAATGGGTGCGCTATCCGGGTCTTGCGTCGCATCCAGACCACGCCGTCACCCAGCGACTCCTCGGCGACATCGGCGGAGCGATGGTCACGTTCAAGCCCCATGGTGGGCTCGACGGGATGGCGGCCTTCACCGATCACCTCCGACTGTGTGACATCGGCGTCAGCCTCGGCGACATCCACACCCTCGTCTATCCGCGCCCGAAGGACGGCGGGATCATCCGCCTCTCCATCGGGTGCGAGGACATCGACGACCTGATCGAGGACTTCGAGCTCGGGCTGTCCTTCGTACGCGCCGACTAGACCGTCGCGCTGACCCCTCGACCCAGCTCGGCGGCTGCCGCGAGCGCCGCGCCGATGGTCAGGTCCACCCGCCGGTTCACTTCGTCCTCGGGCGGTCGATACCAGTCCTCGCTCGTGAGTCTTCGCGTTCCCTCGACATCGGCAGGATCGCGGATGACGTCGGAGACCGTAAGGATCGTCCCGGCCCGGATGGCCCGTCCCTTCGCCCGCTCCCGCATCGCGAGGAGGTAGACCGCCGCCGTCTCCATCTCCACCGCCAGGTAGCCGCGACGACCCCAGCGGATGACGCCGTCGGGGTGCGGGTCGTAGAAGACGTCGGAGGTGACGATCGGGCCGACGTGGGTCGTCAGGCCCTCGGCTCGACTTGCGCGGGCGAGGGCGTCGATGACATCGAGCGACGCCGTGGGCGCCGTCGACTCACCGCCGCCCAACACGTTCCCGATGCCCGACGAGGATGCCGCGGATAACGCGACGACCACGTCACCGATCTCGAGCGCCCCGAACCCGCCGCACGTCCCGACGCGGATGAACGTCGTCACGCCGAGGTTCAGTAGCTCCTCCATCACGATCGACGTCGTCGGTGCACCCATCATCGTCGTCTGGACGGACACGGCGACGCCATCGACGGTCCCGGTATACCCGAGCAGCCCTCGGTTCGCGTTGACGAGGCGGGCCGCGTCGGTGCCACCGTCGAACCGATCCGCGATCCGCGTCGCCCGGCTCGGGTCGCCCGGCAGGAGCACGACGGGCGCGTAGTCGCCGGGTTCGGCCTGGAGATGGATCTGGGTCATGCTTCCTCCACGGGTCGTCGGCCGAGCCGACGCCATTCGACCGACAGGCAGCGATCCATGACGACCGCGAGCCCGGCGTCATGCGCGATGCGCGCCGCCTCCCAGTCGACGATCCCGAGCTGGAGCCAGAGGCACCGAGCGCCTGCGTCGACCGCTTCCTTCGCGTGAGCCGCACACAGTTCGGCGCGACGGAAGACGTCGACGATGTCGAAGGACCCGGTCGCTGCGGCCGCCTCGGCAAGCGTGGCGTACGCCGGCACACCTGCGACAGCCGACGCTCTCGGGTTAACGGGGACGCAGTCGTATCCCACCGACAGCAGGTGCCGGAAGACATCTCCGGAGGCGCGACCAGGTCGGTCTGACGCGCCGATCACCGCGATGCGACGGGCGGTCGCGAGGAGCTGACGGACGCCGTCGTCGTCGAGCATGGGGACGCTCCCGCGGCCTTCGGCAAGGTCGAGGTAGGCGATCGTGCGGGCACGCTCTTCGGGGGTCATCCTCGCTCACTTGTCAGGCGGGTCCACGATCATCGACGCGGCGGGTCGGATAGCGTATCCTCCCCGACCGAAAGACCGCGGGTCCGGACATCGTCCCCGGCGGTCGTACGAGGAGGAGACACACGTTGCGGAGTTCAATGCGGTTGCTGTCGCTCGGCGCGACGGCGGCCTTCATCTTCGCCGCTTGTTCGAGCGGCGGCGGGGCAGGGGCCAGCTCGGCTCCGAGCGCCGCGCCGTCCCAAAGCGCGGCGGCCAGCGAGAGCGCCGGGGCGTCGCCGTCCTCGAGCGGTGGTGCCGCGGGATCGAAGAACTACACGGCCTGCGTCGCGTTCGACACGGGCGGTCTCGGCGACAAGGGCTTCAACGACCTCGCCAAGAAGGGCCTCGAGGATGCCCAGGCGCAGGGCTTCACGACGTTCTTCTCCGAGGCTCGCGGCGCGACCGACTACGCCGCGAACATCCAGCGCCTCATCGACCAGGGCTGTCAGTCGATCGTGACGGTCGGCTTCAACCAGGCTGCGGCGACGGTCGCCGCGACGAAGGCCAATCCGGACATCGCCTTCTCGCAGGTCGACAACACCTGGGATGAGAAGACGAACGGCCCGACCCCTGACAACTTCACCGGCTTGTCGTACCAGATCGACCAGGCGGCGATGCTCGCCGGCTACCTGGCGGCGGGCTTCACGAAGACCGGAAAGATCGGCACGTACGGCGGACAGCAGTTCGCCGGCGTGACGCTGTTCATGGATGGCCTGTCGGCCGGCATCAAGTACCACAACCAGGAGAAGGGCACCGACGTCAAGCTCCTCGGTTGGGACGCTGCATCGCAAAAGGGCACGTTCGTGGGTGGCAACAACCCGTGGGGCGACCCGGCCAAGGGCGAGCAGCTCGCCAAGACGCTGGTCGACCAGGGCGTCGACATCGTCCACCCCGTGTCCGGCGCGACCGGTAACGGCTCGATCAAGTACATGCTCTCCAAGAACTTGTATGCGATCGGCGTCGACACCGACCAGGCCATCTCGCTCTCCGAGTATGCGAAGGCCATCCTGACGTCGGCCCAGAAGGCCATCGACGTCTCGGTCATCGACACCTTCAACAAGAACCAGGGTGGTGACCTCGGTGGCGAGAACTATGTCGGCACTCTGGAGAACAAGGGTGTCCTGATCTCCCCGTACCACGACTTCGACAGCGTCATCCCCGCGGACCTCAAGTCCGAGGTCGACACGCTGGCCGGAAAGATCGCGGACGGCTCTGTGAAGGTGGCCGACTACCTGAAGTAGTCGACGGCCTGACCGTCAGTCAAGTCCGACGGCCGCCCGCTC
>JBJMMR010000005.1:0-46806 GCA_045804645.1 Chloroflexota bacterium | reverse complement strand
CTCCCGTCCCCGCCCCGAGCCCCCTGCCGGGTGTCCGCGCGACCGCCCGGCGAATCAGCAGACCCGGATCGCCAGGGGGAAGAGCGAGCCGGGTCTGTCCCAGACGTTATGAAAGTGAACGTCCGTACGGGAATAGGGCGTGATACCTATTCGTGGGCGGACGCGTACAGACCGCTTCGACGTAGCTACGACACCTGTCCGATGGTCAGTGGCAGTCCTGCTGTCCGGTGTCGGTGAACGTCTTGCCGGCTTGGGGTAGGAACTGCCAGGCGTACGAGCCGTCGCCCAGGGTCAGCATCAGGACGCCGAACGTCTGGTCATCACGTACCTCGGTATTCGGATGGGTGGCGCCCTCGGCGAAGCTGTAGTGGCTTCGACCACCGGTCCCGACGACGAACTGACGGATCCCCGCGAGGTCCTTGTCCCCGGTGGGCGTCATCGGCGACAGGCGCTCGTACGTATGGTTGTCACCACTCAGCACCATCTCGACGCCCCCGTTCTGGAGCTCCTCCCACAGCGGCTGCACGCGTGACTCGTTCTCCTTGCGGCCCGAGCTGAAGCGAGGGTTATGGATCACGGCGAGCGAGCACCGCGCCTGGGTCCCGGTGAGCTCCGCCCGAAGCCAGGTGGCTTGGGGCGAGGCCGAGTCGCAGCCGCCGATCCGGTCGCAGATCGAGTTCAGGACGATGATCCGCCACGCCCCGAGATCGTAGGCATACCAGCCCATCGTCGGCTCGTTCGCGGTCGGGGCGAATGGCGCCAGCCGTTTGGCGAAGTAGCCGAAGTAACCAGCCGCGTTCTCGGTCATGTAGTCGTGGCCACCCAGCGCGGGTTGCAACCGATCGAACGCGGCGCCCCACGTGTCGTCGAAACACCCGAACTGGCGAGCCGTGCCCTTGTCGTAGGCGTTGTCTCCGAGGGTCTGGACCCGGGCCTCGGGATAGCGCTTCAGGATCGCCGCCGTCGCTGAATCACCGTCCTTGCTGCAGGCAGCGATGTCACCGGCGGCAAGCAACACGGCGTCCGCGACCGGACTCGAGGTCGGCGCGGTACTCGGCGTCGCCGGAGACGCGAGGGCCGGCGACCCTGTCGACGGGAGGGCCGGCGACCCTGTCGACGGGAGGGCCGGCGACCCCGTCGAGGGAAGGGACGGCGACCCTGTCGAGGGGCCGGTCGGTGTCTGCGCGCACGCAGCTACGGCGAGGATGACCGCTGCCAGCGGCCCGAAGCCGGCCACCCTCCTCGATCGCGTCACCCCTCACCCCTCACGCCGAACGCCGACGACACCCCCGAGCCGGGCCACCGGATGGTAGGGCATGAGCGTTCGACGGACGGGTCGTCGAAGCGGTCGTCGGGCTACCCGGTCGAGATCGGTTCGTGCGTCTTGGCCGCCTGCACCGATGACCAACCCTCCCTGGCGACGATGACGGCGATGACGAGAGCGCCGACCGCGTCGGCCCAGGGCACGTGAGCCACCTCATCGAAGACGAGCGAGAGGAGGCCGATGAAGGCGAGGAGAGCGGCGATCCCGGTGAGGATGCTGTCGGCGCGCAGAGCGCCACTGCCGAGGTCGCGCGCAGTACGGTTCTTGGCGATCGCGAGTGGCGGCAAGGCCACGACAGCGATGAGCAGGAGGACCGTCCGGAGCGGGCTCGCCTCGGGGTGCGCGCCGTTGACCAACGCGTTGATGGCCGTCAGGGCGAGATAGCCCGCCACGGCGATGAGGACGGCGCCGACGGCGCGCTCGGCGATCCGCTCGATCCGCTCTGCCCGATGGGGCTCTCGTACCTCCGCTCGGAACCGCCAGACGAGGACGACGGAGGCGACGGAGTCGATGGCGGCGTCGAGCCCGAATCCGATCAGCGAAACGGTGTCCGTCGCGAGCCCGACGACGACCGCGATCCCGCCGAGGACACCGTTGAGCACGATGCTGATGATGGAGAGCGCGAGCGCACGCCGCAGGAGGCTCGGGCGGTCCATGTGCCCGAGGATACGTGGTCGGCGCTGTCGTCCGTTACGCGCCGGGCGGTGCGGCCGTCGAGTCGCGCACGATGAGCGTCGGCTGAAGCACGACGTCGCGCCGCTCGAAACCGTCGTCGGCCTCGATCATATCCAGCAGGAGTGACGCTGCCCGGCGACCCATCTCCTCGCCGGACTGGCTGATCGTCGTGAGCGGCGGCACTGTGTAGGCAGCGATCGCGATATTGTCGAAGCCGATGATCGAGACGTCCCGAGGGACGACGACGCCAGCCTGGTAGGCGGCGCGCAACAACCCGATCGCGATCGTGTCGGATGTCGCGAAGATCGCCGTAGGGAGCCGGCGAGCGCCGTTGCCTGCGAAGAGCTCGAGGCCGAGGCGGTAGCTCGGTTCCGGGTCGGGTTGCCCGATCGGATAGGCCACAGCGAGGTCGCCGACGCCGTGCTCGCGCATGAATGCCTGGTACAGCGTGGTCCGCAACCGCTGGTCCTCGGTCGCCGGGTCCGACACGCAGACGATCGTCCGATGACCAAGCCCCCAGAGGTGTTCGAGGGCTAGGCGCGTCCCCTCGTGGGCATCGGAGTAGACGCCCGGGAACGCCCCCGCTCCGACGCGATCCGAAACGCCGACGACGAACCGGTGATGGGTCGTGAGGTCGGCGAGCGACCACGTCCCGTCGACCATGTCGCCAAGCACGATGATGCCGTCGGCGTGCGAGCGCTCGAACATCGACCCATACGTCAGCGCGACGTCCGGGCGGTAGTCGACGTGACCTAGGAACAGGCGGAACTCGCGCGCGCGGGTGACCTCGTTCACGCCCTGCAGGACCTGGATGTGGAACGGGTCCGAGACGTCGCGCGCGATGACGCCGATCAGCGAGCTACGGCTGCCGCGCAGCCCGCGCGCGAGAAGATTGGGCTTGTAACCGAGGTCGGCCGCGGCGGTCAGCACGCGGTCGCGCGTCGCATCGCGGATCGGGACGCCGGACGTTCGACCATTCAGGATGCGGGAAGCGGTGGTGACCGAGACGCCCGATCGCTGGGCGACGTCGCGCAGCGTGGTCGATGTGGACCCCCTGCGACGTCGGGCCTCGTCGACGGACCTGGGCTCGGCCTTGGGTGCGATCGTGCGGTCCTCGCGACGGGTCGTCCTATTGACTGGCAAGCGGCCCGGAGTATCCTTCGGCCCGAATGGTAACGTCAAGCGTCAACGTTCAACCGTAGGACGCAGTTGCGTACTGCGCCTTGACCGACGAGGATGCAGGCGTCGCTGATCGAACGAGGAGGAGGGCCGTCTCGGTGCAGACCATCGGAACGCGGCGGTGGTCGCGAGCGGTAGCGGCGCTGTTCGCCGTCATCGCGCTCGTCGCCGCAGCCTGCAGTTCGCAGCCACTCGCAAGTGGCCCGGCATCGGCCGCCGCGAGTGCGATCGCGAGTGCCGCCGGTTCGCCCGCTGCGTCGGGGAGCGCCGCGGCAGGGACCAAGCACGTCTCGATCCTCAACAAGGACATGACCGACGACGAGATCAAGGCGGAGATCGCCAAGGAAGGCAGCGTCGTCGTCGGCAACTGGACGTACACGGCCAATGACGAGCTCGTGAAGCAGTTCCAGAAGTACGTCAAGGACACATACGGCGCGGACATCACGCTGACGTATGAGGGCAGCCAGCAGCCGAGCACGTACCTGACCAAGCTCGCTGCGGCGAAGACCGGCGGCAACCCGGCTCCGTACGACGTCCTCGCGATCGAGGAGAACTACTGGGCCGACGCCATGGACCAGGATCTCGTCGACAACGTGTTCCCGTCGGACCTGATCCCGAACGCCGGGATGGTCCTCGACATCTTCAAGCACGATCCGACCACGATCGCCTTCCAGTCGACCGCTTTCCCCGGCGTCGTCTACAGCAAGGGCCGAGCCAGCTGGATGACGAAGCTGCAGGACCTTGCGGATCCACGGATGAAGGGCAAGGTCGTCCTGCCGCCGCCTGGCGATATCACGAACGGCGGTCTGTTCCTGGGCCTGGCTTCGGAGCTTGGCAAGGACTACAAGGACGTCAACCAGATGAAGGAGGTCGTCGACTGGGCGGTCGCCAACATCGGCCCGAACGTCCTCAAGTACACGCCCGACTCGGCGGAGATGCAGCAGCTGCTTCGGTCCGGCGCCGCCGACGCCGTCAGCTTCTGGAACAGCCTCGCGCGGCTCGAATACTTCGGTGGCAATACCGATGCCGCCCTGCTCGTGCCGTCGGCGATCTACCCGGTCAACGGCTACCTGTGGGTGCCGAAGGGTGCGGCGCACCCGGTCCTCGCGCAGGTGTTCATCAACTGGCGGCTTGCGAAGGACGTCCAGTTCCCGAACGCGTGGCCGATCGACCACGGGCCGTGGAGCGAGCTCAGCGAGGGCTTCCTGGGCCCGGACTACGTCGACCAGGTCCCTGACTGGTTCGCCAAGGATTACTTCAACTACTTCCCGAACCTCGATCAGATCAAGGCGTTCAAGACCGTCGACTGGAAGGCGTACAACTCGACCCAGAAGGAGTGGCAGGACTACTACGCGTCCAAGATCGGCCAGTAGACTGCAACCGCAAACGGCGTCCCCGCTCGCGTGAACGGGGACGCCGACTCACTCGACCCAAGGTGATCGATGAGGGCTGAGCCACTCGGCCTCCCCATGCCCGTCGTCGCCGACGAGGCACGCCGGCGCGAGCGCAACCGGACGCTCATCGGGCTGGCACTCGTCGCGCCCGCCGCCGTCCTCGTCGCGCTGTTCCTCTACTTCCCCATGGCGTTCATCGTCCAGATGAGCTTCACCGAAGGGTCGTCATACCTCTCGCCCGGTGGACCGGTGTACTCCGGAGGGAACTACCAGCTCGTCCTGAGCCGGTACCTCCCGAATGTGCTCGTGACGCTCCAGCTCGCCGCGCTGGCCACGGTGGTCAACCTGATCTTCGGTTTCCCGTTCGCGTACATCCTGGTTCGACGTATCCGCTATCGCGATGTCGTCCGCGCCTTCATGGTCTTCCCGATGTTCGGCGCGCTGTACATCGCGTTCGGGATGCGCTTCATCCTGCTTCCGGGCGGCCCGGCGACCCCGTTGTTCCAGGCGCTCGGGATCCAGAGCACCGCCGTGCTGTACAGCCTGCCCTCGGTCGTGTTCGCGATGTCGATCTTCACGTTCCCGTTCATGGTGATGAGCATCGGGGCGGCGCTCAGCAACGTGGACCCGAAGCTCGAGGAAGCGGCTGCGTGCCTCGGGGCGAGGCCATGGCAGACATTTCGTCGCGTCCTGCTGCCACTCACGCGCAGCGGCGTCATCGCCGGCATCCTCATCGTGTTCGGGTGGAACATCGGCACGTTCGCCGAGCCGGTCCTGCTCGGCTCGATCAATGAGCAGCGGGCCCTCGCCTGGACCCTGTTCCAGCGCGGTGTCGTCCAGACCGACTACGGACTGGCGAGTGCGATGAGCGTCGTCCTGCTGGTGATCGCCGTCCTCGTCAGCTACTTCTCGCTGCGCTACTCGCGCGGAGCGCTGGTCGATTGAGCGCCGCCACGACGCCGCTGCCGCGGACCGCGCCTAGTCCTGCGGCGCCGCGACGCTTCTCGCGCCGGCGGCTGGGCGAGCTGTCGGCGCACATCTACATCTGGCTCGTCCTGTTCGTGTTCGTGCTGCCGTTCCTGACCCTGCTCGGATACTCGTTGACGGGACCTGGCGGCACGTACGCGGTCCAGAACTTCCAGTACGTGCTCGGGAGCTTCGGCGACAACCTGCGGCAGAGCTTCCTCGTCGCCGGACTCACCTTGGTCATCAACCTGCTGATCGCCATCCCGGGTGCCTACGCGATCGTCCGCTACCAGTTCCCCGGCAAGCGGACGCTGTACTCGCTCGTCACCCTGCCGCTGTACGTGCCGGGGGCGGTCATCGGGATCTCGCTCGTCCTCGTCTACAACTTCACCTACCACCTCACGACGTCGATCTGGGGGCTCGTCTTCGCGATGGCGGTCGGGACCTTCCCGTTGATGCTCTCGCCGATCGTCGTGGCGCTGAAGGATCTGCCGATCGCCTTCGAAGAAGCCGCCGCGTGCCTCGGGGCGACGCGCCTGCAGGCGTTCTGGAGGATCGTCTTCCCGCTCATCGGTCCTGGCGTCAGCGCCGGCCTGATGCTCACCTTCATCATCGTGTTCAACGAGTACCTCGTGACGCTGTTCGTCCATCCGCCGAACGTCACGACCGCCCCGCTACGCGTCTTCAATCTCGTCCGCACCGCGGGTCTCGCACCGACGACCGCCGCTCTTGCGGTCACGATGCAGCTGATCTCGTTCGGGGCGATCCTCCTGTTCTTCAGGGTCTTCGGGACGCGCTACCTCAAGGGCACCTACCTCATCTGATGTCGACCGTCCGACTCGACCGCGTCAGCAAGCTCTACGGCACGACCGTCGCCGTCGACGACTTCGAGCTCGAAGTCGCAGATGGCGAGTTCGTCACGCTGCTCGGCCCATCGGGCTGCGGCAAGACGACGACGCTGCGCATGATCGCCGGGCTTATCGAGCCGAGCGGTGGGCGGATCCTGTTCGACGACCAGGACGTGACGTGGCTCCCACCGCGCAAGCGCAATATCGGGTTCGTCTTCCAGACGCCGGCCTTGTTCCCGCACCTCTCCGTCGCCGACAACATCGGGTTCGGGCTGTCGGTCAAGGGCGAGAAGAAGGCGGCGATCGCGGCGAAGGTGGAAGAGATGCTCGCGATGGTCGGCCTAAGTGGGTACGGGGCCAGGCTGCCGGGCCAGCTGTCAGGAGGTCAGCAGCAGCGCGTCGCGCTCGCCCGGGTCCTTGCCACCGATCCGCGGGTGCTGCTGTTCGACGAGCCGCTGAGCGCGCTCGACAAGAATCTCCGCGACACGCTCAAGTACTCGATCCTCGACCTCCAACGACGCACCGGCAAGACGGCCATCTACGTCACCCACGACCAGTCCGAGGCGTTCGCGATCTCGGATCGGATCGTCGTGATGAACAGCGGCCGCATCGAGCAGATCGGTACGCAGACCGACATCTACCTCCAGCCGGAAACCCCGTATGTGGCGGAGTTCATCGGTGCGAACAACGGTCTGCGCGGGATGGTCGCGGGTCGGGACGGCGATGGTGACGATGCCGGCTGGCTGATCGAGGCGCTCGGCCACACCATCCGCGGCGCGGCACGCCCAGGTCTCGCAGTCGGCCAGGCGGTCGTCGCCTACGTCCGCCCCGAAGACATCGAGATCGTCGAGGATGGCGACGGTGCTCGGTTCGCCAACGTGCTCGACGGCACGATCGACCGCGTGATCTTCGAGGGCGCGACAGCACAGGTCCGGGTAGATATCGGCGGTCGTGAGATCCGGGTCGATGTCACTGGTAACGAACGGCTGACGCTGATGCGCCGCGACGGGACCGTCCGGCTCGGGTTCGACGCGGTGACGGTGATTCCGGCGTCCGAGCAGGCGGCGGTGTCCTAGAGCCGGGCGGCGTCCTAGTCCGGCGACGTTCTGGTCCTGCGGCGTCCGGCTCGTCCTAATCCGGCGGCGTCCGGGGGCGTCCTCGTCCGGGGTGCGCGTGGGGTCACTCGGGGAACGGCGTCCCCAACGTCTGTCCGCCGTCGACCACGAGCAGATGCCCCGTGATCCATGCGGCATCCGGCGACACGAGGAAGGCGATGGCCCCAGCGACGTCGTCAGGCGTCCCGAACCGACCGATCGGGATCTGGCGAAGGTACTGCGCAGCGTTCGTCGGATCCTCGGTCACGCCCCGAGTGAGATCCGTCGCGATCAACCCCGGTCCGACGGCGTTGACGGTGATGCCGTGAGGCGCGAATTCCATCGCCGCCGTGCGGGCCATCGCGAGGACGCCCGCCTTGGATGCGTTGTACGCCGCGAGGCCCGTCTCCATCCAGAACGCATTCGTCGACGACGTCACGACGATCCGACCGCCGCGCCCGGCGTTGCGCATCGCTCGCGCGGCCGTCTGGACGCCGATGAACGCCCCGCGCAGGTTGATCGCCATGACGCGGTCCCACGTCGCGTCCGAGGTCTCGAGGAACGGCGTCGGTCCGCCGATCCCCGCGTTGGCGATGAAGATGTCGAGGTGACCGGCGTCGAACACGACCCCGCCGACGACGGCCTCGACCGCGCCACGGTCCGAGGCGTCGAGCGCCATCGCTTCCGCCCGGCCGCCGCTGGTGGAACCGGCACTGATGTCGGTCGCCGTGCGGCGCGCCGTCTCGATATCGCGATCCGCGATATAGACGGTCGCCCCATCACGAACGAAACGGGTGGCGACCCCACGCCCGATACCCCTCGCTCCGCCGGTCACGATCGCGACCTGGCCTGCGAGCGGTGCCGCCGTGTCGCGGTCGGGTGGAGTCGCTTCGCGGACCATGCGTCAACTGTCGCAGGTCCGGGGACGGCCGTCGCGCCTCCGACGTTCTCCGGCTAGGATGGACTGCCACGCACCACACCTGACCGAAGGGAACTCCCGATGAGCCGTGAAGCCCTTGACGCCCTCGAGGCGTGGCACACGACGACACTCGCACTTCGCGAAGCGACTCCGTGGACCGCGGAGTGGGTCCGGCTGCGGATGGTCGCGCAGGAACAGCGGGCGGCATACGAAGCGCTCGTGGAGGGGAGATCGGACGCGTCGGTCGACCCGGACGGTGCCTCGTCCGACGCGGTTTCCGGCGAGACGACGTCGCCATCCGCGCGATCGGGAGCCCGCTGAGGGGCGAAAGGCGATCGGGCCGGGTCGCGGAACTCGGCGACGGCTCTCGCTCTGTGGTCGTCCTACGAAAGGGCTCGGCAGCTACCACGACGCCCGTCCATTTTCAGACCGCTAGATAAGCCGCTGTCCAGCGCCCAGGGACTGGACCTTCCGCACGGCGTTACGTCTCTGAAATGACCCGCGGCCCGAACGCGATGGTCTGGTTATGCGCACCTGCCTGGGATGCGTGAGCATTTCGCCGCTGGCTTCTCCGCAGTCGTCGGTGGCATGGATCCCGTCGCTCTTCTCATCCAGGCCGTGTTCTATCTGCTGTTCGGCGTCGCGCTCTGGCGCTACGTGCGTCATCCCGCCGCGGTCGAGCGCGGCGTCGTCGCTGTCTTCAGCACCACGGCAGCCCTGTTTCTCATTTCGTTCATCTCGACGTTCTCGCCAGGCTTGGCCGACATCGTCCGCCCCCTCTCGATCACGCTCCTCCTCGCCCAGCCATATCTGATCGTCCGACTCCTCGGGCAGATCTGGACCGTGCCCGCGTGGTATCAGCGAGCGGCATTCCTCGCCTTCGTCCTGTCGACCGTCGCGGTCCTTGTCCTTGGTTCGCGAAATACCCTCGCCATCGTGGGTGTCATCGCGTATTTCGGAATCACGGAGCTCCTCGCGGCGCGGCAGTTCCTGCGCATCGCGCGGGAGCGTGAGGGCGCCCACCAGCTCCGCCTCAACCTCGCTGGCATGGCGACCGCCATGTTCGGTGCCGCGATCGTCCTCGGAGCTGCCGGATCAGCGGCTGGTGGCGCCGCAGGCAGCCCAGCATCGGTGCAGGTCGTGAGCCGGCTGATAGCACTCGTCGCGGCCTTGGGCTACCTCGCCGCATTCCTGCCGCCGCGCTGGCTGGCCGGCTACTTCCACCGGGCGGCAGCCTTCGACGTCGCACGTCAGGCGGTCTCGCTTCCCGCTGGTCAGGGGGCGACAGCGCTGTGGCGCCAGCTTGCTGAAGCGTCGGAGTCCATCCTGGGCACGAGCCGTATCGGGATCCTGGACGGATCGGGTCGTCCGATCGAGACCGGCCGTTCTGGGCCTGAGTTCGTGGCGACCGACGTAGCCGCGCTATCCGGCAGCGAGATCCGTGTTCCGCTGGTCGTCGATGGGAGGGAGCAGGCCACGTTGATCGCGCGTCTCGAAGGGCAACCGCTGTTCGTCGAGGATGACATCGCGGTCATCGCACTCCTCGGTTCCCTGACCGCTCGCTCCGCCCAGCACGAGGACGACCTCTCCCGGCTGCGCGCGACCGAGCGAGCGCTCGAGGAATCGGCCGCCGTGCGCGCGAGCGAGGCTCGATTCCGTGTCCTCCTCGAGGCGGACCCCAACGCCGTCGTCGCGACCGACGACGCCGGCACGATCATCTGGGCGACTCGTTCATCTGTCGACCTCTTCGGCTACCCGGAGCACGAGCTCCTCGGAAGCCGGCTGGCCGATCTGATCGACTTGGCAGGTGCCGAGCCGGAATCGCCGGCGCCCGAGTCCCCGGACGTTCGACGGATCGAGACGACCGCAAGGCGCGCCGATGGTTCCGGCCTGGCCGTCGATGTCGCCCTCCGGCAAGTCGACCTCGAGGGTCGGCGCACGACCGTGGCAGTCGTCGCCGACGCCTCGTGGCGAGAGGAGGCGAGTCAGATCCGGGATCGGTTCGTCGGCGTCCTGTCTCACGAACTCAGAACGCCGATCACATCGATCTACGGCGGCGCGCAACTTCTCCTGAAGCGCGGCGCTGACCTTGAGCTCGCGGTCCGTAACGAACTGCTCGAGGGCATCGCGGACGAATCGGAGCGGCTCCAACGAACGATCGAAAACCTCCTGATCCTCGACCGCGTGGAGCGGGGCGCGGACTTCTTCGGGCCGCGCCCCGTGTTGATCCACCGCGTCCTGAGCGACGTGGTCGCTCACGAGCGCGCGCTGTGGCCATCCATCGCCTTCGAGCTCGACACACCAGCCGACCTGCCCGTCGTCACTGGCGACGAAGACCTGCTGTCGCAGGTCCTCCGGAACCTCCTATCGAATGCCGTGAAGTACGCAGGCGACCACGCCAGGATCACCGTGCGCGCGCTGTACGAAGAGTCGTTGGTCCGGATCAGCGTCGCCGACGACGGTCCGGGGTTCCCGCCGGACGAAGCCGCGCGGTTGTTCAGCCTGTATTACCGATCGTCCGGAAGCACCGCTGCCGAGGGCGCCGGCATCGGGCTCTACGTGTCCCGAAACATCGTCGAGGCGATGGGCGGGACGATCACTGCGCGATCGTGGCCCGAAGGCGGCGCCGAATTCGCGTTCACCCTGGCGCCGTACGTCGACCTCGAGGACCTTGTCACGACGACATCGGCGGATGGTCTAGGTGCCCCCGCGGCCGACGGCGGATTGGCGGCAGCGGCGTTCTGACCGAACCTTCACCGTCCCTGGCGCCGAAGTGCCAGACTCTCGGTGGAGGTTCCTCGTGAGTGATCGGACCGGTTCGAAGGCCAGGCCCAGCATCGTCGTGACACTGGCTGTCGCCGACCTGTGGGCGCGGCCGGACCTCGCCGCCCGCCGCAACGACCTGTACGTGGCTGCGGTCGAACGGCACGGCGCAAGGGCGATCCGCCTCGATACGCGCGTCGCGGCCGCGGAGCGCGAGGAGGCGCTCGCGTCGATGGACGGGCTGCTCATGAGCGGCGGTGCGGACATCCATCCGAGTCGGTACGGTCAGGCTGTCGCCGGCTCGAAGGAGATCGAGGACGACCGCGATGAGCTCGAGTCGATGGCGTGGACCATCGCCGAGACTCGAGGCATCCCGGTTCTCGGTCTGTGCCGTGGGCTCCAGGCGATCAACGTCTTCTCGGGCGGCACGCTGCTTCAGCACGTAGAGGGGCACCACGGCGCTGGGTGGGGGCTCGGACCGCCGGTGACCCATCCCATCCGGCTGGTCGGCGGCACTCGGTTGGCTTCACTCCTCGGCCCTGCCGAGGAGCTGGAGGTCAACGCGTATCACCACCAGGGGATACGTAAGACCGACCTCGCCCCGAGCCTGCGCGCATCTGCCTGGGCGGACAGCTCGGCCGGGCCGCTGGTCGAGGGTCTCGAAGGTCAAGGCGAACGTTTCGTCGTCGGCGTCCAGTGTCATCCGGAGCGAACCGAATCGACGCCCGACGAGTTCGAGCGGCTCTTCGCAGCCTTCGTCGAGGCCGCGACGAGGCAAGCGGCGTCCGCGGCTCGGTGAGACAGCCCGGTTCTTCGGGGTGACGACGCGCTCGATTCGCGTGATCCACGATCGTCGGGCTTGTCATCGAGGGGACGGTGCGTGATAGTCATCCGACCGCCACGCCTCGAGGCGCGCTGGAACGTCATAGGCTCGCCGCAACGCGGTATAGGTGCCGCGCGCTGGCACGGCGGTTCGGAGGAGGAGACATGACCCGCAACGTATTCGCGTTGGCGAGCGTGATCGTCTTGGTCGCTGCTTGCTCGACGACATCACCGGGGGGTGCCTCAAGCGCCGGATCGCCGGCGGCGTCCCCCGCCGCATCGGCCTCCGCGAGCGGTAGCGCGGCCAGCGGGAGCGCCGCCGCAGGGGGAGAGACGATCAAGCTCGGCGGCGGGTTCGCGCTGACCGGAGACGAGTCCGCGCTCGACCTCCCGGCGGCGAACGGTGCCAAGCTGGCGGTCAAGGAGATCAACGCGGCCGGTGGCGTGAACGGGTCGCAGATCGACTTCATCGTTCACGACAGCCAGTACAAGATGGACGTGACCGCGCAGACGGCGAAGCAGTTCGTCGAGCAGGACAAGGTCCCGCTGTTCATCGGCTACACAGACACGGATTCGGTGCTCGCCTCGGGTCCGACCTTCCAGGCCGCCAAGATCCCGTTCATCACGGTCGGCGCGACGTCGCCCAAGATCCCGAGCCAGGTCGGCGACATGATGTTCCTCGCTTGCTTCGGCGATAACGTCCAGGCCGCTGTCGGTGCCGAGTACTCCTACAAGACGTTCGGCCACAACGCGTATTTCCTCTGGGACAAGGGCGTCGAGTACACGACGCTCCTGGGTGGCTACTTCAAGAGCCGCTTCACCGAGCTCGGCGGGACGATCGCGCTGGAGGATTCGTACGACGACAAGGCGAGCGACTTCTCTGCGCAGATCACGAAGATCAAGGCCCTGAGCCCGCAGCCCGACTTCTATTACGTCGCAGCGATGCCGTACAACATCGGCCCGCTCGTGAAGCAGTTCCGCGACGCGGGCATCACCGGTCCGATCGTCGGCGGCGACGGCTACGACACGCCTGACCTCGTCAAGGTGGCGGGCGCCGCGGCCGAGAACGTCTTCTTCACGACCCACGCCCTCATGGACGCTACGGGCGGCACGGAGGGGATCAAGAAGTTCATCACGAACTACAAGGCCGAGTACGGCAACGACCCCGAGAACGCGTTCGCCGCCCTCGGCTACGACACCGTGTATCTGATGGCTGATGCGGTGAAGCGCGCGGGCGGCACCGACTCGGCGGCCGTGAAGGCGGCGATCGAGGCGACCAAGGACTTCGCAGGGATCACGGGTTCGATCACCTTCTCGGCCGATTCCCATGTCCCGCAGAAGGGCGTGACGGTCATCGCCATCAAGAACGGCGCTTTCACGCTCGGGGCCGAGGTGGTCCCGGAGAAGGTGCCCGCTCCATAGCCATCCGATCCGACCCAACCCATGACACCGGAGCAGATCGTCAGCGAGGCGAACGAGCGGGGCGTCCAGCTCGTTCGCTTCCTGTACTGCGACAACGGCGGCGTCATCCGCGGCAAGAGCACCCATGTCGGTGCCCTCGCCCGCCGGATGCAGAGCGGGATCGGGCTCGTGAAGGGCATGCAGTCGTTCACGAGCCTCGATTTCCTCGCGCCCGACGCGTCCTATGGACCCGTCGGCGAGATCCGCCTCATCCCGGATCCGGACACCTTCGTGGTCTTGCCATACGCGCCACGAAGCGGGCAGATGGTCGCCAACATGATCGAGCTCGACCATCAGCCGTGGGCGCTCGATCCTCGAGCGTTCCTGCAACGGATGATCGCCACGGCGGCCGCGAAGGACCTGGCGTTCGACGCGGCCTTCGAGAATGAGTTCTTCCTGGCGTACCGCGCTGACGATGGGTTCGTGCCGGTCGACCGAAGTCTGTGCTTCAGCGCCATCGGCATGGAATCGACGGAACCGGTGATCCAGGACATCATCGCCGCCCTCACTGACCAGGGGCTGACCGTCGAGCTGTCCCATCCCGAGCTCGGCTGGGGCCAGCAGGAGCTATCGATCCGCCATGCGGGCGCCCTCCGCGCGGCCGACGACCAGATCACCTATCGCCAGACGGTCCGGGCGGTCGCGGCCCAGCACGGGATGGTCGCGACGCTCGCGCCGAAGCCATGGGCCGACCAGGCGGGCAGCGGCGCACACCTCCACTGGAGCATCTGGGACACGGCCCACACGATCAACAAGCTCGCCGATCCGGATGGGGCTGAAGGCCTGTCCGTGCTCGCGCGCCAGGCGATCGCCGGCGTCCTGACGCACCTGCCGGCACTGCTCGGTCTGACCACGCCGAGCGTCAATTCGTTCCGCCGGCTGCAGCCCCATTTCTGGAGCTCGGCCTACACCGCCTGGGGCGTTGAGAACCGCGAAGCTGCGGTGCGCGTCCCGACCCGCTACTGGGACGACGAGGCAGGCTCCACGAACCTCGAACTCAAGGCGAGCGACGCGAGCGCGAACCCGTACATCGCCCTCGGCGGCGTGATGGCGGCTGCGCTCGATGGCATCGAACGCGGTCTGGATCCGGGCGATCCCGTGAACGAGGACCCCGGCAATCTCAGCGATGCCGAGCGCGAGCGCCGCGGCATCCGACGCTTCCCCTTGACTGCGACCGAGGCGCTCGACGAGCTGGAACGCGACGAGGTCCTCACGGCCGCCATGGGGGAGGGGCTCGCGAGCGAGTACCTGAAGGTTCGTCGTGCGGAGGCGGCGGCTTACGCCGAGCATGACGAGGCCTTCGAGCTCGACCAGCACTTCTTCAAGTACTGACCAGACGGTGGCGCTCGACCTCGATGCGATCCCGATCGTCGACAACCACTGCCATTCGCTGCTCCGGCGCCAACCACCCGACGACAACGCCTTCCGGAACCACCTGACCGAGTCGACCTTCCCTGAGATCGCCCGGGACCACATCTCGACGTCCCTGGCGTACCACTGGGCGATCCGCGAGCTTGCGGTCCTGCTCGAGTGCGAACCGACCCCGGACGCCGTCCACGCCGCGCGGCGGGAACGCGGCCTCGAATGGCTGACGCGCGAGATCGTCGAACGCGCCCGGTTCAAGACCTGGCTGATCGACACGGGCTACGGGGCCGACACGACCTTCTCGCTCGACGAGCTGCGCGAGCTGGCACCATGCCGGATCGAGGAGGTCCTCCGGCTCGAGCCGCTCATCGAACGGCTGATCCTCGACGCGTCGACCTTTGACGGATTCCTCGACGCGTATCGCGGCTCGATCTCCGGCCTCCGTGACCGTGGCATCGTGGGCATGAAGTCGGTGCTCGCGTACCGGACCGGGCTGCACATCGAGGACGTCGATCGGGACGATGCCGCTCGGGCGTTCGGGACCGTGCACGACACCGCCAAGCGCGACGGCAGACTGAGGATCGAGTCGAAGCCGCTCCTCGATCACCTGATCGTGCTGGCCGTGACCGAATCCGCGCGGCAGGGCGTGCCGATCCAGTTCCACACCGGGCTCGGTGATCCCGATCTCGACCTGACGCTGGTCGACCCGGCCGCGCTGCGGATCCTGTTCGCCGACCGCTTCCGGGCGGCGCCCATCGTGCTGCTTCACACGGGCTACCCGTATGTCCGATCGCTCGCCTACCTCGCTGCGATGTTCCCCAACGTCTATGCCGACATGGGCGAGACGATCCTGTTCGCACCGGGGGAGGCGACCGAGATCTATCGCGAGCTGATCGGGCTCGCCCCGGCCAGCAAGTTGCTGTTCAGCACGGATGCCTCGCTGGTCCCGGAGCTGTACTGGATCGGGGCTCGGATCGGACGACGCGCGCTCGGTCGTGTGCTCGACGAGCACGTCGCGGACGGCGCGATCGGCGAAAGCACAGCCATGGATTGGGCGGAGCGGATGCTGTGGCGCAACTCCGAGGCCGTGTACAGCCTCTGATCGTCAGGCCCGAGGCGGGTCCGTTGGGACCGGTGTCGGATCGCGGTCGCGCCTGAGGAAGAGTCGATCCAGCGGCACCTCCCGCTGACCGAGCAGGCCCTCGCGTCTGACCGTGATCACGACGATGAAGATGACGGCCAGGATGATCTGGCTGAGGCCGTACAGCAGCGTCGTGTCCTCCACGCGCCGCAGCGCTTCGGTCAGCCCGACGATGAGGATCGCGCCGAGCATCGAGCCGCTCACGGAGCCCATGCCGCCGATGACGAGCATCGTGATGACGCGGAACGTCAGGTCGAAGTAGAAGACCGTCGGCGAGAACGACGTGATGAAGTGGGCGTAGAGCGAGCCCGCGACGGCCGAGAAGAAGGCACCGACCACGAACGCGAGCAGGCGCGGCTCCATCACGCGGATACCGACCGCCTGGGCCGCCGCCCGATCGTCGCGCTGCACGAACATGTCGCGGCCGTACGGCGACCGCTTGATCCGCCACACGACGTAGACCACGAGAAGTACCCACGCCCATGACCACCACAGGTTCGTGTATGGCGTCACGTTGGAGAACGTCCGCGAACCGCGCGTGAAGTCATCGGCGTTGAACAGCACGACCCGCACGATCACGAGGAATCCCAGGGTGGCGACCGCCACGAAATGGCCGGACAGACGCATCAGCACCCGGCCGACGAGCCACGCGATGACGCTCACGAGAAGGGCGGCGATCACGGTCGCCAGAAGGAACCCGACCGGCAGGTCGCCGACGCGCTGGTCCAGGTGCACGCCGGCGAGCCATGACGGCAGGTTCGGTAGATACGCGGCCTTCTCGGGCAGGGGCAACGTGAGGATCGCCGACATGTACGCGCCCAGCGCCATGAAACCGATCTGGCCCAGCGAGAACACCCCGGTGAAACCACTCGTGAGGTTCAGCGAGACCGTCAGGATCGAGAAGATCGCCAGGTTGATGACGAGCCCCTGCCAGAACGCCTGGCCGCTCGCCTCGAGCACCGCGAGCCCGGCAGCCGCCGCCACGATCACGAGCCCCGGCCCCGCCCATCGGCGCCAGTCGATCACAGCTCGTCCTCGCGGGTCCGCCGACCCAGGATCCCCTGTGGCCGGACGAGCAGCACCAGGATGAGGACGATGAACACGACGGCGTCACGCCAGCTCGCGAGGCCGCTCGGCAGCCACTGCTGGAGGAAGCTCTTCACTTCCGGTGGCACGGAGCCCGCCGGCAGCAGGTCGCCGATCCCGGCCAGCGCGGTCACCAGCACTTCGAGGAAGCCGAGCACGTAGCCACCGAGCACGGCGCCCGAGATGCTGCCGAACCCGCCGATGACCGCGGCGATGAACGCTTTCAGGACCGGCGTGAAGCCCATGTACGGGTTGATCTGCCCCGACTGGACCGCGTAGAGCAGTCCCGCGACGGCAGCCAGGCCAGCCCCGATCGCGAACGCCGTGGCGACGACCCGATCGACCTTGATGCCCATGAGCCGCGCTGCGGGGAGGTCCTCGGCGGCCGCCCGCATCGACAGCCCCAGCGTCGTGCGCGTGACGAACAGGCTCAGGAGGCCCAGCAGCACGACGCCCGCGAAGAAGCTCGCGATGTTGACCTTCGGGATCGTCAGCGTGCCGATGTTGACCACGCCGTTGAGGACGTCCGGGCTGGGGAACGCGATCAGCGTCGGCTTTCCGGCCAGGCGGGTGACGAGCAGCGTGCCGTTCTGCAGGATCTGGCCGACGGCGAAGGAGGTCAGCAGCATCGCGACGTCGGGAGCGCCGCGGATCGGGCGATATGCCACGCGCTCCATCAGGAGGCCGACGATGACCGTCCCGATGACGATCAGCGGTAGCGCCGCGGCCAGAGAGAGCCCGGCCCCGAGGCTGAAGACCGCGATGTAGGCCGAGATCATCATCAGGTCGCCGTGCGCGAAATTGATCAGGCGCAGGATCCCGAAGACCATCGCGAGACCGACGGCCATCAGCGCATAGAGGCTGCCGGCACTCAGCGCATTGATGATCTGCTGGAGGGTGTAGTCGATCACAGCGCGACGCCACCGACGCCGAGGTACGACTGCTCGACCTTGGGATCGTGGCGGAGCACGGCCGCCTCGCCCTCGATCGTGATGCGCCCCGTCTCGACGACGTAGGCGCGGTCCGCGACGTCGAGTGCCTGGTGGACGTTCTGCTCGACGAGGAGGATCGTCAGCCCCTGTGCCTTGAGTGCCGCGATCGTCGCGAAGATCCGCTCGACCATCAGCGGGGCGAGCCCGAGTGATGGCTCGTCCAGGAGCAGCAGCCGCGGTCGGCTCATCAACGCCCGAGCGATCGCGAGCATCTGCTGCTCACCGCCGGAGAGTGTCCCACCGGCCTGTCCGGTCCGCTCCTTGAGGATGGGGAACAGGTCCAACACCATCGCCAGATCCGTAGCGATCCCAGGTGCGTCCGAGCGCGAGACGGCGCCGAGCCGCAGGTTCTCGGCAACGGTCAGGCTGCCGAAGATGTGCCGACCCTCCGGACAGTGCGATATGCCCATCGCCACGATCCGGTCAGCCGCCTGGGTCGTGATGTCCGTGCCTTCGAAGGTGATCGTCCCCTGGGCCGCTCGGAGCAGGCCCGAGATCGTCCGGAGGGTCGTGCTCTTGCCGGCGCCATTTGAGCCGATCAGCGCGACGAGCTGTCCGGGCTCGACACGCAGGGACACGCCCTGGAGCGCGCGGATGTTGCCGTACCGCACGTGGACGTCTGTGAGCTCGAGCATCGCGGTGTCAGGCACTGCGGGCCTGTCCGAGATACGCCGCGATCACCTCGGGATCGTTTCGAACAGCGGCGGGGTCGCCCTGCGCGATGATGCGCCCGTAGTTGAGCACCTGGATCCGGTCGCACAGGTTCATGACCAGGGGGATGTCGTGGGCGACGAGGACGATCGTGATGCCCTGCTCGTCCCGCAGCCGCCGGATCAGCTCGAGCAGCTCCTGCGTCTCGACCGGGTTCATGCCGGCGTTCGGCTCATCGAGCAGCAGGATCCGCGGGTCGGTCGCGACGGCACGAGCGATCTCGAGACGACGCTGGTCGCCATACGGAAGATGGCGGGCCAGCCGGTCACGATGCTCGTCCAGGCGGAAGAGCCGCAGCAGCTCGCGCGCACGCTCGGTCAGCTGCCGCTCCTGGCGCCGGAAGCCAGGGGTCGACAGGAAGGTCCCGGCGAGCGATCTCGGCGCATGGGCCTGCAGGCCTGCCTTGACGTTGTCGATGACCGGCATGTCGCCGAACAGCCGGATGTTCTGGAAGGTGCGCGCGATACCGAGCCGCGCCACGGCGTAGGACGGACGTCCGGTGATGTCGGTGCCGTCGAAGCGGATCAGCCCGGCCGAGGGCCGCAGGAATCCCGACAGCACGTTGAAGAGCGTCGTCTTGCCCGCTCCATTGGGTCCGATCACGCCATGGATCGTCCCGGCGTGCAAGCCCAGGTCGTAGTCGGAGAGTGCCTTCAGCCCGCGGAACGATCTCGAGAGGCCGCGTACATCGAGGAGGGTGTCGTCGAGGGGGGCGTCGTCGCCGGCCGATACGGGTGGTTGCGGGCTCCCTGTCACTGCCCGCCTCTCACACTCACAGTCTTACGCTACGCCCGCGCGAGGGTCAAGACGGCCGGCCAAGGCTTGGGCGCATCGGGAGGACTGGGATGATCGATCTGAGGGACCGGGTCGTACTGATCACCGGCGCGGCTGGTGGCATCGGCTCCGCGACGGCGCGCACGCTCGCGGCGGCCGGGGCGCCCCTCCTGATCCACGACGTGAACGGGGAACGGCTCGGGAAGCTCGCCACAGACCTTGGTGATCTGGCCACCCCGTTCACCGTCGATCTGCGGGATCGCGTCGCGGTGCAGCAGCTGTGGCGCGACGGGCTCGGCGTCCACGGGCGCGTGGATGTCCTCGTGAACAACGCCGGGATCTACCCGCCGGCTCCGCTCGACATCGATCTCGAGGCCTGGGCCGGCGTCTGGGACCTGTCGCTCGGCGTCAATCTGGTGGCACCGGCGATCCTCTGCCGCGAGGCCATCGGGACCTTCTCAGCGCAGGATGGCGGCGGCATCATCATCAACATGGCGAGCCGCGCGGCGTTCCGCGGCGAGGACCCGGAGTTCTGGCACTACGCCGCCGCGAAGGCCGGCGTCGTGGCGATGACACGGACGATCGCCCGCCAATACGGTCGCTCCGGGATCACCGCCTTCGCTCTTGCGCCCGGCTACGTCGATACCGACTTCAACCGGCCGTTCGCGGAAAAGTTCGGCGTCGAGGCGGCGGCCCGGGACACCGGACTCGGTGAGGTCGCCCAACCGCAGGACGTCGCGAACGTGATCGCCTTCCTGGCATCCGGGCTCGCCCGGCACGCGACGGGCACGACGATCGATATCAACAGCGCGAGCTACGTCCGCTAGCGGTGGCCCGGGACGCGCGCTCCTTATGAAGAGCCCCGGTCTTGAAGAGCCCCGGCCACGAGGCCGGGGCTCTCGTCCTGTCAGGGGTTCGGGTACGACCCGCCGAAGATGTCCGAGTTGCCGAAGGCGCTCGGGCAGTCCTGTTGGACCGCCGGAAGGGCCGTGTCCTCCTCCTGCGCCTTCTTGCCGCGCTGCTCGCGGGCTTCCGCGCCGCGTGGCTCTTCGGCGTCGGCGGTACGCACGCCGAGCGTCACGGCCTCGTCGTGGAGCTCCTGACGCGACTCGTCGATGGCGGGGCAGTCGGCCGCGTTCCGGACGTCGTTCCACACACCGGTCCCGTATGTACGGGTCGCGGCGGCGTAGACGTAGTCACCCAGGAACTCCGCGGCGAGGTTGTTCTGTGACGACCCGCGTGCGTCGCCAGGGACGCCGCGATGGACTTCCGTGAAGGCACCGACCGAGCCGGCAGTGACGTCCGCGTGGAGGACGACGCCGACCAATGGCCGATCATTCGAGGCGCCTTCGGCGCTCGTCTTGAACGGCTCGAGGAATGCGTTGTACACGATCCAGGCTTCGGTTCCGTTCGGCGAGATCGCCGGGGCGGAGTAGTACCCGCGGTCGCCGGGTCGAGTGACGTCCCGCAGCGCCGCCCACGTGTCACCACCGTTGGCCGACGAACTGAAGAGGATGTTCTCATCGTTGAGGGCTGCCTGATCGGTCACGGTCAACACGATCCGGTTCGTTGCGTCGGTGCCCGTCGGCGCCCCGTTGGCGATGTCGACCGATGCGCTCGACATGAGGTCGTCTCGCGCACCCGCGACGCCATCCATCACGCACCGTCCGATCGATGGCTCGAGTTCGGCGCATCCGTCGTGGACCGTGAAGAGCGTCCGCGCACGGCCCCACGTCGCGCCACCGTCGACCGACTTGATCATCTGGATGTTGCTCGGCGCCGACCCCGACGCGCTGACGAAGAACTGGTCATCGAACACGTAGACCACGCCATGCGAGTCGGTCCGAACCGTGCAGCCCGACCGCCCGAACCCGTTCGGACTCACCGGGTTGTTGGTCGCCGGCGTGACTTGCTGTTGGTCCCACGTCTCCCCGCCGTCCCGGGACGTCAGGACGAACAGCGGCTGGCTCTTCCCAGGAACGCCTCGGAAGCCGGCATAGCACACGTACACGTTGCCAAAGAACGGGCTCGACGCGGCGTTGTCGGCCCAGACCTGCTCCTTGTCAGCGAACAGGGCGGAATTCTGCTTCGACGCGATGACGGGATCACTCCACGCGCTCGCGTTCCCCGCGGCGGCCGCGGCGACATCATCCGTATGCGAGACGGCGATCGCCTCGAACCCGTTGAAGGGCTTCTTGCCCGCCAGCGGAGCGGTCAGGTTCGCGTAGTACAGGCGCGAGCCGTTTGCGTAGCTGAACCCACCCGCGCCCGGCGCGGGGCCGAAGGCAAGGGCGGGATCTCCATCGGATACGAGTCCGTTCTCGTAGTAGTTCGGGAGCGTTCCGATAGGGCCGGTGACCGGCGTGCACGCCGGATCGGAGTCGCCGACCGCGCCCGTGCAGCCTCTCGCCGACAGCCCGTTATACGTGGGCTGTGTCCAGCTCGTGCCGGAGTCGAACGAGAAGTAGATCCCGGAGACACCGACGCCGTCGGTGAATGGGCAATCCTCGTCAGGTCCGGCGTTGCACAGCTCCATGTCGATGTTGTCGTTCGCACCGGCGGCGAGGACATTCGGATGGGCCTGATCGACCGCCACGGCCGGCTCGTTCTGTTTGTTGCGGGAGAACGGGCCTGCGGGGCTTCCGACCGAGACCAGGACATCGCCTCCTGGCTGAGCGGAGACGGACGACGCGGACGCGCCGATGAGCAGGACGACGACGGCACTGAGCGCGGATGCTCGCCGCATGCGCATATGAACCTCCTCCTGCGTCGTGCGCAGAATCGAGCCGCAGCTCCCCCGGGAAAGTGCACTCGACCGTAGGGCGAGGGGTGGTCGGGGTCAAGGCTGACGGTGCGGCTCGGCACCACGAACTGGTCCGTCACGTCGAGCGGCGCGATGGCAGCACGGACGATCGAGACGCCGACCGTACCTGTCTCTGACGATCGAGGATGGAGGCACCGAACGGGAGCCGCTGGATGCGGGCCGGTCTATCCGTACACTGCCGACGTGACGACGTCCCCGTAGCTCAGTGGACAGAGCAGGCGCCTTCTAAGCGCAAGGTCGCAGGTTCGAATCCTGCCGGGGACGCCACTCGTTCCCGCCGCACTCACCGGAGTGGCGGAACGTCACTCGAGCGGCGTCTGCCGGATCGAGCGCGGGATCATCGGGTTGCGCTCGATGGACGCCGTCCCGAACAGCGCCCGCTGGCGCCAGCGTGCGAGCCGCAGCCAGGCGTCGGGGAAGAGGTCGTACGTCCCGATCGTGAGGAAGAACGCGGCGCTCAGCCCGAGCGCGGCCGACATCAACGCGACGACGAGTTCCATGTGTAGAACGCTAGGCCGCCGAGCCTCCTGCGCCAGCCGCACGTTGGTACTGCGCGTGATGGGAGAAGCGGCAGGACCCGCGGCCCCCAGCCGCGGGTCCTGCGAGGCCCTGCGCGAGACCGCCCGGGGAGGAGTTCAGGCGGTCGGGAACCCGAGTTGAAGATCGATCGCCGGCTCCGCTGCCCCGGGTTGCGTGCCGTCCGGTGCGTCCCGCGCGTCGCCGCGGCCGAAGCCCTTGTGCCCGCCGAAGCCGCCGAAGCCACGACCGAACGCGCCGCCCGTGCCGGCGACCACGCCGGCTGCGTCGATGGACCCGTCGGAGCGGGACCGCCCGCCGACGCCGATCGCCATATCGACGGCGACATCCTTCAAGCCAGCACCGTCGATACCGGCCACGTGGTACGTCGTGTCAGCGGTGACGTGGACGGTGACGCTCTTTCCGTCGCGCGTCTGGATCGTGATCGTGTCCGCCGTCTTTCCCGTGACTTTCCCGACCACGCGGTCGCCGGCCACACGGACAGCGCTGGCGGTCATCTGGTCGTCCGCCGGGACGGTGCCTGATACGACGACTCGCTGCCCGTCCTTGACATCCGACAGGCTTCCCGTCGCCTGCCCGAAGCTGTAGACGGTCGAACCGTTGACCGTGACCGTCCACACGGATCCGTCGCGCGTCGTTACCTTGAAGCCGCTCGAGGTGATGTCGCTCGCCTTCCCCTCGATGGTCGGGACGACGACCGCGACCGCGGTGACCATGTAGGTGCCGTCGGCATTGCGGGTCTGGCGGAAGCGGACCTGGTCACCGACCTTGAGGTCGGCCACCGCGATCGGCTGACCACCCTTGGTGAGCTCGACCGAGTCGCTGATCGTGACGGTGCGCGTCCAGCCGTCGTCGGTCTTGAGCGTGATGTCGTTGCCGCTGATGGACGCGATCGTGATCTGGCGGAAGCCCATTCCCGGCCGGCCGAACCGTCCGAAGGCGGGCGCGTCCGCCGGGCCGTTCCACGGGACGCCGGGCATGGCCTGCGAACCGCCGTTGGATGGCGCGTTCGACGAGCTTGGCGCAGGGGACGCCGCGAACGAGGTGGCGGCGGCGCCGATGATGAGGATCGTGGCACCGGCGAGGACGAGACCGACGCGTCGTCGGCTCGGCGTCCCGGTCGTCCCGCTGAACGCGGTCCCCTCGGCCGGATCCGTCGGATTCGCTGTCATCGATGTCTCCTGGATGCGGGCACCCCGGGCGGAGTACGTGTGCTGATCGCCACTCTCGCGACGTTTCCTGAGCCCGTCCTGAGAACCGCCACGCTGCGCGTTGCGATACTGCACCGATGCGGGACTCCTTCGATGCCGTCGTCGCGCTGATACCCGCGTACCAGGAAGGCCCGCGGATCGGCGCGGTCGTCGAAGGGGCGCGAGCGCACTTGGCGGTCGTGGTGGTCGATGACGGATCGTCCGACGATACGGCTGCCGAGGCGAAGGCCGCCGGAGCCACCGTGCTTCGGCAGGTCCCGAACGCCGGTAAGGGCGCGGCACTCCGGGCTGGCTTCCGATACGCGCTCGAGGCGGGCTACGCCGCGGCCGTCACGCTCGACGCCGACGGCCAGCACGACCCGGACGAGATCACGGCGTTCCTCGATGCCTTCCGCGAACGTCGACCCGAGCTCGTCATCGGCAAGCGCGCATTCGGCGAGATGCCACCGGTCAGGCGGCTGTCCAACACGCTCGGTGGTCTGACACTGTCCGCCGCGCTCGGTCGGAACGTGCCCGACAACCAGTCCGGCTACCGGCTCATCGGACGCGTCCTGATGCGGGCGATGCTCGGCAGCGACGAATCGGGCTTCGAGTTCGAGGTCGAGATGATCGCCCGGGCGATCGCCCTCGGTCTGCCCATCGAATGGGTGCCGATCCGCACGATCTATGCCGGGGAGCCGAGCCACATCGAGCCGTGGCGCCATCTACGTGAGTTCCTGAGGGTCACGGCGAAGGCGAGGCGGATCGCGCGCGGCTGACTCGCGTGGACCCCACGGCTGTAGCGGGTAGAGGCTAGCCGCTTCGCTCGAGCGCGGCGTCGAGTGCCGAGTCGGCGTCCTCGCGTCGATACGGGACGTTGACGATGACGGTGTGCGGACGGCCGAGCAGCATCGACCGCAGCCGCTTCGCGGACTGGTTGTAGAGCAGTCGCTCCCACCAGCTCTTGGCCACGTACTCGGGGATCACGACGAACGTGATCGGCTCGGGCTTGTCGGGTGGCCACGCCATGTCGAGGACATCGAGGTAGGCGAGGAGCGGTCCGACGAGCGCCCGATAGGGCGATTCGACGACGACGAGTGGCACACCTGGCACTTGGCGCTCGAAGACGCCGCGCACGGACGTGGCCTCGTCGGGATCGTCCGATATGAACACCGCCCGGACATCGTCCGCGATGGACCGTCCTACGTTGATGGCCTGGACGGCCGCCCTGTCGAGGCCTGGGATCGGCACCACGACCCGCTCCTCGCGGATCGGGGGGCCCACGACCGTCTCGGGGCGGACCGCGAGCTCGCGGCGCGATCGAGCGTACTGGCGATTGATGAACATCATCATCCCGACGAGCAGGGGGATGACGATCGCGACAAGGAGCGACGTCGGCGCCTTGGCGACGGTCACGACGACGGCGACCAACGCGGTCAGGGCGCACCCGAAGCCGTTGATGGCAAGGCGCCAGCGCCAGCCCGAGGAACGCTCCGCGAGCCAGTGCCGGACCATGCCGCCCTGGCTGATCGTGAAGGAGACGAACACACCGACCGAGTACAGCGGGATCAGCGCGGTGGTGTTGCCCTGGAACACGATCAGGAGCGTGATCGCGACAAGGCTGAGGATGACGATCCCGGACGTGAACGCGAGCCGATCGCCGCGGAAACTGAACTGCCGGGGCAGGTAGCCATCACGGGCGAGGATGGCGGCGAGTCGAGGGAATGCGTTGTAGCTCGTGTTCGCGGCGAGGAACAGGATCAGCGCGGTGAAGGTCTGGAACAGGTAGAACCCGATCGAGTCCTCGCCGAACGCAAGCGTCGCGACTTGACTGATGACGGTCTTGGTCGTCGGCTCATCGATCGGGACGATGCCGAAATTCAGCGCCACGAAGGTGATGCCCAGGAACAGGATCGCGAGGAGGATGGCCACGGCAGTGAGCGTCGTCGCCGCATTCTTCGGTTCGGGCGGCTTGAACGCGGGCACGCCATTGGCGATGGCCTCGGTCCCCGTCAGCGCGACCGATCCGGACGCGAAAGCCCGCAGGATCAGCAGCACCCCGAGCGCTTCGAGCGGATTCGGCGCACCTGGCAGCGGAGACGGCGGGGCCGCGTGCTCGCCCAGGACGACGGCCCGGTACATCCCGATCGCGATCATGACTAGTGCAGATCCCACGAACAGGTACGTCGGGAGAGCGAAGATGTTGCCCGACTCGCGGAGTCCGCGCAGGTTGCCGATCGTGATCAACACGATGGCCGCGACGCCCACCTCGATCCGGATGGCCTCGACCGCGGGGATGGCCGAGATGACCTGTTCGACGGCGGACGCAGTGGACACAGCCACGGTCATCACGTAATCGACCAGCAGAGCGCCGGCCGCGATGAGCGATGCGATCGCGGGCAGGTTCGCGCGCGCTACTGCGTAGGCACCCCCGCCCGACGGATACGCGTAGCCGATCTGTCGGTAGCTCGTGGACACGACGGCTAGCAAGAGCGCGATCGCCGCCGCGATGGGCAGGCTCAGGAACAGGAAACCTGCCCCGGCGAGCACCAGGACACGGAGGATCTCCTCGGTCGCATACGCGGAAGAACTGATCGGGTCCGAGCTGAAGATCGCCAGCGCCTTGCTCTTGGGCAGCCGCTCCTCGATCTCCTCGTGGATCGACAACGGTCGACCGAACAGGACCGAACGAGCCCGAGCCAGGGCACGGCCGGCTCTCGTCCGAGGGATCGAGGCCGCCTCCTTCGCAACGAGCTGCCCGGGGCCGGTGTAGCGGAAGTAGGGAGCATGTGGCCGCTCGACGCGGATGCGGCGATCGCCGGCCTTCCGCCCGGTGAGTGGTCGACGGTTGCCGATCACCTCGACGCCGTTCCAGGCGGGATGGGCGGTCGCGCACGCATTGCTACCGGTCTCGATCGACCGGCCCTGGTTGATGGCACGTCCATACGGTGCCACGTCCGGCGGGCGGGGGTTCGTGCGTGCCGGATGTCCGGGCGCTCAACGATCGCTCAACACTCGCTAGCGGGCGCCTTATCCGCCCTCGCCGTCACGCCGTTCTGCGATACGGCACCTCCGCGACGAGGACGTTCGGTAGGCCGAGGATCGCCTCTCGGATCCTGCGCGCGTTGTCGTTGTAGAGGAACTGCTCCAGCCGGTTACGAGGGAGGTATTCAGGGAGCAGCACGATCACGACTTCATTGCTTGCGGAGCGCGCCGCATCCTGGAGGTACCGCATCAGCGGCCGCACAAGCTCCCGATACGGCGATTCGACGAGGACGAGGGGGATCCCGGGAATCTGGCGTTGGAAGCGCGCGCGAAGCTCCTTCCCGTGGTCGGCATCGTCGGTCACGTGGACGGCCGTGACGTCGTCAGACATGGTCCGCGCGAACGTCAGCGCATGGACGACGTCGCGCGACACGTCCGCTACCGGGACGATCACCCGCTGCGACCGTCGCGGCGGCCCCACGACGAGCTCGGTACGGACGGCCTTTTCGATCCGCCGGCGATCGTATCGGCGCTGGATCGCGACCATCGCGGCGACAAGGATGGGGATGACGAGGATGATCAGCCAGGCGCCCAGCGCGAACTTCGCGATCGCGAAGATCATCGTCACGATCGCAGTCGCGATGGCTCCGACGCCGTTGATCGTGATGCTTCGGCGCCATCCCGGCTCGCGGCTCCGCCACCAGTGCCGGACCATCCCCGCCTGCGACAGGGTGATCGAGGTGAACACGCCGACGGCGTAGAGCGGGATCAGCGCTTCGACGCGACCGCCGAATGCCGCGAGCACGACGATGGACAGGACCGCGAGAGCGACGATGCCCGTGCTGAACGCCAGTCGCTCGCCGCGGAACGCGAAGCGACGCGGCATGAACCCATCACGGGCCAGGAGCGACGACAACCGCGGGAAGTCGGCGAACGCGGTGTTCGCCGCGAGGATGAGGATCCCCATCGTGGAGAGTTGGAGGACGAGGTACGCCGGCCCGACACCTCCGAAGACCGCTCGGCCGAGCTGTGAGAGCACCGTCTCCTGTTCCGCGGGTACCGCCCCGGCGACCTCGGCAAGCCAGCTCGTGCCGAGGAACATGACGCCGACCAGGACGGCCATCACGGTCAGGGTCACGCGAGCATTCCAAGACTCCGAGCGCTTGAACGCCGGGACGCCGTTCGAGACCGCCTCGACGCCCGTGATCGCGGTGCATCCGTCGGCGAACGCCCGCATCAAAAGCAAGACCCCGAGGGTCTGCGTGGGGACCGTAGTCGGTACGACATCGGTGACGGTGGGGGCTGCCCCGACCAAGGTCCGAACCACACCGACCGTGATGAGGAGGAGCATGGAGCCTACGAACACGTACGTCGGGATCGCGAAGATCGTCCCGCTCTCGCGGACGCCCCGGAGGTTGATGAGCATCACGATGAGGATGCTCACGGCAGCGATCTCGACGCGCACGCCGTCGAGCGCTCCGGGGAAGGCCGACGTGATGGCTGCGACGCCTGCGGCGACGCTGACGGAAACCGTAAGCACGTAGTCCGTCAGAAGGGCGGCGGCTGCGACCAAACCCGCCCCGGTTCCGAGGTTCGCACGGGCGACGACATAGCTTCCGCCGCCGTTCGGGTAGGCGCGGATGGTCTGGCGGTACGAGACGACGATGATGCCGAGCACCGCGACGATCAATGCCGAGATCGGCACGGTCAACCAGAACGCCCCGGTCCCGACCGCCAGGAGCGTGAAGAGGATGGCCTCGGTCGCGTAGGCGACCGACGACAGGTTGTCACTGGAGAAGACGGCCAGCGCCTTGACCTTCGAAAGGCGTTCGCTCGACTCCTCCGCGTTCGAGAGGGGGCGCCCGAACGCGACCCGGCGAGCCCGCGCAAGCGTCCGGCCGAACGACCCGGTCGGCTCGATCGCGGCGGGTCGGGCAACGATCACGCCGTCGCCGAGCGTCCTGAAATAGGGAGAGCCTGGCCGGCGCACCGGCACACGTCGATCAGCCGGCCGTCGGCCGACCTTTCCGGGCAGCATGGATGACCTCGATCAGGACGGGCCGAAGATCAGGCGCGTCGTCGGTCCGGTGCCGTCGACGCGGAAGTCGACGCCGGCGGATTGGGCGTGGGCGAGCGCGATCGCTGCGATCCGGTCGGCCGAAGCAAGACCGACGAGCCGGACGCGGACCGCCGCGCCCTGGGCGACCAAAGCGATCGCGACATCGACCTCACGCAGGTCGGCGTCGATCCGATCCTGTGCGCGAGGCAGGACAGTCAGTCCCGCGGTCTCCATGCCTCCACGCTAGGCGGCTCATCCAAGAAGGAACCGTTGCTCGGGAGTCGCTACGCCTCAAACGGCGCTCAATGCCGAAGGCTCGGATCCCCGATCCGGTAGCCGATCCCCGGCTCGGCGGTGATCAGCCCGTCGACCGCGCCGGTCGTATCGGCGGCCGCGAGCTTGCGCCGAAGCCGGGAGACGTAGACGTGGAGGTAGTGGGCCTCATCGGCGTACGCCGTGCCCCACACCGCGCGCAGAAGCCGGCCCTTCGTAAGGAGCCGCCCCGGCTGGGCGATCATCACCTTGAGCAGCTCGTACTCACGCGGGGTCAAGTCGACGATCGTGCCGTTCACGGTCACGTGCCGCGCCCCGATGTCCATCGCGATCGGCCCCAGCCGGACGACTCCGGTCGTGTCGGCGGCAGGGCCGGCGGCGCGGCGCAGCGCGGCGCCGATCCGGGCGCGTAACTCGTCCATCCCGAAGGGCTTCGTGACGTAGTCGTCGGCGCCTGCTTCGAGGGTCGCGACCTTGACCCGCTCATCGGTGCGCGCCGACAGGATCAGGATCGGGGTCGTCGCGTCGCGGCGGACGTGGCGCACGACGGCACTGCCGTCGAGATCGGGTAATCCCAGGTCGAGCAGGATCAGATCCGGGCGCTCGGCATCCCAGGCACGAAGCGCGCTCGCGACATCTTCGCTGGTCGTGACGCGAAACCCGTGGGCCTCGAGGTTCGCGGCAACCGCCGTTCGAGTGGCGGCGTCGTCCTCGACGAGGAGGATGCGCGCGCTCATCGCTTCGCGATCATCGATCGGGATCGATCGGCGCCGGCCTCAGCCGGACAGACACGGCGAGCCCGCCGAGAGGGCCGCGGTCGGCGCTGACCTGACCCGACATCGCATCAACGAGGCCGCGGACGACGCTCAAGCCGATCCCGAGTCCGCGGCGCGAGCCTTCGCTGCGGGTGGGACCGCGCCGGAATCTGTCGAATAGGGCGCCGATCGACTCCGCGGGAACGCCCGGGCCGCCGTCCTCGACCACGAGACGGACCATGCCGTCCTCTTCGGTCGCCCTGATCGAGACGGGAGCATGAGCCGCGCTGTGGGCGCCGACGTTGTCGAGCAGGTTCGTGACGACGATATCGAGCAGCACGGCGTCGGCGAGGACTGGCGGGAGGGTCTCCGGGATGTCGACCGAGATCGCCCGTTCGCCAAGACTCGGTCGGAGCCGATCGACTGCCGGCTGGACGATCGACCACAGCTCATGCGGCTCGAGATCCGGATGGAGGCCGCCCGACGTGATCTTGCTGAGATCGAGGAGGCCGCTCACGAGTCGGTCGAGCCGGGCGGCCTCGGTATCGATCACGTTCGCGGCATCACGGCGTGCCTCGTCCGTCCAGACGACTTCAGGATCGGCGAGACCACCAGCGGTCGCTCGGATGCTCGCGAGTGGCGTTCGGAGATCGTGCGACACCGAGTCGATGAGGGCTGTCTTGAGCACGTCCGTCTGATGGGCGATCTCCAGGTCCGTGGCCGCCTGGCGGAGCTGATCGCGGCGGAGCGATACCGCGACCTGGTCGGCGGCGAGCGCCAGCACCCGCGTCTCGCTCGCCGACGGGTCGCCCAGGTCGCGACCCCGGAGCCCCACGATCGTGCCGAGCTGCACGTCGTCGACCTCGATCCGGGCCCGATATCGGAGGCGGTCGGTCGTCGCTGGACCGCCGCTCCGGCTTTTCGCGTGGGTCTTGACCCAGCGTGCCGGCTCGTCGCCCGGCGTACGGATGAGGCTCGAGGTCAGGCCCGAATCGGGCGGGGGAGAGCCGTCGCCGGTATCCGCCAGGACTCGCTCCGCGGCGCCGGTCCCGGCGATGATCCACACCCGTTCGAGCACTGCGGCATCGCGGACGCGGTCGGCGATGTCGGGGGCAGCTTCCGCTGTGGAGGTCGCCGTCGCCAACGCCCGGCTGAGCGCGAACAGCGTGTTCGCTTCCGCGGCTCGTTCCGCGGCCTCCTCGGCGCGCGCATGAAGGACGGCCACGAGCCGTCCGACGACGAGCCCGACGAAGAGGAACAGGATGAGGTCGAGGACCTCCCGTGGGTCGGCGATGGCGATGCTGAACCGTGGCTCGGTGAACAGGACGTCGTACGCGACGAACGCCGCGATCGCCGTGACGACCGCCGGGATCGTTCCCGCCAGGGCTCCCGCGGCGACCACCGCGACGAGATAGACCGGCGACGCGTCCTCGATGCCGAAGACGTCGCGCTCGAGGACGGCGATCACAAGCGTCGCGAGTGCGAATGTGCCGATCAGGGCGAGCGTCGTAAGCGCGGCACTCGGCCCGGGCGCGGCGATGCCGCGTGTCGAACGGGTGAGTCGCATCGGGGCGGTCATCGGCATGGGCGGATGGTAGGCCGCGGTCGGGTCTGGTACTGGCGGGTAGTCCAAAGTACGGCTTGGAGCAGCAGGTGCCGCACTCCTACTGTCTGGCACACAGCGGACCCGTCCCTACCCCTGAGTACCCCAGGGGTCCGGAGCCGCCGAGAAGTGCGCAGAACGAGGCTAGCTGACCCATGGCATCGATGGCCGTCAACGAACTGGGACCGATGCTCACCGCGACCGAGGTCGCCGAGATGCTCCACCTGCACGTGAACACGGTGAAGCGGCTGGGTGACCGCGGCGAGCTCCCCTTCTATCGCGTCTGCAAGCGAGGCGATCGCCGCTTTCGCCTCGACGACGTGATGAAGTTCCTGGCCCAGAACCGCTAATCAACAGACCTACCTAGGCGGCAGCGCCCGCCACGCATCGAACTCGTTCTTGCCCGAGCGCCCGGTCCCTCCCCGGGCGCTCTTTTCACGTCCGCGGCGGTGATCGTCGTTCTGGCGATGGCGCTTCGACGCGGAGCGTCAGGGACGGTTGTCGACGTTCACCACGGTCAACCCCATCACTCCGGTCGGCCCGTTGTGTGAGACCGCCCCGAGATACCAGTCCGCAGGGGTGCCCGCGGTGATGCCGCTCCACGCCGCCTCGACGGTGCCGACGGTCGCGATCGTCGCGGCTGCCGGCGCGGCCGCGATCGACAGCGAACCACCACCGGGCGCCGCCGGTATCGCCCAGGACCACATGTCGTAGTCGGAGTCGCCGCCGGGCGCTGACCAACCGTGAACGTAGACCTTCCAGACGCCGTTCGCGGGGGACGGGATATCCACGTGTTCGTCCGTGCCGCCCGCGGTACTGCTGAACTCCTCGCCGTGTGGGCCGACGACATAGACGTCGAGGTCGGAGTTCGCCTCCGCCCCTTCCGGCGGGATCGCGACCCGGAAGAGCGCGGCGCCGGACAACGTGAATCGGTGGAGGTTGGCGCCGCCGGTGGCGACGTCACCGGGGGCGAACGTCTGGTCGGCATCCTGCTTGACGTTCGCATGGGTCACGGTCGACTTGACCAGGCCATGCGGAGCCGCCGTGTACGCCCCGGTGTAGCCGAACTCGACGGGGATGCTCGCCGAGCCAGATGCGCCGGTCCCGGCGACCTCCTCGGGTGCGTCGAACAGTGCGCCCTTCGCGGCGATCGGGCTCCGGACCTTGTAGTCCTTCGAGACCCATGTCAGCGAGCCGAACCGCCACGCGTCCACGGGCGCCTTCACGTTGGTGACGGTCACCTTGAAGGTCGCCGACTGACCTCGCCGCAGCGTGATCCGAGCCGGCGAGATCTTGACCTTGAAGCCCGGCGGTGCCGAGACGCTCGCCCGATAGGTCACCTTCGCGTTGCCGCGCGCCACGCTGGTCACGGTCCGTGTCACTGTCTGGCTGCCTGCGACCTCCGAGATGCCGATCGACGGCAGGTTCAGATCCGTCGGCGCGCTTGGGACGCCGAGGCCGTCGAGGAGGTCGCAGCTGGCCTGAGTGAAGACCTGCCATTTCATCCCGCACGTGAATGCCGCGTAGTCGAAGAGGCCCGCGTCGTACACGAGCCCGGGCTGGGCGATCGATCCCTTGCCCCAGTTGCCGCCCGGTCGGACGTGACCCGCGCCGAAGTCGAACGGGTCGGCCTTGCTGGCACGGTCGTTGTCGCGGACGTTCTGGTAGGCGGTCGTCATCAACGCCGACTTCGCCTCGGCCGCCGACCAGTCGGGATGCGCTTGCTTGAGCAGCGCGAAGATGCCGGCGACGTGCGGGCTCGACATCGATGTCCCGCCGATCGCCTGGAACAGCTCGCCGGGAGGGGTGTCCGGGTCCGGGAACGGGGAGTTGCCGGCCAGGATCTGGATCCCGGGCGCCGTGACATCGGGCTTGATGATGTCTGGCGCGATGGAGTTCGGCCCGCGCCCCGAGAAGATCGTCATCGACGGCGCCGAGCGGAGCGTCGTCTTGCGGGGTCGTCCGTCGTCGGTCCGGACGCTGATACGCGCCGTCGGGTTGGACGCTGTGTGGATGTAGGCCTTGATCGCGAGGCCGGGCGTGTTGTCGATATGGACCGATGGGACCCAGTGGTTGTCGGTGAACAGGTTGTCGACGTCGGTCTCGTTGTACATCACCATGCCAGCGCCGCCGGCCTGGAATACGGCCTTGCTCTTCTCGGCGCGACCGACGACGCCACGGATGCACAGGACGACGTTGCCTTCGACCTTGGCGCGGTCGAGCTTCCCGGGCTCGCAGATCGCGCTGCCCGCGTCCGCGGCGTCGACCAACGGGCGGGTTCCGAGGTTTCGCGTGATCGACGCGCCCCGGTAGCGCTTGCCGTTCCCGAGCGTGACGACGCCCTGGAAGAAGCGGCGCTGCGTACTGGCGCCGACCGCCGTGACCCACGGCATCGTCGCCGGGTTGCCGACAGTCCCCGGGTCCGGCCCATCGTTGCCGGCCGCGGTCGCGATGAACACGCCCGAATCGGCCGCGAACAGCATGGCGATCTCATCCGCCGCGGGGAGGCCTGGGCCGCCACCGATCGAATAGTTGATGACGTCGACGCCGTCGGCGACAGCCTGGTCGATCGCGGCCGCGAGGTCCGAGGTGAAGCCGCCGAGCTCGCCGAGGGCCTTGTAGGCCACGATCCGTGCGCGCGGCGCGATACCGGAGATCCGCGCCACGGGTAGGCCGAAGATGCTCGCGAGGACCTTCCGGTCGCCGGCTGCGGTCGACGCGGTGTGGGTGCCGTGCCCCGAGTCATCGCGGGCCGAGTCGAACTCGGCGGGTTCGGCGCCGATGACGGCGCGATATGTCTTGAGCATCTGCCGTGCGCCCAGCAGCTTCTCGTTGCAGGTGAACGGCTTGTCGTTGGCGTTGTGGGCGGTGTTCCCGAAGTCACACGGGATCGCGCCGATCGGCGAGGGGCCGTAGCTGCCGTCGTCGGCGAACGAGGGGTGCTCAGGCCATATGCCGGTATCGATCACGCCGACGACGACGTTCTCGCCCGTGTAGCCGCGATCGTAGGGACCACCGTCGGCGGTGAGCTGGAGGAATCCCGGCGTGCTGTCGGTCTGGGGCTGACGCATCTGGTCTTCGAGGACGCGCACGACCCCCTTCTGGGCCGTGATCCGGTCGACCTGTGAGGGCGTCAGGAGCGCCGCATACCCGTTGAGCGCGTAGGAGTAGTCCTGGATCTTCTTCGTGACGGCGACGCCGCCCTGTTGCAGCGAACTGTCGTGCTGCGTCTGCAGGAGCGACCGGTACTGGCGGGCCGCGGCGCTTCCGCGATCCACCTTCCTGCCGGCAGTCGGCTTCGTGCCCGGGATGCCGCGCGTGCCGCCGTCGTATGCGGCGATCGGGTCCGCCGCCATGACGACGACGTACGGCTTGGCCTTCTCGGCCGCCGCGACCGGTAGCGCGATCGCCGGGATCGCCACTGAGATGGCGGCGGCGACCGCCAGGATCCGAAACGCCCTCATCCGCCGCATGCGGTTTCCTCCCCGGAGTCCCCGTCGTCGTCCGTCGAGCGGGAACGTGCTGTCTCGACCAGGAGCGCGGGTTCCGTCTTCGGGGCGGGTCACCTCCCTGACGTGATGCGCGACCTTCCGGTCGCACGGGCGCGCGGATGGGATCGCCCGCGGTAGGCTGGCGGCGATCGTTTTCGGTGCGTCGGATGATGCCCCTTCGGAGAAGTCGCTGCACGATGAAGTCGAATCGGGACGCGGGAAGAGGCGCTGGTCGTATGTCGTTTCGCGCGTCCGCAGCGCCGAGCCTGCTACTTGTCCTGGGGGTCGTGATGGCTGGATGCAGTGGTGGCAGCGGTGGCGCGACGGGTGGGTCGCCGGCGGCGTCCGGGTCGTCGGGCGCGTCCCAACCGGCGCCGAGCACGTCGGCAGCGGCGCCGAGCGCGAGCCTCGAGCTGGCTTCGCCGAAGTCTCCGCCCGCCGGCGCGAACACGTACACCGGTGTGCTCCGGTCCGACGCGATCGAGGGGGGTTGCGTCTATCTCCAGACCGCGGATGGGCAGAAATACGAAGTCATCCCGCCGGATGGCTGGGAGCTCCAGAAGGCCCCGGCAGCCGTGGTCTCACCCGGCGGTCAGGTCGTCGCCAAGGCCGGTGACGTCATCACGGTGCACGGCAACGAAGCGGACATGATGTCGATCTGCCAGATCGGTCCGATCATCCAGGCCACGGATATCGTGCGCGGCCGGTAGGGGCGGCCGCCCGCGACAGGTCTGACGACCGCGGTCACGCGGCGGCGAGCGCCTCCCCGAACAGCTCGACGGCCTCGGTGATCTCGGCCGGTGTGACGTTCAACGGCGGCAGCCAGCGGATGACCTCGTGCTGGGTCCCGCACGTCAGGATGAGGAGCCCGCGGTCGAGGCACGCGGAGATGAGTCGATCCGGCAGCGTCGTGTCCGGCTCCCGCATCGCCTTGTCCTTGACGAACTCGACGCCGATCATCATCCCGGGGCCCCGGATGTCGCCGATCCGGTCGTCCTCGGCGGCGATCCGTTCCAGGCTTGCACGCAACTGTGTGCCACGCTCGGCAGCGTTCTGGACGAGCCCTTCTGACTCGATGGTCTCGAGCACAGCGACGGCGGCAGCACAGGCCACGGGGTTCCCGCCATAGGTCGAGCCGTGGGCGCCGCGCCCCCAGCGCTCCTGGATCTGGCGCGACGAAGCGATGGCCGACAACGGCAAGCCATTGGCGATCGACTTCGCGATGACGACGACGTCCGGCACGATCCCCGCGTGCTCGAACGCCCACATCTTTCCCGTCCGTCCGTAGCCGCACTGCACCTCGTCGGCGATGAGCAGGATCCCGTGCTCGTCGCAGAAGGCGCGGAGTTGCTGGAGGAAGGCGGCCGGAGCCGGGTTGAAGCCGCCTTCGCCCTGGACGGGCTCGATCAGGATCGACCCGACCGCCGAGGGCGGGATGGTCGTCGTCGTCAGCGTCCGCAGGTCGGCCATCGCGATCTCGACGGCCGCCGCCTCGTCTCCGCCGAAGTCTCGGTAGACGTTCGGGAACGTCGTCAGGTGGACGGACGGCACCATCGGCTCGTAGCCGACGCGGTAGTTGATCGCGGAGCTCGTCACGGCCATCGCGCCGAACGTCCGTCCGTGGAAGCCGCGCCGGAACGCGATGATCCCCGGGCGACCCGTCACCCGGCGCCCGAGCTTCAGCGCGGCGTCGATCGCCTCCGAACCCGAGTTCAGGAACATGACCGAGTCGATCGGATCAGGCAGCGCGGCTGCGAGCGCGTCGGCGGCGCGCGATATCGGCTCGGTGAAGCCGATCGCGTTGATCGGGCCGACGAGCTTGTCCACCTGGGCATGGATCGCCGCGGTCACACGCGGGTGCTGGTGTCCGAGCGCCGTGACCGCGATGCCGTTCGCGAAGTCGAGGTACCCGCGACCGTCCGTGTCGAAGAGCCGGTGACCCTCGCCGTGGCTCCATTCGCGCTGGAGATACCGACCGAGGACCGGGGTCAGATGCGGGGCGGGCCCGAGGCCGGATTCCATCGGCCGAGTGTAGCCGCCGGTCAGACCGCGATGCAGGCGCAGCGACGCGCTGCCCGCCATGCGGTCGGATGGCTCGCGTGCCCGCATCCGCCGCGTACGATGCAGCCCATGGTCGATTTCTCGCTGACCGACGAGAACAAGCTGGTCCAGACCGCCGCCCGCGGCTTCGCCGAGACCGAGATCCTGCCGTACATACGCGAGTGGGACGAGAAGGGCGAGGTGCACCGCGAGGTCTTTGTGCGGATGGCCGAGCAAGGCTTCCTCGGTGCGCCGATACCCGAGGCCTATGGCGGCGCCGGGATGGACTACATCAGCTTCGCGATCCTGTGCGAGGAGCTGGAACGTGCCGATACCGCGTTCCGTGTCGTCCAGAGCGTCCACGTCGCGCTGAACTCGCTGGCCCTGCTGCAGTGGGGCACGGAAGAACAGCGCCAGCGCTGGCTTGTGCCGCAGGCGAGGGGTGACAAGCTCGCCACGTTCGGGCTGACCGAGCCCGGCGTCGGCACCGATGCGGGCAACCTTCAGACCACGGCTCGCAAGGACGGCGACGCCTACCGCCTCAACGGCCAGAAGATCTGGATCAGCCTCGCCGACATCGCCGACCACTTCCTGGTCTTCGCCAGCGTCGACCGCTCGCTGAAGCACAAGGGCGTCACGGCGTTCCTGGTCGAGCGCGGGATGAAGGGACTGAGTACCGGGACGCTGCACGGCAAGCTCGGGATCCGTGCCGGCAACACGGGTCTCATCAATCTCGACGACGTCGTCGTGCCCGCCGAGAACCGCATCGGCGAGGAGGGCGAAGGTTTCCTGATCGCGATGAGCGCCATCGACCAGGGGCGCTACACGGTCGCGGCGGGCGCTGTCGGTCTGGCCCAGGCGTGCATCGATGCGAGCGTCAAATACGCCCACGAGCGGCGCACGTTCGGCGACGAGATCGGCCACCACCAACTCGTGAAGCAATTGATCGCCAAGATGGTCGCCGGGACCGAGATGGGCCGTCTTCTCGTATGGAGGGCCGGGTGGCTCAAGAACCAGGGCAAGCGGAACACGCGCGAGACGTCACTCGCGAAGTGGCACGCGACCGAGCACTCCGTCCAGAGTGCGCTCGACGCGATCCAGGTCCACGGCGCCAACGGTTACTCGAACGAGTTCCCGGTGGAGCGTTACCTCCGTAACTCGAAGGCCGCCGTCATCTACGAGGGGACGAGCCAGCTGCACACGCTGATCCAGGCCGATTACGCGCTCGGGTACCGCGAGGACCGGCCGCTCCGCTGCGAACCGTGGCCCGCCCAAGGCTGGGAGGCCGTCCGGGCTTGAGATGGACACGTGGACGGACCGCGAGATGGCGACCCTCGCCGAGATCGCGGAGACGTTCGTCCGTGGAGATGCCCTTCGTCGCGCGCGGCTGACGACCGAGGCGCTCGAGCGCGCCGCGGATCCCGAGCAGGTCGGCCAGGTCCATCGACTGCTCGGCCTGATGGAGTCGCCCTTCGCGAACCTGCTCCTCGGCCGCCGGCCGACACGGTTCACGTCGATGTCGCCGTCCGCGCGCGAGCGGTACCTACTGGGCTGGTCGACGTCCCGGTCCGCCTCGCGTCGAACGGCGTTCTCGACGCTCCGCAAGCTGATGACGTTCCTCGCGTACGCCGACCCGGGCGCCGACGCTTCGGGCAATCCGCGCCACGCCGTGATCGGATACGAGCCCGAGTTCCCGCCGGTCACCGTCGACCGGACGCCGATCGTGCCGTTGGCTTTGCCGTTCGACATCGGTCCATCCGACGAGCCGATGACGCTCGAGGCGGATGTCGTGGTCGTCGGCTCGGGTGCCGGTGGCGGCGTCGTCGCTGCCACCTTGGCCGAGGCCGGTCGGTCGGTCGTCGTCCTCGAGGCTGGACCCTTCGTCGACGAGGCGACGATGCCGCGCGACGAGCTCGACGCCTTCGCTCGCCTGTATCTCAACTACGGCCTCCTGGCCACGTGGGACGCCTCGCTGACGATGCTCGCGGGCTCGGGCGTCGGCGGCGGGACGCTCATCAACTGGATGACCTCGATCGAGGCGCCGGCGGCCGTCCGCGAGGAGTGGCGCCGAGACCACGGCCTCGGCGACCTCGACGACGGCGACTCGTGGAGCTTTGACATCGCGGCATTGGAGGACGAGCTGTCCGTCACGCCGGTCCGGCGGTTCCCACCCAAGGACCAGGTCATCCTGACCGGCGCCGAGCGCCTCGGCTGGGAGGTCGGCTCCGTGCGACGCGACTCACCCGGCTGCGACGACTGTGGCAGTTGCCCGTTCGGTTGCAGGCGCGGGACGAAGCAGTCGGGCATCCGCGTCCATCTCGCTCGAGCAGCCGCTGCCGGAGCGCGGGTCGTGCCCCAGGTCCGCGTCACGAAGGTCCTGATCGAACGCGGCCGCGCCGTCGGCGTCCAGGGCCGTGCGCTGGTACCGGGCACGGATCCCGTTCCGCGCGTGCGCGACGTGATCGTCCGCGCCCGGCAGGTCGTCCTCGCTGCGGGCGCGCTTCGGACGCCGGCGCTCCTCCAGGCATCGCGCGTCGGACACGGCGCGATCGGGACGTACCTGCGGGTGCATCCGGTTCCGGTCGTCGCCGCCCGGATGACGATGCCCGTCGACATGTGGCACGGCCCGATGCAGGCGGCACGCTCAGAGCAGTTCGCGGACGGGGAGGCAGGGCGGAACGGGTACGTCATCGAGTCGGCACCTGGCCACCCCGGCTTGCTAGCCCTCGCGCTCCCGTGGGAAGGGATCGACGAGCATGCGCACGCCATGCGCGACGCGCGCTATCTCGCTCCGCTGATCGCCGTGACGAAAGACGGCGGCGCCGGGCGCGTGTCCCTGACGCGCGCCGGCCGCGTCCGGATCGACTACCAGCTCGACACGACCGGGGTCGCGACGTTGCGCCACGCCGCGACCCGCATGGCCCGCCTGGCCAGAGCCGCCGGGGCGGGCGAGATCGTGGTCGCTGCAACGCCCGGCATCCGCTTCACGGCGATCCGCTCATCGGCCGAGAGCGACGCCGCTGCATACGGCCGCTTCGAGGACCGCGTCGCGCGGATGGACTTCCGGCCCAATCGCGGCTCGGTGTTCTCGGCGCACCAGATGGGGACGGTCCGGATGGGCGCCCGCCCTCGTGACCACCCGTGCGATCCCAACGGGCGCGTCCGCTCGCGAGGCCGCCGCGAACGGCTGGTCGCCGGGCTCTACGTCGCCGATGCATCCCTCTTCCCGACCGCGATCGGCGTCAACCCGATGCTGACCGTGATGGCGTTGGCGCGACGGGTTGCCCGGACGGTGCTGGCCGAGTCGTAGCGCCGGCGGTGGGCTGAGGCCGAGCCATCCGGCCGCGCGCCGTCACGATCAGGGCCACGGCGGCGACTATGACGGCGCCCGCGAGCACGGTGCGAGGCTCGATCGGCTCGTCCAGGACGATGGCGCCGAGGATGACCGCGACGACCGGGTTGACATAGGCGTACGTTGCGACCAACGGGAGCGGCGCGACCCTGATCATCCAGCCGAACGTCGTGAACGCGACGATGCTGCCGACGATCGTGAGGTAGAGGAACGCGCCAAGGGACGCGGCCGTGATGGCTGATGGGTCGAACCGCGCGGGCTCACCCGACACCACAGACATCGTCGCGAGGACCAGCGCCCCGGTCACCATCTGCAGCCCGGTCGAGACGAGCGGATGCTGCGGGAGCTGGGCTCGGTGTGCGGCGAACAACGATCCCGAGGACCAGGCGATCGGCGAGATGATCAGCGCGACGACACCGGCCGCGTCCAGCGCCCCGGTCGCGCCCAGGGCGGTCGGACCGACGAGGATCGCCACACCGACGAAGCCGACGACGATCCCAACGACCGCCAGACGCGGCAATCGTTCGCGGAGGACGACGCGGCCGAGGACCGCGATCCAGACCGGCATCATCGCCACGAGGAGCGCGGCGATCCCCGAGGGGATCGTCTGCTCGCCCCACGCGACCATCCCCATGCCACCGCCGAGCAGCAGCGCGCCGACGATCGTGGAGTCGCGAAGCTCGCGACGCGTCGGCCTCCTGACGCGCTCTCGGTCGCGCACGACGACCCAGGTGAGGAGGATCACTCCGGCCAGACCGAACCGAGCCGCGGCCATCAGGAACGGCGGGATCGTCTGGACACCGACCGCGATCGCCAGGTAGGTCGAGCCCCAGACGCCGTACAGGATCGCGAGGCCGACCCAGATCAGACGCGGATCAGGGGCCGGCGTCTTCCGCGCGATTGGCATAGTCGGCTGGTCCAAGGCCCAAGGATACGCCGCCAGCGACGCGCGCGCCCGTGCGCCCACCCTCAGGAGGCGGCCCAGTACGAGGCGGCCCGATCAGGAAGCCGTCCGCGTCCACGAGGCCGCTCGCGTCAGGGCGGCGGGGTCAAGCCGCGACCGAGACCGGACGGCATACCTTGCACGGGCGGTACCCGGCGGCCCCCGCCTCGGCGAGGGAGCGGAACGGTCGCCGGTTGCGCTCGAGCATGTGGCGTCCCGTATGGCAGGTCGGCCAGCAGACGATCTTCGTGGAGGCACAGCCGACGAGCCGTTCGCCTCGGCGAGCCGCGGACTCCATCGCGTCCGGGTCGAGGCCTTCTCCCGCCAGCACCACGCGCTTGTTCTGCGGTCCACCTAGCGAGTACTGGCCGATGAAGCCATCAGTGCGGACGACGCGGTGGCACGGGACGATGAGCGGAACCGGGTTGTGACCGAGCGCGGTGCCGACGGCCCGGACTGCCTTGGGGCGGCCGATCTCCGCGGCGATCCAGCCGTATGGGCGGACCTCTCCTCGGGGGATCTCGAGCGCCTTGCGCCAGACGTCCTGCTCGAACCCGGTGTGGCCGCGGAGATCGAGCGGGATCCGGACCCGCCGGTCGCCCTCGAGCCGACGACCGATCGCGTTCGCGAGACGAGTCGGGACCTCGGATGCTGTCGCCTGTCGCCCGGTCGCGGCAAGATGTCGCGCCTCCAACGCGTCGTCGTCGCCGGCGAGATCCACGGACACGACGCCGATCCCGTTCCAGGCGACGACGAGCGGGCCCAGCGGCGATGCGTCGATCCGACCGTAACGATCCATCAGACCGACCTCGACCAGGACCGACGAGCGCAGCGTCGACGGGGCCCGGAGGGCGAGGTCGGCCAAGGCGGTCGCCTCCGCGTCGCTGATTTCGAGCTCGGTCGTCATGCGGTCATCTCCTCGGGCTCGCGGCGCGATTCGGCCTCGAGCATCGTGCGTAGCAATGCGATCCCGCGGTGGACCTGGGCCTTGACGGTCCCCTCCGGCCGGCCGAGTGCCTCGGCAGCCTCGGGATACGAGAGTCCGTCGACGTGGCGCAGCACGATCGCGGTGCGGTACGCCATCGGAAGGGCGGCCAGCCGGACGGCCCAACGTTCGCGCTCCGCGTGGCGTTCGGCGACCGCGGTCGGGGTGGCACCCTCGGGTGCTTCGGGTTCGGTGACCGGCCGGTTCGGGTCGCCGTCGATCGACACGGGCTTCGGGCCGCGCGTCGCCCGGCGGGCACCGATCGACCGACACCGGTTGAGGACGATCGTCGTGAGCCACGGCCGGAGTCGAAGTGCCTCGATCCGAGCGCGGTCATACGAGGCGAGTGCCCGGTACGCGCGGACGAGCGCGTCCTGGGCCGCCTCCTCCGCGTCACCGGCATCTCCGAGCGTCCGGAAGGCGATCGTGTAGAGACGATCCTGGTGGGCGAGGACGAGTCGCTCGAAGGCGATGTCGAGGTCGTCAGCGAGGTCGGCGATCAGGTGGTCGTCGGCGTCCATCACCCGTCAGAACCGCATCCGGGCCGTTTCCGTTGCACACGGCCACGGTACGCCTGCCCGCTCAGCGAGCGAGGTCCGAGCGGGCCGACGCCCGTGCGACAATCGGCCGATGGGCCACGAGGACCGCTTCGACGACCTCATCGCCAGTCTCGGTGGGTTCCACCGTTCATGGCTCGTCTATCTCGGCATCGAGCTTGGGCTGTTCGCGCGCGTTCGTGATGCAGGGGAGGCCGGCATCACCCCCGCCGAGCTCGCCAGCGCGACGGGAACGAGCCCGGAGGCCGTCAGCGCGTGGTCGTGGGCGACGGACGCGCACGATCTGACGCGCTTCGATGATGGCCGACTGACCATCGACCATGACACGGCGCAGATCCTGCTCGACGAGGGCCGATCCGACTTCCTGGGCGGCCAGTTCGTCCATGCCGTCGTGGCGTCGATGGATTGGGGTGGGATGGTGGAGTTCTTCCGGGATGGGACGCCGATCGGCGAACGGCCCGATCGTTATCGCGTCGCGATCGAGCGCCTGACCCGGCAGGACATCGCGGTCTTCTTCGAAGAGGTGCTCGCCGCATTGCCGCAGCTTGCCGCGGAGCTGTCGCGCGGCGGCCGCGCGGTCGACGTGCATTGCGGCGGAGGGCGCTGGCTCGTCGCGATGGCGCGGCGGTTTCCGCAGCTCCAGCTCGTCGGAGTCGAGTTCGAACCGGACTCGGTGGCCCGAGCGCGGGCGACGATCGAGGCCGAAGGGCTCACGGACCGGATCGAGATCCGTGCCGCCCGAGCGACCGATCCGGGTCATTCCGCCGAATACGACCTCGCGTATTTCCAGTACGCGCTCCACCAGCTGACCGATGCACCACGCGTCCTCGCTGCAGCGTGGGCCGCGCTACGACCGGGCGGGCGGATCCTCGTCCTCGACTGGCCGCTGCCCTCGGCGGCGGACGAGTTTCGCACCCGCCACGGCGAGATCATCGCTGGCGTGCAACTCGACGAGCTATATCAGGGCACGGCACTCGCGACGCGCGAGCAGTTCCTCGCGTGGTTCGCGGACGCTGGCCTCCCCGAGCCGTCCGCCATCGATCTGCCGTCGGGCGCGTCGGTCTTCCTGGCGGAGCGTCCGGCCTGACGTGCGGCGTCAGGCCGTCGGACGTCCCGCTGTCAGCTGACCGTGATCTGCCCGGTCATGTTCGGATGGATCTTGCAGAAGTAGTCGTACGTGCCGGCCGCGGTGAACTTGAGGCTTCCCGTGGATCCGCCCGCGATCGTCGGGGTCGTGCACGACTCGTCCGATTTCAGCGTGGCCGTGTGACCGGTGGTGTCGTTGTTGGTCCACGTGACGACGTCGCCGACCTTGGCCGTGATCGGTTGTGGGCTGAAGGCGAATCCCTTGATGGTGGCCGCCACCGTGCCCGTCTCGGTCGAAGCTTCGCATCCGCCGGCGGCCGCGCCGCCTCCGCTCTCGGAGGCGGCAGCGCTTTCGGACGCGGCCGCGGACTCGCTCGGGGCTGCCGCGCTCGGCGCGCTGCTGGCGGCGGGCGCGGTGGTCGCCGTGCCGCTGCTCGAACAGGCCGAAACGATGACTAGGAGTGCGGCCGCCGCCGCGAGGGTGAGGGTCCGGGACATCTCGATCTCCTCGTGTGTCCGTATCCGAGGTGTGCCTCTCGATACCTGCCGACGGTACGCCTATAGCGTCGGAGCGGTTTCATGAGCGCCGGGGAGAGTCGTCCGAGGCCGCGCATCGATGCCGCGGTCGTCCGCACACTTCTGCGCCACGAAGCCGAGGTCCATGCGATCCCCGGGCGAACGCTGCGCGACCTCGGCGATTCGATCCTCCTCCACGACCCGATCGAGCCCGAGCCGTTCTGGAACCGCATCGAGGCGATCCAGTGGCCCGCAGACCCGAGCGGCTTCGACCGGCGACTCACTGAGATCGCGGTGCTGTTCGCATCGATCGGTCGACAGCCCCATTTCTGGACGCTGCCGCCCTACGACGAGCCGCGCGACCTCATCGCGCGCTTGTTCACCAACGGGTTCGAGGACGTCGGGGACGGGCTTGTCCTCGCGACGTCGGACGTCGAGCCGGCACGGGCGGCCATCAACGGCTCGCCGCTTCAAACCGACGTCGAGATGCAGCGGTTTCGCGCCGTCGTCGGTGCCGAGGCATCGCGAGCAGCCGAGGCCATCGTCGCGGTCCTGATGGCGGCATTCATCGTCGAGCCCGAGCGGCGTCCCGGCGTCGTCGCCGAAACCCTCGCCTCGCTCGCCGACTCGCGCTTCATGCATTACCTGGTGCGACGTGCCGGGATGCCGGTGGCGGTCGCCCGTCGCGCGACGTTCGACGGGGTCTCCTACCTCTCGTCGATCGGAACGGTCGGTGCATCGCGCGGACTCGGGTTCGGTCGTCTCGTCACGGCGTCGGCGATGGTCGACGGGTTCGGTGAGGGCAGCGAATGGGTCCATCTCGGCGTCTACGCCGACAACCTCCCGGCCCGCCGCCTCTACGAGAGTCTCGGCCTGGTGATGGCCGGCGAGCCGGGGCCGGACATGATCCTCGTCGGATGAGTCGCCCGGTCGGCCGCGGCTGGGCAACGGTCGAGCTCGACCGGGCGGAGGAGGAGGTCCGCAAGGTCCTGGTGGCCGAGCTGCTGTTCCGCGACGTCGCGGCCGCCGAGCTCCTGTTCCGCCACACGCCCCGGTCTGCGCTCCTGGGCGCCCGGTGCCGACGCGCGCGGACGCCCGATGGCGAGTGGATCGTCCTCCTCGAGCCCGACACGGAAGGCCGCCTCGCCGCATTCCTCGCCCGGCACGGCGAGGGCTGGGCCGCGACCTGGGACACCGCCGGTCCGCCGCCGTCGCGCGTGGGCGGGCGGTCAGGCGTGCGCGGACCGTTGGGTCCGGAGCTCCTGGCACACGGCCAGCCGGTAGATGGGCCGTTCCGGCTCGTCCTGACGACCGCTACCATCGAGTCATGACCGAGACGACCGACCCGACGCTCACGATCCGGCCCGCGGCGACGAGCGATGCCGAGGCGATCGCGGCCCTCCTGACCGACGAGGGCTATCCCGCGGGTCCGAGCGACATCGTCGAGCGGCTCAGCCGGTTCGCATCCGAGCATTCGCGGGTCGTCATCGCGGAGCACGAGGGCACGCTCCTCGGGTTCATCGCTCTCCACGCCCTGCCGCGCTTCGAGCACGACGACCGCATCGTGCGCGTCCTCGCGCTGGTGGTCGACGCGGGTGCCCGCGAGCGGGGGGTGGGTCATCGGCTGATGACCGAAGCCGAGCGGATGGCCGCCGAGCTGGGCGCTGCCTTCGTCGAGGTCACCGCGGGGCATCACCGCCCTGAGGCGTATCGCTTCTACGAGTCGATGGGCTACGACGCGACCGTCACGGCCTACCTCCGCAAGAAGCTCTGACGCGGTGACCGCCACCTCGGGCGCGGGACCCGTCATCCGCGTCCGCGGCCTCACCAAGCGATACGGCGACGTCCAGGCGGTCGCGGGCATCGACTTCGACGTGGCCAAGGGCGAGATCTTCGGGCTGCTCGGCCCGAACGGCGCCGGCAAGACGACGACCGTCGAGATCCTCGAGGGCCTGCGCGAGCCCGACGGCGGGGAGGTGTCCGTCCTCGGTGTCGACGTCGCGCGCGAGGCGGACGCCATCAAGCCGCGCATCGGCGTGAGCCTCCAGACGGCGGCGCTGTACCCGAAGCTCACCGTTACGGAGCTCATCGACCTT
>JBJMMR010000004.1:0-43286 GCA_045804645.1 Chloroflexota bacterium | reverse complement strand
AGATCCTCGTCCTCGTGGACGATCCGGAGCGGGATCTCCGGCGCCGGCTCGAGGTCGAGCCGTTCCGGCTCGGGCACGACGAGGCGGAGCGCCGTGCCGGGGCCGACGACGGCGTTCGCCTTGAGCGGCAGCCCATGGGCGGTGAGGTTGCCCGCGGAGATGAGCTTCTGGACGTGGCTCCGGGAGAGACCGGTGACCTCCGCGACCCAACGGTCGACGCGCTGGCTCGGTGCAGTCGCCGGCACCTCGAGCGCGTGGACGCCGGGCGCCGTCATCCTCGGCCGTCCGGCTCGTCGGCCCAGAAGGCGCCGTCGGCCTCGTCTTCGGTTGCGGTTTCCGGCACAGCCTGCGTCGCCTTCGGAGGGCGGCGGCCCTCGACGAGCCACGGCCAGAGCGCGGCACCGAAGAGGAGGACGATCGCGAGGCTGATCGCGCTGTCGGCGACGTTGAACGTATAGAAGCGGACCGTCCCCACGCCGACATCGACGAAGTCGACGACGTGGCCGAGGCGCAACCGGTCGAGCATGTTGCCGATCGCCCCGCCGAGCAGCAACCCGAGCGTGATCGTCAGGTAGAGGCTCGCCGTCGCCCGAGCGTGATAGCCGACGATGAGCCCGATCACGATCAGCGACACGAGCCCGAACATGAAGGCGTTGTCCTTGAACAGCCCGAACAACGCACCGGTGTTCTGGCCGTAGACGATCCGGACCAGGTCGCCGACGACGTCCACGGACTGCCCTGCCCCGAGCGAGCTCGTGACGAGGCCCTTCGCGAGCTGGTCGGTGACGACGACGACCGCGGCAAGAGACAGGAACAGCGCCCATCGGCGGCGGTTCGATCCCGCGCCACGCGTGCGGGTCGTCGCGGCCGCGGGCTGGGTCGTCACCCGGCCGTCCCGATCCGACGAATGGCGATGGTCGCCCGGCCGCCGCTGAGATCGACGTCACCGGCCGTGACGCCGTCTCCGCTCGGCGGGGGGTCGCGGTGGACAGACTCAGCGAGGGTCTCGGCGGCGACGGCGTCGAGATGCGCCGCGGCGAGCGTGGAGAGCCCGGCGACCCACAGCTCGATCCGGTCGTCGAGGGCGAGGCCGGCGTCCTTGCGCAGGTCCTGGACCGCGCGCTGCAGCTCCCGCGCGTCGCCCTCGGCCCGCAGGTCGTCCGTGAGCTCCGTGTCGATGACGACCACGAGGCCCTCGTCGTGGGCGACGGCGGTGCCGGGTCGCGGCGTCGCGAGGATCTCGACCTCGTCCGGGGCCCGCGTCACGCCGCCGGCGGTTACCGAGCCATCGGCGTGGTATTCGACGGCGTTCTCCCGAGCGGCGGCCATGATCGCGGGGATGGCCGATCCGTGCTTCTTGCCGATCTTCGGGAGGAGCGGCTTGATCCGGCGCTCGACGAGATCCGATGCCGCACCGATCAGCTCCACCGAGCGGACGTTCACCTCGTCGCGGACGAGCCCGAGGAGCGCCTCGCGCTCCGGCAGGCTGCCGCCCGGGAGGGCGAGCCACAGCCGGGCGAGCGGCTGCCGGGTCCGGATCCCGGCGGAACCCCTGAGGGTCCGCGCCAGCTCGACCGCTGAGCGGGTGATCGCGATCGCCCGCTCGAGCCGGTCGTCGCGCGCCGCCGCGAGCTCCTCGGCGGGCCAACGGGTGAGATGGACGGAGTCCGCGGCGCCCTCGACATCCACGGCGAGGTTGCCGTACATCGCGTCGGTGAGGAATGGCAGGAGCGGCGCGGCGAGCCGCGTCCAGGCCAGGAGCACGGCGTGGAGGGTCGCGAAGGCCGCGTCTCGATCCGCCAGGTCGTCGTTCCGCGAGAACCGCTTGCGAGAAAGGCGGAGATACCACGTCGAGAGATCGTCGATGAACGTCGAGATCGCCCGCGTCGCGCCGACCGCGTCGGTGTCAGCGAGCCGATCGCGGACCGTCGCCGCGGTTGCCGCGGCGCGAGATCGGATCCAGCGGTCGAGGATCGTCCCTGCCCCGGCATCGGCGGCGGGCCTGGGGCTCCAGCCGGCGACACGCGCGTAGGTGACGAAGAACGCGTAGACGTTCCACAGGACGAGGAGCTCGCGACGGGCCTCGTCCGCGGCGTGCCAGCCGAAGTTGATGTTCTCCTCGGGACGCGCCTTCGCGAAGAGCCAGCGCATGACGTCGACGCCCATCCGCTCGGCGGCCTCGTCGAAATCGATCGCGTTGCCCCAGCTCTTGTGCATGGGACGGCCATCTTCGCCATACACGAGGGCGTAGCCGAAGATCGTCTTGAACGGCTCCTTCCGCACGAGGACCGTCGACATCGCGAGCATCGAGTAGAACCAGTTGCGGAACTGCCCCGGGAAGCTCTCGGTGATGAAGTCGGCCGGGAACCACTTCTGCCAGTAGTCGGGCTCCTCGCGATAGTGGAGCGTCGAGAATGGGACGATCCCGGCATCGAGCCACGGATTGCCGACGTCCTTGATCCGCTCGACTGGCTGCCCGCATCTCGGGCAGGCGATCTTCACCTCGTCGACCCATGGTCGATGCGGGGTATGGCCCTCGAAACGCTCCCAGCCCTCGACCGCCCGCTGCTGCAGCTCGTCGCGCCCGCCGATCACCTCGATCGTGCCGCATGCCGAGCAGTCGTAGATCGGCAGCGCCAGCCCCCAGTAGCGCTTCTTGCTGATCATCCAATCGTGCATGTTGCGGAGCCAGTCGAGCTCGCGCTCGTATCCGAAGTCGGGGATCCAGCGGATCTTGTCGACGACTTCCATGATCTGGTAGCGGAGGCTTCGATCGACCTGGTCCCGGGTCAGCGTCTCCCGTGGCTGGTCGTAGACCTCACCCATGCTGATGTACCACTCGTCGACGAGCCGGAATACGAGTGGCGTCCCGCACCGCCAGCAATGCGGATAGCGGTGGTGATACGGCTCGAGTCGGTAGAAGCGGTCCGTGTCCTTGAGGTGCTCGACGATCGGGTCGGCGACGTCACGGACGTCGCGGTGACTGAGCGACCCGAAACCGTCCAGGAAGATGCCGGACTCGTCGATGGGCGCGATGACCGGCAGGCCCAGCGACTTGCCAAGCTGGAAATCCTCAGCGCCACAGCCGGGTGCGATATGGACGATGCCGGTCCCCTCCTCCTCGCCGACCTCGTCCCACGCGACGACGCGGTGTTCGTAGCCGGCTTTCTCGAACGTCGCGCGGACGACCGGTAACTCGTCGAACGGTCCCTCGTAGCGCCAGCCGACGAGCTCGCTGCCCGGCCGCTCCTCGACGACCTCGAACGGGCCCTGGAGCGCCGACTTGAGCGTCCCCTTCCCGACCCAATACAGGTCATCACCCTGACGGACCTTGGCGTAGCGGATCTCGTCGCCGACGGCGGCGGCGACGTTCGACGTCAGCGTCCACGGCGTCGTCGTCCAGACGAGGAGCGCCTCGCCCGGCCGGTCGACGAGGGGGAACTTGACGGTGAGTCCCGGGTCCTCGCGATCCTGGTAGCCCTCGTTCATCTCCATCTGCGAGATGCCGGTCCCGCAGCGGGCGCACCACGGCATCGTGTCGTGGCCCTTGTAGAGCCAGCCGCGCCGGTGGCACTCGGCCAGCCAGCCCCAGATCAGGTCGTTGTTCTCGTTGCTGAACGTGAAGTAGCTGCCGCCGACCTCCGGCATCCCAAGGCGCCCGACGAGCATCTCGACGGTGTCGGTGACAGGCCCGTCCGCACCCTCGATGGTCGCGACCGCGCCCGGGTCCGACCCGAGCAGGTCGCCGAGGCGGCGCAATTCGTCCGGGTCGTTCCAGTCCATCCACATCCCGAGCCGGATCGACTGCTCCGTCTGGCGCGCGGCGTACGACAGGACGCGCTGCTTGCAGAGGGTCACGAATCGGTCGATCCCGAACGCTTCGATGTCGCGCTTCGAGGTGAAGCCAAGGTCGCGCTCGACGTTGACCTCCACCCACAGGCCCTGGCAGTCGAACCCGTTCTGGAAGCGCTCGTCCTCGCCGAGCATGGCGTGGAACCGTTGATAGAGGTCCTTGTACGTGCGACCCCAGGCGTGATGGACGCCCATCGGGTTGTTGGCGGTGATCGGACCGTCGAGGAAGCTCCAGCGTGGTCCGCCGGCGTTCTGCGCCCTCAGCCGCGCGAACGTCCGACGCTCACGCCACGTCTCGAGCAACTCGTGTTCCTGGGCGACCAGATCGGGCTTCGAGGTGACGGATCGGAACATGCAACTCCGGGCTAGGCGCGAAGACGGGGCGCGGGGAACGGGCCTCCGGGATCGACCGGAAGGGCCCGAGAACGAGTCCGAGTATCCTACGCGCGATGCAGAACCCGCAGGAGGCGCGACCACGCGCCAGGTCGCCCTTCACGGCGGCGTTCCTGTCCCTGATATTCCCTGGCCTGGGGCACGCGTATGCCGGCGCGCCGACGCGTGCGCTGCTGTTCGCCACGCCCCCCATCCTGCTCATCGCCCTGACCGGCGGGATCGTCATCCGTATGGGTCAGTTCCAGCTCCTTGGCGCGTTCCTCCAGCTCATCGGCGCGATCTTCGCGTTCAACCTGATCGCTCTCGTCTATCGGCTCATCGCGATCGTCGATGCCTATCGCGTCACCGAGTACCTGAACGCCTACGCGGCATCAGGCGACGGTCGACTCGGGAAGGCGCGGATGCCACGCAACCCGCTGTCGCTGGCCGGCCTCGCAGCGGTGATCCTCGTGATGGCCAGCGCGCACGTGGTCGTCGCGCGCTACGACCTGCTCGCCCAGGACGCCCTCGGCAGCTGCATCTTCGTCGATGAGGGCAGCGACGCGGGCTGCGACGCCTCCGCGGACGCGTCCGCGACACCGGTCGACTCGGGCCCCGTGAACGAGACCGACTCCCCGGTAGGCGCGCCCACCCCCGAACCGACGCTCATCGGTACTCCGGTGCCGACGGTCGAGATCCCCCCGTGGGATGGCAAGGAGCGGCTGAACATCCTGCTCATCGGTTCGGACGAGCAGCGCGGCGGACACAACACCGACACGATGATCACGGTGTCGATCGATCCGGTCACCAAGCAAGTCGCGATGTTCAGCCTCCCGCGCGACACCGTCGATGTACCGGTGCCGCCGGGTCCAGCCCAGCGCGTGTGGGGCCGCGACTACGGCCAGAAGATCAACTCGTTCTTCGCAAACAACCGGCGCCGGTCCGACCTTTGGCCAGGAAACGATCGGACCCGTGGCTACAACGCGCTAAAGTCGGTCCTCGGCGAGCTGTACGACCTCAAGATCCGCTACTTCGTCGAGGTCAACTTCGACGGCTTCAAGAAGGTGGTCGACGCCGTCGGTGGTGTGACGATCAACGTCCAGGTGCCGGTCAGCGACGACGAATTCCCCGGAACGACCGGGCGCGCTCAGCGGCTGTACATCCCGACTGGGCTCCAGCACATGGACGGCGAGCAGGCACTCCGCTACGCGCGCTCACGACATACCTCGACCGACTTCGACCGCGGGGCTCGTCAGCAGCGCGTGCTGCTGTCGCTCCGCCAGCAGGCCGATCCGCAGACGCTGATCCCGAAGTTGCCCGAGCTCGTCGCCGCCCTCAAGTCCACGGTCCGGACGGACATCCCGGTGAGCCAGCTCGACGAGCTGCTGGGCCTCGCCTCCCAGGTCGACACCGCCAACATCCGATCGTTCGTGTTCGCGCCACCGCTCTACTCACAGGACACGTGCGCCGATGCCCGCGGCTGCATCGTGCTGCCGAACATCCCCCGCATGAAGCAGGCGGTCAAGAACGCGTTCACCGCGGACCCGCGCGACGAGGCACTGCGCCAGTCGCTCGCCGGCGAGGGCGCGCACCTGTGGGTCCTCAACGGCACATCGGACTCGAGCCGCGGTCCGGCGTTGGCGGGCTACCTCGAGTACCGGGGTCTCGCCGCATCGGCGCCGCGTGGGCGTCCCAAGGGGTCGGTGCCGGCGAATACCGTCCTCACGGTCTACAACGGTGCCGAGGAGAAGCTCGCCTCGACCATCGCCTATCTCGAGAAGACGTTCGGGGTCCAGGTCAAGACGAAGACCGACCCGACGATCCCCGTCGACATCGTGATCACCGTCGGGCGGAAGACGCCGAACCTCCAGGCGCCGCCCTCGTCCTGACGGACGTGACCGGCTTCGCGGCGCTGGCGCGCAACGTGTCGAGCTGCCGGCGCCCGGGCGCCAGCGCGATCTACTCGATCGGGGTCAGCCAGTGCCGATACGCCGGAAGCTGGCCGCGGACCGCCTCGAAGTACCGATCGCGCACGAGACGAGCTATCGGCCCGATCCCGCCCGACCCGACCGGCCGGTGGTCGACCTCGATGACCGGCGAGACCTGGACACCGGTGCCGCACACGAAGATCTCGTCCGCGACGTAAAGCTCCGATCGGTCGATGGAGCGCTCCGCCGTCGGGATGCCTTCGTTCTGCATCAGCTCCATGAGCGCCTTGCGCGTGACGCCTTCGAGCAGGTCGTCGCTCACCGGCGGGGTCAACGCCACACCGTCGCGAACCACGAACAGATTCGCGGCCGACGATTCGTTGACGTGGCCCCCGGCGGTCAGCACGACCGCCTCGTCGAAGCCGTTGAGCTCAGCTTCTGTCTTCTGGAAGGCCATGTTCACGTAGCCGCCGACGATCTTGCCGCGCGCGGGCAATGCCTCGTCCGCGTTCCGCCGCCATGACGACGTCATCAGCCGCACGCCGTTGGCGGTGTCGATGTAGTTGCCGAACGGCAGCGTGATGATGTACAGCTCGTTGTCGAGGTCGTGCAGGCGCACGCCGATCGCCTTGGTCGATTTGTAGAAGGACGGGCGGATGTAGACGTCCTCGCGGAAGCCGTTGCGGCGGACCGTCTCGAGGATGAGGCGCGTCAGGTCGTCGACGGACGGGATGTCCTTCATCAGCAGGATCCGGCACGACTGGCGGATGCGCTCGACGTGCTCGCGGACCTTGAGCCCGTAGAGACGTTCCTCGTCGGCATTCCAGTACGCGCGGATGCCCTCGAACGTGGCGGTCCCGTACATGAACGCGTGGGTCATGATGCTGACCTTGGCGTCGCGCATCGGGACGAAGTCGCCCTCGAAGTAGCAGATCAGGTCATCAAGGCTCCCGGGCGTCGGGGCGTGGTGCGTCGAGGGGGCGGGCGTCGCTCCCGTGCTCTCGGCTGTCGTCTCGGTCGTCATGCGGCGCACTCCTGCGTGACGGCGCGATGCGCTCGCGCGGGCCTTGCAAGGTGGCCGAGTATAGCGTCCCGCCCTCGGGTCCCAGATCCGTCGGGCGGCGCGATCCGTCAGCCGGCGCGCTCCGTCAGCCTGTGACGAGCGCCGTCGCGACGCTCAGGGCGATGACGCCGACGATGGCTGCTGCGACCAAGACCATCTGTCGCTCGCCGACCTGCGCAAATCCGACAGCCGCTGCGACCACCCGCGTGATCGGGGTCGCGATCACGGTGATCAGGCCGAGCCAGAGGAAGCCCGCCGGCTGGAGCGACGCTAGATCGGCCACGATCGTCGAGAGGTCAAGGCGCGGGCCGCCGCTGAGCGGCGAGATGCCGCCGACCAGCATCAGCAGCACACCGATGAGCAGCAGAGCCCCGGCGATGTACGTGACGGCGATGAGCAGGCGGCCGATCGTCCGGTCGAAGGACGTCATGCGACGACCTTCAGCAGCATCTGGACAGCCGTGTAGAGGAGCACCGCGACGAATAGCCAGCGAAGGACGCGCACGTCGACCCGGTGCGAGATCCGCGACCCGATGCTGGCGCCCAGGAACACGCCGATGACCGTTGGGCCGGCGACGTACGGGTCCACCCCGCCGTGGATCACGTAGACGACGGCACTGGCAGCAGCCGTGATGCCGACCATCAAGTTGCTCGTCGCGGTCGCGACCCGCAACGGAACGCCCATGCCGAGGTGCATCAATGGGACCTTCACGATCCCGCCCCCCACACCGAGCAGCGCCGAGAGCACACCGGCACCGGTGGCGCCGACGACCCCGAGCGGCACGTTTCGGACCTCGTACGACTCGGGCTCGCCGGGGGCCGCGGCAGGCGCCGCCGATGTGCGCGCCCGGAGCATCGATACGGCCACGTAGATCAGGAGGGCCGCGAACAGCAGAGCGAGCAGCCGCTCTTCGATGAGGAACGCGATCGAGGCGCCGACGAGCGCGCCCATCGCCGTGAACAGCTCAAGCCGCATGCCGAGTCGCAGATCCGCGGTGTGCCGTTCGAGGTAGACCCCGGCGGCGACGCTGCTGGTCATGATCACGCTGACGAGCGAGACGCCGACGGCCTCGCGCAGGTCGAGCCCGAAGACGAGCGTGAGGAGCGGGACGATCAGGACGCCGCCGCCCAGACCGAGCAGCGAACCGAAGAGGCCGGCGGCCGCGCCGCCGGTGATCATCAGGAGCGCGACGGCCATGTCAGGTCAGCCGTGCAGGTGCGCGCGGCGCGACCCCGGGCACGACGAGCGTGGCCGCGATGAGCTCCTCGCGGCGGGCGGGGCGGCTATGGGCGGAGGTGCTGCGGCGCGTACGGGAGCAGCGCGACGTGGCGTGCGCGCTTGAGGGCCACCGCCAGCTCGCGCTGGTGGCCGGCGCATGTCCCCGTCTTTCGGCGCGGCTCGATCTTGGCGCGCTCCGAGAGGTAGCGGCGGAGGCGGTTGACCTCCTTGTAGTCGATCAGCGTGGTCTTGTCGGCGCAGAACGCGCACACCTTGCGGCGGCGTCGGTCGCGGTAGAAGTCATCGCGCTTGCGCGATCGGGGGCTTGGCATGTGTCAGTTCTTCTCCGGATGTGGCGTCAGAACGGCAGGTCGTCGAGATCGGTGTCGTCGGACGGAGCCCGCTGGGGTCGGACCCCGCCGCCCGCGGGGACGGCGCTGCCTTGTGGTTGGGCGTTGAACGAGCCCTCCTCGTCGCGCGGTCGACGCTCGAGGTTGACGATCGAATCGGCGGTGATCTCGAGCGACGTCCGCGTCTGGCCGTCGCGGCCTTCGAACTGGCGGGTCTTGAAGCGACCCTCCACGAAGACCTTGTTGCCCTTGCGCAGCGTCTCAGCCATACGCTCGGCGCGATCGCCCCAGACGCTGACGCGGAACCAGTCGGTCTCCTCGACCCACTCGCCGGTCTGCTGGTTCTTGGTGCTCTGGTTGACGGCCACGTTGAACTGCGTGACCGCTCGGTTGCTTGGCGTGTAGCGCATCTCGGGATCCGACCCGAGGTTGCCGATGATCATCACCTTGCACAGGGCCATCGTCGGGCTCTCCCCTCAGTCGATGGCGGCCGGAGCCGCCTCGCTCTCGTCCTCGCCGATCCGCTCGCGACCGTCGTCTTCCTCCTCCTCTTCGATGCCCAAGGGCAGGTCCGAGTCGTCGGTCTCGTCGACGTCACCGCCATCCTCCCGATGGGAGGCCTTGACGGGTCGCTCGTCGCGGGTGACCAGGTGCCGCAGGACCTCCTCGGTGATGAGGAGACCATGCTCCAGCTCGACGATGGCATCGCCGGGCGCCTGGAACAGGATGATGTGATAGGAGCCCTCGCGGTAGCGGTCGATCGGATAGGCGAGCCGACGCCGACCCCACGGGGCGACTTTCGTGATCTGCCCGCCGGCCGCAGTGATCTGGCGGGTGGTGCGGTCGATGACCGCCTGGCTCCGATCGTCCGGGACGTCCGGGCGGAGCACGAGCATGAGTTCGTAACGGCGCATCAGCGCAGCGACTCCTTCCAATGGGGTTGCCCCGTTGACGACCGACATGGGGATCCGGCACGGAGCGGAAAGGAAACAGCGCTAGTCTAGCAGGCTCGACCGGTGGGGACTGACGGCGGCGGACCGGACGCGATGTATCCTCTGCCCGTTCCCAGCCGACATGCCCGGGGAGATCCATTGCCCGCCAGCACGATCCTCGTCCTCGAGTCCGCCGCGACCGGCGACGCGTCGCTCGCTCCGATCCTGGTCAGCGCCGGGTACACCGTCACCCAGAGCAGCGACCCCGACGAGGCGATCGCACAAGTCGCGGACCACCAGCTCGTCGCCGTCGACGTCGGGCCTGGGATCGGGGGCAAGACGGGTTTCGAGCTCTGCCACGAGATCCGCGCGACGCCGACGACCGTGTCCGTGCCGATCCTGTGCGTCGCCGCGTCCGATGACGTCGAGGAGCGAATCAGCTTCCTGGAGGCCGGCGCCGACGACGTGGTCGCCCGTCCGTTCGACCCGCGCGAGGTCGAGGCCCGGGTCGAGGCGCTGCTGCTCCGCTTCCAGCGCTCCAAGGACCTCGCGCCCGTCGTATCGCCCGATGGCCTCACGCTCGCGCGCCCACGTCGCTCGGTCGCGGTGTACAGCCCGAAGGGTGGCGTCGGGACGACGACGATCGCCACGAACGTGGCCGTCGCCGCCGCGCAGCGCAATCCCGATCGCGTGATCCTGGTCGACCTCGACCTGCAGTTCGGTGGTGTCGCGACCCACCTGAACCTCGAACCGAAGCTCACGATCGCCGACGCCGTCCGCGATGAGGCCGCGATGCGCGAGCCCCAGATGCTGCGCACCTACACGGTCCGGCACGACAGCGGCCTGCACGTCCTGGCGGCGCCGATGTCGCCCGAGGCCTCCGAGCTGATCACGCCCGACCACATCTCCCACATCCTCAGCACGCTGCTCGAGGGGTACGACGCGCTCGTCATCGACGCCGGGTCGATCCTCGACGAAGGCGTGCTGCGGATCTTCGAGATGGCCGAGACGATCCTGCTGCCGGTCCATCCGGAGATGGCCGCGCTCAAGGCCATGCACGGTCTTCTCGATTACCTCAACGAGACCGGCTCCATCGACGGCAAGTCGACATTCGTCCTCAACAACATGTTCGCGCGCGAGATCCTCAAGCCGCGCGACATCGAGTCCGCGCTGGGATCGCGGATCACGACCGATCTTCCGTACGACCCGTTCCTGTTCCTCAAGGCGGTCAACGAGGGCGTGCCGATCGTGCTCGGCGCTCCGCGATCGCCGGCCGCCGAACAGCTCGTGCGGTTGAGCACGTCGGCCTTCGGCGCGGACGGCTATGCCGTTCCGGACGACGGGGTCGCCAGGAAGCAGCGTCGCTTCGGCTTCGGGCGCCGCTCGTAGTCCGGTGCCTCCACGGCGCGTTGACGATCCTGTAACGCCGCCCGTCCCCCACGGTCGCACCGTCGGACCGTCTCCGGTAGGAACATGGGACCGACGTCGCCGGAGTCGATGACCGCCGTGACTGATACCCCGTCGTCCCGCATGAGGACGATCCCGAGCAGCCCCGACGCACGCGCCGATCAGGAACCGCTGCGGATCGGGATCATCGCGCCGCCCGTCGTACCGCTTCCGCCGACGACGTACGCGGGGACCGAGCGTATCGTCGCGTCGCTGGCGACGGGCCTCCACGAGCGCGGACATCGGGTGACCGTATTTGCCTCGGGTGACTCCGACCTCCCGTGCGAGGTCGTCGCGGTCGTGCCCCATGCCCTCTGGAACGAGGGGTACACCGGCGAGGTGCCGGTCTACCTCGAGATGGCCGTTGCTCGGGCGTGGGACGAGATCGGTCGGTTCGACGTCATCCATTCCCATGTCGAGACCGAGGGCTTCCTGCTCGCTCGCCACGCACCCATCCCGGTCGTCACGACGCTCCACCGACGACTGGATATCAATGGTGTCGCGGACTACATCGATGCGTTCCCGATGATCCCGCTCGTCGCCATCAGCGACAGCCAGCGGCGCTGGAACCCCGATGCGAACTGGGTCGCGACCGTGCATCACGGGCTCGACTTCTCCACGACACCGACGTCGACACGCCCGGGCGAGTACGTGCTCGTCGTCGGGCGCGTGTCACGCGAGAAGGGCGTCGCCGAGGCGATCGAGCTCGCATCGCAAACCGGCACCCGGCTCGTGGTCGCGGCCAAGATCCGCGAGCCCGGCGAGCACGAGATGTTCGATGCCGTCGTGAAGCCGGCGATCGATGCCGGGATCGTCGACTGGCGTGGTGAAGTCGATACGGTGGAGCGCGACCGACTGATGGCAGGCGCGCTGGCGACGCTGATGCTCGGGGGCTGGCCGGAACCGTTCGGACTCGTCGCCATCGAGTCGATGGCGACCGGCACACCGGTGATCGGACGCCGCGCGGGTGGGTTGACGGAGATCGTCGATCACGGCGTGAACGGCTTCCTCGTCGATGACGTGCAGGAGGCCGAGTTCGCCCTCACGCGCGTCGCGTCGCTCGACCGGGATGCGATCAGCTCTGAGACGAGGAAGCGATTCTCCGTCGAGCGGATGGTCGAGGACTACGAGGCGGTGTACCGAGGCCTCATCGACGCGAACCCGGGCAAGGGGCGCAAGGCCGCCGCCGATGTACGTGATCTCAACGGCAGAACCGCCACGGGGGCCACCGCCGAGTCCACCGCCTGATAGCACGGGAACCCCGCGGGCCCGCTCGACATCGGCGGAACGGTCCGACGGGGTCCGCCCTGCGGGTCGTCCCTGGGTCACGGAGATCGAAGACGGCTGGCCTGCGCGCCAGCCGTCTTCGCGCGTGTGCTGCGATGTTGCCTAAAGCTGCTCGGGTCTAGCGCTCGCCGTTCCGGTGCCGCTGGATCTCGGGGGTGAGGAAAGGAAGAACCGTCAGGTTGGCAACGCTCGGCGCCGTCCCGTCGACCGAGGGGCGTTCGCCGCTGCGCTGATCGAGGACTCCCCGCTCCTGCCGGTACTCGACGGACGTCGTCGTCGCGGGATGGCGCTCGGCGCTCCGCTGGTCGAGGAGTCCGGGCTGCTGCATGTACTGGGTGGACGTCGTCGGCGGCGCGACGACTTTGGGCGTCGACGCGGCGAACGCCGCCCAGACGATCCCGATGGTGATGGCCGCCGCGATCAATCCGGCAGCGAGGATCCCGATCGACCGACTTCGCTGCCCGACGAACCCGTGTCCCTGACTGACGATCTGTGCCATGTCCTTGACCTCCGTCTAGCACCCCGATCGGTGCTGTGCCACCGACCATGCGGTCACTCATCGGAGGGTCTCGCCGGAGCCGAGCTGCGTCATCGGTCGTTCTACCGATGCACCCTCGTTGCCGTTCCCTAATCTGGTCGGGGCGCGAACCGATGGACCGGTCGGGGATCAGTCGGAACGAAGGTCCGGAGGCCGTCGACCAGTGCCAGGAACGGTCCGACCTCGGGGTGTACGTTGTCACCTCTCGGCGACACTGCCGGTCGCGAGCCGCAGTCATGAGGGTGCGCACATTCGTGTGACTCAGGGGGCCATCATCGGGCCCGACCGCCTCCGCCTCGCCGCCGGGATCGTCGTGTCCGTTCTCGCCGGCTTCCTGATCGGGCGCCTCGACTCCGGCCCTCGATGGGACGACACGGGCGTGACGGCGGCGTTGCTCGTCGTCGCAGCAGGCACTGCCTCATTCATCGCCGGCCAGCGTCCCTGGCTTTTCGCCGTGACCACCGGCATGTTCGTGCCGCTGTTCGAGCTACGGGGACTGGCCGGCGGCGCGGCGCTCGCCGCGTTCCTGTTCAGCTCGCTTGGCGCAGTGGTGGGCTGGTTCGCCGCTCGGCGCTAGGCGTGGTCGCGCGGCGCTCGCGAGCCAGGCGCCTGCCGCGCGCGGAAATGCCGGGACGCTTTGGCTGGAAACTACTCGCGCACCCGGCAGCGACACGCTAGGTGAAGCGATCGCACAGACCGTACCCCTGGCCGGGCGGGCGGTTTCAGACGCAAGTCGACGGGCCGCGGGGATACAAGTTGCGGTCCTTCACCTTCGACCAGCCACTCATCTAGTAGGCGAGCGCCCCTCCCGTAGGGTGCGGGTGCCCACCTGACGAGGTCGATGAACGGACCTACGATCATCGCGGCCCAACACGAACGCGAGTCGCCCGATGACCGAGACCGCCGCCAAGTTCAAGCCCGTCTCGACCCGACGCGCACCTCCGAAGGCCCTCGCCGCGAAGGTCGGCGGCATCGTCGGGGTCGTCATCTGTGCCCTCATCATCGTCGTCGTCTGGTTCGGGTTCGGCACCGTCGCCCGCGCCGTGGACGACCTCGGCAACGACGTCAACGCCGCCTTCGACCGCGCCATCACGGTGTCCGAGTCGGTCGCGGGCCGATTCGACGACGCCGTGATCACGATCGACACGATGCGGGCCGACATCGCCGAAGCCGCCGCCAGTCGCACACCGGACATGGCACGACTCTCGAACCTGCAGGCCCGCCTCGAGCAGGTCTCTGCCCGATATCTCGACGCGCGCGTCCGCTATGCGGAGGCGCGCGAGAGCGTCGTCGGCGTCGTGTCGAGGCTCCAGGAGATCGCCCGGATCATCCCCGGTTCGAGAGTCCCCGAAAACGCCGGAGATAGGCTCGCCGCGGTAGACGCGAAGATACGGGAGATCGACGAGGCGATCATCGCGACGGGGACGAGTGTCGCGGACGCGGACCCCGGCCAAGCGGTGGCGGACGCGCTCGCCGCTCGCGCCACCCCGCTGAAGGACGCGATCGCGGGCGGCGCGGAGGCCGTCCACGGGCTGTCGGCGAACCTCGCGGGGTTGCAGGCGACCGCAGATAGCACCATCGACGGCATCGGCCTTGTGCTGCTGCTGGCCGCCCTCGCCCTTAGCGTGCTGTTCGGCTGGGTCCTGGGATTGAACATCGCGCTGTGGCTGCTCGGGCGCTCGTGGGAGCGCGACGCGACCGAACCATGAGGCAGCGATCAGCCGATATCTAGCGCGTCCGTGACCCGGCTGATGCGGCCGTCAGGGCCGAACTCGATGACATCGGTGCCCGACTGGCCGGTCGGCGGGTCGCCTCCTTCGGCGGTCCAAGTGACAGCCATGCGGCCCGCAAGCATCCGCGGAGTGCTCGTGGCCCAGACCCGGAAGCCCGGCAGCGCTTCGTGCGTCTCGCGGATGAAGGAGGCGAGGGCCGTTGGCCCGACGATCCCGTCTGGTACCTCATCGTCTGCGTACACACCGTCCGGCGCCCAGACCTCCTCGAGGAGGGCCTCCGCCTGACGCGGCTCGTTCCACGCGCGCTCGTAACCCTCGTAGGCTTCCTCCTGTCGGAGCATCGAGGAACCTCCCATCACCCCGGTCGGCCGCGACAGGCTGGCTCGTAGGGGGACATCGAAGATCGCGGCGCATGCGGACCCGAGCCGGGCCGCGACAGCGTACCTGTCCGCCGTTGTCGCAGACTTCTAGGTCGGGCCGTCGACGCGGTCGGTCACGTGGCCCAACGCGTCGTACGCGGTCATCGTGTACGCCCGCATCCAGACATTCATCCGACCATCGGCATCCCTCGGTCCGACAGGCTCACGGGTCGGCCAGTGAGCGAGGAACATGCCGTCGCGGAGCGAGGCCGTCAGCGAGCCGACATGGTCGACATCGGCAGCGTCGACGACATCGATGACCACGCGAGTGACCGCGATCCCCACCTCACCGGCCACGTCCTGCCATCCCTCAGCGTAGAAGAAGCTCCCTCGGCGATGCCGAGCGGCTGTGCCCCCCTTACGGAGTGCGACGAGCCCGGGTCATGACAGTAACGGAGCGCGGTGCGCGGTCATGCGGCGCCGGGCTTCGTCGCGACATTCACGGCCGTTCGAGGGTCACTTGCCGCGCTATCTCGGCTCGCCGTCTCGGCGGCGGCCTCGACCATCAGCGGGGCGTCCTTGCGGAAGCCCTTGAAGGTCATCCACAGGCCGAGCGAGAACTCCCAGATGAAGATCGGGATGAGGGCGATCCCCGACCAGACGGAGTACTGCTCGTTGATGCCGATGATCTGTCCGATCACGGACGAGATCATCAGGGGACCGCCGATCAGCCCCAGCATGGGAATGAGCCGCGGCACGAGACCAGATCGGTACATGAGATAGCCCAGTAGCACGGCGTTCATGCCGGGCATGAGGGTCTGTCCGAGCAGGAACGCAGCATTGTAGGTCGCGACCGAGGAGGCGCCGGTGGTCAGAAGCAAGGCCTCATCGGCGCCGGCCGCCGGCGTCGCCTGGTGCAACGTCGCGAGCGAGAGCAGGCTCACGACACCCATGAGGATCAAGCCGGCTTCGATGACGCGCGTGGTGACAAACCCAAGCGCGAACGCCTCGTTCTGCCGCTTGACGACCGGAAACAGCGCGAGGGCGGTGCCGACCCCGGCCAAGGCGACGATCACCTCGAGGAGGGTGCCCCAGCGCAAGCCCGTGTCGTCGCCCGAGGTCAGGATGTAGCCCGCATCCCTGAGCACCGGGCCGTAGAGGGTTAACGTCCCGACCGCGATGAACGTGATCAGATAGAGGACGCCCGCGACGAGCGCGGTCCTCCGCATCGAGTCCGTGGTCAAGGGTGTGGGCCAACGGGTGTCGGTCATCTGAGTCTCCAAGACCTGCGGGGCTTGCCAGCCCAGCTTTCGGGAGCCCAGATCCTGCACACGAGGATGACCCCGGCAAGGGATCGCATGTAGCCGGTCGGGAGTGTTCCCCGACGAAAGCGCTCTCCGGGTCAGTCTGGGTGTTGGCCAAGTCGTTCGTCATGACAAGCCGTCATCGTTTCCGAGGGACTCAACGCGGCGCTCGGGTTACACCCCAGGGCCGCGAGGCGCCCCCCTCGTGGCGGCTCCCTACGCCGGAAGTTCTGCGCCGACGGCCACGAGGCCGGGCATCACGCGGTCGTAGATCAGGCGAATCTGCTTCGCAGCATCTGCACCATCGGGAACGGCGTGGACGAATCACGGCGGACGCCTCTTCGACCATGTTCGAGCGTCCGCTCTCTTTCCCTCCACCTTTACCGGCGTCGTCGGTCGTGGGAGGATGCGAAGCGTTATGGCCGTCAAGGTCGAGGACGTCCTCAGCGTCGCAAGCCAGACGGAGCGGCGACTTCTCGTCATCGCGCCCGATGACCCTGGTCGGGATGCGCTGGAGGCGTCCCTCGCCGACTTGCGTCTCCTTTACAAGTGGCTGACCACTGAGACCACCGCGGAGTCGGCCGCTCGGCTGGAAGCGTCCCGCTCGACCATCGAGATGGCACATCGACTCCTCCGCAAGGTCAACCGTTCGGCTTGAGCCGGCGACTGCAAGACGTGCGGAGGCGGGCTGGTGACGGGAGACCTGCGAGACACAGGCGGAGGACGGCCGCGTCCGCGACGGCTGAGAGGCTAGTCGACGTTGGGTAGCCAAACGATCCTGGAGCGCCCGAACGGCATCGACGTAAGGCTTTCGCATGGAGCTAGGTAATGGCGGAGCTTCGATCCCCGGACGACGTCGGACCGGTCCCATCCGTTGTCTGCATCCCGTCGTCTGACCACGCGTTTCGGACCCACGTACAGGTCGCGACCGAACAGCTGCATCGTCGGTCGCGGCTTACCGCGGACGACCTTCTGGCAGAGATCGTCAAGGCGTACCCGGATGCGAGGGTGCACCGAAAGGAACCGCTCGCCAGCCTGACCTCCCAAGAAGTCGTTTTGTATGCCTATCGCGACCGGAGTTCGCATCAGTCGGACTCGGACGAGTGGTGGCAGGATGAGGCGTTGCCGGCGACCGTCGTATCGAACGACGGCGTGTACGTCGAGGCGAACGCGGCTGCGCTGGAACTGTTCGGCGTGGAGCGCGAGCGGCTCATCGGCAGCGCGGCCGGTGCGTTCACTCGGCACGAAGGGCCGCACCTCGGAGGTCCCCTGTTCGAGACACTCGCGGCGATCGGTCATCTCGACAGCACCGCGCTCATCGTGAGGCCCGATGGCCAGGAGGTCGCGATCGCGTTTCACGTGGTTCGTGACGGCGCCGGGGTCGATCGACACCGGACGATCATGCGCCGCTTGGGCGACTGATCCGACCACAGCCCGAACACGGTCCCCCCCGAGAACCTCAAGGAGAGCGGCTGCGCGTCCTCGAGTGTCGCCGCGTCGAGTCCTGCGACCTCCCGCGATCTTGGTGTCGAACCGACGCAAGGAGGACTTCATGACAAACCTACGAGCTCCCGAAGGCGCGCACGCACTCGTCGGCGACCCGTCCGAGGCGGCCTCGTGGGATGTCGCCCGCGATCGCCTGACGAGCCGATCCGGAACGGGCATCAGAGTTGGATCGCGACCGTGCAACGCGACGGCCGCCCACACAGATGTCGGCGGTGCCGGAGCCGAGATTCGAACTCGAACGGCCTTCAGCCCGCGGAGTTTAAGTCCGGCCTGTAGGGTCCGCCGACGTCCACGAACGGTCGGTTTCGTGCTCGGACCCGCGCGACTCCCCTGCCCGGTGTCCATGAAGGTGCGTGGGTGAAGATGCCATTTGGGATGCCAGCCCCGAAGCGCCCTGGCGTGCGAAGGTCACCCCGCTCGAGTACCTCGATTACCGTCCTAGGGCTCGGTGAAACCGCCTTGAATGATCTTGACCTCGCCCCGGTGCGCCTCCGGCTTCCAATGGTCCGCGTGATAGAGGAACACTTCAACCGCTCGTATCCCATAGTCCCGGTCGCGCGCGACGGTCGCAATGACGTCGTCCCCGAGGTTGAACTCCTCGTCGCATACGTCGCACCTAGCCCGAAGGCGACCCGACCGTTGATTGCCTCCTGTCATAACAACCGAGTCTAGCGCGGTCCGATTACCCAGCCGACTGGCATTACCGTTGGCGCAATGAGCCCAGGTCGGCCCGGACCGACTGGCCGCCGAGGCGGGATCGAAGGTGCGGGACCGGAGCCGGGGTGATGCGCCTATGCGATGGCCGAGCCTTCGGCCAGACGCGCGAGGTTGGCAAGATTGCCACGCACCAGTCGCCGTCCGACAGCCGGGATGAACGCCGTGGTCCACGCCAGCCACGGGCGCATCTCGCCCTCGATCGAGTACGACACCTGACACGATTCCGCGCCGGTCGGCTCCACTGCATAGCTCACGGCGGCACGACGCACGACTCCACCGCGGAGCTCCATCGTGACCGAGCGATCCTCTTCCCAAGACGTGATCCGACACTCGATGAGCGACTCCCGACCACCGAAGAGTCGGCGTGCTACGAATGTGGTCCCAAGTGTTGTGATGCCGGGCGATGTTTGGCGGACCTCGAGTACGTCCTTCTCCCACGCGGGCACATTCGGAAAGTCGATGAGGATGGCCCAGACATCGGCCGATGGCCGGTCGACGTCGACGGACTCAGTGAAGGCATACACGCGCCGAGCGTATGGCACGCCCGTCAAAGGGACGAGCGTGACAGCGGCGGTTCGCGCTACAGAAGCCCCGGTCGGCCCGGACCGACTGACGCCTCGGGGGGAGGAGACGTATCGAGGTCCGGGGACCGGAGCCGGGCCGCGACAGACTAGCTGGCAGGCGTCTCGCGGATGACGTCCTCGATCGTGTCCTCGCCGGTCGGGATGCGGTCGCCGAGCTCGTCCTGCTCCCGGACCAGCCGCATGATGTCGTCGGTCACCTGGTGCGCGTCATGCGCGAGCTCCCTAAAGCGCGCCGACGCGACGTGCTCAGCCTTCATCCGCCGCTGGGTCTCGCGCAGGAGCACGAGCGCTTCGAGAAGCGCGTCGGACCCGTCGGCCAGCTCTTGCTTGTCGTCAGTCATCACGCTCAGGAGACCAGAGCGCGCCTTGCATCCTCATGGTCGCAACGGGCCGGACCGGGGAAGCGGACGGTGCAATCGGCGTGCAAGCGTGCGTCCGGAGTACGCCCGCGCGCAGCTACTCGACACCGCCGTAGCGTCTTGCTGTCGCTCGCGCGAATCCTGGGACGACGCGAGCGGCGACCATCACGAATAGCGCCCGTCGGATGCCTCCCCCAGACCAGCAGCCGACGAGGCGCAGCAATCATCAGCGGACGCGCCCGTAATGGGGAGCGTCCGCTTCTTTCGTGCGTCCCTGATCGGAGCCATTGACATCGGCCATGGAGGCCATCAAGCAACTAGGGCGGGCATCCAGGGGCCCAGCGATCACCCGGGGGGGAAGGCAGGAGGGGCCGACTCTGGATGCCCACGTACCAGCGTACGCTCGCCCGTAATGACGACGTCGTCATGCCGCCCGCCGAGGCGCGCCCCACACTGATCGAGGCACTCGCCGCGGAGGGAGCCCTCGTTGGAGGGGCGCAGGTCCCTCCGCGCGTGCCGCCCATGACGATTCGTAATGCCCCGCTCGGGCGAGGCGTCACATTCAGCAGAGGCACCCGCTGCGGAGGGGACCGTCTTCCTGGGGGACGTCGGTCCCTCCGCGCGTGCCCACCGGTTGGTGTCGACCATCGGCAGGCGTAGCATCGACCGATGGCCGTCGCGGTCGAGGAAGTCGCCCTCGTCCTGGATGAGACGCAGCGTCGCCTCCGAGTCATCGCGCCCGACGATCCCGGACGAGACGCCCTCGAGGCGTCGCTCGCCGACCTCCGACTCCTCTACAAGTGGTTGACGAACGAAACCACGGCCACCTCAGCGACGAGACTCGAAGCCTCTCGTCTGACGATCGCCATGGCCCGCCAAGTCCTGAGGGAGCACGCGCCGCCGCCGACGCCGTAGCTGTCGTAACGAGCACGGAGACTTACCTCGTGACGAGACGCGCGATGTCGAAGGCGGCTCGGGAGCGACAGTCCCATCAGGCGGCCATCAGGACGATCCGGAGGGGCCAACGCCCGGTATACCGCGTCATCGCGGCGCCTGACGGCTCGTGGAGCGTCCTCGGCCGACCTTGTGCTGGTGATTGACGCGAGGGACCCCGCCCCGCGGTAGAGACGACGAGGGCGGCGGTCACCGTCGACCTTCGGCTCGCAGGCGAAGCGATCAGGGTCCGCGATCGCCTGTCGTAACGCGCGTGTCCCGTCGTTGGCGACGAGTTGGGGAACGACCGCAGGGACCACGACATGATGATATCGACGGACCTCCGAAGCTGTGACGGATCGAGAGATGGCGACGCCGGACCGATTCACCGCATACGAGGCATGGCACGCCGCCAAGCGCGCGCTCGATGATGCCATGCCGTGGACGCCGGACTGGTTGCGTTTACGGATGATCGAACAGGAACTGCGCACGGCGTACGAAGCGCTCTTGACGGAGGGGTCTGACAGCGAGCATGAGGAGGTCGCGGCGCGAACGGAGGCCCCGGCGGGGTAAGGCCTCCGACGACGGTCTATTCCGAAGGGAGCGTGCGTCATGAACGACCAGGAGGTCGCCGTCGAGAAGATCACCGACCTACTCGCGGAGCGGTTTACGGACGGGCCGTTCGCCACGCGCGCGGATGGGACGGAGTACAACACGCTCTTGGGATCGAAGGAGCAGGTCCGCGCCGATGATGAAGTCGCGCGACTCTTGGAGCCGTTCCCACAGAAGGAGCGGGATACGCTGTTCGATCGCGCATACAACGCTGCCAGCAACCGACTCGGCACCAAGCTCGGCTGACCATTAGACAAGCGCCCCGCCGGCTTCGCGCGATCCCCCAACGGTCGCTCGAGCTGCAGCGGGGCGCTTCCCGGACAACCCTCGTCCACCGCCGGGCGAGGGTTGCCCTGTCGACGTAGCTGGCGACTCCAACGTCAGCCGTCGAAGCTGTCAGCGACGTTGCACTCGAAGGCCGCACGCTTGGAGATGGCCGTCCGGCGGAACTCTCGGCCGCTATGTAAGGAACACGACAGACGCCGGGGGGCACGCTTATCCCGCCCCCCCAAGGGCAACCGTGGCCCCGTTCGGCTCGGCGCGGTCGATCCGTCACCTTCCCCTCGATGACGACGCGACCAGCGACGCCGAACGGGGCCGCAGGCTCGACGGCTTTCCAGACTGCGAGCCTCGCGGCAGATCCGTGCCCGTGTCGCGTGAGCGTCGTCTATCACACCCGCTATGACCCAGGAGAAGCGCGCGCTATCTGACTACTCGAACCGGCTGCTCGATGCGCTCCGTCGCATGCACGACACAGACAGCGGAAGCGTCACGAGCCGATCTCGACGCCGAAGTTCCATGCGCTTGCCGATGAGGTCGAGCGGGCCAGCCGCGACGTCTATCGGTTGGCTCGCGACGAGGAGCACGTCGGCGAAGCGGCACGTACCGGGTCCGAGACGATCAACGACGTCGATCAGGGCAGCAGGCGGAGGACTCGAAACCGACCTAGCTCGGCCTCACCCCGCTCGCCCGGTCGACGGCCTCGCGGTAGCGCTGGTGGGCTTCGGCCTCGTGGAGGTCGGCTTGGGCCGCGTCGTCGTCGCTCTGGGCGACGTCCTCGCGGGTGGATTGGCGGTGAATCGGTCGACACGACGATGGTCGGACGTGAGGGGATGACGGGTCTGGCCGTGTTCTTGGGCACCGGTCAGATGCCCGTCCGGACCATGGTCCAAATAGCAATGAAGGGATTTCGCCTGCCAGCGGCTGCGCTTCGCTCCGAGTTCGAGCGAGACTAATCCCTCCGATGGACCAGCGAGTTTAGTCGTCACCAGCCGGACCGTTTCCAGGCACGGTAGCCGGGAAGCGAGAGTCAAACCTTAGATTGCGCTCGGCCCGACGCGGGGTGCATACAGTGGCATCCGTGCAGTTGGATCGACTCGCGCTTTCGCTCGGGATTGTCGCCCTGTTTGTGTGGCCGCTTTCTTATGCGTGGGTTCCGAGCGCAGGCCACAACCCGGACTGGATCGGTCGGGTGGTCCCGCTAGCCGAGTGGGGAGCGATCGCTTGTGCCGTCGGCGCGATCTGGCTCGGGCTTCGATGCCGGCGTGCGGGGATCAGCTCTTTGGCTGCGACGTGGGCTCCGCGAGTTGGCTTGCTGACCCTCGGTCTTATGGCCATCTCCGCCGTCCTGGTCTTTCCCGTCCTCTACCGAGACGCTTGAGACCGATCCACCGCTCGCCGTCTCTCTCTCCCCGAACGAGCTTTATCGATGAAGCTCGGGCCGATCTGAAGATCCCCCGGGTATCGGCCGTAGCACCCGCTCCAGCTCCTGGCGTGTCAACCCGTGCCCCCAGCCGCGGACGCGAGTCCTCCCCGGGCGCCAGCGAGGAACTCGGCGCGCAGGCGGTAGCAGTCGCGCCGGCCTCTGCGCTCACACGGCCCCCGGTCGGCCCCGACCGATTCCAGCGGCAGCGGGCCGCGGTCCTTGCGAGGGTCTAGGCGTCCGGCGCAGACTCCTCGCCAATGATGCCTGTCGAGCCCAGATTGCCCCGCTTTACGGGCTGGCTCCGACCCGTGGTCGACGCAGTCGCCAGCACGAGTGCGGGAGTCCATCGAAAGCTGCTCTTCGGATTCCTCGCCGGCGCCCTGCTTCTCGTGGGAATGGCGATCCTCAGTCTCCTCGTGATCGGGCGGATGAACGAACGCGTCGGCGAGCTCAACCACCTCCAGGAGAAGACCAGCCGAGCGCAGCAGATGCTCTACGCCGTCACGGCCCAAAGCCACTTCCGGGCCATGGCGCTCCTGACGCACGAGGACAAATACAACACGCAGATCGCCGAAGCGAAGGACACATTCGTCGACCTCCTCGACCAGATGGAGCGGGCTGACCCGGCCGAGGCGAACTTCTTCCGCGATGTGAGAGCCACGAACGACGGCTTCTCGGCCTCCAGCGCCAGGGCATTGGCGCTATACGAGGCTGGTGACATCCCGGCTGCCACGCGCCTCCATCTGGAGGAGGAGCACCCAGCCTCGCATGTGCTCGAGGCCGCAATGCGGAATCTGATCACCGAGGCCGAGCAGCAGATGGTCCAGGCGCGGGCCGCGTTCGAGTCCGACCGGATCCTGCTGACTTCCGCTGTCATCGCGTTCTCGGCCTCCAGCGTGGTCGTGGCACTAATACTCGGATTCGTCTTCTCGTGGCCGATCATCCTCCCGGTGCGAAAGATGCAACGAGCACTTGCGGCGGTCACCAGGGGAGACTTCACGCAACGCGTGGAGGTGCTGAACCGGGACGAATTCGGAAGCCTCGCGCGCGACCTGAACGAGACCAGCGAGCGTCTGGCGCAACAATTCGAGGATCAGCGCGCGTTGCGCCACCAACTAGAGCTGACGAATGCTTCGCTCAAGCGCGCGAGCGAGGCGAAGTCCCGCTTCCTGGCGAGCGTAAGCCACGAGCTACGGACGCCGATGAACGCGATCCTCGGCTTCACCGACGCACTCCTCGCGGGCGTGGATGGCCCCCTAAACGTCGAGCAGACCGAGTCGCTGGGCTGGGTCCAGAAGGGCGGACGGGACCTGCTCGGACTGATCAACGAGATCCTCGACCTATCGAAGATCGAAGCCGGCAAGCTGACTCTCGACCCGCAACCTTTCGACCCGCGGGAACTCGTCGAATCGGTCGTCGCGCAACACCGGTCGTTGGCCGCACAGAAAGGGATCACCTTCGCGTGGCTTGACGCCGGCGCACCCACGGAGGTCGTGCTCGACCGACAGCGGGTCCGCCAGATCCTCGGCAACCTATTCGGGAACGCACTCAAGTTCACCAGCGATGGCGAGGTGCACGTGGAGACCAGCGGCGCGGCAGACTCGAGTTTCAGGGTATCGGTGCGCGACACCGGGCGCGGTATCGAGGCAGATCTGCACGAGGCCATCTTCGAGGAGTTCCGTCAGGCCGAGGGGGGCGAGGGCGGTACCGGTCTGGGTCTCGCGATCAGCCGTCGTCTCGCGCGGGCTATGGGAGGCGACATCACGCTTGAGAGCGAACCCGGACAGGGAAGCGTGTTCTTCCTGAGGCTGCCGCTCGACGGCCGCATGGCGCCGGCCACGGCGACGACGGCGGAGCGGCGTGGAGCGGGCGATGGGAGACGCTTGCTGCTCAGCATCGACGATGATCCCTCGGTAGCGCCGCTACTGGAGAAGATGCTCGCGGGCGAGGGGTATCGCGTCATCGGCTCGACCGACCCGAGCCGCGCAGTGAGCGACGCGAGAGGCCTGTCACCAGACGCGATCCTGCTCGGCATGCTCGTTGCCGGACATGGCGGCCGCGAGATCCTCCAGGCTCTCAAGACCGATCCAGCGACCGTGGGGATACCCGTGATCGTGGTCAGTGTCGTCGATGCGTCCGACATCCCAGATCTCGCAGATGGTCACGTCGCCAAGCCGGTGGCGAAGGACAGCCTGCTTCGTGCGTTGACGGACAGCGACGCCAAGCCCCTGGTCCGGCAGTGATGGCGACGATCCTCGTGGTCGAGGACACACCCGCCAATCGGGCGTTGGCCACGAAGCTGCTCCGCGCCGCCGGGCACGAGGTGCTGAGCGCGGACACCGCGGCGACCGGGATCGCGCTCGCTCGAGAAGCAGCTCCCGACCTCGTGCTGATGGATCTCGGGCTTCCCGACATGGACGGGTGGCATGCGATCAACGAGCTTCGCGCCAGTCCAAGCACCGCGAACTTGTGCGTCGTCGCGTTTACCGCGCACGCGATGGTCGGCGATCGCGAGCGCGCGCTGGCCAACGGGTTCGACGGCTACCTGAGCAAACCGATCGACTTCGCGACCTTCGCCGACAGCGTTGCGGGCTTCCTGGGATGAGGCGCGAGCGACCCCTCATCCTCGCCGTTGACGACGAGCCCGCCAACCTCGCGCTTCTGCGCAAACTCCTGACGCGGCAGGGCTACGACGTGGCCGAGGCGCGCGACGGGCATTCGGCGATCAAAGCAGTCGCAGAGCAGCAACCCGATCTTGTGTGCCTGGACGTGATGATGCCGGGGCTCGACGGCATCGAGGTCTGCGAGCGGCTCCGGCGCCAGCCGGAATACGCGGGCTTGCCGATCCTGCTGCTCACCGCACTCGACCGGAGCGAAGACAAGGCACGCGGGCTGGAGGCTGGTGCCAACGACTTCCTATCGAAACCGTTCGACGAGATCGAGCTCTCGGCCCGGCTGCGCTCACTCCTCCGGACGAAGGCGCTGCAGGACCGGCTCGGGGAGCTGCTCGGGCGCTATGTAAGCGAGAGCGTCGCCGCCGAGGCGCTCCGCGATCCATTCTCGGTCTCGCTGGGCGGTGATCGGCGCCGTGTCGCGACGCTGTTTGCGGACATCAGGGGTTACACGACGCTGGCCGCTGAGCATGAGCCAGAGGAAACACTCGGCCTCCTGAACCGTTACCTGACTGCCGTCAGCGATGCCGTCGAAAGCCACGGGGGCACCGTGGCGGATCTCCTCGGCGACGGAGTCTTCGCCTTCTTCGGTGCCCCAGAGATGCACTCCGATGACGCCGAGCGCGCTGTGCGTGCGGCACTCGATGTGCAGACAGCCGTGATGCACCTCGAGATACCCACGATGCCCGAGGTGCGTTTGCAGGCAGGGATCGGAATCACCACCGGCGAGGTCATCGCTGGCAATGTCGGCTCGGAGCGCCGCATGCATTACGCGGTCGTCGGGGACTCCGTGAACATCGCCGCGCGTTTGCAGGCCGCCGCCGGACCCGGCCAGATCCTCGTTGATGAGGCCACGCATGAGGCCGTGCGCGATGTCGTCGTGGTGCAGGACCTCGGCAGCCTGCGTCTCGCCGGTAAGGGCGACTGGGTTCGCGCCTTTAATGTGCTGGCGCTGGAGCCCGCCACAGCCTAGACACGCGCGATCGTGGCGCCTCTTGATGTCCGCCGGTGTACGCCTGTTGCTACCGATATGCTCCCGATCTTGGTACCGGAGCCGAGATTCGAACTCGAACGGCCTTGCGGCCCGCGGAGTTTAAGTCCGCTGCGTCTACCAGTTCCGCCACTCCGGCAGGGCGGACATCGTAGTCGTCGCGCTCAACCGACGATCAGGAACACCCCGATGAGGATCAGCCAGATCGACCAAGCGATGTAGGCGATCGGCACGATCGTGTCGGCCGGTGCCCAGCCGTCAGGCTCGTTAGGGCCGACGAACTCGAGCGTCCCGAGGAGCAACGCAAGGCCGATCAGGGCGCCTGCGAAGGCGAGCCACGCCGGCAGCGTGCCTCCACCGAGGATCGACGCAGATACGATCAGCGTCCATGCACCGGTCGCGAGATAGCCCAGGTGCTCGCCGATCCCGACACCAAGATACCGATGGAGCACCGCGAACGTGACCTCGACCGACCGGCGCGTCGCTTCGCCTTCCGGGCCATCCCCGGCCGCGACGTACCGTCTAGCGAGCTCAGGAACCGCGAATGGCCAGCGCGCCAGGCCGATCGCCTGGACCAGCGCAGCAACGGCGCCGACGACGAGGGACATCCACGTCAGCGCGGGCCCCGCGTCCAGGACGACCGCGAACAGCACCGCGATCGGCAGCATCGCGAGCGCGCTCAGGAGCAGGAGGTGCCAGCGTAGGAGCAACCCCGGGCCGCCGGCTGCAAAACGCCGGAGGATCTCGTCGGACGGTCGTCGCAGGATCGATGGATAGTCGAAGGCCCGACCGAGCTCGAAGAACGCGACGTTGAACACGACCGGGACGATGATCGCGATGACGCCAGTCATCTGGCGGATGTCCACGTCTCCCTCCCAGTGCTCGCGGGATGATAGGCATCGCCAAGGGTGGCAGAATCACCGGACACACCAGCAGGCGATGACCGGGAGTGCGCATCGCTCCCGAGCCGTCGACGCGCCGACCGCGCACCGTACCGACGGCACCCGATCGCCCCGACCCTGGAGACGCCTGATGTCGATGTCCCCGACGCGCCCCAAGCTTTCCATCGACCGAGTACGCGACGCCGTCAAAGGCACCGTCATCGGCCCTGACGACGCCGATTACGACGCGATGCGCTCGGTCATATACGGGGGGATCGATCCGCAGCCCGCGGTCATCGTCCGCGTCGCCGATGCCGCTGACATCGCCGCGGTGATCGAGATCGCCCGGGAGACCGGCCTACCGCTGGCGGTTCGAAGCGGTGGCCACAGCGGTGCCGGACACAGCACGGCCGATGGCGGCATCGTCATCGATGTCCGCGACCTGAACGAGCGCGACATCGATCCTGTCGCTAGGACGGCGTGGGCCGGCAGCGGCGTCACCGCCGGCGAGTACACGTCGGCGGCGGCCGAGCACAAGCTCGCGACCGGGTTCGGCGATACCGGATCGGTGGGCCTCGGCGGGCTCGTGACCGGCGGCGGCGTCGGGTACCTGGCACGGAGAGATGGCCTCACCATCGACAACCTGCTTGCCGCCGAGATCGTGACCGCAGACGGCGAGCTCCGGACCGTCGATGTCGAGCGCGAGCCCGATCTCTTCTGGGCGATCCGCGGCGGTGGCGGCAACTTCGGGGTAGTGACGCGGTTCAAGCTGCGTCTCCACGAGCTCGACGGCGTGGTCGGCGGGATCCTCGTGCTGCCCGCGACGGCCGAGGGAATCGCTGGGTTCATCGCCGCTGCCGAAGCGGCCCCTGACGAGCTGGGGACGATCGCCAACGTCATGCCCTGCCCCCCGATGCCGTTCGTTGCCGAGGAGCATCACGGCAAGCTCGTGAACATGGCGATGGTGGCGTACGCCGGAGATGCGGAAAGCGGCGCGCGTGTACTCGCCCCATTCAGGGCGCTGGCCGAGCCGCTCGCCGATATGGTTCGGCCGATCCCCTACCCCGAGATGTTCCCGCCCGAGGACCCGGATTACCACCCGATGGCCATCTCGCGGACGATGTTCATCGACCGTGTCGACCTGCCGGTCGCCAGGACCATCATGGATTTCCTGACCACATCCGACTCGCCGATGCGCGTCTCCCAGCTGCGCGTCCTCGGGGGCGCCTACTCGCGCGTGCCGGCCGACGCGACGGCGTATGCCCATCGAGGCTCGAGGATCATGGTCAACCTCGCCGCGTTCTACGAGACCGACGAGGAGAAGCGCCAACGCGGGGCGTGGCTCGCGGAGTTCGCGGCGGCGATCCAGCAGGGCGACGCAGGTCGATACGTGAACTTCCTGAGCGACGACGGCGAAGCGGGCGTGCGCGCCGCGTACCCGCCAGAGACCTACGACCGACTGGCGTCGATCAAGGCGACGTACGACCCGGAGAACCTGTTCCGCGTGAACCACAACATCCCGCCGGCCTCGGGAGCCTTGTAGCGGCCCAGGTGGAACGGCGTGTTTCGGCAGGAGAGAGGTGGAGGCGACGACCGGATTCGAACCGGTGAATAGGGGTTTTGCAGACCCCCGTGTTGAACCACTTCACCACGTCGCCCCGACGGGGTGTACCGCGACAGGAACGGTACTGGCTGCCCCTCGAGGATTCGAACCTCGGTTCACGGATCCAAAGTCCGCTGTCCTACCACTAGACGAAGGGGCAGCGGTGCCTCGGCAAGGATACCGGAGCCGAAGACCAGACTCGAACCGCCCGATCTCGCCATCCGCGACGCTCAGGTCGACTCGTATCCCGGGTCGACCTAGGGTGTCGGTGGTCGCCGGGTTCTGTCAAGCGGGTTCCTGGCGGTGCCCGCCCCTAGTCGGTATCGAGTGGACCGACGAGGGCGAACGCCGACTTCGCCGGATCCTCCTCACCCTCGCGCCACCCGACGATCACGATACGGTCTTGCATCGCCACGATGTCGGAATTTCGGATGGACGGGCCCGTTGACATCTTCGGGACGCCCCTGACCGCAGTCCACGCCCTTCCATCGGGAGATGTCGACAACTGGATCTGACCGGAGTCGTGCCACGTAGCCATGAACGTACCGGGAACGCTGACGACGCCTTCGAAGCGTGACTGCCCGGCGTCCTCATCCCATCGCCACGTCGTGCCGTCGGACGAACGAAGCGTGTATCGCGCAGGCGAGCCGCTCCAACCGCCACCCACCGCGATGATGCGCTCCCCCGCGGCAGCGATCGACTGCAGCGTTCCTCGATGGACGGCGACGTCGGGATCGATGCGCGTCCATCTCAGGGCATCGTCCGAAGCCCACAGGAGCGGCCGACATGTCGATGGTGGGCCCATCGTTTCCATCAGGCTCACCGGCTTGCATGTTTGGCCGACGGCGATCATCCCGCTCGTCGTCGCGGTCACACCCAGCATGCCGCCGGCGTCAGGTGTCTCGCCGGTATCGATGTAGCCGCCGACCGCGAACCCGATCTGATCACGGACACGTGTCCAAGCGAGGCCATCTGGCGACGTCCAGGCGGCCGCGCGTGGCGGGGCCGCATCCTTGCTCGGCGCGTTCATGTCGAGCCAGGCCCCGACGATGACGTACCCCGGCCCGGCGGCCGTGATCGCCATCGGTCGCCCGCCGTCGAAGACACCGTCGGGAACCTCGACACGCTCCCAAACCTCCCCGGTCGTCGATCGCCAGATGCCGACTCGGATCCCCTGATCGGTCATGGCGTAGCCGAGGACGGCGAAGCCGCCGGGGCCGTATGCGACGTCGCTGAAGCCCGGCTGAGGGCCGATCGTCGGACTTCCTACGCCGACGTCCAGGGCTGGTTCGGGTGGGATCGCGGCCCACGCGACACCGTCGCTCGAGGTCCAGAGCGTGCCGTAGCTCGGGCCTTCGAGAACGCCTTCGGCGCGGACCGGGCCGCCGACGGCCACGAGCCGCCCGTCACCAGCCGCGACCGCCGCTGGTGTCGCCCACCTTCCCGCCGCCGGGGCTGGGACCGTCGCTAGTTGCCAGTCCGTCAGCGCCGATGCACTCGGCACCGGCGTGGCCGTCGACGAGGAAGACGGCGTGCTCGATGTCGATGGGCTGGCCGACGGCGACGACGTCGCTGCTGGAGCGACGCAGGCCGCGAGCGCGATCGTCCCAACGAGGAGCGTGAAGAAGGGGCGGATCATCGGAGCCTCCTGACCTGCGAGACATGGCCAGGACGGCACACAGCGCGCCGTCGCCTCAGATGCTCGGCGGGCTGCCGTTCGCCGAACAGAGTCCGCAGCCCTGATCTGGACGGGCTACCGGACCCGAACGGAGACCGCCCCGCGCGTCCCGTAAGGACACGCGGCACCGCGATCGATGTCAGGAGAAAGTGGAGCGGAAGACGGGACTCGAACCCGCGACCCTCACCTTGGCAAGGTGATGCTCTACCAACTGAGCCACTTCCGCTCGATGCTCGACCACTCTCGAAGAGTGGTGCCGAGGGCCAGGATCGAACTGGCGACACCGCGATTTTCAGTCGCGTGCTCTACCGACTGAGCTACCTCGGCCCGATGGTGGCCCCGCCCGGGGCTGCCGTCGGCGGAGCGCAGGATACCACGGGCTTTCCGCCATCTGCCATCCAGGCGCGAGTCCGTTGGGCCCCGACGGCGCGGCGCACAGACCTAGTCCAACCCCGTCAGCGAAGCCGCCTCGGCAGCGCCAAGCGGCGCCTCGCCCGTGAGCTGCCGCAAGCGGTTGATGCGGTCGAGGATCGACGGATGGGTCGACATCAGGCCGGATGAGCGCTCCTCGAACTTCTTGATCGGGTTCGTGAAGTAGAGGTGCTGGGTGCCGCGGTTCGCGACCTCGAGGACCTCCTGGTCGCCGGCGATCTTGGCGAGCGCACGCTCCAGCCCGTACGGGTTCCGCGTCAGCTCGACCGATGAAGCGTCCGCGAGGTACTCCCGCTGCCGGGAGACCGCGAGCTGGATGAACCGGCTGATGAGCGGCGCGAGGATGGCGAGGACGATCGCGACGATGAAGATGATCGCCTGCGCAGCGTTGCCACCGCCATCTCTGTCGCCTCCACGCGAGCGGGCGCCGCCCCAGAACGTGAACCGGAGGAAGAAGTCGGCGAGGACGGCGATGACGCCGACCATCACCGCGACGATGAGCGAGAAGCGGATATCGAAGTTCCGCACGTGCGACAGCTCATGGCCGATCACGCCCTGGAGCTCTTCCCGGTCGAGCTTCTCCAGCAGGCCGCTCGTGATCGCCACCGACGCGTGCGCCGGGTCGCGACCGGTCGCGAACGCGTTCGGTGCCGTGTCGTCGATCAGGTAGACCTTCGGCATCGGGACGTTCGCCGCGATCGCGAGCTCGCCAACGACGTTCATCAGCTGCGGGGCCTGCGCTTCGTCGACCTCGCGCGCCTGGCTGACCGCCAGAAGCAGCGAGTCACCGGCGAAATAGGTGAACGCGCCACTGCCAGCCCCGAGCAGGACCGCGAACGCCGTGACGGCCAGGGCGCCTTGCGGCGACCCCGAGAGGGCGTAGCCGATCGTTCCGCCGAGCAGCGCGAGCAGCACGACGACGAATGCCGCCATCAGGAACGAATTCCGCCGATTGGCGGCGATCTGGTCGTAGAACGATGCGCCGGCCACGATCCCTCGCGCGGCGGCTGGTCAGCCAGGCAGCCCGCTAGGCAGCGATCAGCTCAGGCTGAGATCGACGTTGGGGACGTTGGCGGCCTCGGGCTCGGCATCGAAGAACTCTCGCTTGATGAACCCGAGCGGCCCGGCGATGAGCACGTTGGGAAATGTCGCGATCGACGTGTTGTAGTCGAGCACCGTGGCGTTGTAGTGCTGGCGTGAGAACGAGATCTGGTTCTCCGTCGTCGTGAGCTGCTCCTGGAGCTCGAGAACGTTCTGGTTCGCCTTGAGGTCGGGGTAATTCTCGACCACGGCGAACAGCGAGCGGAGCGTGCTCGTGAGCGCATTCTCGGCAGCGGCCTGCTGGGCCGGGCCCTGACTTCCCGCTGCGACGGCGTTCGCTCGCGCGTTCGTGACGTCGGTCAGGACCTTCTGCTCGAACCCCATGTAGCCCTTGACGGCGTTCACGAGGTTCGGGATGAGGTCGTGGCGCCGCTTCAGCTGGACCTCGATCTGAGCGAAGGCCTCGTCGATCCGCAATCGCCGCTGGACGAGGCCGTTGTAGATCCCGATCGCGACGACGACCAGCAGGACGACGATGATGACGATGATGATGGGCGCGAGATCCATGCCCCTCCTCCGGTCGGGCGCGCCATCGCGGCGGCCATCGCGTTGAGTCTAGCAGCGAGGGTCGAACTCCCGACGCTGACGATGGGTTGCAAGGCCCCGTGCGCCGGAGTCGATGTGGGCGTTACCGGTTGTTAACCGATCCGCGACATCATTGGTGGCGAGCCTGGCTCGATGGGAGGAGGACGCCCACGTTGACGACCACCGACGCGGTGATCGGATGAGTCCGCCCCAGCGGATGAACGGAGACTCGGCCCTGCCGCGCGCGATCCTCTTGCAGCCGAACGACGGTTGCCTGACGGTGGCGCGTGCGCTGCACCGCGACGGCGTCGATGTCCACGTCCTCACGAGCCCCGAGTACAGCTATGTCGCCGCGAGTCGCGGCGTCGAGGGCGTCGTGCTACCCGAGCCGCTGCGCCAGCCCGAGCCGTGGTACGACGCGCTGTGCGAGCTCGCGGCGACGGGCGGCGGCGTCGTCCTGTCGGGTTCCGACTCCGCGAGCGAGTGGCTGACCCAGCACCGCGCCGCCCTGCCGGCGAACTTGCGGACCTTCGAGTCGTGCGACGGCGTGCACGCGGAGCTGATGGACAAGCTCTCGCTGTACCGCGTCGCGTCGCGGATCGGCATCCGGGTACCCGAGTTCCAGCACGTGCAGGACCGAGGCGATCTCCTCGCCCTGCTCCGCGACCTGCGGTTCCCGCGGGTCGTCAAGGCGCGGATGGGTCACAAGGCCAAGATCATGGTCGGATTCGGCACGGTCCTTGTGAGTACCCGTCGAGACCTGCTCGAGCGCGGCAACCGCCTGCTCGAAAACGGCATCGACTTCCTGGTCAGCGACGTCGTCCCGGGCCACGAGCGCCGGCTCGAGGCCGCCGTGACGATCCGCGGGGCGGACGGCTCGTACACGCTCGAGTACGGGCGACGGAAGATCCGGCAGTGGCCGCTCGATTACGGCGTGGGGTCCCTCAACCAGGCGGCGCGTGTGCCGGAGACGATGGCGTTGAGCCGCAGGCTCCTCGATCAGGTCGGGTACCACGGCATCGCCTCGTGTGAGACCAAGCGCAACGCCCGTGACGGCGAGCTCTATCTGATCGAAGTCAACGTCCGTATCCCGGCCAATTTCGGGCTCGCCGATGCGTGCGGCGTCGACGGGTCGTGGCGGCTCTATGCGACGCTTGCCGGCATCCCAGTCGGGCCGCAGGCCGAGCAGGTCGATGGGCGCAAGTGCATGATCCCCTTCCGCGAAGCACGGGCGTCATGGCAACGCGTTCGGCGGCGGGAGACGTCCGTCGGCGCCGTCGTCCGAAGCTGGCGCGGCACGCGCGACTTCGGCGTCCTGTCCGTCCGCGACCCGATGCCGACGGTGGCATTGCTGGGCCACCGGATGGGCAAGGCGCTCGGTCAGCCGCGGATGCAGCGAGGGTCCTGGGCCAAGTAGGCCACGGCGCCGGGCTGGACACGCCGGCTATCCTCTCGCTCGAATGTCACCCCCGCGTCCCGCGATGTCAGCCCTGCATTGGCGGACGATCGCCTCGACCGCGCTCCTCCTGGCTGTGCTCGTCCCGCCGTCCCCCATGGTCGGTCACGCAGACGGGACGATCGAACGAACGTCGACGACTCCTCGACCACCGACCGCGCGGCCGTCGCGGTCGAGCGCAGACCGAGTCGATGATGGCCTGCTCCTTGACGGGCTCGGCGCGGGCCTACGGTCGGATGGCGTGCCGAAGCGGCCCACTCGGGACGTCCGAGCGATCCTGCGTACCCAGTCCGACGCGTCGCGTTCATCGGGATCGCTGCACGCCGCGGCGTTCCCGGCGTTCGCGACGCTCGGGTACGTGCAGCAACCGGTTCCGGCCGCTGCGCACCCGTATGCGCTTGCCGCCGCCGTTCCCATCGACGACACGGGGATCCACGACGGGGACGGCGTTCGGATGATCCGGATCGGAACGACGTTGTTCGACCATCCCGTGGCGCAGGCGCAATACGGCCTGGCGAACGTTGCGAGCTTCGACCTGACCGACGACCAGCGCTTCCTCGATCGCGCGATCGCACAGGCGACGCGCCTCGTCGATACCAGGGTCGTGTCGCGCGAGGCGTGGTACTTCCCCTATCCGTTCGACTTCGCGCTGCACGGGCGCGCCTCCGAGACGATGCATGCCCCGTGGTACAGCGCGATGGCCCAGGGGATGGCGCTCAGCCTGTTCGTCGATCTCTATGAGCGCACCGACGACGACGCGTGGCTCGCCGCCGCGACGGGGACCGTCGCGAGCTTCCGGAATGGCCCGCAGACCGGGCTGCCGTGGGTGGTCCACATCGATGGCGAGGGCTACCTCTGGCTCGAGGAGTACCCGGCCGAGCCCCCGAGCGCGTCAGATTTCACGTTGAACGGCCACATGTTCGCCACGTTCGGGTTGTACGACTACGCGACGCTGACGGGCGATCCGGTAAGCACGCTGCTCTTCGACGGGGGCGTCACGACGGCTCGTCGATACGGCGGGACGTTCGCTCCCGGCGGATTCCGGACGCAGGCCTGGCTCAGCGCGTACTGCCTTCGCCACGACATCCTCGACGTGAAGTACCACGGCATCGTCACCAACCAGTTCATCGCGGTGCATTCGCTCACGGCCGACGCCCTGTTCGCGCGTGTCTCGGACGCCTACCGCGCCGACTATCCCGAGAACCTTCGGTCCAGTGTCCGCTTCGCCGCGGGCACGTGGGCGGGGTATGTCTTCGATGCGCGCGGAGGTGTCGTTCGGAGCAAGACCGTCGGGTTCATTCGTGCGTCGAGTGCGCCGTCCGACCGGTACACGCGGATCAAGGGTCGCGGGCTGTACTACCGCATCACCGCCGGCAGCCTGAAGGGCTATTGGGTCGCCGAACGCGCGGAACGGGTCCACGCGGCCGGTCAGTACGCGACCGCGCGCTACTACCCGAGCAGGAGCGCGACGTTCCCGATCGGCAGGACCGTCGGGTACCGCTTCGATGCCAACGGCGTCCGGAGCGCGTCGAGGTCGGTGTCGCTGAGCAGGAGGAGCAGCGCGCCGTTCGACCAGACGGCGATGTACGGCGGGCGGCGCTACGCACGGATCACCGCCGGTGCGCTCACGGGGTACTGGGTACCGACCGGGGCGGTGACGCTGCGGTAGGGCATCGACACCGAGGCAAACGACAAGGCTCCTCGGCCACACTCCCCCCAAGGAGTCGCCGAGGAACCTATCGATAGCAACGAACCGGCGCCGACGCCGTTAGGACCAGGATCGCGAGTCTTACCGGCCGCGACGGAATCGGGAACGCTCGCCGGGCTTCTTGACCTTCCTCGCGGTCGTTGGCTTCGGGGTCGCGGTCATGGTCGACGCCGTCGCGATCTGGGCGTCGCGTCGCGCTTGGAGCGTCGACATGATCTCGGCGCGATACATCCGACCCGCCTGGCTGCGCAGCAGCCATTCGAGGTAGTACGGGTCTTCGATCGCGAGGGCGCGGATCGTCCAACCGGCATAGCGGCCGAAATCGATGGTCGTCTCTTTGCCGTCGTGTCGGCGCGGCCGTCGGCGCTCCGATGCGGCGGCGAGAGGTCCGGCGGCTTCCGGTGTCACGATCACCGGGGCAGCCGGCCGTCGGGATCGCTTGGCATCGAACGCTTCGCGACGCGACACGTCACCCAACACGGCCCATGCGTCGTTGACGACCGCCATCAGCTCCTGCTCACCACCGAAGTCCGGGTGATGCCGTCGGGCAAGCCGGCGGTACGCCGTCTGGATGGTGTGCCGGTCAGCGTCGTGGTCGACGCCCAGGATCTTGTACGGATCGCGCATCGCGATACCCAGTCTTCCAGCGCACCAGACTGCACGCCATAGCACCTATGTCCGGCATACCGAGGCGAATCGGTACCCGGGAAGACGTTCGCGCGCTACCCGGGCGGACCCGGGCAGCGGCGAAGCTCAGTGGCGGCTGCGGTTGTACGTCGCGAGGCCTGCCCAGTCGCCACGCGAGGCGTAGGAGGCCTGCGTCGGCCAGCTGTCCAGGCTCGATGGTGGCAGCGCACCGCCGGTAGCGACGATCTGCCGAAGATCGCCTGAGTTCGAGTGCTCCAGCTGCCCATAGTTGGTGATCCCGCCGTCATTGAGGATCGACGAGATCCGCGGACCGATGCCGTTGATCTGGGTCAGGTCGTCGGATGGTTCTGCGACAGCCGTCGCGGCACGCTGCGGGGCCGGCTTCGACTTGGTGGCCTGCGCGTTGTACTTCATGAGGCCCTGCCAGTCGCCCTTCTCGGCGTACGTGGCCTGCATCGGCCAACTGGCCACGTTCCCCGGAGGCACCATGTCGGCCTCGTGGAGCATGTGCCGGAGCTGCGGCTCATTAGCCTGCGCCAGCGCCGCATAGCTCGTGATGCCGCCCGCGATCATCGCCGCCGAGGCTTTCGGCCCGACTCCGACCAGCTGCATGAGGTCGTCGCTTCGGGTGGCAGCAGCCGCAGCGACAGCCACAGGGGCGGCCGCCTCGGCCGGTTCCGCCGGCTCGGCCGGCCTCGCCACGATGGTGGCAGCTGACCGACCCCTGGCTCTCCTCCCTCGAGCGATACAAGCGGGACGAAGCGGGCCCCAGGACGCGGGTGCCCTCCCGGCCTGTCGCGCTACTCCCACCTTCGCGGTGTTCGAGCGATAAGCCGAACACGGGCGTTGGGGCGGGTCAATGTGGCGGACACGACCAGCCCCGATATGGCCGGCCGGTGAGACCACGCGTCCAGCCACGACAGCGTGCCGTGTTCTCGTCTCCGGCTGAGCCTCGCAAGAGGCGGACGATCCGTCACGGGCCGTCCCTGCTGGTCAAACGTGGTGGGCGGTACTGGACTCGAACCAGTGACTTCCTCGGTGTAAGCGAGGCGCTCTGACCGACTGAGCTAACCGCCCGGTGGGAGCATAGACCGCCGGGAACCGGACGCAGGACGACCGCCGGCGTCGGCGGTCGTCAGATGCTGCGGGATGGTGCCCAGGCCGGGACTTGAACCCGGATGAGTTGCCTCATACGCCCCTCAAACGTACGCGTATACCAATTCCGCCACCTGGGCAGGTGCTCGTTCGCCGGGTCAGCTCCCCGAGGCCGGAGCTGGTACCGAGGGAGGGAGTCGAACCCACACGACCTTGCGGCCACTGGTACCTGAAACCAGCGCGTCTGCCTATTCCGCCACCTCGGCACGGGCACCCGACGACCGTCACCGGTCGACGGCGAGGCGCCATGTTAGCACATCCCAAAATCGATCCGACCCGTCCGTGACCTGCCGGATCGCGGGTCCCTGGACGGTGTCGCGGAACACGACGACCTCGTCCGCGAAGGCCAGTGGAAGCAGATATCGACCGGCGGCGAGCTGCTTCTGGAGCGCGCTATAGGCGGCCCTCCGAACGCTCGCGGAACCCGGAGCCCGGGCCTTCTCGAGGAGCGCATCGAGGTCCGCCGACTGGACACCCATCACGTTCGACCCGCCCGTTAGCGTCTGGCTCGACGCGAGCAACGGGTAGAGATCCGGATCGGGTCCGATACGCAGGTCGGCGATGGCGACCTGGAACTTCCCGGCCGACAGCCGGTCCGAAGCGAACTCCGACGGCGGTGCCGAGACATGCTTCGCATCGATGCCGAGCCTCGTCCAGTCGGTCGCGACATCTTCCGCCGCCCGGTACAGACTGGCATTCGAGGACTCCGTCGGGCTCAGGACTTCGATCGTCACGGGCTTCTTGGCACCGGGCAGCCGCCAGGCGTTCGATACCTTCGTCCAGTGCGCGCCGGTGAGTGCCTTCTCGGCGGCTCCCCGACTGTACGGGACGGCGGGATCCGCCTTCGCGTCGAACATCGGCGAGGAGGGCGGGATCAGACCCGCCGCCGGCGCTACGAGCCCAGCGAACGCATCCTTGGCGAGTCCGTCACGGTCGATCGCCGCGAGTAGACCGGTTCGGATCGCAGCGGTCGCGAACTCCGGATGCCCCGGCCGCAGGTTCACGAGTGCCGCCGTCAGCGTCGCACCCGGGTAGCGAGCGAGACGCGCCCCGGGCTGCGAGCCGAGCTGTGCCGCGATGGCCGGCGGCAGGCCGCTGGCTGCATCGAGTTCACCCGATTCGAAGTCGCCGGCGAGGTCGGTCGGGCTGTCGTAGAAGCGGAACTCGATCCCCGCGAGGTACGGCAGCGGCCGCTGGGGACGGCTCGTCGGCGTGGCGGTCGAAAGCGAGTCCGGTGATGAGCTCGGCGACACGCTCGCGCTGCCCGCCTCCTCGGCGATCTGCGCGGGGGCGAGCGACGCGGCGGTGTCGCTGAGCTGGGTGATGGCGAATGCGCCCGAGCCGATCGGCAAGCCCCCGAACGGGTCCTGATCCATCGATCCGACCGGCAGGTCGCCGAGCAGATGGACGGGCGCGATCGGCTGCGTCAGCGCCTGCAGGAAGCCGCCCAGTGGCGTGTCGAGCGTGAACCGCACCTGGCGTGGACCCACGGCGTCCGCAGTGACCTCGGACCACGACGTCGCCGATGGCCCCGTGTAGGCCGGGTCCTGAAGGGTCTCGATCGTGAAGACGACGTCGTCGGCGGTCACCGGCGAGCCGTCGTGCCAGCGCGCGTCGGGCCTGATATCGACCGTCCAGGTCTTGCCCGTCCTGTCGACCGACCAACGCTCGGCCAGGTCGGGGACGAGCGTCCCGTCGGGTCCGTTACGGACGAGACCCGGGAACAGCAACGCGACGAGGTCGCGGTCGGCCTGGGTGCGTGCGGTGAGCGGCGACACCGACGAAGGTCGGCCGAGGATGCCTTCGACGTACGGGCGGACCTCGAAACCAGGGCCGAGTGCCGCCGATGGCGATGGCGCGCTCGGCGCGGCCGCGAGCTGGATGGCGGGGCCGCCGATCAGCCCTGCGATGAGCGCCAGTAGCGCGACGAGGGTCCCGACGACGACCGTGTCGGTTCGGGTCATGAAGCTCCGAGTGGTCCTCGCCGGTCAGTCCGCGAGGAGCGAGGGCGCATCACCCCGCGTGGGTGGGACGGCGCCGTGGCCAGCTAGGCCGCCAGGATGTAGGACGCCATCGAGAAGATGACGAACAGGACGAGGAGCACGATCGTGAACTGCCACAGGCGGCGCTCGACGCCGCGTCGGCTCCGATAGACCGCGGAATCACCGCCGAACGTCCCCGACAGGCCGGTGCCGCGGTTCTGCAACAGGATGGCGGCGATCAACGCGATGCTCACGATGATCTGGCCGAGGCCGAGGATGGGGTTCACGCTCCGGGGGTCCTCCGTTCGATACGGCGGCCGATGCTACCACAGGGCGCCCGGTCGACTGTTAGTCCCGCAGGAGCGACATGCCGGTGATCCCGGGCCAACCGGGGAGACCGGCGAGCTCAAGGAGTGTCGGGGCGACGTCGGCGAGCACGCCATCCGTGAGGCGGCGAGCGGCCACGGACCGGCCGATCAGCACGAACGGGACGGGGTTCAACGAGTGGGCCGTGACCGGCGCACCGATCGCGTCGCGCAGTTGATCGGCGTTCCCATGGTCTGCGGTGATCGCCAGGATCGCGCCGGGCCCGTCGGTGCCTGCCGTCTCGACATCCCCGACGGCGTCGACGACGCGTGCGAGGCACCCGTCGATCGTCCGCAGGGCGGCGATGGTCGCCTCCCATACGCCTGTGTGCCCGACCATATCCGGGTTGGCGTAGTTGGCGACGATGAAGTCGTACGTCCCGGAACGGATCGCGTCGACGAGGGCGTCGGTGACACCGGACGCCGACATCTCGGGCTGGAGGTCGTACGTGGCGACTTTGGGACTCGGCACGAGGCGGCGATCCTCGCCTGGCCATGGAGCCTCGACACCGCCGTTGAAGAAATACGTCACGTGGGCGTACTTCTCGGTTTCGGCCACGTGGAACTGACGCCAGCCGGCCTCGCTGAACGCCTGCGCGAGCGACCGAGCGGTCTCGGGCGGGAACGCGACGAGGACCGGCAGCCCGTCCTCGTATGAGGTCATCGTGACGACGAGGAGGTCATCGGGTGCTGGGCGGCCCGATGGCGAGCGACGGTCGAAGCCGTCGAAGTCATGCCCGTCAGCCAGCGCATGGGTCAGCTGCCGCGCTCGGTCCGCTCGGAAGTTCAGGTGGACGATCGGGTCGCGATCCTCGACGCGAATGGGTCCACCGTCAGCGTCGATCACGGTCGGCACCACGAATTCGTCGGTCTCGCCTCGCGCGTACGCGGCCTCGATCGCCGCCACCGCCGATGGCGCGTCATAGGCCGCCTCGCCGTGCACGATCGCGTCGTAGCCCCGCTCGGTCCGCTCCCAGCGCTTGTCTCGGTCCATCCCGTAGTAGCGGCCGCCGACAGACACGATCCGCGCCCCCGGATGCGCCGCCCCCAGCCGCGTTTCGAGGTCGCCGACGAAGCCGAGTCCGGACGACGGTGGTGTGTCCCGACCGTCGAGCAGTGCGTGCACGGCGAAGGTCCGGACCCCGTCGCGATGTGCGAGATCGGCGAGAGCGACGAGATGCCGATCGTTGGCATGGACACCACCGGGCCCCACGAGCGTCACGGCGTGCAAGACGCCGTTCGCCGCGTTCGCCCGGTCGATCGCGGCATGGAACGCTGGCCGCTCGTCAAAGGTGCCGTCCGCGATCGCGGCGTCGATCCGTGGCAGATCCTGGAGGACCGGCTTTCCAGCGCCCAGGTTCAGATGCCCGACCTCGGAGTTGCCCATCTGGCCCGGCGGAAGGCCGACCGCCTCCTCCGACGCCTGGAGCACGCTGTGGGGCCACTTCTCGAGAAGGCCGTGCCAGGTCGGCATCGGAGCCGCCGCGATGGCGTCGCCGGCTGGGTCATGTCCGATCCCGAAGCCGTCGAGCACGACCAGGACGATCGGTCGCGGTCGGTCCGCCGTCACCCCCCGAGACCGCGTGCGCGGGCGGTCATCCCTGCCCGTGCCACGATACCGGCCATCTCGTCCGGCTTGAGCGAGGCTCCCCCGACCAGCGCGCCATCGATGGCGGGCTCGGCCAGGAACTCGGCGATATTCGCGGACGTGACGCTGCCGCCATAGAGGACCGGCGTGTCGGCGGCTGCCGCGCCCCAGCCCGCACCCTCGAGGCTTGCACGGATCGCGTCGGTCATGGCCGCAGCGTCGATGCCGGACGCATTTCGGCCGGTGCCGATGGCCCACACGGGCTCGTAGGCGACGACCAGGCCGCCGTCCAGGGCGCGCCCGGACTCGATGCCCTCGAGGGATCCGCCGAGCTGGCTGTCGACGACCTCCTCGGCCCGGTCCGCCTCGCGATCAGTCAGCTGCTCGCCCACGCACAGGATCGGGCGAAGACCGGCTTCGAGCGCTCGCGCGACCTTCTTGGCGATGACCGGATCGGTCTCGCCCGCGTCCCGTCGTCGCTCCGAGTGCCCCACGATGACCCACGTCGCGAGCCCGTCGAGCATCGGCGCCGAGATCTCCCCGGTGAACGCTCCGGTCAGTTCGTGATGGACGTTCTGGGCGCCGACGGCGACATCGTGACCGTCCTCGGCAAGCGCATCGCGTACCGCCGCGAGACAGACGAACGGCGGGCAGATCACCCGCGTCACACCGGGCTCACGCGTCCGCGCCGAGATCGTCCGTGCCAGCTCGCCGGCATCGGTCGGGGTCGTGTGCATCTTCCAGTTGGCGGCGATGACGACCTCACGCATGGCGACGAATCATGCCAGAGCGCCCTCCGGTGAGCGCTTCTCCCGCGGCCTGTCCGGTTCCTCCTCGGCGAGACGCTCGATCCGCTCGAGCGCCCGCTGGACCGCCGAACGGTGAAGCTCGAGACGCTCCGCGAGCTCGCCGAGGGTCGCCTCGGGCGTCTCACGTCGGGCGTCGGCGACGAGCCGCACCACGTAGGGTTGATCGGCGAGCCGGCCATCCGCGTCAAGCTGGGCGATCGCGTCGAGCTGCCGGCCGGCGGCGGCCACGGCGCGTTGGAGGTTCGCCGACTCGGCATTGAGCACCCGGTTCAGTTCGCCCCGCAGCGCCCGCGACACCTGGCGTGCTTCGAGCTCCAGCAGCGCACCTGCCGCACCGATCCGGCGCAGGAACATCCCGACCGACTCGCCGCTCTTCCACGTCACGACGCCACGCCCCCGGCGCACGCGCCACGACGGCGGCAGTCCGATCGCATCGAGGCGCGCAGCGAGTGCGGGCGCCTCATCGGGCGGGACGACGAATTCGAGATGGGTCCGGCCGCCGGCGAGACTCAGCGACGCGCGCGCGAGGAAGCGTCCACGCAGCCACGCCGTCCGACAGTGATCGGCGGCGGTGTCCCAGTCGAACGGCGCGACGTTGGATCGATCGACCTCGGACGCCCGTCGGAGACGATGCGCGAGGCGGGTCACGGCGGGCTCCCGGTTCGGGACGTCCGGCCCGAGCCCGACGGCCTCGGCCAGACGATCGCACGGACGAGCGGGGTCGATGCCGGCCAGCTCGTTCCGCAACGCGGTGACGAGGTCGCGCTCGGAGCTCGTCATGACTCAGGCGGTGCGAACGGCCCGCCGGCGCGAGGAGCTCTCGCGCTCGTACACGCGCATGACGGCGGAGGCGAGGCGCACCGGGTCGTGGTGGTGGGCGTTATCCGGATCCAC
>JBJMMR010000003.1:0-3654 GCA_045804645.1 Chloroflexota bacterium | reverse complement strand
GCGCCTCCTCCTGGTCGTGTGTGACGTACACGACCGTGGTCCCGAGCTGGCGACTGATCCGCATGATCTCGAGCTGCAGCGCCTCGCGGAGCTTCTTGTCGAGCGCCCCGAGGGGCTCGTCCATGAGCAGGAGCCGGGGCTCGAACACCACGGCCCGGGCGAAGGCGATCCGTTGCTGCTGGCCGCCCGACATCTGGCGCGGATATCGACTCCCGAGACCGCTCAGGCGAACGAGCTCGAGCGCCTCGCCGACCCGGCGCTTGATCTCGGAGTGCTGCACGCGGCGCATCTCGAGCGGGAAGGCGATGTTCTGGGCCGCCGTCATGTGCGGGAACAGGGCGTAGTTCTGGAAGATCATCCCGACGTCGCGGCGATACGGCGGGACGCCGCCCATGTCGATCCCGTCGATCTCGATCGTGCCGCCTGTCTGGTGGGTGAACCCGGCGATCATCCGGAGGGTGGTCGTCTTGCCCGAGCCGGACGGTCCGAGGAGCGTGACGAACTCGCCCGGCCGGACCTCGAGGTCGACCCCGTCGACTGCCACAACGTCGCCGAACTGCTTGGTCAGACTCCGCAGCACGAGCGCCGGGCGCTCGCCGGACTCGGCCGGCAGCCGGCTTGGGGCACCCACGGCCGTCATGTCGCCGGCGCCTGGCGGCGGACGACGAAGACGAGCAGGAGAACGGACGTCGTCACCGCAAGGACGGTCGTGGCGACCGCCGCGACGGTCGGGTCGACGACCTGGCGGACCTGCTCCCACATCTCGACCGGCAGCGTCCGGAACTTCGCCGTCGTCAGGAAGATCGCGACGACGACCTCGTCCCACGAAGTCAGGAAGGCGAACAGCGCGCCCGTCAGCACGCCCGGCAGGATGATTGGCAGGGTGATCCGTGAGAACGTCCGGCCAGGCCCCGCCCCCAGGCTTTGGGCAGCGGTCTCGAGATTGCGATCCATCGTCCGGAGCGCCGTCGCCACCGAGACCATCACGAATGGAATCGCCAGCGCGGAGTGGGCCGCGACCAGCCCGGCCAGGCTACCGGTGATCTTCCAGCGCACGTAGACGGAGAACATGCCGATCGCGATGACGATCACCGGGACGACGAGGGGCGAGAGGATCAGGGCGTTCGCCAGGCTCTTGCCGGGGAACCGCCCGCGGACCATCCCGAGGGCGGCCGTGGTGCCGAGGATCGTCGACACGATCGCGGTGACCGTCGCCACGAGAAAGCTGTTGACGAAGCCGGACGTCCACTGCGGGTCCGTCAGCATCCGCTCATACCACTGGAGCGACCAGCCCGGCGGCGGGAAGGTCAGGATCTGCGACGACGAGAACCCCATCGGCACGATCAACAGCGTCGGCACGGTCAGGAAGAACACCGTCAGCGTGCCGACCGCGACGAGCAGGACGCGACGGGGACTGCGCCAGGAATCGCTCATCGCCCGCTCAGGATTCTTCCCCCGCGGCGCCGAAGACGTCGCGCAACCTGACGACCCGTGAGGCAAGCGCGAGCGCGACGAAGGTCAGGATCATCAGGATCACCGCCATCGCGCTGCCGAGGCCCCAGTCGAGCCGCGTCTGGATCTGATCGGCGATGAAGCGGCTGATCATCGTCTCGCGGGGGCTGCCCAGGATCGTCGGTGTGATGTAGAAGCCGAGCGCCAGGACGAAGACGAGCAACGTCCCCGCCGCGACACCGGGCAGGCTCAGTGGGAAGAAGACCCGCCGGAACGCCGCCGCCGGCGACGCTCCCAGGTTCGCAGCCGCCTGGCCGTAGTCGGGATCGATTCGGCGCATGACGGCATACAGCGGCAGGACCATGAACGGCAGCAGGATCTGCGACATCCCAAGGATCACCCCGAGCGTGTTCCGGATCAGCGCGAGGGGTTCCCGGATGACGCCCCACGAGAGCAGCAGGCTGTTGATCACGCCGGTGTCGCGGAGGATCACCTCCCAGGCGAACGTCCGGACGAGGAGGCTCGACCAGAATGGGACCAGGACCGCGATCAGCAGCAAGCCCGCCACGCGGGGCGGCACGATGTGCATCAGATACGCATAGGGGTAGCCGATCACAAGGCAGACGACCGTCGAGATCGTCGCGATGTAGAACGTGTTGCCGAGGACCCGGACGTCGGCCGCGGAGAGGAAGAACTCCTCGTAGTTCGAGAGGCCCGCGTTCGCTGGATCGGTCACGCTTCGGGCGGCCATGAGGATCAGCGGCGCAAGAAAGAAGATCACGAGGAGACCGATCGTCGGGAAGGCGAGCAACGCCCACCGATTGATCAACCGGCCGCCCTCGGAAGGACGGCCGGTCGGTCCGGCGAACGGTCGGACCCGGAGCATCGCTCAGCCGCTCTCGATCGCCGGCCTCTCGATACGCGGGTGATCGATCACTTCGTCTTCCACGCGTTGTACGCGTCGTCGAGCGTCTTCGCGTTGTCGACGAGGTACTGGTCGTTGAAGTAGGCCGTGGAGTCATTGACGTTCGAGACCGCCAGGTCCGGCACCTTGTCGGCCTGCGGCTTCGAGTTCTTGTTCGTGGGTCCGTAGGGGATGAACTGCGATGGCGCGGCGTTGTTGTTCGCGCACGTCGCCCAGGCGATGAACTTCATCGCCTCGTCCTTGTTTGGCGTGCCCTTGGGGACGACGAAGAAGTCGGCGGTCAGAAGCTGCTGGTTCCACTGGATCGCGACTGGCTTGCTGTCCAGGTTCTTGGCGCTCCAGGCTCGACCATTCCACATCAGCGACATCGTCACTTCGCCCGAGCCGATCAGCTCCTGCGACTTCGCCCCGCCCGGCCAGAACACGAGCTGGTCCTTGATCGTGTCGAGCTTCTTGATCGCCCGATCCGTGTCGAGCGGGTAGAGGTCCTTCGGCGCGACGCCATCGGCCATGAGGGCGACTTCGAAGATTCCGCCCGCGGAATAGTCGTACATGCCCCGCTTGCCGGGGAACTTCGTGAGATCGAAGAAATCGGCCCAGCCCTGAGGGACCTGCCCGTTCGTCTTGTCGGTCCGGTAGGCGAGGACGACGCCGTAGGTGATGTCGGCGACGCGGTATGGGCCCGAAAAGCCGTCGAGGATCTCGCTCTGGTGGATCAGGTTGTAGTCGAGCGGCTCGAGGACGTCCTTGTTCGCGTCCAGCCCGAAGTCGTTGCCGACGTCGACGACGTCCCAGGTGACCTGACCGGACTCGACCTGCGCCTTGATCGTGGCGTTCGCCGAGTCCTCGCTTTCGGTGAATTTGACGCCGGTGAGCTTGCTGTACGGATCGAGCCAGCCCTCGCGCTGGGCCTTCTGGTAGACGCCACCGTAGGAGGCGAACGTCAGCGTCGTCCCGGCGGTCGCCTTTGGATCGGTGCAGACGTCGGCCGCGGCGGGAGCGGAGCCGCCGGCTGGCGACGCCGCCGACGACGAGGCCGGCGCACTTGCCGGGGCGGGCTGCGACCCGCCGGCGGGCGCGGGCGAACCGCCGCCGCCCGAACAGGCTGTCACCAGCACACCGACGATCAGGGCCGAGGTGACGCGCCGTGATGCGGCGTGCATGGGACACCCTCCTCCGTTGTCGGCGTCACGGCCCCAACTCGCTGGAGGTGGTGCTCGCGCCGGACGCGGGCATCGTAATCCAATCGGCGCGCCGTACAACCCCACCCGCTCGGT
>JBJMMR010000002.1:0-18566 GCA_045804645.1 Chloroflexota bacterium | reverse complement strand
GACGAAGTCGGCACCCTGCGTGCCCTTCTTCGGCGTGACCTTGAACGTCGTTTCGGTCGTCTGCTGCTGGAATGTGCATCCGGCCCCGGAGCACTCCGTCACCGTATCCGACACCATGAACTGGTTTGAATCCGGGGTGTTCGACGCAGCTGGGCTGGTTGCGCGCAACTTGTACGGGCCGGCCTCGTCGATCGACAGGCTCGAGAAGGTCGCGACGCCGGCGACGGCTGCCCTCGCCCCGCCGCCTGACAGCGTTCCGCCAGCAGGGTGGTAGCTGAGCGTCAGCGTGACGTTCGCGTCCGAATCGACGACCTGCCCGGTCGCCGGGTCGTAGATCTCGACCTTGATGCCGCTACCGGCGCTGTCGTAGCCGTCCCTGATCGGGCCCCCGGTCTTGGTCGTGTTCGGCTGGTTCGCGAAGCGCAGAAGACACTGCGATCCACTGACCGTGCTCGACGGAGCGGCGGTGCCCGAAGCGCGAACGAAGTCGTTGCCAGGAGGCCCGCTGAAGTTGTTGGCCTGCTTGACGATCAGGCCCCACGTCTCGGTGCCGGCGCCCACGCACGGGGTCTTGAGGTTGATCGTGACGTCGGTCGAAGCACCGGGTGCCAGGTTCAGATTCCTGACCTGGAGCGTGTTGCCCGACTTGGTGCCGGCGCTCCCGCTTACCAGCACGTAATCGGACGGCAGCGTGATGTTGGCAGAGCCGAGCGACTGCGGATTCGCGTTGTTCGTGATCCGCAGGGTGGCGGACGTCGTGCCGCTCGGGAGCGGGATCGAGTTTGGCGGGTTCGCGACCGCGTTGCCCCCGGACACCCATGTGGCCGTGTACGGCTTGGTATCGGTCGCAGCACTGACGGTAAGACTTGTCCCGATGAGCATCACGAGACCCGACACGAGTGCGATCGATCGCATCGGACGACGCCGCGGACGACGCGCGCTAGTCCACGCGGAGCTGAGCATGTTCCCCTCCGGGGTCCCCCGGCTACTGGCCTTAGGTGTAGTTCGCCACGGTAGACGGTAGAGCGGGATAGTACTCCCGATGGCTCGGAGGCGAGTGTCAGCCATGTGACGTCGCGACTATCCGGTGCGCGGGCGCACCGAATTCGGATGGGCGGCCGGCGGGGTCCGCCGCGTACGATGAAGGGGATGGTCGTCACCCCCACCTCGCCCGATGCCTCGCGACAGGCGTTGCGCGCGTGCCGGCTCTTCGCCGACCTCGACGACGTCTCGCTCGGGGTGTGTGCTGCGGCCCTCCGGCCGCGCCGGTTCCGGAAGGGAGAGACGGTCTTCCACGCCGGTGACCCTGGCGACTCACTCTTCCTCGTGACAGAGGGCGCGGTCAAGATCACGATCCCGCCGGACGACGGTTCCGAGCCGGCGATCCTCACGACCATCGGCCCCGGCGGATTCTTCGGCGAGCTCTCGCTGCTCGACGGCGCCGCCCGGTCGGCGACCGCCGTAGCGCTCGAGTCGACCGAGACGCAGATCCTGCGACGCGACGCCTTCGACGCGCTCGTCGACAACCAGCCTGCCCTGCGCCACACGCTTCTGGTCACGCTCGCCGGCGAGATCCGCCGGCTGACCGCGCAAGTCGAAGATCTCCACTTCCTCGATCTGCCGGGAAGGCTGGCCCGCCACCTCCTGCGGACGCTCGCGATCCGCCAGGGCCGCGATCCTGCCACTGGCGACGACCTCACCGGTGAGCACAGCCTTCCTTGGCCCTATACCCAATCGGAGCTCGCCGGGATGATCGGCGGTTCGCGGCAATCGGTGAACCGGCTGCTCGCCGATCTCGTGGACGAGGGGCTCGTTCGGTTCGAGGGCGACGACCTCGTCATCCCCGACGCCGCGCGCCTGGCGCTCGCCGCGCGGCGATGACCCTAGACCCCGAACGAACCGACGCGGTCCTCGCCGCGATCGCGGGACGCGTCGCCGCCGCGAACCGGCTGACACCCAAGACCGAAGACGAGCTGCTGTTCGCGCTCACCGGCGTGGCCGTCGCCTCGCTCGAGGCCCAGGCAGCGTCGGTGGCGTTGTTCGACCCAGCTACGGACCGACTGATCTTTCGTGCAGCCGCGGGGCCGGCGGCCGGTGACATCGTCGGCGTCTCGATCGATCCCCAGGCGGGCATCGCCGGTTACGCGTTCACCTCGGGGCAGCCGCTTGCAGTCGCGGATGTCACGGCGGACCCACGGTTCGAGCGTGCGGTCGCGGAGGCGTCCGGCTATGTGCCGTCTTCATTGCTCGCGGTGCCGATCGTCGGACCGGGTAGCACGATCGGCGTTCTCGAGGCGCTCGATGGTCGCCGAGGGGCGTTCTCGCTGCACGATATCGATATCGCCACCGCTGTAGCGTCCGCCGTGGCGGCGGCGGTGACGCAGCAACAGCTCGTCGGCGACGCCGCTAGCGTGCTGACGCGATCCCTGCGGGATCTTGCCGGCGGCGCGGGTGACGACGACGCGATCGACGCGCTGGTCGCGCGAGCGACAGCCGGGATCACGAGTGACGACGACCCGACGTGGCTCCTCGCCGACAGGATCGCCAGGCTGCGCGATGTCGATCCCGACTCGGTCGTGCTCGCCATCGACTGGCTGGATGCCCTCATCCGTCATCGCGGAAACGGGTCGAGGCGCCGCGGGACGTGACGCTCACGCTGCCCGCCTGGGCCGACGTCTTCTCGTCGGACCTGCGGGCCTCTCTGACACGCAACGGCGCGCCGTTCGGCCGGCTTGACCGAGCCACTGTCTTCGGGGATGCCGATGGTCGCGGCGTCACCGTCGCGATCGTCGACTCGGGCGTCGACCCGGATCACCCGGTGCTCGCGGGACACCTCGTCCGCAAGCTCCGCGTCGATGTCAGCGACGACGGCGTCACGATCGTCGACGACGCCGACGCCGGTGATCTCGTCGGCCACGGAACCGCGTGTGCGGGGATCGTCGCCTCGGTCGCGCCAGCCGCCGAGATCGTCTCGCTGCGCATGCTCGGTGCTGACAATCGCGGAAAGGGCCGTGCGCTCGCCGCGGCGATCGAGTGGACCGTCAATGAGCGCATCGAGGTCGTGAACCTGAGTCTGTCGTCGCGCAGCGAACAGATGTACGCCGCTTTCCACGACATCGCCGATCGGTCCTACTTCGCCAACACGGTGCTCGTGTGTGCAGCGAACAACGTCCCCGGTCCTTCCTATCCCTCGCTGTTCGCGAGCGTGGTGTCGGTCGCGGCGCACGACGTCCCCGACCCGGATACGTGGTTCTACAATCCCTCACCGCCGGTGGAGTTCGGTGCGTATGGGGTCGACGTGGACGTCGCCTGGCGAGGTGGCGGAAGGATCCGCGCGACGGGGAACTCGTTCGCCGCGCCGCACCTGGCCGGTCAGGCGGCGCGCCTGCGGTCGCGCTACCCGAGCGCGACGCCGTTCGAGATCAAGGCGCTCTTGGCGGCGACGGCATCAGTCCCGGGCTGACCACAGCTCGGACGCAAGAACCCCGCTGAAAGGGACGCAAGAAGAAAGAGTCGACCGCCCGGGGGGTGCCGGGCGGTCTGGGGCGACGGGGTATGTAGAGAGCCGGGTCTACTCGACCTTGTCGTCGCCCTCGACGTCGGTCGGTGTCAGTTCGCCGCCGTTCGGTGCCAGTTCGCCGCCGTGGCCGGGCAGGCGCTGACCGATGCTCGGCGGAGCCGTCACCGGCAGGCCGTGTCCCTCGACGTCACCCTCGTCGATGAAGCCCTCCGGTCCCTGCTGCCCTTCCTCGGGCTCGACGAGCGAGTCCTTCGGGAGCTTGATCTTCTTCATCGAACCGTTCCTTCCTGTCGCTGACGGTCGAATCTGCCAGCGTCCACGATACGCCCTTGCGTGGCCCCTACGAGAACATGCCGACGGACCGAGTCAGTGTCGGCTATCAGACACCCTACGACGCTGGTTCCGCGGTGTGCGACCGCGGCAACGCCTCGACGCTCGGCCTCGGCGTCCGTAGGTCGCGCAGCGCCTCCTGGTCCGGGCCCGCGAGCCGAGGCAGGTCGGCGGCCTCCGTCCGCATGAGGCGTGAGGTCAAGGTCGAGAAGACGAGCTTCTGTATCTCGGGCACGGCCATCGTCGAGCGAAGCCCGTCGGAAGGCACCTCGAGCAGCGTCGTGTCCGTGTCGGCGACGACATCGGCCGTCCGCGGACTCCCCGTCAACGCCGCGATCTCGCCGAAGAAGTCGCCACCGCCCATCGTCGAGAGACCCCGATAGCCGCCCTCCTCGGGGATACCGGCGGTCGCCCGGCCGTCGAGGATGAAATAGGCGCCGGTCGCGGTGTCGCCGTGCTCGACGATCCGCGTCCCCGCGGGAACCTCCCGAACGACCGCGTCCTTGACGAATGCCCGCCGCTGCGCCTCGGAAAGCCGCGCGTAGGTCGGGAGCTTGCCGACCAGCATGTCGAAGTCGGCCAGCGTCGCGGGCCGGAACGGCGTACCGGCAAGCGCCGGACCGCTCGCCGCGAGCCGCGCGCGAGCCGCGCGGAGCGACGCGATGCCGATGCCGGGCGCGACGAGCGCGACGCCTGCAGCCCCGATCAGGAGCACCGAAGCGAACACGATCATGAGCCGCACGTTGATGATGTCGGCGAGGCCCGCGCCGGCCATGCCGAACAGGAAGATCACGTCTCGGCTGACGTAGAACGCCGAGAAGACGCGACCGCGCATCTCGCGCGGCGTGTTCCGCTGCAGGAGCACTGATCGCGCCACCGCCGTCGGCGAATTCCAGAAACCCGAGATCATCACGAGCAGGATCGCGAGCGGGATCGACGTCGCGGTCGCGTAACCGACGCCGCTGACGCCCATCACGGCGAGGCCGAGCGCCATCCAGAGCGGCTCGGGCAGGACCCGCGAGAAGCGCGCCATGAACAGCGAACCCAGCACGAAACCGACTGACGTCAGACCCTCCTGCAGCCCGTACTCGAACTCCGTCGCGTGGAGCTCGCGGAGCGACATCGGCAGGAGCAGCACGTTCCACAGGCCGAACGAGAAGAACACGATCGAGCCGATGAGGAAGAGGGAACGCAGCACCGGTGTGCCGAACAGCGTGGCGATCCCCGATCGCAGGTTCGAGACGATCACCTCGACCGAGGCATCCTCCTCGGGGATCGGCAGCGTGTAGCGACCCATCAGCGCGATGAGCAGGGCAGCGACCACGAACGACACGGCATCGATGACGAACGCCAGCCGAAGGTCGATGCTCGCGAGGAGCCCCGCGCCAGCGAAGCCGATCGCTGTCGAGCCGAACGACGCGATCGAGAGGAACGAGTTCGCGGCCGCGAGCTCATCGTCACTCGCGAGCTCGGGGATGAGACTGTCGTGCGCGGGATCGAAGAACTGCTTGACCCCCGCGTTGAACAACAACAGCAGGTAGAGGCCTGGGACAGCGATCGCGTCGATGCCGAGGACGACCGCGATCAACCCGACGGCGACGGCCTGGACGAGGCAGGTCGCGATCATGATCTTCTTTCGATCGTGCCGGTCGACATAGACCCCGGCAAGCAGCCCGACGATCAGGCTGGGGATCGCGGTGACCATCAGCGTCAGGCCGACTGCCAGCGCCGAGCCCGTGACCCGGAAGACGTAGATCGCGGCGGCGAGATCGGTCAGCGCCGAACCGGCGGTCGAGATCAGCTGCGCCGTCCACAGCAGCGAGAAGTCGCGCTTGCGGAAAACGGCGAACATCGACGGAGCGGCGGGCACGGACGCTGCCGTCATCGGACCTCCAAGGGCGCGTCGCGCGCCGAACCCTCACTCGGTGACCCCGGTCGACCCGATCGACCCAGGACCGCGGCCGTAGGCGCGGAGTCTAGCCGCCGCGGCGGCGGACTGCGACGCCTTCCCGCAGCAATAGCGCTTCCTTGCGCGAGAGCTGTCGATCTCGGTCGACCCAACCTATCCCGCCATATCCGCCGAGCGTCCCGTCGCCACCGATGATCCGGTGGCACGGGATCACGAGCGAGACAGGGTTACGGCCGAGTGCGCCGCCGACGGCGCGCGCCGCACGCGGGGCACCGACACGTCTCGCGATGTCGCCGTAGCTGGCCGTCGTCCCCGGCCCCACTCGACGGACCTCGGCCAGGACACGCTGGTCCCATGCCGGCCGGTCCGACAGGTCGACAGCTAGCGTCCCGTCGTCTACGCGTGACCCGCGAACGAGCGCTTCGATCGTCGGCAGCGCCTCGCGCAGGACGACGGCCGCCGGCTCGTCGGGTCGGGCGTCGGCCAGCCTGACGACCGGCACCTGGAACCGCCGTGCGAGGTCGCTCTCGAAGGCCTCCTCGTCGGGATCCCACCCGGCCGCGGCGATGCCACGATCCGTGGCGGCGATGCGGAACGGCGCGCCACCACCATCGAGGGTCGCCGTCACGACGAGGTCGGCCATGATCCAAGTCTGCCGCAGAGGGTCGCCGAGCTGAGTGGCCTATACTCCTAGGGAGTATGACGACACCCGCGACGACCACCGAGATCCAGCTGCCGATCGAGGGGATGACGTGCGGTTCGTGCGTGAACCGGATCGAGCGGTTCCTGCGCGCGACCGACGGTGTCGAGGAAGCCAACGTCAATCTCGCGACCGAGATGGCGACGATCCGGTACCTGCCCGACGTCGCCGACAAGGACCGGCTCGTCGCCGCGGTCGAAGCCGCGGGCTACGACGTACGGCCCGCCGACGCGGCCGGCGAGGACGTGGTCGCGGTCGATGCAGCCGGCTGGTCGCTGGTCGAGGAAGCGGCTCGCGACGACGCCCGTCGCGAAGTCGAGGCCGCAAGGCTCTTGCGCCAGGCAGTCACGTCGATCGTCGTCGCCGTCGTGATCATGGTCGTGATGTTCGTCCCCCAGACGCGCATCCCGATGGAGACGTTGAACTGGATCGCCCTCGTGCCGGCGACGGTCATCCAGTTCGTCGCCGGCGGACGGTTCTACCGTGCGGCGTGGCGAGCCCTCCGGCACCGGACGGCGAACATGGACACCCTCATCGCCGTCGGCACCAGCGCCGCGTGGCTGTACAGCGTCGGTGTGACGCTCTTCCCCGACGCGATCCATGAGGCGGGCCTCCATCCCGAGACCTACTTCGACGCGTCGACGATCATCCTCGGCCTCGTGCTCCTCGGGCGATGGCTCGAGGGTCGAGCCAAGGCCGGCACCGCCGGGGCGATCCGGCGGCTGATCGGGCTGCAGCCCGTTCTTGCTCGCATCGTCACCGATCAGGGCGAGACTGATACCCCGCTGGTCCTCGTCGCGGTCGGTGATCGCGTGCGCGTCCGACCGGGCGACAAGGTTCCGGTCGACGGGATCGTCCTCGAGGGCGCGTCGAGCATCGACGCGAGCATGCTCACCGGGGAGCCCGTCCCGGTCGAGGTCGCTCCGGGGATGGAGGTCGTCGGCGGGACGATCAACCGGACCGGGTCGTTCGTGATGCGGGCGACGCGGGTCGGGCATGACACAGCGCTCGCGCGGATCGTGGACGCCGTCCGGCGCGCCCAGGGCAGCAAGGCCCCGATCCAGCGGCTGGCGGATCGGATCGCCGAGGCCTTCGTGCCGCTCGTGCTGATCGTTGCCTCGGCGACGTTCCTGATCTGGTTCGTCGCGGGTCCGGAGCCACGCTTCACGCTCGCGCTGTCGGCGTTCATCAGCGTCGTCGTCATCGCCTGCCCCTGCGCGATGGGTCTGGCGACCCCCGCAGCCGTGATGGTCGGGACGGGACGTGGGGCAGAAGCAGGGATCCTCATCCGCGGCGGTGAGGCGCTCGAACGAGCTGAGGCCGTCGACACCGTCGTCTTCGACAAGACCGGCACGTTGACGCTCGGGAGGCCGTCCGTGGTCGATGTCGTACCGGTGGTCGGCTTCGAGGCGACGTCGCTGATCGATCTGGTGGCCTCGCTCGAACGAGCCAGTGAGCATCCGCTCGGCGCTGCGATCGTCGAGTACGCGAACGCGCGCGAGCTCGGGTTCCGTACCGTCGATGCCTTCGAGGCGGTCGTCGGTGGTGGGGTCCGCGGTCGCGTCGAGGACTCGGCGGCCCCCCGAAGGGTGGCCGTCGGTACGGCCCGATGGCTCGCGGACGGCGGTGTGGACGTCGCGCCGATCCTCGCCGAGCTCGACGCCGCAGCTGGTGGCGGCCGAACCGTCGTGGTGGTCGCGATCGATGGTCGTGCCGCCGGCGTCATCGCGATCGCCGACCCCGTTCGCGCCGAGGCGTCGGCAGCGATCCGTGAGCTGGCCGATGCAGGCATCGAGACCTGGCTCGTGACGGGCGACGGCCGGGGTGCCGCCAACGCGATCGGCGCGCAGGTCGGGATCCCGGCGCATCGGGTCGTCGCGGAGGTGCGTCCCGAGGGGAAGGCCGACATCATCGAACGCCTCCAACGCCGGGGTCGGACCGTCGCGATGGTCGGCGACGGCATCAACGACGCCCCCGCGCTCGCCAGAGCAGATGTGGGGATCGCCATCGGGACCGGGACCGACGTCGCGATCGAGGCGGCGCCGATCACGCTCCTGGGGGCCGACCCGCGCGGGGTGCCGGCCGCGATCGGCCTGTCACGGGCGACGATGACGACGGTTCGGCAGAACCTGTTCTGGGCATTCGCCTACAACATCGTCCTCATCCCGATCGCGATGGGCGTGCTCGTCCCGACCTTCGGGATCTCGCTCTCTCCCGCATTGGCCGCTGCGGCGATGGCTTTCTCGTCCGTGACCGTCGTCGCCAATGCGCTTCGATTGCGGACCTACGACGCGCGGGCTGAGGCGGCGCACCGGGTGTCGCGACGAACCGCGCATCGGGTGCGCGAGGCCGCATTCCTCGGCGCAGTGGCACTGGCGGCGCTTGGTGTGGCGGGCGGCGTGATGGCGGCCGATCGCTGGATCGAGCGCGGCGCGACGCACATCGCCGTGGTGGCTCGCGACGCCCGGTTCGTGCCGGCTGACGTGCGTCTCGAGGCCGGCCAGACGGTCGTGCTGTCGTTCACGAACGAGGACGCCGTCTTCCACGATTGGGACGTGGAGGGCCTCGCCAACGTGGATGCGGGTGCGCGGCCGGGCCAGACCCAACGGATCCGGTTCCGGATCGACGACGTGGGCTCGTATCGGATCGTCTGCACGGTGCCTGGCCACGCCGAGGCCGGGATGGCCGGCACGCTCGTCGTCGACCCGGCAGACTGAGCCGGCCATGACCCTCGGCCGCATCGAGACGCCCGAAGACGGGCGCGACCTTTCGGGTGACTTCGCCCATCGCGTGTCGATGGACGTCCGGTTCGCCGACACGGACGCCATGGGTCACGTCAACAACGCCGTCTATCTGACGTACTGCGAGATGGCGCGCATCCGGTACTGGTCGGACGTGACCGGCGAGCCGGTCGCGGCCGGTCACGAAGGGGCCGAGAGCCTGATCCTCGCCGAGGCGCGGATCACCTATCGAGCACCCGTGTTCCATACGGAGACCGTCACCGTCGAGACGCGAGCGACGCACATCGGCCGCTCATCGTTCACCCTCGAGCATCGGCTGACGTCATGTGCTCCGGGCGGTTCACCGCGATTGGTCGCCCTGAGCGAATCAGTCATGGTGCGGTACGACTACAGGACCGACCGACCGGCGCCGCTCAGCGACGCGTTCATCCGGGCGATCGAAACGTTCGAGGGTCGCTCGCTGCGCGGCGGTTAATCGACCAGGCGACGGAAGATCGCCACCGCGTTCTGTCCTCCGAAGCCGAACCCGTCCACGGCGACGGTGTCGATCTTCGCCTCACGCGCCGTAAGCGGCACGTAGTCAAGGTTGCAGTCGGGATCAGGCGTCCGCAGGTTCGCGGTCGGCGGGATCACGTTGTCGCGGATGGCACCCAGGGCGGCCAGCGCGCTCGCGATCCCGGCCGCGCCGACGAGATGACCGATCATCGACTTCGGTGAGCTGATGGGGACCTTGTAGGCATGCTCGCCGTACGCGGCCTTGATCGCGCGCGTCTCGGTGACGTCGTTCAGCGGCGTGGCGGTCCCGTGGGCGACGATGTAGTCCACCTCGTCGGGTGCGATGCCTGCCTGGCGCATCGCGTTGGTCATCGATCGGGCCTGGCCTCGGCCGGTCGGTTCCGGTGCGCTGATGTGGAAGGCATCGGCGGTGAGCGCGCCTCCGATGATCTCGGCGATCGGCGTGGCGCCGCGCTCGAGCGCGTGCTCGAGCGACTCGACGACCGTGATCCCGGCACCCTCGCCGAGGACGAAGCCGTCACGAGTCAGGTCGAACGGGCGCGAGGCGCTCTCGGGCTCGTCGTTGCGCTTCGAGAGCGCCGTCATGTTGGCGAGCGCCGCCACCCCCATCGGCCAGATCGGCGCCTCCGTCCCACCGGTGACCACGACATCACAGTCGCCGTCTCGGATCAGTCGAAGCGCGTCGTGGAACGCGATCACCGACGTCGCGCACGCGGCGACCTGGGTGATCACGGGGCCTGTCAGCCCCCATTCCATCGATAGCATCGCCGCCGCCATCGAGCCGGACAGCGCCGGCACCGCGAACGGCGATACGAAGCGCGGTCCCTTCTGGTCGTGGACGTGGGTCCCGTCGATGATCTGCTCGATACCGCCGCCGCCCGTGTTCACGACGACACCGACGCGATCGCGCTGCTCCTGGGTCATCGCGGCGAAGTCGATGCCCGAGTCGGCGACTGCCTCCTTGCCGGCACCCATGGCGAGGTGGATGAACCGGCTCATCCGGCGAGCCATCTTCGCGTCCATCACGCTCGCTGGATCGAAGTCGAGGACCTCGGCCGCGATGCGAACCTCGTGATTCGACGCGTCGAAGCTGCTGATCGTCCGCGTGCCGGTCACACCGGCGCGGAGGTTCGCCCAGTACGTGGGGAAGTCGTTGCCGATCGGCATGACCGCACCGAGGCCGGTCACGACCGCGCGTCGCGCAGGATCCTTCTCAGGCATCGGCTCGGATTGTAGGGACGGAGAGGAGCGCGGGGACGCTCAGTCCCCGTCGTACCTCTTGAAGATCACCGCACCGTTGTGGCCGCCAAGCCCGATGTTGTTCGAGAGCGCGTAGCGGATCTCCATCGGGACCGTCTCGGCCGGTACCCACAGGTCGCACTCCGGGTCGTAGTCGCGGTAGTTCAGCGTCCCGGGCGCGCACTGCTCGGATACGGCCATCACGCTGGCGAAGGCCTCGAACGCCCCGGCCGCACCCATCATGTGACCCGTCATCGACTTCGTCGCGCTGATCGCGATGGCGCGTGAGTCGCGCGACGCGCGTGACCCGAACGTCGTCCAGATGGCCTCGGCCTCGCGCTTGTCGCCGAGCGGCGTCGAGGTGCCGTGTGGGTTGATCAGGTCTACCTCATCGGCGGGAACGCCCCGACGCTCGAGGGCCATCTTCATCGCCCGCGCCGAGCCGATGCCGGCGTCGATCGGCTGGATCATGTCCCAGCCGTCCGCGGCCGACCCGTAGCCGACGACCTCGGCATAGATCGTGGCGCCACGCGCCTTGGCTAGCTCGAGGTCCTCGAGGAACAGCGACCCAGCGCCCTCGCCGAGGACGAAGCCGTCGCGCGTCGCGTCGAACGGCCGTGACACCGTCTGGGGATCCTCGCCGGCACGCGGCAAGCCCATCCCGCGCATATTGGAAAAGCCGGCATGCGCGACCTCGAGCAGCGGCGCCTCCGTCGAGCCGCTGATGACCGCGATGCAGTCACCTCGCCGGATCGCCTCCGCCGCCTCGCCGACGTTGTGCGTACCGGTCGCGCACGCGGACACCATGCACACGTTATGGCCGATGGCCCCCGTCTCGATCGCGATCATCCCCGACGGGCTATCGACGAGCGCATTGGCGATGAACGTCGGCGCCACTGTCCGCGAACCGCGGTCGTGGAGCGAGACGTAATTGTCGATCATGAGCTGCTGGCCACCGGCACCTGAGCCGAAGATCACGCCGACCTCCGTCCGGTTCTCGTCGGTCAGCTCGAAGCCGGAGTCGGCGAGCGCCTGCTTCCCGGCGGCGACGCCGAAGTGCAGGCTCGACTCACTTCGGCGAGCCGCCTTCGGGTCCATCCACTCCTTGGCGTCGAAGCCGTGGACCTCACCCGCGACCTTCGCCTCGTACGGTTCGGTGTCGAAGTAGGTGATCGGCCCGAGTCCGGACACACCGTTCACGAGATTGGACCAGGCCGTGTCCTTGTCATTGCCGACGGGGCTGATGACCCCGAGACCTGTCACGACGACGCGGCGGTCGTAGTCGGGACGACGCATGTGGTTTGGATCCTCCAGATGGTTGCCGATCAGGCCGTGACGCGGGCCGGATCGATGAGTCGGTCGTGGGTGGTCGGATCGTCCGCGGAGACGAGCTCCGCGTCCGGCGCGATGCGTTTGGTGAGGCCGGTCAGGACCCTGCCGGGCCCGACCTCGACGAAGGTCGCGACGCCCGCCGAAGCCATCCGTTCGACGGCCGCGACCCAATCGACGCCCGCGGTCAGATGGTCGACGAGCTCGGCGCGCGCCTGCTCGCCGGTCGTGATGGCCCGGGCGTCAGCATTCGCCAGCAACGTCGTCGTCGGCTCGGAGAAGGCGACCCCGGCGAGCGTGTCGCGCATCCCTTCGGCGGCCTCGGCCATGAGCGGGGAGTGGGCCGCGACGCTCACGGGGAGCACGATCGCCCGCTTGGCCCCGAGCGACTTCGCGATCTCGACGCCCGCTTCGATCGCGACCCGTTCGCCCGACACGACGACCTGGCCCGGCGCGTTCCTGTTCGCCACGACGAACGTGCCCTGTTGCGCGGCAGCCGCGAGCAGCTCCGGGAGCTTCGAATCATCAAGCCCGATGAGCGCGGCCATGGCGCCGTCCCGACCCTGCCCCGACGCCTGCATCAACTCCCCGCGTCGCCGGACGAGGCGAAGCCCGTCGTCGAGTGAGAGCACGCCGGCTGCGACGAACGCGGAGTACTGGCCCATCGAGTGACCGGCCGCGAACGCCGGTGCCGGTGCCGCGACACCCGCCACTGTCCACTGGTCACGAAGCGCTTCGAGGATGGCGATCGACGCTGCGAGCAGTGCCGGTTGAGCGTTCTCCGTCCGGTCGAGGCGCTCGCCGGGACCCTCCCAGGCGAGTGAGCTGATGGGTTCGCCCAGGGCGGCATCCGCCGTTTCCCACACGGCAGCAGCCGCTGGCGAGGACGTGGCGAGATCCCGGCCCATGCCCACCGATTGCGAGCCCTGGCCGGGGAAGACGAAGGCGATCGAAGTCATCGGTCCCGAGCGTACGGGGGCGGGTTGCCGGAGACCGGGATTCGCGTGCATGCTTGCATGCATGACCGATACCCGCGTGCGCTCGACGACACGACCCGCGCCGCGTCGGCAGATCGCGCAGCGCTTCGAGACCGACCTCTCGGCGTCCGTCCTCGCGGCAGGCACACGCCTCCCGAACGTCCGCCAGATCAGCGAGCGGGTCGCGATGGGCCGGGCGCTGTGGCGCGAGCTCGTCATCGGGTTCGCCAGTCAGCTCGGTGAACTGCGTCTCGGGTTCACCCAGCTCGCGGCGCTGTATGTCCTCGCCGACGGCAGCACGCTGACGATCGGGGAGCTGGCGGAGTCCATCAATCGTTCTCCGTCGGCGACGAGCCGGCTCATCGATGGCCTCGTGAAGCGGCGGCTCGTCGAGCGACGGAGCGAGGAGGAGGATCGCCGTCAGAAGGTCCTGCGGCTGACGCCGCGCGGCCATGCGATCCTGCGGGTCGTCGACCGCGGCCGTGCGGAGCAGTTCCTCTCGGCGGTGCGCCCGCTGCCGACCGCAGAGCGCTCGATCGTGGCGATGGGCGTCGCGGCGCTCGCCACGCACGCGATCAATCGTCGCGGCCGGTTGATCCGGGCGACGCGCGAACCCGGTACCTAGCCGCGCGACCGCGCGCGTACGCTTACCGGGCAGGAGGTCTTGATGTTCTACGGCAACCCGGCAGCCGCCCTGTTCCAGGTCGAACACCAGCACAACGACGGGACGTGGTCGACGCTCGAGCCGGCGGGGATCGACGCGCGCGATGCAGCCGGGTCGGACCCCGAGCGGGAATGGGACCGCGGCCACGTGTATATCTGCACGGCTTGCCAGGAGCGCGTCCGCGTGATCGGGTCGGCACCCGCTGATCGGGACCGGATCCAGGCCGGCTAAGCACGGCGCAGCGACCCCCGAGGAGGAGATCGATGTTCCAGTACGGCATCGTGGCCAGCGGTCTGAAGGTCGAGCACCAGCACGCCGACGGGTCGTGGGCGACGATGGAGGCGCAGGACGTGCGCGACCCGGCCGAGGTCGATCCGGAGCGGGACTGGAACCGCGGCCACGTGTACGTCTGTCCGCGTTGCGCCGAATCCGTGCGGCTCAGCGTGCCAGCGGGCGAGGCCGAGGCCGCGGTGCAGGAGGCCGGTTGATCGACGGCGGATAGCCGGCCCGAAGAGTCAGGCGCAGAACCGGCGCACGACGTCGTAGAGCACAGGTAGCCCAAAGCGCAGCGCCCCGAGCGAGATGCGCTCATCGACTCCGTGCCACAGCTCCAGGAACGGCTCGCCGGGCTCGAGGCCGAACGGCGCGAAACCATACGTCGGTGTCCCGACCATCGCGCTTGCTTTTGCATCCGTCGCAAAGGGCGCCATCACCGGCAGCGGCACCGCCGCTGGATCGTGATCGACGAGGGCGCCGATGAGCGTGTCCCAGAGTGGGCCCTCAGCGGGCGCCTCGACCGGCTCCCCGAGCGCGAGGCGTTCGAACCGGCACGCGCCGACGAGTTCCGGCCCGATGCGCCGTTCGAGTTCGGCGAGGATGTCCGCGTCCGTCGAGCCCGGCAGGAGCCGGCAGTCGACATCGACCGTGGCATCCCCCGGGATGACGTTGTACTTCACGCCGGCCTCGATGATGTTCGGGCTGAAGGTGTCGCGGATGAGCGCACGGATCGCTCGCGACCACACGGGGTCGCACAGGCGGTCGATCTCACGGTCCGCCGCTTCTGAGTCGAGCTCGGCGGCGGCGATCGCCCGTAGCACCGATCCCGTCGCCATCGGTAGCGCGTCTGCGGCGATCTCGAGCATGCGGGTGATGACTGGTGTCATCCGGATCGGGCCGGGGACCGCGATGCGGGCGACGATCTCCGCCGCGATGACAGCGGCGTTCTCGGCGCCCGGCATCGAACCGTGGCCCCACGTTCCCGACACGTGGATCCGGTACGGCGCGAAGCCCTTCTCCGCCACCATGATCGGGTAGAAGCGCACGCCACCCGCGTGGACCGTGACGCCCCCGCACTCGTTCAACGCGCCGGCGGCGCGCAGCCAGTCAGGCCGATGGACCGCAAGCCAGCGGGCGCCATCGGTCGCCCCCGCTTCCTCGTCCGCAGCGCACGTGAACAGCACGTCCCGCGCGAGACCAGGGATCGGGTCCGATGCCGGGTCGCGTCCCGCGGCGCGGGCCTCGTTGGCGAGGCGCTCGATGACGCCGAGTTGCAGCGCGACCATCCCCTTCATGTCGACGGTGCCGCGCCCGTAGATCCGGCCGGCTTCGATGTCGCCCGCGAACGGATCGTGCGTCCACCGTTCGGGAGGGGCCGGCACGACGTCCAGATGCGACATCAGGAGGAGCCCGTCGTCTCCCGTCCCCTCGCCCCGGAGCCGGGCGTGCACCGAACCACGGCCGGGCACGGGCTCGACCATCTCCGGGACCAGCCCGACGGCGGCCAGCCGATCGGCGATGTACCGTGCTGCTCGTGTCTCACCGTCGGGGAGCGCGGCGTCCGGCGGGTTGACCGATGGGATCCGGACGAGGTCACGCAGCGACTCCACGACGTCGGCGTGCGCGCGGTCCCAGTCGCTGGTCGCGACGGCGTCCGACGGACGGTCCGAGGTACCCGCGGTCACTGCGCGACCGCGATCCCAAGAAGGGCGGCGATCAGACCGAGCACGAAGCCGGCCGCGACGATGACGGCGACCATCAGCACGAGCCAGCCGCCGAGCCGTCGCTCTTCGGCGCGTGCCTGCTGCTCGTCCGGTGCCTCGCCGCCCGTGATGTAGGGCCCGGGCAGGCCTTTCTCGCGTGCGCGCTGGGCGCGCGGCGAGTCGTACTCCTCCGGGTCCGGACGAACGGGGCGCCGAGTTCGCGGCCCATCGGCAGTCATCAACCCATGATGCCCGCTCACCCGATCGCCCGCCGCAATGGCACCGCGACCTCCTCTGCGACGGCGTCCACGCCATCCGGCCCGAGGCGCGGTCGCACATTGAGGATCAGGTGCGTCGCTCCGCGCCGAAGCGCATCGTGCGCCGCGTCGAGTGCCTTCGCGCGGTCCTCGGCTGTGTCGCCGGTCGGCACCTGCGCGCCGAAATCGAACGCCGCGGGGTCCCGGCCGATCGCTTCGAGTCGCTCCAGGATCGCGTCGCGGCCGCGTCTGAAGTCGTCGAGGTCCGTGACGCGCCCGGACAGGACGTCGACCGCCGGCATGACCCACCCGTCGGCGAGCGCCGCCGTCAGGGCGATGCCGCGACGCTTTCCCGCGCCGAGCCACAGCCGTGGGCCACCACCGGGCGTCGGTGGCGGTTCGTTCGTCGCCTCGACGAGCGGATAGAACGGGTCGGGGCGCGTCACGCCGGGGGGTGCCGCGGCCTCGGGCGACCACAGCGCTCGAAGCACGTGGACGGCCGCCTCGAATCGGTCGAAGCGCTCGCGCATCGGCGGCAGCGGGATGCCGAGTGAGACGTGTTCGCCCTCGTGCCAGCCCGCGCCGAGGCCGAGAATGAAGCGGCCGCCGGTCGCGTGGTCGAGGAGGGTCGCCGTCTTGGCGAGCACGGCCGGGTGCCGGAACGTCGCCGACAGCACGGCATGACCGATCCATCGGCCGGGGACGTGATGGATCAACGCTGCCGCGGCGGTCAGCGCCTCGAGACTCGGCCCGTGCCGGTCGAACGAGATGTCGGTCAGGTGGTCGTTCATCCAGACCGACTCGAACACGTCGTGGGTGCCGATCCGCGCCCACATCGCGTCGAGCGTCGCCCAGTCGACCGCCTGGGGCGAGGTCTTGATCCCGATCGGGATGTGACGCGTCATGCAGGGACGCGCGTCGCCGCCAGGTTCGCGGTCATCCGTGGCCCGGTCGTGACGGCGCCCATCGACGCCGACCCGACCAGGGCGGCGTACTTCGCAAGTACGCCTGTCGTGTAATTCGCGGGGCGCGGTGTCCAGGCCGCGAGTCGCCGTTCGATCTCCTCGGCTGCGACGTCCAGATCGAGCCGTTTCCGGTCCACGTCGATGACGATCTCGTCGCCCTCCTGGACGATCGCGATCGGTCCGCCGAGCGCGGCCTCCGGCGCGATATGACCGAGCATCAGCCCGTGCGTCCCGCCGGAGAAGCGGCCGTCGGTGATGAGCGCGACGGAATCGCCGAGACCCTCGCCGACGAGTGCGGCAGTGACGCTGAGCATCTCCTGCATGCCGGGCCCACCGACGGGTCCCTCGTAGCGGATGACGACGACGTCGCCCGCACCGATCCGACGCGCTTTCACGGCCTCGAAACATTCGACCTCAGAGTCGAAGACGCGCGCCGGGCCACGGTGCAGCCGCCGCTCGTGGCCTGCCAGCTTCACGACGCACCCTTCCGGCGCGAGGCTGCCCCGCAGGATCGCGAGTCCGCCACTCGGTTTGAGCGGTGTCTCGAGCGGAACGACGACCTGCTGGCCGTCCGTGGCGACAGCGTCCGCCGCGATCTCGGCGATGGTCCGGCCGTCGACGGTCGGTGCACCGCCGTGGAGCAGGCCGGGCTGTTTGAGAAGCTCGCGCATGACGAGAGCGAGACCGCCAGCCTCGTACATATCGGTCGCCGTGAACCGGCCACCCGGTTGCATGTCGGCCACGATCGGGGTCCGGTCGGCGACGCCCCCGAACTCGTCTATGTCGAGCTGCAATCCGAACTCGTGCGCGATCGCCAGAAGGTGCAGCACACCGTTCGTCGAGCCGCCCGTCGCCGCGACGCTGGCGATGCCGTTCTCGAGCGCCTGGCGAGTGACGAACGCCGACGGTCGTACGTCCCGGCGGACCAGGTCCATGACCAGCTCACCGCTCTGCCGTGCGGCTGCGTCCTTCCCGGGATCCTCGGCCGGGATCGCGTTCAGGCCGGCGGGCGATAGGCCCAGGAATTCCATGACCATCGCCATGGTGTTCGCCGTGAACTGCCCGCCGCAGGCACCGGCGCCCGGGCATGCCGCGTTCTCGACCTCGTACAGCTCGTCGAGCGTCATCTTGCCGGCCTGGTAGGCGCCGATCGCCTCGTACGCCGTGACGACGGTGGCGTTGCGCTGGCCCTTGTAGACACCCGGATAGATCGTGCCGTTGTAGAGGACGAGGCCCGGGACGTCGAGCCGGCCGAGGGCCATGGCCGCGGCCGGGATCGTCTTGTCGCAGCCGACCAGGCACACGACGCCGTCGAGCAGGTGGCCGCGCACGACGAGTTCGATCGAATCGGCGATGACCTCGCGGCTGATCAGCGAGGCCTTCATGCCCTCGGTACCCATCGACACACCGTCGCTCACCGAGACGGTGTTGAACTCCATG
>JBJMMR010000001.1:0-5903 GCA_045804645.1 Chloroflexota bacterium | reverse complement strand
TCGTCGATGACGGCGTGGAGTGTCGTGATGTCGTCGAAGCCGTGCTTGTGCTGCTGCACCGTCGTGATATCGCCGAACCGCGACCGGATGCGGACGGCGATACCGTGCCGGTCGAACGTCGCGAGCGCGTCCTTGAGCCCGACACCGAACTTGCCGACGACCTTCTCCGGGTCGGCCAGCTTCTCGCGGTTCTCGTTCTGGGTGAGGTGCTCGTAGCGGAGGCCGCGGCCGAAGTCGCGGACGTGCCAGCGGCCGTCGCCGTCCTTGGCAATCTCTGGCTCGGCGGTGTCAGTAAGGGCAGCCTCGTCGAGCGCGTTCGCGATCAGCTCGCGGATCGCGTGGGCGACCGTCCAATTCTCGAGGACACGCTCGATGTTGAGGTCGAACTCGCGGGCGGGCATGAAGAGGAGGGTAGCCGTACCTGCCGGTGACCCGGGTGCTGCGACCGAGGTCTTCGTCATCACGACAGGTATCGGTGGCGCATCGGAGGCGACGCGGTAAGCCGGGGTACCCTTGGCCACGAGCCCCCGCTGAATCGCCCCAGCGCCAAACTCCCGCGAGGGTGTCCTCTGCGTCGTCCCGCCTCTCCCCACGCTCGCCCAAACGCGCCGCCGTCGGCAGGACTGCGGCTGCGCGTGCTCATCGACGCGCGGGTCCGTGCCGCCAGCCGGCGCCTGTGGCCGATCCGGCCGCTGTCCGCAGTCATCGCACTCGTCGTCGCGAGCCTGGTCGGCGCGTGGGCGATCGGCGGGGACCTCGACGCCGCGGTTGCGACCCCGGCGCGAACGGTCGAAGGCAGCGCGTTCCGCCCCGCCGTCGTCCCGGACGCAGGTATCCGTGAGGACCTGCCGTCCCAGCGCCCGTCGCCCTCGGTCGTCGTATCGCCGACGCCCACGGCGACGCCCGCTCTCACGCCGTCTCCCGCGCCGGTGACGGTGATTCGCTTCCGACCGCGGGACCGGGGGAGCGGCGTCTCGCGATTCGCTGACGTGTCGGTGCGGTTCTCGAGCCCGATGGACCGGGCCGCGACGCAGGCAGCCTTCCACGCGAGGATTGGCGAGACCGCGATAACCGGCCGATTACGGTGGGCCGAGGGCGACACCGTTGTGGTCCTCAACCCGTCGGCCGCCTTGCCTTACGGCGCCACCGTCCAGCTGTCGGTCGATACCGGAGCGAGATCGGCGGACGGCGCGGCGGTCGAGGCTCCCGCGGGCGTCTCGTTCACCGTCCAACCGAAGCCCGCACCACCAGCCTCGCCGCCGCCGAAGCCAAAACCGAAACCCTCGACATGGCAGTGGCCGCTGATCGGGCCCATCACCCAGTATTTCGGCCAGACGCTCACGAAGTACGGCGTCCACCAGGGAATCGACATTGACGGCGACACCGGTGACGCGGTCCGGGCCGCTCGCGCGGGCAAGGTCACCGTCGCCGGCTACGCCGACGCCTGCGGCGGGCTTCAGGTCCGGATCGATCACGGCGACGGCATGACGACCTGGTACCGCCACCTGTCTCGGGTGCTCGTCGGCGTCGGGAAACGTGTGAGCGTGGGAGCGGTCATCGGCCGGGTGGGGGCGACCGGCTGCGCGACTGGATCGCACCTGCATTTCGGCGTGCAGAAGGGCTCGACGTTCGTGGACCCGCTTCGCTACCTGCCGCGTCGCTGACCTCGGCCAGGAGGATCGGGAGCCTGCGCGGTGCAATCGACAAGCATGGTTTACGGGAGGAGGACGGCTCGACCTCGGATTCTCCCCGCCCGAAGATCCTCCATGGCTTCGCGGATCGCTCGCAGCTCGTACCTCTGCGTGATCACCGCGACTCGGCCGCTGTCCGACAGCGACGCCAACTCGACAAGATCCGTGTGCGAGCCCACGAGCGACCCGGCGATCGTGATCTCGTTGCCGACGAGGTCGTAGGTCGGAACCTCAAGCCGGCCGCCGTAGCCGACGACGACGTAACGCCCACCGCGGGCGAGCATGGCGAGTCCCTCTACGGGCGTCCCGCCGTCGCCCACGAAGTCGAAGACCACATCCGCGCCACGTCCGTCGGTGGCGTCGCGGACCGCCTGGACGTGCCCACCGTCAGCATGGACCTGGAGGTCCGCGCCGAGCTCGCCCGCGAGTTGGAGAGCGGTCGGCGAGCGGTCGACCGCGATCACACGGGCCGTTGACATGGCACGCACCAACTGGACAGCGATGTGACCGAGACCGCCGGCGCCGATGATGACGGCCACAGAACCCGGCGAGAGCCAAGTGAGGGAGCCCTTGACGGAGCGATACGCGGCGAGGCCTCCATCGGCAAGGCCCGCGACGTCGGCCGGCGCGGCGGTCGCCGAGAGCTTGACGAGGGAGCGAGCACTGGTCGCGACGAAGTCGGCGAAACCGCCATCGATCATCGCGCCCGAGAATCGGAACCGCTCACAGAGCTGGTCGTCACCACGACGACACGGCGGGCACAGGCCACACGTGAGGTACGGGTGGATGATCACCGGATCACCCACGGCGAGCCCCTCCACCCCCTGGCCGACCTCGTGGACCCACCCGGCCGTCTCGTGGCCCATCACGAACGGCGGCGGCAGGCACAGATCGGCGAACACGCCGTCGAGGACGTGGAGATCTGTTCTGCAAAGCCCGGCCCCCGCGACGCGGACGATGACATCCAGCGGGCCGGATACTGTCGGTTCCGGGACCTCGTCGACGACCGGTAGTCCGCCGAACGCGTGCAGTCGGACCGCCTTCACGACCGAATCAGGTCGCCGGGAGGGCAGCAACACCGGCGTCAGCGATCGCGTCGTCCTGATCGACGCTGCCGCCGCTGATCCCGATGGCCCCGATCACCTCCTCGTTGCGCAGCAACGGGATGCCGCCGGCGAACGACACGAACCTCCCGCCCATCGCGTCGGCGAAGCCGAACAGCGGAGCACCTGGCTGAACGAGGTCGGAAAGCACCTTTGTTGGGGCTCCGAACGCGGCGGCGGTGAAGGCCTTGTTTGCCGAGACGTTGAGCGTCCCGAATCGCGCCCCGTCCATTCGAGTCTGCGTCCGAACGTTGCCGCCGCCGTCGACGACGGTGATGGTGACGTGAGTACCAAGCTCACCGGCGTGTTTCCGAGCTGCTTCCGTGATGAGGGTTGCGTCGTCGAGTGTTAGCGTCGCCATGCCAAATTCCTCCATGACCCGCCGATCTCGGCGTTCCGGCGGAACATATCCGCGGCCCGAGGCCCCGTCATGGTCAAAAGTGACTAGCCGCCGCGCCCGCGTCAGCTCGCCCCGTCGGCTGAGGAACGTCATCCGTCATCTCGCTCCGCGCTGACGGTGTCGGGTGGCCTTCGCGAGACGGATCGGTAGAAGGGCGATCGGATTCGACGAGATCGTTCCGCCGGCGGAGTGCCGTCAGCTGGGCGCGACGAACTTCACCAGGCGATCGATCGTGTCGACGATCGGACGGCTCACTCCGGTCAGGCTCAGGAGCGGGATGAGTTGCGAACTACCGAACTTGAGGGCGAGCCCCAGGTCGATCGGCCAGGTCGGGATCTTCTCGTTCGTCCTGTAGCTTGCCTGGCGGACCTCGACATCCTTCGCGACGGCCGCGATCTGGTCGGGCGTCAGTTCGTCGGACTGCTCGAGGAGGACCCGCGACCGGCTGTTGATCTGCTGGCCGAGCAGCTCGACTTCAGCGTGGAGTCGCGTGCCCTCGCCGACCATCGTTTGATGGACGGACTGCAGCGGCGCCAGGAACGTGATCGGGGCTAGGACCGCGAGGACGCCGAGGAACGCAGTGTGCAGCCCCACGTACGTCGTCCCGTACATCGGCATGCCGGGCGCGACGACGACCCAGGTCGCGAGATAGATGGCGGGCACAGTCACGAGCAGCGCGTTCCAGAGGCAGATGTCACCGAGCGGCCGGAACCCGCCGCAGCGGTCCGGGTGGTTGAGCTGGAGTTCCAGGTCGAAGCGCCGGCCCAGTTCGCTCACCTTCCACGCGACGACGAGCATCCGCCACAAGATGAGTCCGAGCGCCAGGCCTAGGAGCGCTTCCGCGACCATGTCGAGGAGCAGCAGCGGTCCCGTCCGGGCGAGCGACAGCGGACCGTCACCGAACAGCCACGACTCGACGCCACCTGCCCGCGTCGGGAACCGCGCGATCGCGAAGACCGCGAAGAGAGCGCCCGGAATCAGGCCGAGCCGACGGTTCATCTGCGTCTCGATGCCGGCCTCGAACACTCGGTATCTCGCCACGTCGGCCGTGGCGACGACGCCCCGAACCGGCAGCCGGTCGAACGCCTCGGGGATCCGGCCGGCGAAGACGTGAAAGACGACGAAGGCGACGATCACGGTCACAAGACCTGTCCCGAACATCGGGTCGCCGCGGAAGAACCCGAACCACACGAGGACGATCGCGACCCCGACTGGCGCGGCGACGAGGAGACGTTCGAGCCAGGGGTCGCTGACGACCTTGATCCGATGGCCCCCGACCTCAGCGACGTTGGCGCCGATGGGCTTCGCGGGGGCTTCGGGTACCGCCGGCGCGGCGACCGAGCCGGCCAGACTGTCGACGGATCCGGGCGTCGAGGATGCTTCCATCGCTCAGGTTCTAGCTGTTCGGCGTCTCCGCTGCATCTCTGGGCGAGCCGGGATTCGAACGTCGCGAGGACGGGTCGGACCGTGCTGAATCGCGGAAGCCCGGCCCCGCTCAGCCGGGCTTCCCTACGCCGGGCGGTTCAGCGGCAGCGACTGCTGAACGCGAACGTCTCGTGGCCGAGCTGCCCGAAAGCGTCGAAGGTCGTCCCGTCTACGACGATCGAGCCCTCGGCGTCGGACGCCTCGCCTCGGACGCGATAGCTGTCCGTGCAGTTCTGGTACTGCTGCTTCTGGGTGTAGCTGTACGCATTCAAGCCCGACACAGCGGTCAGCTCAGCCGACACCGACAGCTCGACTTCCTGATTCGAGCACCTCTGGCGACCGCACTGCTCGGCGAGGATCGTCGCGTCGACCGAGCCAGAGCTGAGGTCGCTCGCGATATCAGGCGCGACATCGGCGCATCCGGACAGCGAACTGGACGAGCCTCCGCCGTGCTGCGGGTATGTGAACTGATCGACGCAGACAACGGCGGACGTCTCGCCGCCCCGTAGTGTCGTGATCGACCCGTAGACGTTCGTGTCGGTACAGGTCGACTGGCCGCACTCGCTGGACGACGCGCCCAGGTACAGCGAGCTCCCGGAGTCACGGAAGTTTCCAGGACCCGGACCTGGCACGGTGTCAGCGAACGCGGGGCCGGCGACCGCGAGCGCGCAGAGACAACCGACGAGGACCGCAACGATTCGGCGATGCATGGCTCTTCCCTCTCGAACGCGTCGTCTCCGGAAACTCCGGGTCCCTCTCGCGCGCGTTCCTGCCGTGTCTGGATATCAGCAGTGCGTCTGGCGGCCGTCTCGGCGGATGGTTCGGCGGTGGCTTGACGACGGCCACCCAATCAGCCGGCCAGGAACTCCAGCCTTCGGTCCCAGACTTCGCCGGCGGCACGTCCGAACCAGATGAAGTGGGATTCGGCGTCGACCTCGACGAGCTCGTGGTCCGGGGCCAAGGCCGCAAGCCGGGCGGCGTGGGCTGGCGGCACCGCCCGGTCGTGCGCACCGCGCAGGATCAGCGTCGGTTGGAGGATCGGCGCCTCGGATGGGCTGTCGTGGCTCAGGTCGCACACGAAGCCGCGACCCGACCGGAGTGAACGGAACGCCGCCAGATGCTGGTCCCTCGTCTCGTCATCCATGCCCCGTACGACCGCCCCGGCAGGAAGCGTCGTCTGCTGCGTGAGCTGGAGTCGCAGGGCGGCCGACGGTGCCACGCGGAGACTCGCCCGCGTCGAGCCCCAGAGCAATCCCTGAAGAGGCCCGAACAGGACTCGCCCGA